>JACRJC010000013.1 GCA_016215555.1 Rhodospirillales bacterium | reverse complement strand
CCTCGCCCTTCGAGACAGCCGCTTCGCGGCTTCCTCAGGGTGAGGCGCTTATTCAAGTCCTGAAGGCCCGTTTCTTCTATGTGAGGCGCAATACCTGCGGTTTTCGATAGCATCGCCAATTTTAAACCGGACAGCAGTGGGCTTGACCCGGCCATCCACATGGACCCCCGTGTCAAGCACGGGGGTGACGGTAAAAAGGGCTTAAATCTCACTCCACCACGATCTTGGGAGCCTGGCGGGCCGTCTTGCCGCTTTGGATCAACAGCACCTTGTCCCAGACCTTCTGGGCGATGGCGCGGTAGGCTTCGGCATGTGCGCTCTCTGGCTTCGAGGCCACGATGGGCTGGCCGCCGTCCGATGTTTCGCGGATTTCGATGTCCAACGGCACTTCGCCCAGGAAGTCGCAGCCCAGGCGGGCGGCTTCCGACTTGGCGCCGCCATGACCGAAGATATGCGCCTCGTGGCCGCATTTGGGGCATTCATAATAGCTCATATTCTCGATCAGGCCCAGCACCGGCACCTCGACCTTGCGGAACATGTTCAGGCCGCGCCTCGCGTCGAGTAGGGCGATGTCCTGCGGCGTCGAGACGATGACGGCGCCGGTCAGGGGCACTTTCTGGCTGATGGTGAGCTGGGTGTCGCCGGTGCCGGGCGGCATGTCGATCAGCATGACGTCCAATTCGCCCCATTCGACATCGCGCAGCATTTGCTCCAGGGCGCCCATGACCATGGGGCCGCGCCAGATCACCGGCGCGTCCTCGGGCACCAGGAAGCCCATCGACATGCAGGCCAGGCCGTGATTGTGCAGGGGCAGGATCGACTGGCCGTCGGGGGTCATTTCGGGTTGGGCGTCGATGCCCAGCATGCGCGGCATCGAGGGGCCGTAGATGTCGGCGTCGAACACGCCCACCTTCAGACCCATGCCGGCCAGGGCCAGGGCCAGATTGACGGTGGTCGTCGATTTGCCGACGCCGCCCTTGCCCGAAGCGACGGCGATGACTGACTTGACGTGGGGAATCAATGGCTTGTCTTCGCCGGCGGCGCCGTGCCCATGCCCGTGCCCACCATGCCCGTGCCCATGTCCATGGTCGTGACCGTCGCCATTGCCCTTCTTGCGTTCGGCGGTCAGCACCGCCTGCACGGTCAGCACGCCCGGCATGGCGTGGATGGCCTTTTCGGCGGCTTCGCGCACCGGCTCCATGGCCTTGGCGCGCTTGGGATCGATTTCAATGGCGAAGGCGACATGGCCATCCTTGATGGCAACCCCCGAAATCATGCCCAAACTGACCAGATCGGAGCCCTTCTCGGGGTCCTTGATTTGCCGAAGGGCCGCCAAAAGAGCTTCCTGGGTTATGTCGGACATGCTTGAAACCTCCCACAACTTGCCGATATAGGTATTCCGGTGCCTGTCGTTGCGCGGGCCCGGCATGTGTCATATAAGGCGCTTCTGATATTTTGCAAAGGCGCAATCCGCGAAAAAAGGACGGTTTTGCTCATGGCTTCGAATTCCGGTGGCGGCGGCCCTTGGGGCGGCGGTAGTGGCGGCGGCGGCGGTGGCCCTTGGGGCGGCGATGGCGGCTCGGGCGGAGGCTGGGGCAATGGGCGCAATCCCTGGGGCAAGGGCAATGGCCAAGGCCCACAGATGCCCGATTTCGACGATCTGATCAAAAAGGGTCAGGATCGGCTGCGGGGGCTGTTCTCGAACGGCTTCAAGGGCGGCGCGGTCCTGGTCGGGGTTCTGCTGGCCGGCTGGCTGGCGACCGGCCTTTACCGCGTCCAGCCCGACGAACAGGGCGCCGTGGTGGTGTTCGGTAAATGGGTCGATACCACGCAGCCGGGCCTTCATTACAATTGGCCATCGCCGATCGGGCGGGTCTACAAGCCCAAGGTGACGCGCTCGAACCGGGCCGAGATCGGCTTCCGTTCCTCGGCCGAGGGGCGTTCGCGCTCGGGCACCAACAGCAACGTCAATGAAGAAAGCCTGATGCTGACCGGCGACGAGAATATCGTCGATATCGATTTCATCGTGCTGTGGAAGATCAAGGATGCCGGGCAGTTCCTGTTCAAGATCCGCGATCCGCAGGGCACGGTGAAGGTGGCCTCGGAAAGCGCCATGCGCGAAGTCATCAGCAAGACCCCCATCCAGATGGCCCTGACCGAGGGACGGCGCCAGGTCGAACAGCAGACCCGCGGCCTGCTGCAGGACATGCTGGATTTCTACGAGGCCGGCATCGAGATCATGGAAGTGCAGATGCAAAAGTCGGACCCACCCGCCCAGGTGGTTGACGCCTTCAACGACGTCCAGCGCGCCAAGGCCGACCGCGAACGCTTGAGCAATGAGGCCGAGGCCTACCGCAACGACATCATCCCCCGGGCTCGAGGCGAGGCGGAGAAAATGCTTCAGGAATCGCAGGCCTATAAAGAGCAGGTGGTCAATATCGCCCAGGGCGAGGCCAGCCGTTTCCTGTCGGTCTACAACGCCTATGCCAAGGCGCCCGATGTGACGTCGCGTCGCATCTATTACGAAAACATCGAACAGATATTGAAGGGCACCAACAAGTTGATCATCGATCCTTCCGCCGCCAGATCTGGCGTGCTGCCCTATCTGCCGCTGAACGAGCTGAAGCCGAAGCCAGAAAGCAGCCAGGGAGGCAAGCCATGAGCCGCACCTTAGGACTGGCCGGCATCGCCTTCGTCGTTCTGGGCATCCTGGCCTGGGACTCGCTGTTCGTCATCGAACAGCAAGAGCAGGCCATCATTCGGCAATTGGGCGCCCCCAAGCGGCTCATCCAAGAACCCGGCCTGAAGATGAAACTGCCCTTCTTTCAGGACGTGGTGATCTACGATAAGCGTCTTCTCGACATGGACCCGCCGGCCGAGCAGGTCATTTTGTCCGATCAGAAGCGCCTGGATGTCGATACCTATACCCGCTACCGCATCGCCGACCCTCTGATGTTCTTCCAGTCCCTGGGGACGGAGGAAGCGGCGCGCTCGCAGTTGCGCCAGATCATCAGTTCGGCCCTGCGCGGCGTGCTGGGCAATATCACCATGTCCAGCCTGCTGTCGGCGGAACGCATCGAAATCATGAGCCAGATCCACCAGCAGACCAATGCCAACGCCCTGCGCTTCGGCATCGAGGTGGTGGATGTGCGCATCCGCCGCGCCGATCTGCCGGAAGAAACCAGCCAGGCCATTTACGAACGCATGAAGTCGGAACGCGAGCGCGAAGCCCGCGAGAACCGCGCCCAAGGCGCCGAACGGGCCCAGCAGATCAGGTCCAGGGCCGAGCGCGAACGCACCGTCATTCTGGCCGAAAGCCAGAAGATGGCTCAGATCACCAAGGGTCAGGGCGACGGTGAAGCCAACCGCATCTATGCCGAGGCCTATGGCAAGGATCCGCAGTTCTTCGCCTTCTACCGGGCCATGCAGTCCTATCGCCAGGCCATCGGCGAGAAGGACACCACCCTGATCCTGTCGCCTGACAGCGACTTCTTCAAATATCTGCAGGGGCCGGGCGGTCGCGGCAGGTAACATATTTTTGCCATGTTTCAGGCCTATGCAGCCTTGGGGCTGTCAGTTGAAGGTTAGAGCAAGATGAGGATGTGCGGTTTCAAAGGGGTGACGCGCCGGATGGCGCTGGCTTTCGCCCTGCTGGCTTTTACCGGTTTTATGGCGCAGGCAACGGCGCGCAGCGCGCCGGAAAGTTTCGCCGATCTGGCCGAAGCCTTGCTGCCGGCGGTGGTCAATGTCTCGACCACCCAGACCGTCTCGGCCAAGGGCGGACCGGAATTGCCGCAATTCCCCCCTGGCTCGCCCTTCGAGGAATTCTTCAAGGACTTCCTGGAAAAGCAGCGCCCCGACGGCGCCAAGCCGCGCAAGGCGACCTCGCTGGGATCGGGCTTCATCATCGATTCCGAAGGCTTGGTGGTCACCAACAACCATGTCATTGCCGACGCCGACGAAGTGAACGTCATCCTGCACGACAATTCGACCCTGAAGGCTGAAATCGTGGGCCGCGACGCCAAGACCGACCTGGCGCTTTTGCGCATCAAACCCGTTAAGCCGCTGGTTGCCGTCAAATTCGGCGATTCCGACGAGATCAGGGTCGGCGACTGGGTCATCGCCATCGGCAATCCCTTCGGTCTGGGCGGCACGGTGACGGCGGGAATCATCTCGGCCCGCCAGCGCGACATCAATTCCGGACCCTATGACGATTTCCTGCAGACCGACGCCGCCATCAACCGCGGCAATTCGGGCGGCCCGATGTTCAACATGAGGGGCGAGGTGATCGGCATCAACACCGCCATCTATTCGCCGTCGGGCGGATCGGTGGGCATCGGTTTCGCCGTGCCCTCGGCCCTGGCCAAGCCGGTGATCGAGGATCTGAAGAAGTTCGGCCGCACCAAGCGCGGCTGGCTGGGCGTGCATATCCAGACCGTGACCGAGGAGATCGCCGAGAATCTCGGCATCAAGGACAAGGACAATCGCGGCGCCCTGGTGGCCAGTGTCACGCCCAAGGGGCCGGCCGAGAAGGCGGGCCTGAAGGGCGGCGACGTCATCTTGACCTTCGACGGCAAGAAGGTGAACGAAATGCGCCGCCTGCCCCGCATCGTGGCCGAAACCCAGGTCGGCAGGACGGTCGATGTGGTGGTGCTGCGCCAGGGCAAGACCCAAACCATGAAGGTGACGGTCGGCGAGCTTGAGGACGAAGAGTCAAAGCCCGGCAAGAAGACCGACAAGAAGAAGGAAAAGGGCGAGGTCGCTCCTTCCAGCAAGAAGGTGGGCGAACTTGGCCTGTCGGTTTCGCCGCCGACGCCCGAGGTGCGCCAGAAATTCGAATTGTCCGACGACACCAAGGGACTGGTGGTCACCGCCATCGAGCCCAATGGACCGGCGGCCGAGAAGGGCATCCGTCCCGGCAGCGTGATCCTGGAGGCCGGCCAATCGCCGGTCAGCCAGCCCGCCGATCTGGTCAAGAAGGTGGAAGAGGCCAAATCAGCCAGCGCCAAGACCCTTCTGTTGCTGGTCGATGGACCCAACGGTCCCGGCTATGTGGTTCTGAAGCTGGACCGGAAATAGGCTTTCGCATATTTCTTGTGAAACGCCGCCTTCTGCCAGAGGCGGCGTTTTCTTTTCCCTGACCGATTGTTCAAAGGTAAAATGATCCTCTCTCCAGGGGGCGCATGAGCATGACCATCAGGTTTGCAGAGGGCGGGGCAGAGCCGGAAACCGAATTCGACCGGATGGCGCTGGCCAATAGCAATGGCGACGGCGACGGCTTTGCCGAATTCGCAAGCTGGCTGAATGCGATGACGGCTGGCCAGGATGCGGTCGGACATGCCCGCAGGATCCTTTCCAGCCCGCTCGGCAACTATAATCTCAAAATGAATGTGCTGCGCTTTTTGGGCCTGGGCGGTCACGAATTCGTGATCGACTTCGCCGGCAACAGCTATTCCAGCGGCCAGATCGTCCGGGCGCGGGAAGCCTGGGGCTTGGGCGAAATCAATCTCGGCCTGTCGGTCGAAAAGACCCGAAGCGCCACGCCGCCGCCAAACCGGCTGATCCGTCAGGCGGAGATCAGGGTCTTTTCGGATATCTTTCTGCTTTTCGAGAATGGCCGGGATCTGGTCATCGGCGATTCCACCAGCATCGGCATCCTTGCCTCCCAGCTTGGTTTTCCCCTGGCCGACGCCGATTTGGGCCGGATGGTTTCGGTCAAGAAGAACAAGGCCCTCACGGTCAGATTGCCCAGGGCCACCTGGTGCGGATGGGAGACGACCTACGCGCATTTCCTGATCGATGTGGCGGCGAAATTCCCCCGTGCCGGCAATGCCCAGGACATTCTGGCCGCCAATCCCTCGGCTTTCCAGCGCGCCTGGGCCGCGAAACTGGGTTGCGGGCTGCAAGATGTCGGCGCCGCCGATGGCATCGAGATCGAGGAATGCGTTCTGGTCCCCGAGATCGATCTGTCTTCTTCGGTGCAATTGCTAAGGGATCGCGTGCTGGGCGATCCTATCCGCCAAACGAGACGGATTTTCATCCGCCGGCCCAACAATTCAAGGCTGGCCAATCAAGACGAGATTTGCGCCAATCTGCAAGCGCAGGGCTTCGACATCGTCGATTTCGCGCCCATGAGCATCGACGAGCAGATCCGCACCGTGCAGGAATCCTACCTGATCGTCGCCGCCAGCGGCGCCGAACTGGCCAACACCGTTTTTTGCCACAAGAACACCATCATCGTGGATCTGATCGGACGTCATCTGGCGCGCTCGGATTGGCATATGTTCGACATCTATCAGCGGATCGCCAGAATCATCGGCAGCGAGTATCATATGATCGAGTGCGATGCCGAGATGACGCCGGGCGTCTCGATGCAGAACAATCCCTGGCATTGTCCGGTGGACAGGCTGAACCGAACGCTCGATTTGATCTTAGGGGCCAGGCTTGCCAAAACCGGCGACGGTGTCCAAGAATAGGCTTCAAGCACAGGGTGATCCTTCATGACGCCAAACGCGGACAGCGACGTCGAAATCAGAATCGAAAACCTGCACAAGGCCTTCGATGGACGGCCCGTATTGCAGGGCGTCGATCTGGAAATCAGGGCCGGCAGTTTCATCGCCCTGGTCGGCGGCTCGGGTTGCGGCAAGACGGTGCTGCTCAGTCATATTCTGGGCCTCTTGAAGCCCGACAGCGGGCGCATCTGGGTGACGCGCCAGGGCCAGTTGACCGATCTGGCGACGCTGGATACCGAACAATTGGACGAATTGCACACCCATTGGGGCGTGGTGTTTCAGCGCAATGCCCTGTTCTCGGGCACAGTGCTGGACAATATCGCCCTTTGGCTCAAGGAAGTGCGGCATCTGGAAGAAGGGGATATCGCGGGCATCGCCAGGCGCGTGCTGGCGGCGGTGGGTCTGCCCGGCACGCCCGAATTCCTGGATCTGCGCGTCGACAATCTGTCGGGCGGGATGGCCAAACGCATCGCCATCGCCCGCGCGCTGTCGATGAATCCGCATTGCCTGTTCTTCGACGAGCCGACGACCGGGCTGGATCCGGTCAACGCCATGCAGATCCAGGATCTGCTGCTCTCGACCCATATCGACCAGGAGGCGGGCGGGCGGCACCGCACCACCATCATCGTCACCCATGACAAGGATTTGCTGGTCCGCCTGAAGCCGCAAGTGGTGATGCTGCACGAGGGCCGTGTGTCCTTCAACGGCCCGTTCGAGGAGTTCCTGGCCTCGAAATCCCCCATCATCCGCCCCTATTTCGATTTGATGCCGGTGCTGCATCAAAGGGAAGCGGGGAGGGTTTAGGGGAGCCATGCCAACCATCGCGGAATTCGACGGGATCAAAATCTGCATGTATGGCGAGGACCATGCGCCGCCACATTTTCATGCGCTCTTTGCTGAATTCGAGGCGCAATTTCGCATTTCCGACCTGGTATTGCTGGTCGGAAACTTGCCAAAAGCCCAGTTTCGCAAGGTCTTGGCCTGGGCCGGTGACAATCAGGGCGTGCTTGCGTTACACTGGGTGCGCTTGAACGAGGAATAAGCCATGTATCGCGTGGTTCATGTTTCAGCCGATCCAAAGACCCGGGAACTGGCTCTGACCTGGGAGGACGGAGCTGTGACGGTGAAGGCGATGGCTGACTTGATCGCCCGCAAGAAATTGTTCAAGCCCCTGGCTGACGATGCCTTGTTCGCAAAGGCGCACCTCATCAACGATGGCCGCGCCGTCGCCTGGAACGACGAGATCGACATTTGCGTCGATGCCCTGTGGTACGACGCCCATCCCGAAGACAACCCCTTCGCCTCGCCGAAATTGGCAAAGGCGGGGTGAATAACTTCCATTATGAGCTATTCTGAACAAGCAATCGTGGATCTCTATGAAGGCCTTGAGGAAGTTCGCGCCTCGTACGGAAAGTTATTTGTTCAATATGTCCACAGGGAATATAAAAGTCATCGTGCGGAAGAATTTGCGAGGGAAGGCTTCTCCCGTCGCTTGATGACGATGCTGAGATGCGTCGAGAGAATTTTTGAACTTCTCCCTCCTGAAGAAACAGAGCCACCTGAAGATGATGTGCGATCAGATGCCACCATCAACCTTCAGGCATTCGTGTTTAATGTCTTTGGATGTGCTGACAATCTCGCTTGGGTATGGGCCTTCGAGAAGGGGCGCAAACATGCAGATGGATCAGAAATTCCAGATAGGCATATTGGTCTTCGAAAGGTGAATAAATCTGTTCGAGAATCTTTTTCGTCGGAGTTCCAGATTTATCTCGCTAGTCGGGATGACTGGTTCGGGTACCAGGAGAACTTTAGGCACGCGCTTGCGCACAGAATTCCACTCTATATTCCTCCATACATCGTTACTCCTGAGAACGAAGGTTTCTACAGGAAGCTTGGTGACCAAATGAACGAAGCAATGCGAAGAAAAGACCATGAGAGGTGGAACCAATTGTCTGATGAGCAGGATGCTTTAGGCAAATTTGTCCCTTGGATGACACATTCTTTTAAGGAAGAGGCGAAGCTTGTCCCGTTTCACAATCAGATCCTAAATGATTATAAAACGATAGATGAAATCGGCTGGAAAATGCTTGAGGAATTAGACCGAGAGTAGGCAAATAATAAAACGCCTCCGTTTCCGGAGGCGCTTTGCATTCGAAGCTGACTGCTGACCGCTGAAAGCTGACAGCTTTCTTTCAACTCACCCGATCTTCTCCAATTCCCGCACCAGGGCTTCGCCCATGACGGTCGTCGATACTTTGGCCTTGCCGGGCGACATGATGTCGGCGGTGCGAAGTCCGCCCGCCAGCACGTTTTTGGCCGCCTGTTCAATCAGGTCGGCCTCGGCGCTCATGTCGAAGCTATAGCGCAGGCACATCGAGAAGGAGAGGATGGTGGCCATCGGATTGGCCAGATCCTTGCCCGCGATGTCGGGGGCCGAGCCATGCACCGGCTCGTACATGGCCTTCATCTTGCCGTTCTTGTCGGGGGCGCCCAGGCTGGCCGAGGGCAGCATGCCCAGGCTTCCGGTCAGCATCGAGGCGGTGTCGGAGAGGATGTCGCCGAACAGATTGTCGGTGACGATGACGTCGAACTGCTTGGGATTGCGCACCAACTGCATCGAGCAATTGTCGGCGAACATGTGGCTAAGTTCGATGTCGGGATATTCGGGCCCCAGCTTGGTCATCACTTCGCGCCACAACACGCCCGACATCATGACATTGGCCTTCTCGACCGAGCACAGTTTCTTGCCGCGCTTGCGGGCCAGCTCAAACGCCACACGGCCGATGCGCTCGATCTCGCCGCTCGTGTAGGTCTGGTTGTCGAAGCCGCGCTTCTGGCCGTCTGGCAGGGTTTCGATGCCCTTGGGCTGGCCGAAATAGACGCCGCCGGTCAGTTCGCGCACGATCATGATATCCAGGCCCTTGACCACTTCGGGCTTCAGGGTCGAGGATTCGACCAGGGCGTCGAACACCATGGCCGGGCGCAGATTGGCGAACAGGTCCATATCCTTGCGCAGGCGCAAAAGGCCGCGCTCGGGCTTGACCTCGAAGGGCAGATTGTCCCACTTGGTGCCGCCGACGGCGCCCAGGATGACGGCGTCGGAATCCATGGCCTTTTGCATCGTGGCGTCGGTCAGCGGAATGCCGTGCTTGTCATAGGCTGCGCCGCCCACCAAATCCTCGGTCACGTCGAACTTGATATTGCGCTTCTTGGCCATCCAGTCGATGACGCGCTTGACCTGCGCCATCACTTCGGGGCCGATTCCGTCGCCAGGCAGCAACAGCAGCTTCTTGTTGGACATGGTGTTGATCCCTTGAGATTTTGATTTAACGCGAACCGGTGGCGGCCAACCAGGGCGATTGCTGAGCCCGCCTGGCTTCGAAATCCTCGATCTTGGACTTCTTTTCCAGGGTCAGGCCGATATCGTCCAATCCGTTCAGAAGGCAGTGTTTGCGAAAAGGGTCGATCTCGAACTTGATGACGCCGCCGTCGGGGCCGCGAATTTCCTGGGCCTCCAGATCGACGGAAATGGTGGCGTTGGCGCCCCTGTTGGCGTCGTCCATCAGCTTGTCGATATCGGCCTGGGCCAGCTTGATCGGCAGAATGCCGTTCTTGAAGCAGTTGTTGTAGAAGATGTCGGCGAAGCTGGTCGAGATCACGCAGCGGATGCCGAAATCCATGATCGCCCAGGGCGCGTGCTCGCGTGAGCTGCCGCAGCCGAAATTGTCGCCGGCGACCAGGATTTCCGCCTTGCGGTACTGGGGCTTGTTCAAGACGAAATCGGGCTTCTCGGCCCCCTTGTCGTCATAGCGCATTTCGAAGAACAGATTCTTGCCCAGGCCCGAGCGCTTGATGGTCTTCAAGAACTGCTTGGGGATGATCATGTCGGTATCGACATTGATGATCGGCATGGGGGCGGCGACGCCGGTGAGCTTGGTGAACTTCTGCATAATAAATTAACCTTCCATTTCTGCAATCATACGCCTAACCCCGCCAACAAAAACCTGGAAACTTTTCGAACGGTTAGAATCGAGAGACATATGCGGCGCTATGGCATGTGAGCCTGTTCGAGGCATATAGCTTGGCGCAATTCGTCGCAACTCTTCTTTTGCATTACCAAGGCGGTCAGGATCCTTGTACGTCTTTTTGCCTTGTTTTCTGGCGATATTCCTGTCCGGGGAAATCCCAGACTTCTCAACCGCCGCCAAGTCTCCTAGAAACCAGGACTCCAATTCCTGACAAACGATCCTGATCAAGGTTTCTGGCCGTCCTCCACTAGAGCAAAGCGCTGAGAGTTTGCCTTTCAGTTTTTTGCAATCACCCCCGTCATTGTCGCGCATCACAATGAATTTTGCTTGCGGGTTCGTCCAGGCCCTGAGCTTCCTTGGCACAGACGCCTCAAGGTCGCTTTTGCCCTGGTGGGGAATGACGCGAATGTAGACATCCTCTGGCAGCAATGTCGGCAAAAGAATATCGAGAGTACGTTTCATCGACTCTTCTTCCACCAGAACAACCAGCTCTTTCATTTGGGGTGAACCTTCCCAAACATTCCCTGGTTCCAAAGTCTTCCAGGCAGATCACCTTCCTTGACAAGGTTCCCCAGCAACTCGTTGTCAGACGCGCGAAATATCTGGGTAAATCCATTTTGTTTTTCAAGCCAGTAAATCGAGTCCAGAGGAACTGCGTCAATAAAATCAGGCGAATGAGTCGAAACCAGCACCTGTCCGCCTCTTCTTGCATACTCTTGGAACTCTTCAGCCAGTTCGCCGAGCAGCGATGGGTAGAGCTGATTCTCCGGCTCCTCCACACAAAGAAGAGGGTGTGGCTGAGGATCGTGCAGCAGAACAAGATAGGCGAACATTTTAATTGTGCCGTCAGAAACGTAACGAGATACGAAAGGATCCTTAAAAGAACCATCCTGGAATTTGAGGACGATGCGCCCGTCTGAAGTCGGGACTGCCTCGACCCCCTTGATTCCAGGGACGCTGGCGCTGAATTTCTTCAGAATGTGGTCAAATGAGTCTTTATGGCTTTCAAACAGATACTGGGCAACCAAGGCGAGATTATCGCCATCTACGGAAAGGTGTTCCGCATAGCCTGCGTCTTTGACGCCCCTGGCTGCCGTTATATGAAAATCCGAAACATGCCAATTTTCTATCAACGAACGCAGGGCGCTTGCCGCCATGAAACGCTGAAACTGTCCTAACCCCTTAAGGGCCAGGATGTCGGGAGAATCTAACTCTTGCCATTCTCTATCAAGGTCTTCGTCCGATTTGTTGAAGTCTGCTTCATTTCCGACAGCCCATCCTTTTCCTTGTTTGAAATCTAGAAAGTGGAAGGGAGAGCCATATCTTGCGCGTTTATACTCAAGAATCTCACGTTCAACTAAAGGCACCCCTTTTTCGGAACGACCAATTTCCAAAAGATAGGTAACGTGCCTTTCCTTATCCATAAGAGGCATGAGAAATTTAAGTTCGAAAGAGATCGTCTCGTTTTCGTGCCCTCTAGAGACAACCTCCGGGAACCCTCCTCTTACCTGAAGGGCTTGTCGCACGTTGTTTTTTAAGGAATCTCTTAGAAATCCAAAAACGTCGAACAGGGTCGTCTTGCCGCTACCATTTGCTCCGAGCAGCACACAGAACGACGGAGGGTTCTCAAGACGCGCGTCTTGAAAGGCTTTGTAGTTTTTGACATGCAGTGAAGCGAGTTTCATTCACACTCCTGCAGCTTGACCTAACTACAGCTTCCTCACATCGGTGAGTTTGCCGGTGACGGCGGCGGCCACGGCCATGGCCGGGCTGACCAGATGGGTCCGGCTATCGCGTCCTTGGCGGCCTTCGAAATTACGGTTCGAAGTGCTGGCGCAGCGCTCGCCGGGTTTCAGACGGTCGGTATTCATGGCCAGGCACATCGAGCAGCCGGCGTCGCGCCATTCGAAACCGGCATCGATGAAGATTTCGTCCAGCCCCTCGGCTTCGGCCTGTTCCTTGACCAGGCCGGAACCCGGCACCACCAGCACCTGCACGCCGGCGGCCACCTTGCGGCCCTTGGCGAGTTCGGCGGCGGCGCGCAAATCTTCAATGCGGCCATTGGTGCAAGAACCGATGAACACATGGTCGATGGCGATCTCGGTCATCGGCGTGCCCGCCTTCAGCCCCATATAGGCGAGGGCGCGTTCCATGCCGGCCTTCTTGCCTTCGTCATGGGCGCTGGAGGGATCGGGCACGACATCGGTGATCGCCACCACGTCTTCGGGGCTGGTGCCCCAGGTGACCATGGGGGCGATGTCTTCGGCCTTGAAGCGATGGATGGTATCGAAATGCGCGCCCGCGTCGGTTTTCAGCGTCTTCCAGTACATGACGGCGGCTTCCCAATTGGCGCCCTTGGGGGCCATGGGCTTGCCAGCCAAATAGTCGAAGGTCTTCTGGTCGGGGGCGATCAGACCGGCCCGCGCTCCGCCCTCGATGGTCATGTTGCACAGGGTCATGCGACCCTCCATCGACAGGGCAACCACCGCGTCGCCCGCATATTCGATGACATGGCCGGTGCCGCCGGCGGTGCCGATCTTGCCGATGATGTACAGCGCCATGTCCTTGGCGGTGACGCCCTGGGGCAGGGTTCCGGTCACCTCGATCAGCATGTTCTTGGCCGGGCGCTGCAGCAGCGTTTGCGTGGCCAGCACATGCTCGACCTCGCTGGTGCCGATGCCGAAGGCGAGTGAGCCGAAAGCGCCATGCGTCGCGGTGTGGGAGTCGCCGCAAACGATGGTGGCGCCAGGCAGCGTAAAGCCCTGTTCGGGCCCGACGATATGCACGACGCCCTGGCGGATGTCGCTCATCGGGAAATAGGGAACGCCGAAATCCTTGATATTCGCTTCCAGGGTTTCGACCTGGATGCGGCTTTCCTCTTCGGCGATGCCCTTGTCGCGGTCCTTGGTCGGCACGTTATGGTCGGCCACGGCCAGCGTCTGTTCGGGCTTACGTACCTTGCGACCGGTCACCCGCAGGCCTTCGAAGGCCTGGGGGCTGGTCACCTCATGGACGAGGTGGCGGTCGATATACAAAAGGCAGGTGCCGTCTTCCTGGCGGTCCACCAGATGGGCCTGCCAGATTTTGTCGAACAGAGTGCTGGGTGTCGCCATAGCGCTTTCTTACTCCGTCGCTGCGGCCGGAGCCGGGGCCTCGTCCTTCTTGACCCACGAGCCCTGGGCTTCGGCGATACGGGCCGATTTGCCGCGACGGTCGCGCAGGTAATAGAGCTTCGAGCGGCGCACGGCGCCGCGACGCACCACCTCGATCGAGGCGATGGTGGGGGCGTAAAGCGGGAAGACGCGTTCCACGCCCTCGCCATAGCTGATCTTGCGCACGGTGAAGGCCGAATTCACGCCGTTGTTCTTGCGGGCGATGCACATGCCTTCGAAGGCCTGCAAACGGGTGCGTTCGCCTTCGACCACCTTGACGTTCACGCGCAGCGTGTCGCCGGGGCGGAAATCGGGAACCGGGCGCTCGGCCGTCAGACGGGCCATTTCGCGCTGCTCGAACTTCTGCAAAATATTCATGTCACTTTTCCTTCTTGTCTAAACCTTGCGCGTAAGCCGTCCAAAGATCGGGCCGGCGCGCCTTCGTTACCTGTTCAGCCTGGGCAAGCCGCCAAGCCTTGATCCTTGCATGGTGACCCGAGGTCAGAACCTCTGGCACCTCCCGGCCCTCCCACACTTGCGGCCGGGTATAATGGGGATATTCCAACAATCCCCGCTCGAAACTTTCCTCGGACAGCGATTCCTCGCTGCCCATGACGCCCGGCGCCAAGCGCACGCAGGCATCGATCAGGGCGAGTGCGGCGGGCTCGCCGCCCGACAAAACGAAATCGCCCAAACTCAATTCAAGGGCTTCGCGGGCATCCAGCACCCGCTGGTCCACGCCTTCGAAGCGCCCGCACAACACCGTCATTCCCGGCCCCGCCGACAGCGCCTTCACGCGTTCCTGCGTGATCGGCCAGCCGCGGGGCGTCAGATACACCAGCGGACCCGGCCCACGGCTGGCCAGGATCGCCGCATTGACGACATCGGGGCGCATCACCATCCCGGCACCGCCGCCTGCGGGGGTGTCATCGACGGAACGGTGTTTATCGCAGGCGAAAGCCCTGATGTCCACCGTTTCCAGCGCCCAAATGCCCCTCTCAAGCGCCCGTCCGGCCAGCGATAAACCCAGCGGCCCGGGGAACATTTCCGGGAACAGGGTCAGCACCACCGCCTTCCAGGCGCTCAAGCTTCCTTCTCCTCGTCCAGATCCGACTTTTTGGCTTCGTCCAGAAGCCCCAAAGGCGGATCGACCACCACAAAACCTTGCGCCACATCCACCACCGGCACCACCGCCTTGGTGAAGGGAATCAGCACCTTGCGCCCCTGGCCGGTCAAACGGACCTCGAGCAGATCGCCGGCGCCGAAATCGGCCACATTGACGACCGCTCCCAGGACCGGACCTTCCAGAAGGCGGGCTTCCAAGCCGATCAGATCGGCGTGATAGAAACCCTCTTCCTCTTCATCCAGGACGGGCAGGGCGCTTCGGGGCACGAACAATTCCGTTCCCCGAAGAGCCTGCGCCTGGTCGCGGTCCGCGATCCCGGACAGCGACAGCAGCGCATTGCCCCTGGCCATGCCCTTGAAGCGCGCCTTGAAGACGCGCCCATCCCCGCTTTCCAAGGGGCCGTAGGAGGCGATGGCGGCTGGATCCTGGGCGAAGCTTCGCACCTTGACCAGACCCTGCACGCCATGCGCGCCTTCCACCACGCCCAAAAGGACGCGGGTATCCCGCATCAAGCCTCGGCGGGAGCAGCGGCGGCTTCGGCGGCCTTGGCGGCGGCCTCTTCAGCGGCGGCGGCTTCCATCTTGATGCGCTCGAGCGCCTTGGCCTTGGGCTTGTCCTTCTTGGTCTGCGAAGGAACGGCGGGCTTGGCCATCAGGCCCAGATTGGCGAACATGCGCTGGCAGCGGTCGGAGACCACCACGCCCTGCTTCAGCCAATGCTGGACGCGCTCGGCCTTGACGACCAGGCGTTCGGCATGGCCCTGCGGCAGCAGGGGATTGTAGGTGCCGACCTTCTCGATGAAGCGGCCGTCGCGGGGGCTGCGGGTGTCGGCCACCACGATACGGTAATAGGGGCGCTTCTTGGCGCCGGCGCGGGAAAGGCGAATGGAAACGGGCATCGGTAAGTTGCTCCTTGCTATTTCATCAGTGGAATTGGAATGGGTTCGACCCGCCGCGCCCCATCAGCGCGGACATGCCGTGGCGCTTCAGGCCCTTTTGGCCCAACTTGCCAAGTTTCTTCATCGCATCGGCCATCTGCTGATGCTGTTTCAGAAGCTTGTTGACGTCCTGGACGCTGGACCCCGATCCCTTGGCGATGCGCTGCTTGCGCGAGGCCTTGATAAGGTCGGGATTGCGCCGCTCCTTGGGCGTCATGGAAAGAATGATGGCTTCCTGCCTGGCGATCGTCTTGTCGTCGATCTTGGCCTCGGCGATCTTGTCCTTGATCTTGCCAACGCCGGGCAGCATGCCCAGCATGCCCTTCAAATCGCCCATCTTGCGCATCTGCTTGAGTTGGCCGGCCAGGTCTTCCAGGTCGAACTTGCCCTTCATGGCCCGGGCAGCCATTTTCTCGGCTTCGGCCTGATCGAGATTCTGGGCCGCCTTTTCGACCAGCGACACCACGTCGCCCATGCCCAGGATGCGCCCGGCGATGCGGTCGGGGTGGAAAACTTCCAGCGCGTCCAGCTTTTCGCCCGCACCCAGGAATTTGATGGGCTGGCCGGTGACGGCGCGCATGGACAGGGCTGCGCCGCCCCTGGCGTCGCCATCGACGCGGGTCAGGACGATGCCGGTAATGCCGATCTTTTCGTTGAAGGACTGGGCCAAGGTCACGGCGTCCTGGCCGGTCATGGCGTCGGCGACCAGCAGGGTTTCGATGGGCTTGGCCACATCGCGCACCTTGGCCACTTCGTCCATCAGCGCTTCGTCGATATGCAAACGGCCGGCGGTGTCCAGGATCACCACGTCATAGCCTTCAAGCCTGGCATTGACCAGGGCGCGCTTGGCGATATCGACCGGCATCTGGCCGGCCAGCACCGGCAGGCTGCCGACCTCGGCTTGCAGCGCCAGAATGGCTAGCTGTTCCTGGGCGGCGGGGCGGTAAACGTCGAGCGAGGCCAGCAGCACTTTCTTCTTGTCGATGGTCTTCAGGCGCCTGGCGATCTTGGCCGACGTGGTGGTTTTGCCCGAACCCTGCAGACCGACCATCAGCAAAACGGCGGGCGGGGTGGCGTTGAGGTTCAATTCGACGCCCTGGCTGCCCAGCGTCTCGACCAGATGGTCGTGGACGATCTTGACCACCATCTGGCCGGGCGTGATCGAACGGATGACGTCCTGGCCGATGGCGCGCTCTTTCACCTTGGCCACGAAATCCTTGACCACCGGCAGCGCCACATCGGCTTCCAAAAGGGCGATGCGCACTTCGCGCAGCGCTTCGCCGACATCGTCTTCCGACAATGCCGCCTTGCGCTTCAAGCGCTCGAATGTCTGTCCAAGTTTGTCGCTTAAACTCTCGAACATGCGCGAACCAAAACTCCAAAACAATTGCGCGCCCGTGCGCGAATATCGCGGACGGACGGTCCCCCTCGGGGGCGATTTCCCTCAAGACTTCTTGAAGAGGGGGGATTTTTAGGCTGGAAAACCGGCCAAGTCAAGGCGCTCTGCGGCAAAAGTCCGCTAATTCTTGGCTCTTCGACGTTTGCTGTGGAATTGGGTTTGATTGCCGACATAGTTCTTACCTCATCCTGAGGAGGGCCGAAGGCCCGTCTCGAAGGATGGGCATCGACAAAATGCCCCACCCTTCGAGACGCCTGCGTGCCGCAGGCT
>JACRJC010000012.1 GCA_016215555.1 Rhodospirillales bacterium | reverse complement strand
TCTCCCGCCACCGCTTCAAGGCGGCGGCGGTCAGTGGCGCTTACCTCAACGATGATTCCTTCAAGCATCCCGCAGACTCGCATATCAAGCGCTTCTGGGGAATCCTTTGCGGGACTCTTATGTCAGATTTTGTCCACTAGGCACGCCCGGGACGAATGCATTTCTGTACGTATTCGAGCAAATCGCCCAGAAGGTACTGCTTCAAATGAAATTTCTAATGCACCACTTCGCGCTCGATGGAGACATAACGGCAATCGAAAAGCTCACGAAGGCAAGAATGCTTGAGTATGAGGAAATGACTATCTTCGCTATGTCGGCAGATGAAGTAATTATGAAAACCTGGGGGTGGATTAAGCCTAAAATTTGCTTATGTTAATATCTACGCATGAAAGCTACAAGACTGATCTACATCGTATTTCTTGTTTTTGTTGGAATTTGCACATATTTATTGCATAGTAGTCAAACAAACATATATGGCAGAACGGGGCTTTCGGCGATTAATAATATTCTAAAAGTTTTCTCAGCAATGAGAGATATGTAAATTCTTATGTAATTACTGCATCGGGATGTTACCGCAGTCAGTGCAATTGGCTTTTATTAGTTTTGAAGTAAGAGCATATAAGGCATTTTTATTTAAAGTGGCGCTTAAATAGCTGTTTGTCAATAAATCCGTAACATTCTTAATGTTAATGTTGCCGCTTGGTGAAAGCGTTTGCAAATCATCCTTTGTAAACTTGTGCCCAAGATTTGCAACTACATTTAGTAATGCGTTTCCATTTACTTCAAGTATTACACCTCCAGCATTAACAATAAATGAAGATGTATCCAACGCATCAGCAATTCCTTTAAGAAGTTCTGCTGGATATTCAATGCCAGATGCAATTTCTTGAAGGACATTTGCCAAACGTGATCCAGGTTTTATTGTTATGGCAACCTCAGCGCTAATATTAGTATAGGTAATTATGCTTGATACGCTGCCTATACTGTGTGCAATTGCATCAATATCTTTTGCGCTGCCTTGTAGGGATTTTCCAACTGCAATTTGAAGATTCGCTAAGTCCGTTACACTCCATTGACCATTTGGTCCTGTTGGTCCAAGGGGCGGCGGACTTGGTGCGATGGGCACTTTTGGTAAAGTAGGATTTGGTGTTGGAATAATCGGAATAGGTATGGGATCAGGGGGGCGGCGAGGAACAACTTTCCCGTTGGCGATAAAAGTTCCATTCCCAAGACTTCCCCAGTTGGTTGCGATTGATATATCCCCAACAATATTCTCTATTCTCAGGTGTCGATTTCGTAAGGAAACAGAATTCACTGGGATATCAAGTTTGCTAATAGTCGATGAACCAATTTCTTCTCCTGGCATAGAGTACCATTCTGTTGACTGGTTTAAAAAAACATCGATATGTTCACCAAACTGATTAGAATAGTAGAATTGCCTATAATAACCATCATAAAATCCGTATGTTGAAATATGAGTATACATAATGCTGCTAAATAAATAATCTGACCACACTTCATAAATGGATGCTGGTGCGACAGAGGAAACAGTAAGAACCTTATTTGAAGATGTGCCTGTGACTTCAATATCTCGAATTCCAGACATGCCGCCAGCATAAAGGGTTAAATTTCCACCAACGTATATATCGGGTCGTCCATTTCTGTGCCCAATAATATCCCCATAAACAGATTTTATGTACAAGTATCCCTTTGCAGATATTTGTTCATCTGCAATAACTCCAAAATTATCTGACGAACTAATAAATATATTTCCTGATCTACTGCTTCCGCTCCATTGTGATGTACTTAAGTAAGACGGGGTTGTTCCATGTATATCGAATAAGTGAACAAAAGCAGAGGGACCTGTTGCATTTAAATTAACATTACCGCCATTTGTGTAGATATTTCCAAGCAGCATTCCTCCCCCAGCGGTAAGCAGCACCTCACCGCCATTGGTGGAAATAGTCGTGCCATCAGTCCTAATAAAGCCTGACGCTGTAAAACTAAGACTCAGAGCGCCAGATAAAGAGGAAATTGATTCTTGTGAAATTATAGACCCTGCCGACCTAAGTGTTAACCTTGAATCTGTGCCTGAATTCTTTAGAATTCCTGCCCATAGGTAAATGTTTCCGGCTTGAGAGCCGCCAGAGTCGGTAACGATTGTAACGCTTCCTCCACTGTTCAGAACATTATTGATGGTTGATGCAGAAACAACGGAGTCGTCTGCTGAAGGGGTAAAAATATTAGGGTTTCCACTATTAAAGCTCCCCCCTGAAGTGGAATTCCAAATATAAACATTTCTAGGATCAAGCAGCCAGGTTCCAGCACGTCCTCGCGGTGCAAGAAGGTTCATTATAGCGCCGCCGATTTCCAGCCGATGCCCGGATGTTTCAATTTGCCCGCCGTCTCCCCCATTGGGTCCACCTTGTGCAGAAGCGGAACCTGCAAAGGTGGTGTCTTGCGCGATAACCGCGATGGAACCGCCATTACCTTTGTCTGTTGCCGAAGCATCCAGCTTGCTGGCAGAGTCGGCATTGACGGATTTTGACTGCCAATTGCCAACAGCAATTTGCCCACCTCCCGTTGCCCCAGAAGCATCGATCTTTGCCCCGGCAAGTTTGATGGCTTCGCCAGTGATATTGATGCTTCCGCCCTGTTCGCCACTGTTCTTGCCAGAAGCATCCAGGGTTCCCGCTACCCGTACCTCGCCTTCATCCCCGCCTTTTAAGACGATCCTGCCATTCTGTGTTGAAACCGAAGTGGCTTTAATCACGCCATCCATATTGATGACATTGTCCACTACGCTCTTCGCAACCTGAGCGGTAAGAATCACAACACCGCCTTCGGCAGAAATGGTGCCGCTATTGCGGATGGCATCGGACAAAGGTTTGCCATCCGGTCCAATCAGTCGGTCCAGCATTTTGGCATCGGCTTCAAACATGATGAGTTGATCGCCGTACATATCAAGCGAGAAGGTCTTGCCTGCGCCTAGTCCAACCTTGCCCAGCTTTGCATATATCGCCCCGGCATTCTGTACACCTGGAGCGACCAGAACGGCGATACCACCTTCCTTGACGGTAATGCTGCCTTCGTTAATGACGGTAGCCCCGGGGGTGCCGGGGATATCAAACTTGAAATTTCCGGCACGGAAGTTATCGGTCTTGATATCCGCCGTAGTCGCCAACAAGCCATTAACGTCAATCACAGCACCCTTGCTGAAGAAAACGCCATTCGGATTGACGATCCAAACATTGCCATTCGCCGTCAGCTTCCCAAGAAGCTGGGATGGATCACCACCGGTAACGCGGTTCAAAGCAATTGCGCTTGAGGATGGCTGCTTAAACGTAACCTGTTCATCGGCAGGAATGTTGAAGCTTTGCCAATTGATAACAGCTTTGGCGCTCTGCTGATTGATAACCGTCGATTTTGGCGTTGGTTGGGTTATGGTTGCTTGTCCATCCACAACGGTTCCGCCTTGCGGACCCGCCAAAGCAACATGGTGAGAGGCAAGCAAGCCGAAGAGAGCGGTTGTGGAAAGCAGCAGGAATCGGATCTTTGGAAAATTCTTTCTTCTGATATCGGTTGTTGCCATTGCCTCGCTCCTCAAAACGTCATTGTTGTTTTGAAAAAGAAGCGAGGAGACTTACCGTCGGCACCCTCCGCAGAAACCGGTCTTGTGAGTGGTTGCGCAATTTCAAGGGAACCGGAAAGCGACTTCAGGAAGGTAAAACTGCCTTTGCCGTTCTCAAAAAGGCTAAATCGGACGCCTCCGCCTGCCGAAGAAGCGGTTTGTTGTTCACTTTGATTGACGGGCACACGATGCCAAACGCTACCAGCATCATAAAATACGTAAGGATGCCACTTAACTAGGTCGAGTGTCGGAACGTCTAGGTACTGTATTTCCAGCTTTCCAGCCAAGCCATGATCGCCCGTAATTTCCGAGGAATCATACGCTCGCCCAAACTGGCTGCCGCCAAATCCGAATTCTTCGGAAGCCAAAAGCGAATGTTGTGAATACTGTGTGCTTACGGCAAGCGTCAGATTGAAACCGGCGGGCAGGCGTTGATCGCGAGAAGCGTCTAGCGTCGCTTTGAGAAAATCGCTATGTCCAGCGCTTCGTGTTAGGTTGGCACTGCCCGTCTGTGTTGCGTTAAGGATATTAAGCCCTTTATGGACCTGGGCAGTAATCATGGATATGCCCTGCCATCTGTCGGCAAAGTCATACGTTGCGCCAACCCGAAGCGCACGGATGCGGTCTTCTGATAATAGCTCGCCCAAACTCAGGCTTTGCGAATTCTTGTAACCTAGCTTCGCCTCAACGCTTAAATTGGTTTGGCGACGGCGAATGAGTGGATTGGAAATGCCAAGCTCAAGTCCGGTGCTGGTGCTGTTCATATCCAAATATGCAAGGCTATCGCCTGGAATCGAACGGCTGCGATTACCGGACACAAGAAGCTTTGTTCCCTCGCTGGCGATTGGTGTTTCATGCGAGACGGCAACATAATGCAGTTCGTTCCAGTCCGTTGTCTGAACATAGGTGATGTTGGTTTTATCAAAGGGTCGGAAGATCGAGCTAGCCCCCACGCTTGTGGTGGCTTGGTATGGTCCGACTGTTTTTGTTCCGCGATTGTCAAAACCAACTGAAGCGTCCAAGCGGTTGAGTATTGCTTCGCCACGATCTTTGATCGGCAGCTTCACCATTATCTTAAGGTCAGCCGCTCCAGGCTTCTTTGAAGGAGAAAGAAGCGAACGTATGGATGCCAAGCCGGGCAAGTCCTTTGCCAAAGACATATAGCGTTCCAGGTCTTCGATGTGGAGTGGCTGGTTGGCGCGAATCTTCTTGGCTAGGCTTACAAGCATTTCTTCTCGTGTTCCAACTCTGCCATGCAGCAAAACGCCGGGTGTTCTAGTTCTACGAATTTGAGAATCGGCAGAGTTGTCTTCGTTCACGATGGTTACGGAATCGATGTAGCCTTCAACGATATTTACCCTAGCTACGCCATCTCCAATTTCCTGGGGCGGAACGTAAGCTTGAGAAAGGAAAAAGCCGTCATTGCGATAGTGCTTGGTAATCTCGTTGGCGATTTCATATAGGTCGGCAACTGAAATCTTTGCGTCCTTATCAAACACCTTTTTCGTGTATGCCCAAGCAATGCTTTCAAGCTGTTCCTTGCTGTACATTGATGAGGAACTGCCTTTATCCGGGCTTGATGGATCGATAACAACAATCTCAAACATTTTAGGAGTGAATCTGACTAACGCTGCCTTGGGGGGAGGCGCACTAATTGGAGGAGGAGGCACGGGTGCTTTCTCCAAGACAGATTGCGGTTGAGCCTCCGGCTTAAATTGGTTGTTAAGCTGCTCAAATTGAGTTTGGGTTTGTGAGCGTTGCTGCGCAACGCCATCGTGAGGAAAAAGCAATACGGCTGCCAAAAGCGGCAAAGGTATCAGTGCGGCGCGGCGCAGACTCATGGGCGCACCTCACGGATAGTAATGCCGGAGGCAGACTGATCTATGATACGAACCCAGAGGATTCCGTTGCGGACTGTTTGGGGTGGAACATTTACAGTAAATGGTCCATACCCGACGGTTGCTACTGAGGAAGGTGCGCTCAGGGCGGTGATAATTGCGTTGCGGACTTCTTTTATGTATGCCAATCGCTGATTTGGCTCTTTGGGTTGTGGCGGCACGAAGTCTTGCGACCAGCGGAGAATGCCCTCAGTTGATCCAGTTATTTCGACACCAACAATTTCAATCTTGATTTCAGCCGCGTCGTCTTCTGAAAAGTTTTCCCAGTTTTCAGGAATGATTGGTTCATGAACCGACTTGGTTTCACGGGGAACTTCGTAGCGTTTCTCAAGTCGGTTGATGTCTTGTGCATAACAAGTAAGAGGCAAAGAAAATGCGCTTGCCAATGCCAGCAGCAACAGGCATGAACATGTTTTCCGGCGAAAGAAATTCTCTGTATTCCCCTCCAAGTCGCGCTCCCTTTGCGCAAATCACAAAAAATCGCCCCCAATGATGAATGCTCTCAAGGACTTGTATTTTAAGTGGTGAGTGTGTAGCTGCAACAACTAAATATGCTATTTGAATCTGTTGGTTGCGCCATTAACGATTGTTGGCTGAGTGGGAATGTCAATAGCATTGCCAGAATCATGTTGATTAGTGAGATTGTCTTCGCGGTCTATCAGGCGGGGAGCTACAAAAACTCGAAATAGCGCATCCATGCCCGGTGCACTCCAACCCTTCTCCTTGAAACTCGCGGCAAGGATAGTTCCCTGCTTACCTTTTCTGACTTCGGCGGCGAACGCTTTGCGCAATGCCATAAGTTCCGCTTTGGGAAGAGCGACAAGTTTTGCGTTGAGGTCGCGCCGTCTTGAGTTTCGCGCTTCCTCATTGGCGGTGTCTTCAATCTGAAGCGTTGCATAGGCTTCATCCTTGGCGGCTTTCCTGGCTTCCGCTTCGTGACGCTTGGCTCGTTCTTCGGCGGAAAAGTCCTTGGTGATGGCAGCAACCGTCAAACCGGCAAGGTTCAAGTCCTTGGTCTTCGTCTTCATGTGCCGCTTGCGGGCAAGTTCGATATTCTCAATAACGAACAGTGGATCATGGCTTGCCAACAAATCGCGCATGACAGACTCGCGGACGCCGTTCTGTATCCCTTCGGCTAAGGCTTCGCGGTACAGCTTTTCATGCTCGATGTCGGCTTGGCTGGGGGGCAGCAGGGCGGGTTGGTTGTCGTTGGCGGTTGTTGGCAAATTTGCTTCCGGTTGCGCGATGATTGAGCGCGGCGGGGTTTCGGGCACGTTGTCGCGGATATCAAAGGTAATGCCAACCACCTTGCGTCCGCGCCGTTGCTCATGGAAATCGAAAGCTAGGTCTGTTTTCCTGGCAAGCTCGTTTTGCGCTACCAGAATAACCCGGATGCGAAAATCCTTGTGGTTTTGGTATTTCGTTTCCACTTTCAGAATTTTGCGCAAGGTGGGCATGTTGAAGGAAACCGATTTCAAACGGCGACGGCTTTTCAGGATTTCGTAAAGCCGGATGGAATAGAAGCTGCGCAGCCCCGCAACGTTTTGCAGCATGTAGCTTGAGAAGTGCGCTTTCAGTTCCAAAAGGTACGGCTTCATTTCCGGCGAGAAGGACAAATCAAGGCAAGCCATTTCGGCACCACGGTATCCTTTCGGAACGTACCGGGCGGAAGATACCCAGCCAACCTTTAGCCATCCACCGCCGTCTTCGGGAATGTGCAACACGCGAGACAAAAGCGATTCGGCAACCCGCTTGATGTCGTCATACAGTTTGTTGGTGCGAAGGTTCAGATAATCGCGGATGTCAGTTATGGGAATGCGATAGGTTTTGAAATCTTTGTCGTCGCGCCGGACAATCGAGAGAAGAAGAAGCACGACGCGCTTTTCTTCCAGCGTCATGGTGTAGCTGGCTTCGGCAAGCTTGTTGGCTTGCGTCACGATCAGCTTGCTGCGGTCGATCTTGGAAAGGATAATGGGGGTAGACAAGGGCGGGAGGGGTTAGCCCAATCATTTTACCAGAAAGGGGACGGTTTCGCGCAACGTCCCGAAGCCTCCCCGATAAGTCCCGATAGAACCCCCGATCCGTCCCCGCAGGGGCACCAATCCGTCCCGATGGCATCCCCGTTGCGTCCCGATACGAGTCTGAAAAGTCTTGAAAATGGCGATTTCCTAAAGCCCAAACAAGGCAAACATATAAACAGCAGCAAAGGGGCGATGCTGCTGCGGGCTAAAAAATGAAGAAAAACGGGTGGTTAGTTGGGGATGGAAATTGAATGAATATGAAGGTAAAATAGCTGCATGATTTCCAAGGAGTCCCTTGTCATGCGTCAGAGCGCCACCCTCGCCATTCAGGCTGAAAAGCTCCCGAAGGAGCTTTCCTCCGCGCTTGAGGGAAGCGAAGCGGGGGCGATTTATTCCGTGCATGTTGAAAAAATGTCGGTAGAAGATGCCGCCTATTTTTTGGAAATGCGCGCCAAGGTGCAAGAAGGTCTTGCCGATATTGAAGCCGGTGACGTTTTAGACGCGGAAGAGGCGTTCGTATATCTTGAAAAAGAACTTGGCATCAAGATAGCAAGGTAACTGTATGTCGCGCCTTCGCTTTGCCAAACGCGCCTTACGTGATCTTGCCGAAATTGGTCGATATATCGGGCGTGATAACAAGCGTGAGGCGGAACTTTTCGTTAATCGCATCAAAGATAAATGTTGGGAAATTTCGGCGGCTCCCGAAATTGGCAGGCTACGCGAGGGTTTTGGAGAGAATATTCGCAGCTTCCCTTTTGGCAATTATCTGATTTTCTATCAGCCTGGGAAATCTGGGATTGTTGTTGTCAGGGTTCTTCACGGTGCCAGGAATCTTCCGGCAGCCTTTAATTCAGATAATTGATTTGTGTTTCCAGAAACCTTAGCGAAGACAACAATTATAATACGCCGTGGGTTAGTTTCATGATGCGCTTGCCCCAAATTGCCAAAGCTTCTCTGCGTTCCTCAAGATAACTGTGGCGGTTGTACACGGCGGCAACGCCTCGGATGGAGCCGCTTTTGTGATTGAGAATTTTATCGGCAACATGCGGCGGTATGCCAAGCTGCGCCATGCCGGTTGTCGCCGTCCGGCGAAGATCATGCACCGTCCAGCCGCTAATCCCAGAAACTTGATCCAGGCGTTTCTTGGCGCGTGAGAAACCAGATACCGCTGTCTTTCCAGTGGTCGAGAAAAGCAACATACCGTTTCGCGGAATTTGGTTTAGAAGGTCGAGCGCAACAGGACTAAGCGGCACTTCGTGGGCAAGACCGTTCTTGGCGCGTTCCTTGGGGATCGTCCACAAGGAACGGTCCAGGTCTACTTCATCCCATGTCATGCCCGCCACTTCCTCGCGGCGTTGTGCGGTTAGAATGAGCATTTGAACGAGAGGTCCGAAGGGAAAACCGATTCCTGCGGCAGCACACCAGACAGCCGCAAGCTCTTCGTCGGACAATACCCGGTCGCGGCTGGATTCGCGGCTTGGGGGCTTGATGCCTGCCGTTGGGGAATGGTCGATGATGCCACGCTCGACGCACCAACCGAACAAGCGGGCAATATAGGCGAGAAGCCGGTTTGCCATGACCGGGCTGCCCCTATCAACCGTGGCATCCAGCAATTCGATAACGTCCCGCTTGGCGATGCTGCCAATGGGGCGCTCGCCCCACCGGGAAACGATGTTCGCTTGCAGGATTTGTTCGGTCGCCTTCCACCCCTTGTTTTTCGGCTTTGCATAACGGGTGATGAAGGCGGCAACGATTTGTTCGACCGTATCCGCCCTGCGTCGGCGCTCCTCGGCAATTTCTTCAATCCGGCGGGTTTTGGGATTTCCGCCCTTTTCTACTTCCTCCAGGGCTTCTTTTGCAGCTACGCGGGCTGCTTCAAGGGAGGTGGCGGGATAAGACCAAGACATTCGCACCTGCTCCCCGCCGGTTCGGGTGCGCAGAAAAAACGTCTTGCCTCCTGCATCGGTAACGCGCAGCCCGAAACCGGGGACGACGGCATCCCAGAATTCGACGCGTTTGCCCGTGGGCGCGGCTTTGACCTTCCTAATCATTGCGTCTGTAATGACTTTGCGGGTCGCTTGGCGTGGCATCGGCAAACATTCCTCGGCAATCAAAAGGTCTTCTGGGGGCACAACGGGGGCACAAAATAATGCGATTAACCCCGTTTCGGCAGGTTCATCCATGCTAAGGCAAAAACTTAAAACGTCAATGATTAGTTATAGTTATATAGCATGCCGGGTTCTCCCAGGTTCCGCCATGTTTACCCATGATTTTTGAATGGCATTCAAGAGGTCGTCGGTTCGATTCCGATTGGCTCCACCATATCAGAGAAGGCTCGGTCTTAAGTGACCGGGCCTTCTTCATTTTCTAGGAAAAGCTAGGGTTTCGCGGCTCTCACATTCTTCCGATTGGTACACATCACTGGTACACTTCGGGAATGGATGACGTGAGAAGGCCCCTCTATTTGCAGCTAAGGAAGGACGGCAAATGCCGGTTCCGGGCTCCGGTTCCGGACGATCTCGTTGACGCCTTCGGAAAGAAGAATGAAACGAAATCGCTGGGGACAACCGATGCAAAGGACGAGATTATGAATAAACTGCTTGAAAAAGCCTTCGCGGAAGCTGCGTCCCGTCCAGATGACGAACAGGCGCTTATTGCCAGCATCGTGCTTGAGGAACTGCACGATGAGGCCTTGTGGCAGCAAAAGTTTGCCCGCGATGCCGACAAGCTTGACGCGATTGCCGCCAAGGTTCGCGGGCAGATCGCCCGTGGCGAAACTTCGCCCTTCGATCCGTCTGACGCTCCCCACGAATGAAATCTGCCACAACGCCCGATTTTTGGCAGTGCTATCGCGGTCTGCCAAATGCGGTTCAACAGCTTGCTATGGAAAATTACCGTTTGTGGCGTGGCGATCCAGACAGGCCGGTTTGCACTTTAAAAGGCTGCGAACTTCCTCCCCGCTCTATTCCGTTCGCGTTGGGTTGCACTATAGGGCGCTTGGGCTGTTGCAGGACGATGTGGTGACATGGTTCTGGATCGGCACACATGCCGAATACGACCGATTGATCGGTTGAGAGAGCCGGCCACGGTATTTCGGACAGGTCAATATATGTGTAAGTCGTCATTTCTTGCTTTTCCACACCACGACTTCTCTTGAACCCGGGCGGGCGGCGGTGTAGGTGATGCCCATGGCTTCACCTCCGCTTCTGGCCCTGCGCGACGTCCGCCTCACTTTCGGCGGCACTCCTCTGTTCGAGGGCGTCACCACCTGGGTGGGACGCGGCGACAAAACTTGTCTGGTCGGCCGCAATGGCTCGGGCAAATCGACCCTGCTCAAGATCATTGCCGGCGAGATTCTGCCGGATTCAGGCGAGTGTTTCGTGCAGCCGGGCACGCGCATCGCCACCTTGGCGCAGGATCCGACTCTGGCCGGGCCCAGCGTCGCCGCCTATGTCGCCGCCGGCCTGCCCGAGGCCGAGCGCGACCAGCTTTACCGGGTCGACGCGGTTCTGGAGGCGCTCAAGTTGGATGGCGGGCGCGATCCGGCGCTGCTGTCGGGCGGCGAAGGGCGGCGTGCCGCCCTGGCCCGCGCCCTGGTGTGCGAACCCGATGTCTTGCTGCTCGACGAACCCACCAACCATATGGATCTGCCGGCCATTCTTTGGCTTGAACAGGCCCTGGCCGATTTTTCCGGGGCTTTGGTCGTGATCAGTCACGACCGCCGTTTCCTGGAGAATGTGTCGCGCCAAACCTTGTGGCTGGAGCGCGGCCAGGTCCGCCGCTCCGAGCAGGGATTTGCCGCCTTTCCTGCCTGGCAGGAAGAAACCTATGCCGCCGAAGAGGCCGAGATGGCGCGCATGAACACCAAACTGCGCCAAGAGTTGCACTGGCTGGCGCGCGGCGTGACGGCAAGGCGCAAGCGCAATATGGGCCGGCTGCGCGCTCTGCAGGGCCTGCGCAAGGATCGCGGCGAATTGCTGCAGGCCAAGACCGAATCCGGGCGTCTGGCCAAGCTGGCCACCGATGCCGGCGAATTGTCGGGCCGTCTGGTGATCGAAGCCGACGCCATCGCCAAAAACTTCGGTGACAAGATCGTCGCCAAGGACTTTTCCACCCGGGTGATGCGCGGTGATCGCATCGGCCTGATCGGTCCCAACGGCGCCGGAAAGACGACTTTGTTGCGCCTGCTGACCGGCGAGACGGAACCCGATTCCGGCAGCGTGCGCCTGGGCGCCAATCTCGAGTCCGCCTATTTCGACCAGCGCCGCGCGAGTCTCGATCCCGAGCGCAGCGTCTGGGATACGCTGACCGACGGTCGCGGCGACAATATCTGGGTGCGCGGACAGCCCAGGCATGTGATCGGCTACATGAAGGATTTTCTATTCTCGGAAGCCCAGGCCCGCACGCCGGTCAAGGCTCTGTCGGGCGGCGAGCGCAATCGCTTGCTGCTGGCCAAACTGCTGGCCAAGCCGTCCAATCTGCTGATCCTCGACGAGCCCACCAATGATCTCGACATGGATACGCTCGACATGCTCGAAGAGGTGCTGGCCGATTACGAGGGCACGCTGCTGGTGGTCAGCCACGACCGCGATTTTCTGGACCGTCTGGTCACCAGCGTCATCGCCGTCGAAGGCGGCGGCGATGTGCGCGAATATGCCGGCGGCTATACCGACTATTTGCGCCAGCGGCCCAGCCAGGAATCCGCCTCAGCCAGACGTGAAACTTCCCGCCCAGCGGCCCCGTCGCGGCCCAAGACGGCGCCGCTCCGCTTCAGCTACAAGCAAACCCGCGAGCTTGAAGAATTGCCGGGCCGCCTTGACGCTCTGGCCGCTGAGATCGCCAGGTTGGAAGCGCTTCTTGCCGATCCAGGTCTGTTCGCCCGCGACCGTTTGGGATTTGAAAAATCCGCCGCCCGTCTCGACGCCGCCCGCGCCGAATTGGAGGCTGCGGAGGAACGCTGGCTGGAGTTGGAAACCCTGCGCGAGGACCTGGCCAAGTGAGGGACCGCACCACATTTTCGGCGCATTTTTACGACGGAATTCGACATCCGAGGGTCTTTGAACGGCATGGACTTCCCCATTGAGCGGCCCGTTTATATATCCCTTCATAACGCCTTGAACTTATGATCTAATCGCCGGCGGTCGTGGGGGATGCAAATTCTGGCTTGCGGAGGGCCCTATGGAGTATTTGACATCCAGCGACGGCAAGGGGATCACCGTCGCCCTGAAAGGTCGTTTGACCTTCAGCCATCACGATGAATTCCACAAACTGCTGCTCGATCTTGCCAGCAAGGGGGTTTCCCAGCTTGTGTTCGACCTGTCCTCGCTTGAGGCCATCGATTCAGTCGGACTTGGCTTGCTGATGATCGCCCGGGATGAAATCGCAAGCCGCCATGGCAGGTTCGCGCTTCGCAATCCGCAAGGACAGGTGAAACGTATTTTCTCCATCAGCAAGGCGGATGCCTTGTTCACGATCTTGTGAGGAAAAACGGACATGACGCTTTCGATATCGAACTTGCGCATCGGCTGGCGGGTAACTCTGGCCATGTTGCCCCTGGCCATAGGGCTGGTCTGGGTTTCTGCGCAATCGCTGAAGGAACAGCATCAGGTTACCCGTCAGGCCGATGAGCTTATTCAATTGGGGCAATTGGCGGTGGCGACCAGCGGCGCCATTCATGAAATGCAGCGCGAGCGTGGCGCCACGGCGCTTTTTCTGGGCAGCAAGGGAACCAAGTTCGGAGCCGAGCTGGCCAGCCAGCGCAAAGTGAGCGACGGCGCCCTGCAGGCGTTCGAGGCTGTGGTCAAGGGAAGCAACATCAAGGAAATCGATGCCGACTTTGCCAAGTCAATCGATGCGGCAAGCGACATGACTAGGCAATTGGCGGCCGGGCGTGCTGCCGTCGATTCCCAAAGCGGTGAACCGGCGGCAGCCATTGGCGTTTATACGCGCACCATTTCCCAATTCGTTGCGCTGATTGGCCGCCTGGGTTCGTTTGCCGACGATGGGGCCATCACCAGTTCGATCTCGGCCTATTATACTTTCGTGGTCGGCAAGGAGCGGGCTGGGCAGGAACGCGCCGTTGCCGCCTCGGGCTTTGCCGCAGGCAAATTCCAGCCCGCTCAATACCGTCGATTGGTTGAGGTGATCGCCGAGCAGAATCTGTCATTCCAGACGTTTCAGAACCAGGTTCGACGCGAGCAGGCGGCGCGTTTGCGCCAAGTCGATGAAAGCGCCGTCGCCCAAGAGGTGCGCGCCATGCGCCAGACCGCGATCGGCAGCCTCGAGAGTGGCAACCTGGGAGAGGTTGCCCCGGAAAACTGGTTTGCCATCTCCACCAAGCGCATCGACATGATGAAGGAAGTCGAGGACGGCATTGCCGCCGACCTGATCGCGCAGACCCGCTCCGTCTATGATAACGCCAACCGGCAATTCCTGACGTTGCTGGTTCTGCTGGGCGGCCTGATGGCCGTCACGCTGTTGGTGGTGGCGGTAATGGTGCGCAGCATCACGAAGCCGGTTGGCCGGTTGGTGGCGGCCATGGGCCGGTTGGCGGCAGGCGATGTCTCGGTTGAAATCCTCGGCACCTCGCGCAGGGACGAGGTGGGCGACATGGCCAGGGCCACCCAAGTGTTCAAGCAGAATGCTATCGAGAAAATCGAGCTTCAGAACCAGCAGGAAGAGGCGAAGCGCCAAGCCGAGGTGGAACGCCGCCGGGTCATGCAGGATCTGGCCAATAATTTCGAATCGAGCGTCAGTTTGGCGGTCAACACCGTGGCCGATGCCGTCGAAAAAATCCGTGACATATCGCTTAACACGGCCAAGCGCTCGGAAACCAGCGGCAGCAGTTCCCTATCGGTGGGCGAAGCGGCGCTTTCCACCACCGAACGCGTCGAGGCGGTTTCTGCGGCCACGCAACAGATGTCGGCATCGGTCAACGAGATTGCCCAGCAGGTGCATCGTTCGACGGCGGTGGCCGGTCAAGCGGTCACCACCATCGCTTCGACCGACCAGCAGATGCGCGATTTGTCGGAAGCGGCCAAGCAGATCGGTTCCGTCGTGCAACTGATTACCGACATCGCCTCGCAAACCAACCTGCTGGCCTTGAACGCCACCATCGAAGCGGCTCGGGCAGGCGAGGCCGGCAAGGGATTTGCCGTGGTGGCCAACGAGGTCAAGCATCTGGCCAATCAGACGGCCAAGGCAACCGAGGAAATCGGACGCGAGGTAAGCCAGGTGCAGGCGGCGACCGTGCAGGCGGTGCATCAGATCGCGGAAGTGGGCGAGGTGATCCGCGAGATCGACAGCATCTCGACGTCGATCGCCGGCGCCATCCAGGAGCAGGAGGCGGCCACCCGCGAAATCGCCCGCAACATCCAGGAAGTGGCCAACGATGCGAACCGGGTTTCGGATGGGGTGGCGAATGTCACTCAGTCCTCGGCCTCGGCCTGTTCGGGCTCGGTTCGGGTGATCTGGAGTTCTGAATCCCTGGCCGGAACGGTCAAGGGACTACAAGACGAGGTCAGCCGTTTCCTGGAGCGGGTGCGGGCGTAGGAGCAACAGTATTTTCATGAAAAAAGGCGGCGCCTTGGCGCCGCCTTCTTCATGGTCAAGCCAGCGAGGATTAGATCGCTTCCTTGAGTTCCTTGGCAGCGCGGAAGGCGACCTTCTTGCTGGCCTTGATCTTGATCGCCTCGCCGGTGGCGGGGTTGCGGCCCATGCGGGCGGCGCGCTTCTTGACCTGCAGAACGCCCAGGCCGACGATGCGGACGCGAGCGCCCTTCTTCAGGTGCTTCGTGATCATATCGACGACGTCGTTCAGAATCGCTTCCGACTGCTTCTTGGACATTTCATGCTTGGTCGCAGTCGCGGCAGCGAGGTGCTTGAGCGTGACAAGGGCGGGCTTGTCAGCCGCCGCCGCCTTGGTCGTAGGTGCCTTGGCCATGTTATTTATCCCTGAAAAGGTTGATAGGTAAGCTTGAAAAACCACATAAAGCGCGCAATATCAAGCGCAGGCCATCAAGTGCATTGATATTGCATGCTTTTTCATGAAGGCCGAGGGCGCTGAAATCGCGCGACTCGAAAGCCCGATTCTCTGTTTGGCCTTGAATAGCAGGGATGGCGCGAGGCCGGGGTTTCGGGCATCCTTATCCGATGGGGTTTTTTCAACGGCAATGGGATGCGGTCATGGCTGCTTTGACTTTTCCGAAGGATTTCTTGTGGGGCGCCTCGACGGCCGCCTATCAGATCGAAGGCGCCTATGCCGAAGACGGTCGCGGAAAATGCATCTGGGACACCTTCGCCGAGCAGGGGCATATCCAGGACGGCAGCACCGCCAATGTCGCTTGCGATCACTACCACCGTTATCTTGAAGACATCGCCCTGATGAAGGATGCGGGCTTCAACGCCTATCGCTTTTCCATCGCCTGGCCGCGCATTCTGCCCACGGGGACGGGGGCGGTGAACGAGAAGGGGCTCGACTTCTATGATCGCCTTGTCGATGCGCTGCTGGCTGCGGGCATTCGCCCCATGGCCTGTCTTTATCACTGGGATATGCCGCAACCCTTGCAAGATAAGGGCGGCTGGCAGGGCCGCGAAATCGTGGGGCCTTTCGCCGACTATGCCCGCATCGTCACCCAGCGTTTGGCCGACCGCGTGAAAAGCTGGATGATGCTGAACGAGCCCAATGTGGTGGCCATCTTTGGTTATGGCCTGACCGATCAGGCGCCGGGGCTGAAGCTGGGCGAACAGGGCATGCTGCGCGCCCTGCATCATCAGAATCTGGCGCAGGGGGCCGCTTTGCGCGCCATCACGGCCGAGCATTCGGGCCTGACCACCGGCACCGTCATCAATCTGCAGCCCTGCCGGGCCGAGGACGACAAGCCGGAAAACCTCGCCGCCGCCAAGCGCTGGGACGCGGTGTGGAACCGCGTGCCGCTGGACGGCGTGATGCGGGGCAAAATTCCCGACATTCTGGCCGAGAAGATGAAAGGCATCGTCCTGCCAGGCGACGAGGAAGCCATCCGCTTCCCCATCGACCTTCTGGGCATCAACTATTATTCGCGCATGACCATGAAATACGAGGCGGGGCATCCGTTCGACGTCACCTGGGGCGACGCCCATTGCGACCGCTGGACCTATATGGCCTGGCCGGTGCAGCCCGACGGGCTTTACGATCTGCTGATGGAGTTCAAGCGCGACTACGGCAATCCGGCGGTCTATATCGCCGAGAACGGCGCCGCCTATGACGATCAGGTCGAGGCCGATGGATCGGTGCACGACCCCGAACGCGTGGCCTTCATCAAGGATCATCTGATTTCGGTGGCCAAGGCGGCGCAGGATGGTTGCAACGTCAAGGGCTATCTGGTCTGGAGCCTGCTCGACAATTTCGAATGGGGTTTCGGCCTGTCCAAGCGTTTCGGCATCGTGCGCGTCGATTACGACACGCTGAAGCGAACGCCCAAGGACAGTTACCGCCTCATGAGCCAGGTGGCGAAGAGCGGAAGGATCGAATAAATCCTGCATACCATTTGGCCGAGGCCTTGGGGATGCGCTTCAAGGTCTTGAAATCGACATGGACGATGCCGAAGCGGGTGCCGTAACCGGCTCCCCATTCGAAATTGTCCAGCAGCGACCACAGGAAATAGCCCTGCACGTCGGCGCCGTTCCGCCTGGCCTTCAGCATGGCCTGGATATGGCTTTGCAGATAGGCGACCCGGCCCTGATCCTGCACCTCGCCCTTCTCGTCCGGCTCTTCGCCCGAGGCCACGCCATAGCCGTTCTCGGTCACATAGATGGGCAGGCGATAGCGTCGGGTCAATTCGTGCAAGGCGTCCTGAAAGGCTTCGGGGCTCATCGGCCAACCGATGTCGCTCAGCGGCATCTCGTCGGGCGCTGCTCCCCAGCCGATGTCCCACTGCATGCCGCCGGCATCCGCCTTGGCGAACATCGGGGCGTAATAGTTCAGGCCGAACCAGTCGAGAGGGCGGTTGATCCGCGCCATGTCGCCGGCCTGGACATAGGGCTCGATCTGCCGGGCGATGCGCTCGGGATAGTGGCCCAGCAACTGGGCGTCGGGAAAGGCCTTGTTCCAGACCTCGTCGAACAGCGCCGCCGCTTCAATGTTTTCCGGCGCCTTATCCTGTGGTTGGCAGGGCTGGACGCTGTGCACGGCGCCGATCCGGGCCCCGGGGACCAAGGCCCTGAGCGCATCGACGCCCGCGCCATGAGCCAGGTTGACGATATGCATGGCCTGCAGATGGGCCTGGCGGTCCGAAATGTTGGGCGCGCCCCAGCCCAGCGCATAGGCGAACAGGGTGAAGACGGAAAATTCGTTGAAGGTCGCCCAATGCTTGACGCGGTCACCGTATCGCCGGGCGCACAGGGCGGCGTAGTCGGCAAACCATCCCGCGGCGTCGCGGTTCCGCCAGCCGCCCAGGTCTTGCAGCGCTTGCGGCAGATCCCAGTGATAAAGGCAGACCCAGGGTTCGATATTCGCTTCAAGCAAGCCGTCGATCAGGCGGTCGTAGAAATCGAGGCCCTGCTCGTTCAAGGCCCCCTTGCCCTTGGGCAGCAGGCGCGGCCAGGCGATGGAAAAACGATAGGCCGAGAGGCCCATTCCCTTCATCAGGGCGATGTCTTCCTTGTAGCGGTGGTAATGGTCGCAGGCGACGTCGCCGGTGTCGCCGTTGGCGATGCCGTCCTTTTTGGCGCATAGCGTGTCCCAGATGGAGGGACCGCGCCCGTCTTCCTTGGCGGCGCCCTCGATCTGGAAGCAAGACGTCGAGGCCCCCCACAGGAAATCGGCATGCCCGCTCAAAATTCGCGCTCCCCTTTTTTGGCGGCGTTGTTGGCCAATTTAAGCGCGTTGTCGACCTTCTGGCGGGCCGTGGCGTCGCAGGCCGATTTGTTGGCCTGGTTGGCGAATTCCTCCTCGGCCATCGGCACCACCACGGCCAGCGTCTGATCGCTTTTCAAGCGCGTCTGCAGGCGTTGCGTCAATTGGCCGGACAGGCGGTCGAGCTGGGCCGCCTTTTCCTCGCCGTAAAAGCCGCAGCGACGGTTGATCAGCTTGGCGGGAAACAGCACCAGCCAGAATTTGACTTCGGCGTCCTTGGCCTGCAGAGGCGCCAGACGCGACATCGCGCTGGCGCGCAGTCCGCCCTGAATGGCCGTTTTCGCCTTGTCGTCGCAGGCCCATTTGGCGGTGTTTCGGTTGGCCTGTTCCATTTCGGCCTGGATGTCCCTGCTTTGCTTGGCGGCCTCTTCCTTGAAGACGACATCCAAAAAGCGCCGCTCGTCCTGGCTTAGGTGATGGCAACGTTCGTCCGCCGACAGCGACATGGCCTGAATGCCCAGCAGCGACAGTTTGACGGGGGTGGAAGAAGTGGGGGGCTTGGCCGCCGGTTCGGCAACCCCCAGGCGGGCCAGGGCGTCCTTGGCCGCCTTGTCGCCGGCCTGCGCCGCCTTGCCGTACCATTGCGCCGCCAGATCGAGATTCTTTTTCATCCCGTGGCCCTGCTCGGCCAGTTCGCCCAGACGTCTTTGGGCCTGGGCGTCGCCCTGCTCGGCGGCCATGCGGTAAAGGCCGATCGCTTCCACAATGTCCTGCGGCGCGCCTTCGCCGCTTTCTGTCATCTTGGCCAGCCAGGTATAGGCGGGGATGAAATTGCCGTGCGCCGCCTTTTTCAAATAGCCGACGGCCTGTGCCAGGTCGCGCTCGACGCCGCGCCCGAAGAAATAGACCAGGCCTAGGCCATTCATGGCCCCCGGCCATCCAAGCTCACTCGATTTGCGCAGGCGACGGAGACCGTCTTCCATATTCTTGGGCACGCCGCGCCCGTCGATCTGGCGGCCCCCCAGTTCGGCTTCGGCCTTGGCGACACCCTGCTGGCCCAGGGCGTCGAGGCGGGCGAACAACTCGTCTGGGGACAGTTTCTCGGCTTTGATATCCTTCAGGGCGGCGCGAAAACGCCTTTCCTGATCTTCGATCAAGAGAAAGCGCTTCTGCCAGGCTTCGCCGCCGTCGGCGCCGTCCTTGAGGTCGGCCAAGCGGCGCAGCGCCGGCAGATGATCCTTGGCGCCGGCCAGACGGTACCATTTCAGGGCTTCAACGGAATCGGCAGGCCTGCCATCGCCGGTTTCAAAGATGCGACCCATTTCGTATTGCGCCCAGACGAAACCCTGGTCGGCGGCCTTTTTCGTCCAGGCCAGTTGCTGCTCCGGATTGCGTTCAACCCCCTTGCCCAGGCGATAGGACCGGCCCAGCGAGAGTTGCGCGATTGGATAGCCGCGTTCCGCCATCTGCTTCAACCATTCCTGGTCGTCGGTGTCGATCAGCCGCAGCGATGTCATGACCGTGCCTGCCGGCGCTTCCTGGGCCCGGGCCGGAAGGCAGATTGCCCAGTAAACGGCCAGGACCGCCGCCGCCAGCCCCAAGCGCTTTAAAAATACAAATCGAGGAATGCCGCGGCCCATGCTGTCGCCATTTCCGAGAATCATAAAACTTATTCATTATTAACATAAAATTTGTCGTTAACACACATTCACGAGAATTCACCTACCCATCACAAGGCGTTTAACGCGGGGCAACATGGCCGGTCTATCCTTCCCTCATCAGGCATTTTGATCCCGCACCTTACCGCGACGCGCCCTTGGCTCGTCGCGGTTTTTTTATGGGGTGTTGGGGGACGCGCCCTAGGCTCGTCGCGGTTTTTTTGCTCGATGACTCCATGCGGCCTCAGAATTGCTGCAATGCAAAATTTGCGGCAGTGCATATAAGCTTTTTACCTATATGTTGGGTCCGCCGATTCTGCGGCCACCAGGATGGAGCTTTCGTAACATGTTCAAGCAGAATGTTTATTCTTCCGGCTGGCTCGACAGCTATATGCCGGCCGACCAAGACAACGGACCAAGCCCGTCCGGCCTGGGCCACAAGCTGGGCGGGTTGGCCGTGCGCGGCGTGGTTGGATTTGCCGTCTGGCTGGAAAAGCGCCGCGTCGCCGCCGAATTGAACGCGCTGGACGACCGCGAACTGGCCGATATCGGCCTGGTCCGCACCGATATCGATCGCGTCGCCGACGGCAGCTACCAAGGCAAGCGTTTGGCCGCCTGAGGCCATTTCCCGCCAAAAAAAGGGCCCGGGGGCGATTTTCGCCCACTCGGGCCTTTTTCTTGCCCAAATTCGCTGTCATACCGTTGCCCTGGCCAGATAGCTGTGGCAAAAAACAGACGCCGTTCTGTAGATCGGGGCGGCTTTGTTCAACGACGGATCTTAAGGGGTTTCCGAGATGGTACGACGCGTGCGCAAGGCGGTGTTTCCCGTGGGCGGCATGGGCACCCGGTTCCTGCCCGCCACCAAGGCGATGCCCAAGGAAATGCTTCCCGTCGTCGATAAGCCCCTGATCCAGTACGCCGTCGAGGAGGCGCAGGCCGCCGGCATCGAGCATTTCATTTTCGTCACCGGACGCGGCAAGGGCGCCCTGGAAGACCATTTCGACCACGCGCCGCAGTTGGAACGCCTGCTTTTGGAGCGGCGCAAGACCAAGGAGATCGAGGCCGTCACCTCCTGGATGCCGAAATCGGGCCAGGTCTCCTATACCCGCCAGCAGGAGCCTTTGGGCCTGGGCCACGCCGTGTGGTGCGCCCGCGACCTGGTCGGCGACGAACCCTTCGCCGTGCTGCTGCCCGACGATCTGGTGCGTGCCCGCGTGCCCTGCCTGCGTCAGATGGTCGATGTCTGGGTGGAAACCGGCGGCAGCATGGTGGCGGTGATGGACGTGCCGCGCGAACACACCAAGCGCTACGGCATCCTGGACGTCGAAAAGGACGATGGCAGGCTGGCCCGCGCCAAAGGGCTGGTGGAAAAGCCCGAGCCCGAGGTGGCGCCCTCGACGCTGTCCATCATCGGACGCTATATCCTGCATCCCAAGGTCTTCGACTATCTCGAATTGCAGCAGCGCGGCGCTGGCGGCGAGGTGCAGTTGACCGACGCCATGGCCAAGACCATCGGCCAGGTGCCGTTCCACGGCCTTCGCTTCGAGGGCCAGCGCTTCGATTGCGGCGACAAGGTGGGCTTTCTGGCCGCCAATGTCGTTTACGGCCTCGACCGGCCCGATCTGGCCGACGATTTCCGCGAAGCCTTGAAGTCGATCGACATCTAATCCCCTTTTTACAAAGCGAAGGAACATCGCATGCGCGTTACCATGATCGGCACCGGCTATGTTGGCCTGGTCTCCGGTGCCTGCTTCTCCGAATTCGGCGTCAGCGTCACCTGCGTCGATAAGGACGTCGCCAAGATCGAGAAGCTGAGGCAGGGCATCATGCCCATCTACGAGCCGGGGCTGGAAAAGCTGGTCGAGGATAATGTGAAGGACGGGCGCTTGTCCTTCACCACCGATCTGGGACCGGCGGTCAAGGGCGCCGACGCCGTGTTCATTGCCGTCGGCACGCCGTCGCGGCGCGGCGACGGCTATGCCGATCTGTCCTACGTCTATGCCGCCGCCGAGGAAATCGCCCAGAATCTGGATGGCTATACGGTGATCGTCGATAAAAGCACCGTGCCGGTGGGCACGGGCCGCGAAGTCGAGGCCATCATCCGCAAGACCAATCCCAAGGCCGATTTCGACGTGGTTTCGAACCCCGAATTCCTGCGCGAAGGCTCGGCCATCAACGATTTCATGCGCCCCGACCGCGTCGTCATCGGCACCGAGGACGAGCGCGCCCGCGAGGTGATGCGCAGGCTTTACCGCCCGCTGCACCTGATCGAGACGCCGATCCTGTTCACGGGCCGCGAGACGGCGGAATTGACCAAATACGCCGCCAACGCCTTCCTGGCCGTCAAGATCACCTTCATCAACGAAATCGCCGATCTGTGCGAGAAGGTGGGCGCCGACGTCCATGACGTCTCGAAGGGCATCGGGCTCGACGGGCGCATCGGCAAGAAATTCCTGCATCCCGGCCCCGGCTATGGGGGTTCTTGTTTCCCCAAGGACACGTTGGCCCTGGTGCGCACAGCCAAGGATGCCGGCGCTCCGGCCCGCATCGTCGAAACCGTGGTCGACATCAACGACAAGCGCAAGAAGCGCATGGCCGACAAGGTGGTGGAAATCTGCGGCGGCGAGGTGCGGGGCAAGAAGATCGCCCTGCTCGGTCTGACCTTCAAGCCCAATACCGACGACATGCGCGACGCCCCATCGCTGGACATCGTGCCCGCCCTGCAGGCCGCCGGCGCCAATCTCAGCGTCTTCGACCCCGAGGGCATGGAAGAGGCCAAGAAGATGATTTCGGGCGTCGAATGGTGCGAAAACGCCTATGACACCATGAAGGACGCCGACGCCGTGGTGCTGGTGACGGAATGGAACGAGTTCCGGTCGCTGGATTTGCCGCGCGTGAAGAAGCTGATGAAGACGCCGGCCATGGTCGATCTGCGCAATGTTTACTCGCCGACGGAAATGGTGGCTTCGGGGTTCAACTATATCGGCGTCGGGCGTCCGGTCCCCAAGAAAGGCTAGGCCATGAGAAGCGTTCTGTCCGTCGCAACCAAACCATTCGACGGGCAGAAGCCCGGCACCTCGGGTCTTCGCAAAAAGGTCAAGGTCTTCGAGCAGCCGCACTATCTCGAGAATTTCGTTCAATCGGTGTTCGATGTCTTGCGCGCCGAAACGCCGGAGGGTTTCGCCGACAAGACGCTGGTGGTGGGCGGCGACGGGCGCTATCACAACCGGCAAGCCATCGGCGCCATCTTGAAGATGGCCGCCGCCCAGGGCTTCGGTCGCGTGCTGGTGGGGGCGAAGGGCATTCTATCGACGCCCGCCGTTTCTTGCGTGATCCGCAAGCACAAGGCCTTCGGCGGCTTCGTGCTGTCGGCCAGCCACAATCCCGGCGGACCTTCGGAAGATTTCGGCATCAAATACAACAACGGCTCCGGCGCTCCCGCGCCCGAGAAACTGACCGAGGCGGTTTTTGCCCGCACCGGAACCATCGCCGAATACCGCATTCTGGATGCCGAGGCGCCGTCGATCGAAGCGCTTGGCAAGTTCCAGTTGGGGGCCACCGCGGTCGAGGTCATCGACCCAGTTGCCGACTATGCCGACCTGATGGCGCAATTGTTCGATTTCGCGCGCATCCAAGCCTGGTTCAAGGCCGGGCATCGCATCGCCTTCGACGCCATGAGCGCGGTGACCGGCCCCTATGCCGTGGAAATTCTGGAAAATCGTTTGGGGGCTGCCAAGGGCAGCGTCATGAACGAAGTTCCGCTCGAGGATTTCGGGGGCCACCATCCCGACCCCAATCTGGTCCATGCCCATGAGCTGGTGGAGCTGATGAACGGCCAGAATGCGCCGGATCTGGGAGCGGCCTCCGACGGTGACGGCGACCGCAACATGATTCTGGGCAGGCGATTCTTCGTCACCCCCTCGGACAGTCTGGCCGTGATCGCCGAACATGCCACCGTCGCCCCCGGCTATGCCCAGGGCCTGAAGGGCGTCGCCCGCTCGATGCCGACCAGCGGCGCCGTCGATCTGGTGGCCAAGGCCCTGAACATTCCCTGCTTCGAAACCCCCACCGGCTGGAAATTCTTCGGCAACTTGCTCGATGACGGCAAGGCCAGCCTGTGCGGCGAGGAGAGCTTCGGCACCGGTTCCGACCATGTGCGCGAGAAAGACGGCTTGTGGGCCGTTCTGATGTGGCTGAACATCCTGGCCGTTCGCGGGCAATCGGTCGCCCAGCTTGTCGAGGCGCATTGGAAGCGTTTCGGACGCACCTTCTATACGCGCCACGACTGGGAAGCCATCCCCACCGATATCGCCGACAAGCTGATGGCCGATTTGCGGACGGCGCTTCCCGGCCTGCCCGGCAAGACCATCGCCGGCTTGCCGGTGACGGGGGCCGATGATTTCGCCTATACCGATCCGGTCGATGGCAGCGTCAGCGCCAAGCAGGGCGTGCGGGTTCTGTTCGGCGACGGGGCGCGGATGGTGTTCCGTCTCTCCGGCACCGGCACCGAGGGGGCGACCCTGCGGGTTTATTTCGAACGTCTTGTGGCCGATCTTGGCAAACACGGCGCCGATACCCAAGTGATGCTAAGCGACCTGATTGCCGCCGCCGAGGAGTTGGCGGGCATCATGCTGCGGACCGGGCGCGACAAGCCAACGGTGATCACGTGAGTCTCAAACATCCTTTTCATCCCACCATCCTGCGCGAATACGATATTCGCGGCATCGTCAATGACACCCTGACCGCCGACGACGCCTACGCCATCGGACGGGCTTTCGGCACGATCTGCGCCAAACAGGGCGGTCGCCATGTCGCGGTTGGGCGCGACGGGCGCCTCAGCTCGCCCGAGATGGCCGACGCCGTCATTCTGGGACTTCGGGCCGCCGGCATCGACGTGCAGGATATCGGCCTGGGGCCGACGCCGATGCTGTACTTCGCCGCCAAGACCCTGCATGCCGATGGCGGCATCATGATTACCGGCTCGCACAATCCGCCCAGCCACAACGGATTCAAGATAGTGATGAAGGGCAAGCCCTTCTTCGGCGCCGACATCCAGGAACTGGGCCGCATCGCGGCGGCGGGGGCCTATGCCACCGGATCGGGCGGCTTGGCGGCGCGCCAGATCGCCAAATCCTATACCGAGCGCCTGTTGCAGGATTATACCGGCCAGCGCCCCCTGCGCGTGGTCTGGGATTGCGGCAACGGCGCCACCGGAGAGATCGTAGGCCAATTGGTGGCCAAGCTTCCCGGCCATCACAGGGTGCTGTTCGCCGAGATCGACGGCACATTCCCCAACCATCATCCCGATCCAACCGAGCCGCATACGTTAAAGGATCTGCAGGCGGCGGTGGCCGAGGACAAGGCCGATCTCGGCATCGCCTTCGACGGCGACGGCGACCGTATCGGAGTCATCGACGGCGACGGGAAAATCCTGTGGGGCGACCAGATCCTGGTGCTGTTGGCCGAGGATGTGCTGAAACACAATCCCGGCGCCACCATCATGGCCGACGTCAAGGCCAGCCAGGCGCTGTTCCAGGCCATCGAGCTGATGGGCGGCCAGCCCCTGATGTGGAAGACCGGGCATTCGCTGATCAAGACCAAGATGGCCGAAATCGGCTGCCCCTTGGCCGGCGAAATGAGCGGCCATATCTTCTTTGCCGATTCCTATTACGGCTATGACGACGCGCTGTACGCCGCCATCCGCTTTCTGTCCAAGGTGGCGCGCCTGAACATCAGTCTGGCGCAATGGCATGCGCTGTTGCCCAAGCTGGTCAACACGCCGGAAATCCGCATCGATTGCCCCGACCAGCGCAAATTCGCCGTCGTCGAGGAAGTGCGGGCCCGTCTGTCTGCCTCGGGCGCGAAGGTCGATGCCACCGACGGCGTGCGGGTGCAAGACGGCGAGGGCTGGTGGCTGCTTCGCGCCTCGAACACCCAGGCCGTGCTGGTGGCCAGGGCCGAAGCCAAGGACAAGGCCCATCTGGATGTCTTGAAAGATTTGCTGCGCGGGCAGTTGTCGGAATCTGGGGTGCCGACGGCTTTCTAGCTATCTTGTCGGCATGGCGTTGCGCTGGCGGGTTTCCTGGATATCCCTCTCCATCTCGCCCAAAATTCCAGGGGTGAAGCCGTCGGCCTGCATCTGCCTTAGGGCCTGCGCCAGCTTGGGCGCCAGATCGGCCTTTTCCTTGTTGAGATAGAGATACAGGGGAACGCTGCTGATCGGAGGATCGAGCGACCGCAAAGGCCCTTCCTTCAAGCGGTCGACTTCCGGCCAGGCGATATAGCCCAGTACAGCGACATCGCATCTTCCCGCGCCCAACATCATGATTGATTGGGGTACATCGTTGGCAAGGGTTCGCTCCATGCCGTCGGTCCCGATCTCGGCCAGTTTGTTGCCGCGCAGGATGCATAGGCGGAAGGGGCGCAGGCTTTCCCATCCTTCCACCTTGAAACCCAATCCCTTCGTGAAGGCCACGGTATCATAATTCAGCATCGGTTCGGGCACCTGAACCAAATTCTGATAGAGCTTTTCAATGCCTGCCATGCGGACAAGATCGCCCTTGGTCTGGCCGCTGTCGGCGGATTGAAGAGCGCGTTCGCTGGGAAGGACCAGAAATTCGGCCCGGTGGCCGATGCGATGGAAAGCCTCGGCGGTTATTCTTGCGGCGATGCGGGCCAGCGGATCGTCGCGCTGGGACAGCAGGATTTTATCCTGGCCGAAGGCGGGAAGGGATAAAAGGCACAGCAGAAGGGCCAGCGGCAGGCGGGGCATGACATATCCTCATCAATGGACCTTGGCGGGAGCTCTGTAGCTATTTCGCCGGCATTTCATTGCGGCTTCTGGCCGCCGCGATGTCCTTTTGCGCATCCATGATGATGCGGTCCGTGCTGCCGTCGCGGCGCATCTGGCGAAGGGCTTCCGCCAGTCTTGGACCCAAAGCCGCCTGCGACTTGTTCAGATAGAGATAGAGGGGAAGGCTGCTGATCGGCGGCTCGAGCATGCGCAAGGGGCCGGCCTGCAGGCGATCGACTTCAGGCCAGATATAGTGGGCGAAGATTCCGACGTCGCAGCGTCCAGCCCGCAGCATCAAGATGATTTGCGACGAATCATTGCCCAGAATGCGGTCCATGCCTTCGGTGCCTTGCTCGGCCAGTTTCATGGCGCGAAGCACGCAAAGACGATAGGGGCGCAGGCTTTCCCAGCCATCGACCTTGAAGGAAAGTCCCGTCGTGAAGGCCAAGGTGTCGAAATTAAGCAGGGGCTCTGGCACCATGACGAGATTGGCGTACTGCTTTTCAATTCCGGCGATGCGGGCGATGTCGCCGGCGGTCTCGCCCTTGTCGGCATCCTGCAAGGCCCGCTCCGGCGGCAGCGGTTTAAACAGAACGTCAAGGGCGATGCGATGAAAAGCGCTGGAAACGATGCTGGCGGCGATATGGGCCAGGGGGTCGTCGCGTTGGGACAGGATCACGGTTTCGCCGGCCATGGCCGGAAGGCAGTACAACCACGTTGCCAAGAGCAGAAGAATGTGGCGCATGACCTAGTCTTTCGCCAGGCCCGCAGGCGAGGGCGTTTGGCCGAGGGTGAAGAAGAAGGTGGTTCCTTGGCCGGGTTTCGACTCGTGCCAGATGCGGCCGTGATGCAGTTGCACGATGCGTTTGCAGATGGCCAGACCGACGCCGGTTCCCGGGAAGGCCTGTTGGGTATGGTGGCGGCGGAAAAGGTCGAACACGTCCTGGCTGGAGGGTTCGATGCCAATTCCGTTGTCGGATACAAAAACGGCAAAATGCCCGTTTTGGCGTTCGCAGCCAACGGCGATTTTGGGGGCAATTCCCGGCTGGGCGAATTTGATGGCGTTGTCGATCAGGTTTTCGAACAACTCGCTCAGTTGAACGGCGTTGCCCATCACCTCCGGCAGGGAAGAAACGACGATCTCGGCATTGGAAATTTTGATGACCTGGTCCAGGCTGGAAAGGGCGGCGTTGCAGCAGGCGTCAAGGCCGACCTTGGCGAAAGTCAGCCCCCGGCCAAGGCGCGAGAAGGCCAACAGGTCATTGACCAGATCGTACATCTGCCTGGCATTGCCGACGATGAAATCGATATCTACGATGGCTTCCTGGTTCAGGTGCTGACGGTAGTTCTTTTCAAGCCTCTGGGCATACAGCACGATTCCGCGCAGCGGCTCTTGCAAATCGTGCGAGGCGACATAGGCGAAGCGTTGCAGTTCTGAATTGCTGACGGTCAGCTTCTCGACCAATTCCTGCAGCCTGGCCTCGGTTTCGCGGCGCTGCTCGATTTCGGCTTCCATCTCGATATTGGCGTCCTGGACCCTATTCAACGCAGAGCCCAGCGAATCGCGCATCGACTGAATGGCTTGGACCATGCGGTCCAACTCGTCCGGAGAGGCGCTGGCCGGGCGGTCGAGGGACAAAGGCTGGCCGGGACGGGAAGGATCGTAGGCTTCCATGACATCGGCAAGGTCGATCAGATGGCGCGTCACCAGGCGGTGGACGATCAGAAGAATGAACAGCGAGACGATAAAGGTCTTGATGCCCTGATTGAGCAAGATGACCAGGGTGCTGTCCATCAGGCGCGCATAGACATGATCGAATGTGGCCTCGACGCGCAAGACGCCGATGGTGCGCAAGCTGCCGCGGTCGGCGAAGACTAGGGGAAATTCGTGCGCGATGGGTGGATTGGCGGAAGGATCGCCCGAACGGATGACCAGAGGTTGGCGGCTGGCGCCGTTGGTTTCGCGCAATTCGACGGCCTGGATGCCGGGCAGACGTTGAATGCCGCCCAGTTGCAACTTGATCTGCTCGGTGTCGAACTGCCACAGACTGCCGGCAAGGCTTTCGGCATAGCTGCTTTGCAGTTCGTTCAACCGCTGTTCAATTTCGCCGACGTCGCGTCGGAACTCGAAATAAAGCTGACCGGCGGTCAGCACCAGCGTCACCAGGGAACTGACAAGCAGGATGGAAATCAGCAGCCGCCAGCCGATGCCGCGATGAATACGCCGTCTGGCTTCGGCCATACGCACGCCGGAAGTCACTGCCATCTGACCGTCATTGGACATGCTTAGCGGTCTTTCTTTTTCTTTCCTGGCTGACAGGATGACAGCATGACCGGCTTTCGTCGAGGCGAACTTGATCTTGGAGAAGTGGGGGAAACGCCGCAAAATCGATACAACCATTTGTGGCGGATGCCTGGCCTCTGTGGCAAATATCTGGGGCTGCCGCATATTTCAGACTGTTGAAGCCTGTCGGGCAATCTCCTATTCTTTGCTTGGGGTGCAGGAATTCGTGAAGGAACCGTCTCATGACCCTTCTTGCGGCGCTTGAGCAAGCTCTTCCCATCGTCACCGGCCCCTTCGACGCCGCCAAACCAGCGGCGGGGCTGGTCGTCGTCGATGTCGTCAACGGCTTCGCCACCGTGGGTGCCGGCTATTTGGCGCCGCCGGAGCCCAATGACCAGGTCATCCGCATGGTGGGCGAGACCGAGCGTCTGGCCCGCCTGTTCCTGGCCCGCGGCCAGCCGGTGGCGGCGTTTCTGGACACGCACGTTCCAGGCAGAGCCGAGCCACCCTATCCGCCGCATTGCGAGCAGGGAACGGGCGAGGAAAATCTGGTGCCGGCCTTGACCTGGCTTGAGAAGGAGCCGGGCGCCACCCTGATCCGCAAGGACTGCATCAACGGTTTCGTGGGCGCGATCGATCTGGAAACCGGGCGCAACCGCATGGCCGACTGGGTCAACCAGGCCAGGCTTGAGGCGGTGGTGGTGGTGGGCATCTGCACCGACATCTGCGTCATGGATTTCGTGCTGACACTTTTGTCGGCCCGCAATCACGGCATGATGCCCAGTTTGAAGGATGTCGTCGTTTATGCCCAGGGCTGTGCCACCTACGATCTGTCGCTGCCCGCAGCCAAGACCTTGGGCCTGCCCCCCACCGCCTGCCATCCGCAGGCCGAGACCCATCATGTCGGTCTTTATCTGATGGCGTCGCGGGGTGCCGTGTTGGCCCATCAGATCACCTGATGGCCGTTCTGTTCTTCTACGGCACCTTGCGCGATGCTGAAGTAAGGCGCGCCGTCACCGGCAGGGACATCCCCGTCGAAACGGCCTGGCTTCCTGGCTTTCGCTGCGTTCCGGTGGCCGGGAAAAGCTATCCGATGCTGATCCCAGACCGGCCAGGATGGGCGGAAGGCGTTCTGGCGCATGATGTCGGTCCGGCGGCGCTACGGCGGCTGATCGGCTACGAGGGGCCGGAATACAGGCTGGCCAGCGCCGCCTTTGTCAAGGCCGACGCCCTGCCGGTCAGGGCGCGCTTGTTCATGACGCGGTCGGGCGTGGCCGGCGACCCGTCTCGAAGCTGGGATTTGAAGGAATGGCAGGAAAGCTGGAAACGAGGCTTGCTTAGCCGGATGCCTGGCTGGCGCTAGCCTGGCCTTCCGGGGCCACGACATGGCAGTTGGCCCTGGTGTTGGCGTCCAGTTTCTGGCAGGCCGAGCGGGCCTGCTGCTCGCTGATGCCGATCAGGCGGGCGCGGTAGATGGTCTGGCCGCGTGCCCTGTGGCTGGTGACGACGGGACGCCCGGCGGCGACGCTTTTGGCCAGCTTGCGCTGAGCTTCCGTAGCCGCTGAATAGGCCACGGTGTACCGCGAGAAAGCGCCGACCTGAATGCCCCAGCCGGGTTGATGGCTGGACTCTTCGATCTTGGTGCTGGCCTTGGCGTATTTCGAGCCGCTTTTAGGCGGAAGATAGGCCGGCAGCATGGCCTGCGAACTGGCCGAGGCGACGCGGACATTGTCGTTGGGCACGGCCGCCGGCATCGAGATGACATGGCGGCCGGGCGTGGCCGGCGCGGGTTCGGGCTCGGCCTCGGCGAGATCGGCTGGCGCCGTGGGCTGCGCTTCCTGGTCGGCATCCAGGGCGTCGTCGTCGCCCATCTGCTCGATCCGGCGTTGCCCCATCGCGGACGAAAAACCCTTGTCCAGAAGTTGCGCCATCTGGCGGTCGCGCTGGCTGGCCGTCTGGCCGCCGAACACCACGCCGATCAGACGCCGGTTGCCGCGCTTGGCCGCCGCCACCAGATTGAAACCCGAGGCGCGGATATAGCCGGTCTTCATGCCCTCGGCTCCCTTGTAGAACTGCAAAAGGCGATTGTGGCTGAAGATGGTCTGGCCGTTGAAGCGAAACTTCCTGGTCTGGAAGTAGCCGTAATATTCGGGGAATTGGCGAATCAGGGCCTGAGCCAGCAAGGCCATGTCGTGGGCGGTCGACAACTGATCGGGATCGGGCAGGCCCGAGGCGTTGACGAAGGTCGAGCGGCTCATGCCCAGGGCGCGGGCCTTGGCCGTCATCAGGCGGGCGAAATCCTCTTCCGAGCCGCCGATATGCTCGGCCATGGCCACCGTGACGTCATTGGCCGAGCGGGTGACGATGGCCAGGATGGCTTGCTCGGCGGTCAGGCTTTGACCGGCGCGCAGGCCCAGCTTGGAAGGCGCCTGGGCCTCGGCATTGTCGGAGAAGGCGATGCGGTCGGAAAGTTTCAGCCGCTTGTGCTTCAACTCGTCGAAAACGAGATACAGCGTCATCAGCTTGGTCAGCGAGGCAGGGAAATTGCGCTGGTTGGGATTGACCGAATGCAGGACTTCGCCGCTGTTGGCGTCGATGACCAGCGAGGCATAACGCACCTCGCGCGCGGCTGGGGACGTGGTGGAAAGCACAAGTCCCGCCAGGGCGAGCAGGGGCAGGAAAACATTGAATCGATTCAACAGTCTTCCCCAATAAGCCATGCTTGAAATCCCTGATTCGTCGGCAAACAGTTGTGTCCGGACACAGCGATTCGCAAGAATCACCATAATAAATCCAGACTCAGGCGTCCAGCTTAATATGAATTTCTTGATTCAAGATTAACGGCCTGAATTTCAACTTGAATCATGTGCCGTCGTCGCTGTCGTACAGGGATTCCCGAAACCAAAGCGCCGCAGGGCTGCCCGTTTTCCTGTTTTCCGCGATCCCGTCCCTGGCCGCCGACATGCCGGCCATGAGCGGCGACACCACCGGCGACGGCTTCAACGGCAAGTGGCATATGGCGAAACCGCAGACGAGGGTCGAAACGTCCCTACGCCGCCACCTGGTCGCGACCGCCTTTCTTGGCTTGGTAGAGCATATCGTCGGCCCGGCGCACCAATTGGTCGGCGGTTTCGTCCGCTCCGGCCATGGCCACCCCGAAACTGGCGGTCAGCCTGTGGTTTTCATAGTTGGCGGACTTGGGCAGTTCGATGCGCAGAAGTTCGGCTAGGCGCGTGGCCCCCTCCAGCGGTGTCGAGGGGCAGAGGATGAGGAATTCCTCGCCGCCCCAGCGGCCGATGAGATCGCTTTCGCGGGTATGCTGTTTCAAGGTGGCGGCCAGTTGTTTCAGGGCTTGGTCGCCGGCCTGATGGCCCAGGCTGTCGTTGATGGCCTTGAAATGGTCGATGTCGAGCAGAATGACCGAGAAAGGCGCGCCGTAGCGCTGAAAGCGCCGCCATTCCTCGTTCAGATGCTCGTCGATGGCGTGGCGGTTCAACAGTCCGGTCAGGGAATCTGTGCGTGCCAGCCGGTCCAGAATTTGGTTTTGTTCGTCCAGTCGCAAATTGGCGGCTTCGACATTGGCATGGGCGGCGCGCAGCGTCGCCGTCACGCGCAGGCTTTTGTTGTATTGATAAAGCACGAACAGTCCGGCGGCGAAGACGCCTGCCAGCACCTGCCACAGATAGCCGTAATCGACGCGCTCGACATAGGCCACGGCCAGCCAGCGCTTATAGACGCTTTCGATGGCGCCCTTGTCGAGGGCCGCCGCCGTCCGTTCCAGGATGGCGGCCAGGCGGGGGTCGTCGTCGCGCACGCCCAGGGCGAAGTCGGCCTTAAGGCCGATGCTGCCCGAAATCTTCACGCCCTTGATGGCGTCGGCCTCAAGGGTTCTGCCGATGACGGGAAGGATATCGACGAAGCCGAACAGGCGTCCCTTTTCCACCGCCTTCAATCCGGCGGCGACATCGTCGGTTTCGACGATGTCCAACTGCGGATAGGCGGCCTTCAGAATGCCAAGCGCCTGCGAATTGCGGGTGACGCCGATTTTCCGCTCGCCGATCTGCTTGATGTCGGGGACATAGATCTGGTCGTGTCCGGTGGCGATCACCAGTTCCGGCGACAACCAAGGCGCCGTCAGCCGGATCCCGCCCTCGGTTTCTTGCGATTTGACGGCCATCGGCAGCAGATCGCATTGCCGGCGCTTGACCAGAATCTTGCTTTCTTCCCAACTGCGGGCGGGGACCATCTGCATCGGCAGTCCCAACTTCTCGGACAGCATCTTCATGAATTCCGAGGAAACGCCGGTATGTGCGCCGTCCAGCGTCAGGGCTTCCAGCGGCAGGAGGTTGGGGTTGATGCAATAACGCAGCCGGCCGGCCCGCTGCAGATAGGCGACGTCGTCGGCGGGGAGGGCCGCCGGATCCTCGCCGGCGCCGTCCTTCAAATTCCATTTGCGTCCCAGCTCCAGTTCCTCGGCGGGAAGAATGGCGTCCATGCCCTTCTGCAGGATGTTGCGCAGCATCATGTTGTCGCTGCGGGTGGCGATGGAAAAGGTGGTGATGAAACGCGGGTCCGAGACCTTGCCGGCGAATTTGAGCGTGCTCAGCTTCTCCTCTTGGAGGACGCGCCGCGCCACGCCGAGCGTGTCCATCGCCGCCACCGCCTTGCCGTCGGCGACGCCGCGGAAGGTGGCGGGGGCGGAATCGAAGGTGACCAGCTTGATTTCGGGATAATATTTGCGGATGAATTCCTCGAAGAAGAAGCCGGTGGGAAAGGCCAGCCGCTTGCCGGCCATATCCGAAAGATCGGCGATGCGGTTTTCGTCCTTGTGCACGTAAAGGCCGACGCTGGTGATGTAATAGGGCTCGGTGAAGGCCAGATATTCGCGCCGGTCTCTGGTGTTGGCGATATTCAGCATGACGTCCAGCGACCGGCCTTTCATCATGTCCAGGAACTGGTTCCAGTTCGGTCCGCTGACATATTCCACCTTCAGGCCCAGCTTCCCGGCCAACAGGTTCATATAGTCGATGGAATAGCCCTTGGCCTGCCCATTTTCGTTGAAATTATAGGGCGGCCAGTCAAGCTCGTTGTGAACGCGCAAGGGACCGATGCGTTCTCGGATCCAGGCCTGTTCCTGCGCGGTCAGGTCCAGGCGGACCTCGGCCAGGGCCAGGCTCGGCGTCAGGCATAGCAGAAGGGCGAAAAATATCCGGCGCATGTCATCCCAAGGTAAAGAGTTACCGCGCACAGATAGGCGTCATGCTTCGTCGCGTCAAGACAGCCAAAGAGGGGGAGACGAAAAAGAAGGGGGGCTTGGCCCCCCCCGTCAACTCTTTTGATGCGCGCAAATCAATAGCGATAGGCGTCCGGCTTGAAGGGGCCGTTCTGGCCGACGCCGATATAGCCGGACTGCTTGTCCGACAATTGGGTCAGGGTCACGCCCAGCTTGGCCAGATGCAGGGCCGCCACCTTCTCGTCCAGATGCTTGGGCAGCACATAGACCTTGCGCTCGTACTTGCCGGGGTTGCAGAAGATTTCCAACTGCGCCAGCACCTGATTGGCGAATGAGGCGCTCATCACGAAGCTGGGATGGCCGGTGGCGCAGCCCAGATTGACCAGCCGTCCCTCGGCCAGCAGGATGACGCGCTTGCCGTCGGGGAATTCGATTTCGTCCACCTGCGGCTTCACATTGTGCCATTTGTAGTTCTTCAAACCGGCGACCTGGATTTCGGAATCGAAGTGGCCGATGTTGCAGACGATGGAACGGTCCTTCATGGCCCGCATATGCTCGACCGTGATGACATCGACATTGCCGGTGGCCGTCACGAAGATGTCGGCGCGCGGCGCGGCCTGTTCCATGGTCTGGACTTCATAGCCTTCCATGGCCGCCTGCAGGGCGCAGATGGGGTCGATTTCGGTGACGATGACGCGGCAGCCGGCATGGCGCAGGCTTTCGGCGGAACCCTTGCCGACATCGCCAAAGCCGCAGACCACGGCCACTTTGCCGGCCATCATGACGTCGGTGGCGCGGCGGATGCCGTCGACCAGCGATTCGCGGCAGCCATATTTGTTGTCGAACTTCGACTTGGTGACCGAATCATTGACGTTGATGGCGGGCCACAGCAGCGTGCCCTTCTTTTCCATCTCGTACAGGCGATGCACGCCGGTGGTGGTTTCCTCGGTCACGCCCTTGATGGCGCTTCCGTTCTTCGAATACCAGCCCGGCTTTTCGGCCAACTGCTTCTTGATGGAAGCGAACAGCACTTCCTCTTCCTCGCAGGTCGGGTTGTTCAGGACCGAAATGTCCTTCTCGGCCCGCATGCCCAAATGGATCAGCAGCGTGGCGTCGCCGCCGTCGTCGAGGATCATGTTGGGGCAGCCGCCGTCCGACCAGTCGAAGATGCGGTGCGTGTAGTCCCAGTAATCGACCAGGCTTTCGCCCTTGATGGCGTAGACCGGGGTGCCGGCAGCCGCGATGGCGGCGGCGGCATGGTCCTGGGTCGAATAGATGTTGCAAGACGCCCAGCGCACATCGGCGCCCAGGGCCTTCAGCGTCTCGATCAGGACGCCGGTCTGGATGGTCATGTGCAGCGATCCGGCGATCCGGGCCCCCTTCAGGGGCTGCTTGGCTCCGAATTCCTGACGGATGGCCATCAGGCCGGGCATTTCTGTCTCGGCGATGGTCAGTTCCTTGCGGCCCCAGTCGGCCAGGGCGATATCGGCGACCTTATAGTCGGAAGCGGCCATGATGCGCATGTCTCCTAAGAGTAGGGTAAGGGGCGGTTTATAGCCCCTGGCAAGGGGCCAGGCAACCTTGTATCGTGGCCCTGTTGGGGAGGAAGGCGGATGCGGAGGTTGGTTTTGGGACTATTGAGCCTTCTCAGTGCCTTAGGGCTTTCGGCCTGTTCAGATGGGCCGACAACCCAGCAAAGCTATATCCGACCCTCGGGCACTTGGAGCGAGTTTGTTTATGCCGGGGCCGAGGGGCCGATTCTGGTCGATATCCAAGGCGAGCCTTTCAACGGCGGTCAGGCCGAGCTGGAGCGCCTGGTTCTGACGGCGCTTGAGGGGGCCTTTCCCGAACGCCCGACCCGCTTCACGCTAGATCCCGCCCTGGCCCCGCACGCCAATTTCCGCGTTAGCTTGATGTTCGACCCGCCGAAGATGGCCAGGGGCACCCATTTATGCGCCGGCGAGATCCTGGCCCCGGTTGCCAACGAAGCAGGCAAGGTCAATGTGCTGATGAGCTTTTGTGCGAAAGGCGAGATGCTGTCGGAATCCTGGGGCTGGGTCAGAAAGGTGGGCGGACCGTCCGATCCCAGGCTGGGCAAGCTGATCCATTTCGCGGTCCGGCACCTGTTCCAGGCCGCGAAGTAAGTGTATATACATGGATTGACGTGGGCGGTTTTCGGTTTTATTCTCTACCGAGACCTTCGAAAGCTTGGCCATGCCCTTAACCCGCGCCTTCAAATCCGGAAACAGCCAAGCGGTTAGAATTCCCGCCGAATTGGCATTTGCCGACATGAATTCGGACCTGCAAATCTCCAGGCTTGGCGACGTGATTACGATTTTTCCCGCCCACCAGAATCTGAAGGATGCGGTTCATGCGCTAAAGGCCATGCCCAAGCCGACCAGCGTGGAAAAACGGGAAGCCATCGAACTGCCAGATAGAGATTCACCCCAATAACCTTAGGCGCAGGCATGGCCTATCTCATCGACACCAATATCGCCATCCATGCGCGAGATGGAACGGAAGCGGTTTTGGACAGATTGGCGCGGCATGACGGGCAGATATTGATGTCGGCCCTGAGCTTGGCGGAGCTGCAGCGCGGCCTCTTCAAGACCCCGGAATTTTCGCAGATACGCCAGGCGCGTCTGGAAATTCTGATGCGGCATATTCCCGTACTCCCCTTTGACGCCGTGGCGGCGGAAACCTATGGCCGCATCATCGCCCCGTGCGGCTGGGTCAAAGGGCGCGATTACGACCGCATGATCGCCGCCCATGCGCTGTCCACCCATTCGGTTCTGGTGACCGCCAACGAAGCGGATTTCAAGGATATCCCCGGCCTGATGATCGAGAACTGGGCCGAATGATCCTATTTCTTCTCTCGCTGGCCGCTTTTGCAGCGGGTTTCATCGACAGTATCGCCGGCGGCGGCGGACTGTTGCTGACGCCCTCGCTGCTGCTGGCCGGCATTCCGCCCCATCTGGCGCTGGGCACCAACAAATTCGCGTCGGCCCTGGGCACTTTGGCGGCGCTGGTCAATTTCGTGAGCAGCCGATTGATCTTGTGGCGGATCGCGGCATTCGGCCTGGCCTTCTCGCTGATCGGCGCCTATGCCGGAACCCGGGCCGTGCTATTGTTCGAGGCCGAGCCCCTGGGCCGTCTGATTGCGCTGGCGCTGCCCGTCGCCGCCGCCGCCGTGCTGCTGCCCAAGAAGGGCCGCCATCACGCCGCTGATTTTTCAAGGCGCGATCTGTGGCTGAAGGCCCCCGCCATCTGCTTTGCCATCGGCTTCTATGACGGATTTTTGGGGCCGGGCACCGGCACCTTCCTGATCCTGGCCTTCCATGCCTTTCTGCGCGTCGATCTGGTCCATGCCTCGGCGACGGCCAAGATCTTCAATTTTGCCTCCAATATCGCCGCTCTGGGGGCTTTTGCCTGGGCCGGCTCGGTCGATTACGCTTTGGGTCTGCCCTTGGCAGCCGCCAACATCGCTGGCAACTGGCTGGGCAGCCGCTTGGCCATCCGCAAAGGGGCGGGGCTGGTCCGGACGCTGCTGGTGGTTTCGCTGTCCATCCTTTTCGCCTCGCTGGCCTGGAAATATTTTCTTGCCTGAGCGAGACGACCACCACCGATTCGCGCGAGCCCGCCTGTAGAACCTGTTCATTGGCCCAAAAAACCCAGCGATTTGCCGTCCAACCCCATCAAGCGCTGGACAAGCGCCCCGAAACCGTTTCATCTTATGTAAAACTAAAAAGCAAGGCGGCGGGGAAGGGTGCTCTGGCGCCATCACTCTTAAAGGGGTTTGCCGTGCGTGACTCTTATCTCACCGTCGTTCGTCTGATCGAGCGGCTGCACCGTCATTTCCTGGACGTGCTGCGCATTGAGTTGCGCCGCCTGGGCATCGACGACATCAACGCCGTGCAGGCGCTGCTGCTCTCCAACATCGGTGAGGAGGAAATGGTGATCCGCGACCTTAAGGACCGCGGCTATTATCACGGTTCGAACGTCTCCTATAACATCAAGAAGCTGACCGAGTGCGAATATCTGGCACAGGAACGCAGCTCGAAGGACCGCCGTTCGGTCATTCTGCGCCTGACGCCCAAGGGCATGAATTTGTGCAACGCCATCCGTCATCTGCAGACCGAGATGGCGGCCAAGCTGGGCGAGAGGGCCGATGCCGAAAAGGAATTCGTCGAGGCCAGCAAGGCCCTTCTGCGCCTCGAGCGCACCTGGACGGATTTCATCCGCTACGGCGATTGATTCTTTCTATTTTTTCTTTTTCGTCAACGGCACAGGTTTACCCGAAGGCTGATTCTGCGGCTTGTCGGGTCCGCTCCAGCGCTGGCCGTTGATGTCGATCGAGCCGTCTTGTCTTAGCACGACATCGAATAAGTCGTTGCCCAGAGCGTCCTTTTTTGGCGGCGTCGTGCGCCTCAGCCCGTCCAGGAAAAGAGCGGCGACGTTCGATCCGTCGTCCAGCGCCTTGATCAGCGGATCCAGCCCCTGGCTGACGATGGACAGCGTTCCCGAGACGGGCAGCGACTTGCCGCGTTCAGGCACGAACGCCCCCTTGGCGTTGACGCTCCAGAAGGGGGCCTTGACCGATGCTTCCTCGATCCTGAATTCGGATCTGGCATCGATCAGGATGTCGGCGACGGTGGCGGCGGCGTCATAGAACAGGTCGCTGGCGACCCTGCCAGCGGCGGCGCTTTTCTGACTCTTCGACATCAGGAGGGCGGCGATCTGGTTCGAGACGTCGCGCAGCGGCAGCCTGTCGGCGGCAAAATGCAGGCGGACGGATTCCGGCCAGATGTCGGCGGGCATGGCCGAGGCCGGGTTGGAGGGTTTCGTGCTGCCGATGCCAAGGGCCTCGAATCCCAAGCTCAGGACGCTGCTGTCTTGCTCGAGCCCCTGGGCTTCGAACTCCATGCTCAGTCCGGCGATCCGCAGATCCTGGGCCATCCGGCTGGGTCCAAACAAATTCAGCCCCTTGGCGGTGATGCGGCTGGATAACCCGTTCAGGATCGGCGCCGGATCCTTGTCTGCCCGCAAGGTATTCAGCAGAGCCTTGGCGTCGAAGCCCTTCAGCGTGGATGTCGCTTCGACCTCATCGAAGGCGAACCCGTCGCCGTGCTGGCTTTTGAACGCGCCTTTGGCCAGGCGCAGAATCTGGGTCTGATCGGCGGGCGCGCCGTCGCTTCCGGCTGGCGAGGTCAGGGTCGAGACGATGGAATCCACGCTGCCGGCGCCGCCGACCGAGGCCAGACGCAGGGCCGAATACTGGGCGTTGTGGCGCAGCCAGCGGCCCTGGGCCATCGACCACAGGCCGGTCAGCGATTGGCTGCCGATTTCCAGCTTTCCCAATTCGCGCCCGGCATGGTTCAGATTGCGCCAGGCCGAAGGCAATTGAATCCGCACGTCCAACTGATCGTCGCCGGACTTGGCGATGACCAGGCGGATGCTGGCCGCCCGCCAGACGCTGGCGTCGCTGCCCGCGGTTTCGGGTTTGGGCAGAATGACGGTCCATGCCGAAGCGCCGCGCAGGGCCAGAAAAACCTCGCCGCCCAGATTCATGCCCGGACCCAGGGGCGGCGGCGCGCCCAGGGCCGTGGCCATCAGTTTGGCTTGGGTCAGGGTAGCGGCGGATTCCGCATCGACCGGGCCGCGTTCCACCATCTGGCGGGTCGAGGCCAATCCGCGCCGTTCCAGGTCGGCCAGCGCGGTTTCAGCTTCTGGCTCGCCCATCAGCGCCGCTTCCTGGATCAAAGCCAGGCCCTTGCTGAAGCTGACCTTGCCGCCCTTGCCGGCCATGGTCAGGCGGCCCAGGCGGGCCTTGGCGCCGACATGCCCGCTCAAGCTGGCCCGCTGGTACCATTTGACGGCTTCGGCGAAGCTTTGCGGCACGCCGCGTCCGGCTTCATAGATGCGGCCCAGGCGGAACTGGGATTCGGCGTCGCCGCTCATGGCCGCTTTGTTGTAATGCGCCCAGGCCAAAGCGTCGTTCTGGGCCAGGCCGCGTCCGTTTTCGCGCATCTCGCCCAAAAGCCGGTGGGATTCGCGCACGCCGGCATTGGCGGAATCGGTGGCCAGCCGCGCCGCCTCCTCGTAATCGCCCTTGGCGTAGGCCGCCTGCGCCTCGGCCAGATCGGCCCAGGCCGACGGCGCTTGGGCCAGCAGCAGGGCAAATGCCAGAAATAGGTGCTTGAAAGAGGACAAGGGGCGTTTCCAGATGGAATTTCGTGCATTCTGAAAGAAAGATCGGCGCTTGGGAAGGGGCGGCTTGCCGGGTTATAGGGCCTGGGGTAACAATAAGTGCCTGAAGTTGAAAGAAGGAAATCCCATGGGGGACGACGGCTATCCCCGTTTCGACCGCTTTTCTCCGGCCCAGAAAGTTCTGGTGGCGGATCGCGATCCCCTGTTCGCTCGCATCCTGGCCTCGCGCCTGGAAAAGATGGGCCATAAGATTCATTGCGAGGATTCGGGGGCGGCGGCGCTGGCCTGGTACCGCGCCGAGGATGTGCGCATCGTCATCCTGGATTTTGATTTAATGGACATGGATGGGCTTGAGCTGGTGCGCGCCATTCGCGCCATCAAGCGTCCGCACTATACCTATGTGCTGTTCTATAGCTCGCGCAACGACAAGGAATCCTTGACCGAAGCCTTGAGCGCAGGGGCCGACGACATCATGCACAAGCCCTACAATGCGCTGGAGCTGCGCCTCAGGCTGGATCTGGCGCGCCGGCTTCTCGACATGGATGACGAACTCTATCACGGCGGCGGCATCGACAAGGCGACCGGCGTCATCAACCGCAAGGCATTGGAGCAGATTTTGCCGCGCATGCTGGCTTTGTCCAAGCGCGCCAAATTCGCGGGAACGCTGTTGTTCGTACGGCTTGAGAATCTGAAGGAAGTCTTCCAGCGCCACGGCTACGAGACGGCGCACCGCCTGATGACGGAAACCGCCCGTCTGTTGATCGCCTGCCATCGCGGCAGCGACCTGATGGCCAAAAGCGCCGAGGACGAGTTCTGCATTCTGCTGAACACGACCGCCGAGGATCAATGCGTCCATCTGGCGGCGCGCATGACAGAAGAGGCGGAGAATATCGCCATCGCGGCGCCGGCCAGGGAGGGCGATCCATCAGAACTTGTGGCGCCCCGGCTGAATTTCGAATGCCTGCCTTTCCCGCCCGAGGCGGACAAGGACGCCCCCTATCTGCTCGATCAGGCCCAGCGCACGCCGCTGACCGCCAAGATCAAGGCGGCCTAATTCGGAGCCCCGGCGCCGCCGCCGCCGGTGGTTTTTGTGTCAGCCCCAGGCGAGGCGACGACGGTGCAGCGGCCGGCGGCGCAGTTCAGCGTTTCCTCGGGTACGCAATTGCCGCCGCCCTGAGCCCGGCAATGGCGCAGAATGCTGATATGCCGATCATCCTCGGGCGCCACCGCCAAGGTGGCGGCCAAAATTTCATTATGGTTTGAATCCAGGATGGTCAGCGAGGTCTCGCCCGCCATCCGCCCGATCATGAACAGCAGGCGCTGGGTTTCCAAAACCACATCGGCGATTTCGGGCTTGGCCAGAATGATGACCGCCGCCGGCCTGTCGAGTCGCAAAATCTTGGCCTTGTCCAGGGTCAGGGTGATGACCTCGGCGGCTCTTGCCTGTCCGGCAAGCCCGATCAAACCCAAGGCCAGCACCAGCGCCGCCGTTTTCCGCCGCATGAAGGCTTCTCCTTATTTCCTATGAGCTTAAACGAAGTCGTGGGGGGCGGCAAGGGCGAGCGGACGGTAAATACGTAATATTATTGTATATAAAATATTTCTCCATAAAAAATGATTGAAATACGCTGAATTAGTGCTAGCGTATATTCAACAAATTGTGAAAGAGGGGCTCCTATGGACCTTGAACAAATGCAAGTCAGCGCGCGCCGGGCCAGTACGCTTCTAAAAGCCATGAGCAACGAACACCGCCTGCTGGTTCTGTGCCAGTTGGCGAATGGCGAGAAATCGGTCGGTCAGTTGGAAAAGCTGATCGGCCTGTCGCAATCGGCGCTTTCGCAGCATCTTGCCCGCCTGCGCCGCGACAATCTGGTGCAGACCAGGCGCGCCGCCCAGACCATCTACTATTCCCTGAACGGCCACGAAGCGAGCGAAGTCATCGGCACGCTGTACGGACTTTACTGCATGGCTTCGGACGCTCCCGAGGTCGAAAGCGCCGCCGCTTAATTCCGCAGATACAGATAGGTTCCGTCCGCCGCTTCTTCCCGCCTGATCTCGCCCTCGGCCATCAGGCGGTGAAGGTGGGCCACGGTTTCCGTGCAGGCGAATACCACGTCATTGGGATCCTTCACCTTGGGAAACAGAACAGTCAGCACCTGCCTGGCCGAGGCCGGGGTTTCGACGGCGCGTCGCGTTTCATCCAGCCTTTGATCGTGATGGCTGCGCAATTGCGCCAGCCTGGGCTTCAGCCCCGTGAAAGGCAGGCCGTGTGAAGGCAGAACCAGCACATCGTCGGGCAGGGGATCGAAACGATCCAGCGAGGCCATGTACAAGGCCAGCGGGTCGGCCATCGGCTCTTGCGGCCAGACGCCGACGATGGGGGTGATCTTGGGCAGAATCTGGTCGCCGGAAATCAGGATGTTTCTGGCCGGATTGAACAGACACATATGTTCGGGCGAATGGCCGTTGCCTTCGATCAATTGCCAGGCATCGCCATCGATGCTGACGATGGCGCGGTCGAGCAGGCGGCGAAAGGACGGCGGCGGGGCCATGGCGCGCTTGGCGTAGGAATTGCCGCGCTCGCGGATCATGTCCAGTTCCACGCTGTCCAGGCCGGCGCGCCGGAAGAAATCGACATGCACGGCGTCGAAATCCTCGCCGCCGTCGCGGGCCAGCAGGCGGCCGAACGACCAGTCGGCCAGCGAGGCCCAGACCTCGGCCTTGAAACGGGGCGACAGATAGCCGGCCAGCCCCATATGGTCGGGATGCATATGGGTGCATAGGATGCGGGTGATCGGCCTTTCATCCAGATGCGCCAGCAAGGGCCCGTCCCACATCTGGCGCGTCACGTCGTAATTCATGCCGGTATCGACCAGGGTCCAGCCGGCGCCGTCCTTCAGCAGCCACAAATTGATGTGATCCAGCTTGAAGGGCAGGGGCAGGCGCAGCCATTTGATGCCGGGGGCCACTTGCAGGCATCCACCCACGGCGGGCGGTTCTTGAACAACGTAATGGAGCTGATTCTTGGGCATGAAACGCCTTGGATGAGAGAAAGGAAAAGGAAGGGAAAGATCAGCAGTCGGGCTTGGGCAGAGGCTCGAGCTTGATGAGCTGCGAGCGCACCGTGAAGTTGCCGTAATCCTCGACCAGATCGTCGGCGATGCCGTTCTCGAAATAGCGCAGGCTGATTTCGAAGATCGGCAATCCGTCTTCGGCATCCTTGTTGAAGAAGGCCATGTGCGACGGCCAGGACGGACCGGCCAGCAAGGGATGGGCTCCCAGTTTGCCGGAAGGCTTGGCGACGGCGGGTCTGGATTTGCCGATCAGGGCGTTGACTTCCTGCGGCGAGTCGAGGGACGAGCCATCGAAGACCAGGCGCTTGAACAAGGTGCCGCCCTTGGCCGCCTCGGCCAGGAAAAGACGGGTGTGGGTGGCCGGGAACAAGGTGCCCCTGGGCAGGCGGATGGTTTTGTCTTCGGGACGCGACAGTTGGGCCTTGCCGGCTCCGCCCTGGCCTTCCAGCGTGGCCCTGCCCTCGATATCCTCGGCCTTCTCGCCGTTGCGCAGGCTTTGCACGCGGAACCGGTAGCTAAGCCCGTCCTTGGCCTCCCAGGTTAAGAAGCTCCAGCGTGTTTCGATCTCGTCGCCCTCGGCCTGCTGCATGGTCATCACGGTCTTGTTTTCCACGGTCCAGCCGTCGCAACTGTCGGCGAAGGAAAAGCTCATCGCCCCCTTAAGCCCGACGATGCCGCTGCCCTGCTTGGCCGACTTCAAGGAGAGGACATAATCGGCCCGATGCGGCGCCATCTCGGCCGCCATCAAAGGGACGGAAGCCGCCGTCAGGCAGGCCACAAGGGCGGTCAGGGCCAAAAGGCGAAGGCGCATCATTGGGGAACCGTCTAAATCGGTAATCAAAAGCCAATTAACATTATAGCGCTCAACCATCCTGTGAACAGGGGGGTGGGGCAAAGATTCCGGCCTTCCCTAGGGTCATGGGCAGAAATTGCCGGGCATTCGACCCGCACGCCCCTGAAATACCGATGAAATCCGCTGGCACGCGATTTGCGGGGAGTGCCTGGGGCCAGAAGGGTCTCAGCCGGTATCTTCAAGGAGCAAATCCATGCATGACGGGCACGAGGGACAGGAACTGGTCAGCCAGACCGATCTGGTGGCCAATATCGAACGCATCACCCGCTATCTGAAACGCTATGGCCCATCCGAGCGCGAGAACCAAAGCTTCGCCGACCTGGCCCTGGCGGTGGCGCAAGAAGCGCGTGAGCGCCTGGTCCAGCAGGAAGCCCGCATCCATATGCTGGAGCGGTTGGCGCATACCGATGAACTGACCGGGCTTTACAATCGGCGCGGCTTCGATCACCGGATGCGTCTGGCCTTGGCCGAGGCGCGCCGGCGCGAAGAGCATGGCGTGCTGGTCTATATCGATCTCGACGGCTTCAAGCCCATCAACGACAATTTCGGCCATGCCGCGGGCGACGAAGTGTTGCGCCATATGGCGGCCATGCTGGCGGCCTCGATCCGCGACACCGATGCCGTGGGCCGGCTGGGCGGCGACGAATTCGCCATGCTGCTTGTCAACACCGCTTGGCGCAACGGTCTGGTGCGGGCCCGCACGTTGGAAAAGGCCGTCAATTCCAGTTGCATCATCTGGGACGGCAATCTGATTTCCGTGAAGGCCAGCTTCGGCATCCAGGCCTATGGGCCCGAGGACGAGCATCATCAGATCCTGATCGACGCCGACCAGGCGATGTATGAAGCCAAGCGCGAGCGGCGCTCGGAACCCAGACTTTCCATGAACGAGGCTGCGGCCTGATAGAGCGAACCATGTTGGGCATTGAAACATCGCTGTTCAAGGACTTCCCGCTCTTCGGATGGGGCAAGGGCTTGTCCGAACGCGACAAGGATGAGGCGCGGTTGGAGCCCAAGCTGGGCCAGCCTTCGCCGGATGCTTCGTCCGGCGCTGCTGCTGCGGTCGAGGTCAAACTTTCCGCTGCCGGGCAGGAGGCGGCTGGCGCCAACGATTATCTGATGCTGCCGGCACCTTCCGAGCGCGGCAATGTGCGCAGCATGACGCCCCGCGAACTGGCCGACTTTTCCTACAACATGTATATGGACGGCACATTCACCTGGGACGAATACAAGATGGTCGGCTTTCCATCGGAACTGCATCCCGATTTCGACAAGACCATCGGCCAGTTGACCGGCGAGAACGCCCAGCCCGACCGCCCCAAGGACATGGTCATCGCCTGGCAGCAGCGAGTCGAGTTCGAGGAGAAATATTCCGCTGACAATCCCGAAGTGGTCGAGCGGGCTAGGCGCGTGCTCGACGTGCTGCGCTGGCAGGATCTGCCGCCGGAACCGGTGAAGCTGGAAGTGTAGACGGCTCTACACCACATCCCATTCGTGGCCGACGGTGATGGCCACCGTGTCTTCCATCTTGATCAGCGACTTCTTGCCCTTGTGGGGCAGGGGGATTTTGTGGTTGCGGCAAAAGGTGATGATGGCGGCGCCAAGCTCGGCCAGCTTGAAGCTGTGGTTTTCGATCTGTCCGTCCTTGGCGCTGACCATCAGCACCAGGGCCGGGGTTTCGGCGGGATCGAAGAGAAAGGAAATCACCTTGCCGTCGCGGATGGGCTTGTTGTGCTGGGCAGAATATTCCAGCAGCGCGCGATGCACTTCGGCGGAAGAAAATAGAATGCGCCGGTTTTCCTTGGGCACGCGCGTTTCCTTGTCGTTCTCGTCGGCCTAGCCCTTGATCGCCTTCTTGGGCAGGTCGAGCTTGATGTGCAGTTCCTTTAGGCGCTTGTCGTCGATCTCGGCGGGGGCCTGCATCAGCAGATCCTGCGCTTGCTGGTTCATCGGGAACAGAATGACTTCGCGGATATTGGGCTCGTCGGCCAGCAGCATGACGATGCGGTCGATGCCGGGGGCCGAACCGCCATGCGGGGGTGCTCCGAAGCGAAAGGCGTTCAGCATGCCACCGAAGCGCCGCTCGACCTCTTCGGCCGGGTAACCGGCGATCTCGAAGGCTTTCAGCATGACTTCGGGGCGATGATTGCGGATGGCGCCCGACGACAATTCGACGCCGTTGCAGACGATGTCGTACTGATAGGCCTTGATGGTCAGCGGATCCTGGTTCAACAGCGCCTCCATGCCGCCCTGGGGCATCGAGAAGGGGTTGTGGCTGAATTCGATCAGGCCGGTATCCTCGTTCAGTTCGTACATCGGGAAATCGACGATCCAGCAGAATTTGAAGACGCCCTGTTCTAGCAATTCAAGCTCGTTGCACAGGCGGGTGCGCACAAGGCCTGCGAATTTGGCGGCGGCCAGGGGCTTGTCGCAGGCGAAGAAGACGGCGTCGCCGGCTTTCACGCCGGCCAGGGCCTTGATTTGCTCCAGCCGCTGGGCGTCGAGATTCTTGGCGATGGGCCCTTTGGCGCCGCTGTCCTCGAAAACGATATAGCCAAGGCCGGCGGCGCCGGTTTCGCGCGCCCAGTCGTTCAACTTGTCGAAGAAACTTCTAGGCTTGGTTCCTGCGCCGGGGGCGGGAATGGCGCGCACCACCGAGCCCGCCTCGACGGCGCGGGCGAAGATGCCGAAACCCGAATCCTTGAAGGCTGCTGAGACGTCGGAAATCAGCAGCGGATTGCGCAGATCCGGCTTGTCCGAGCCGTATTTCAACATCGCCTCGTCATAGGCGATGCGCACAAAAGGCGGCTTGCAGACGGCGCGGCGCTGGCCGAATTCCTCGAAGACGCCGGCCAGCACCGGCTCGATGGCGGTGAAGACGTCGTCCTGGGTGGCGAAGCTCATCTCGAAATCGAGCTGGTAGAATTCGCCGGGCGAGCGGTCGGCGCGGCCATCCTCGTCGCGGAAACAAGGTGCGATCTGGAAATAGCGATCGAACCCGGCCACCATCAGCAACTGCTTGAACTGTTGTGGCGCCTGCGGCAGGGCGTAGAACTTGCCGGGATGGATGCGAGACGGCACCAGATAGTCGCGGGCACCCTCGGGCGAGGAGGCGGTCAGGATGGGGGTCTGGAATTCCGTAAAGCCCTGGTCAATCATGCGCTTGCGCAAGCTGGCGATGACATTCGAGCGCAGCACCATATTGGCGTGGATCTTCTCGCGCCGAAGATCGAGGAAGCGGTATTTGAGGCGCATATCCTCGGGAAATTCCTGATCGCCCGCCACCATGATGGGCAAAGTGTCGGCGGTCGATTGGATGGCGACGTCGCCCACCACCACTTCGATCTGTCCGGTCGGCAGTTTGGGATTGACCGTCTCGGCCGACCGCTTGACGACCTTGCCGGTAATCGTGACCACGCTTTCCGGCTTCAGCCCTTCCAGCGTCTTGAAGACCGGGGCCGAGGTGTCGGCCACGCATTGCGTCAGGCCGTAATGGTCGCGCAAATCGACAAACAGCAGATTGCCGTGGTCGCGCTTTTTATGCACCCAGCCCGAGATGCGGACCTGTGATCCGTCATCGGTGTCGCGCAATTGGCCGCAAGTGTGGGTGCGATAGGCGTGCATGTCGGGCTCTTTCAAACCGGGTCGTTATTCAGAAAAAAGGCCCCCGGGACAGGTTGAAACACGATCCCGGGGGCCTTGATGCGGATAGGTTGCCTATTCGGCCGCAGGAGCAGCGGGTGGCAGCGCTTCTTGCTGGCCTCCAGCCATCTCGCGGTCGCGCTTGGCGGCGATTTCGCGCAAGCGGTTCATGACCGAGCCGGTGCCGGCCGGGATCAGGCGGCCGACGATGACGTTTTCCTTCAAGCCCACCAGATCGTCGATCTTGCCCGAGACGGCGGCCTCGGTCAGAACGCGGGTGGTCTCCTGGAACGACGCCGCCGAGATAAAGCTGTGCGTCTGCAAGCTGGCCTTGGTGATGCCCTGCAGGACCGGGATACCCCGGGCCGGGCGGCCGCCTTCGGCTTCGGTCTTGGCGTTCTCGACCGCATAGTCGGAACGGTCGATCTGCTCGCCGGTCAGCATCGTGGTGTCGCCGGGCTCCATGATCTCGATCTTCTGCAGCATCTGGCGGACGATGACCTCGATGTGCTTGTCGTTGATCTTAACGCCCTGCAGACGATAGACCTCCTGCACTTCGTTGATCAGATAGGCGGCCAGGGCTTCGACGCCCAGCACGCGCAGAATGTCGTGCGGAACCGGGTTGCCGTCGGTCAGAGGATCGCCTCTGCGGACATAGTCGCCTTCCTGGATGGTGATGTGCTTGCCCTTGGGGACCAGGATCTCGACGGCCTCGCCGTCTTCCGGCACCACCAGAACGCGGCGCTTGGACTTGTAGTCCTTGCCGAATTCGATGCGGCCCTCGATTTCCGCGACGATGGCGTAATCCTTGGGCTTGCGGGCTTCGAACAGTTCGGCCACGCGGGGCAGACCGCCCGTAATGTCGCGGGTCTTCGATCCTTCGCGCGGCAGCTTGGCGATGACGTCGCCGGCGTGGATTTCCTGCTCGTTGTCGACCGACAAGATGGTGTCGACCGACATGTAGTAGCGGGCTTCCGTGCCGTTGGGCAATTTGATGATCTGGCCCTTGGCGTCCTTCAGAACGATGCGGGGCTTCAACTCGTTGCCCTTGGGCTGCTGCTTCCAGTCGATGATGACCTTGCTGGCGATGCCGGTGGCTTCGTCCAGCACTTCGCGCATCGAAACGCCTTCGACCAAGTCTTCGTAATGCACGATACCGGCGCGCTCGGTCAGGATGGGCAAGGTGTACGGATCCCATTCCAGGATCTTGGCGCCCTTGGCGACCTGGGCGTTCGGCTCGACCAGCAGCTTGGCGCCGTAGGTGACGCGGTGGCGGGCACGCTCGCGGCCCGACGTGGCGTCGAGCAGGATGAGTTCGCAGTTGCGGCTCATCACGATGGTGTTGCCGACCGAGTTCTTGACCACGTTCAAATTGGTGAAGGTGGCCTTGGCGTCGAAGTTGGTGTCGATGGCCGAAGCCTCGGCGCCGCGCTGGGCGGCGCCGCCGATGTGGAAGGTGCGCATGGTCAACTGCGTGCCCGGCTCGCCGATCGACTGGGCGGCGATGACGCCCACCGCTTCGCCGGCGTTGACGGGCGTGCCGCGGGCCAGATCGCGTCCATAGCAGGCGGCGCAGATGCCGGTCTTGCTCTTGCAGGTCAGCACCGAGCGGATGCCGATGATCTCAAGGCCCGAATCCTCGATGCGCTCGACGGCTTCCTCGTCGATGAGGTGGGCGGCAGGAACCAGAACTTCGCCCGACACCGGGTGAACGATATCCAGCGAGGCCGAACGGCCCAGGATGCGTTCGCCCAGGCTGGCGATGACTTCGCCGCCCTCGACCACGGCGGAAACCGTGAAGCCCTCGGTGGTGCCGCAATCGGTCTCGGTGATGATGGCGTCCTGCGCCACATCGACCAGGCGGCGCGTGAGGTAGCCCGAGTTGGCCGTCTTCAACGCGGTGTCGGCCAGACCCTTGCGGGCGCCGTGGGTCGAGTTGAAGTATTCCAGAACCGACAGGCCTTCCTTGAAGTTCGAGATGATCGGCGTCTCGATGATTTCGCCCGAAGGCTTGGCCATCAGGCCGCGCATGCCGGCTAGCTGCTTCATCTGGGCCGCCGAACCGCGGGCGCCGGAATGGGCCATCATGTAGATCGAGTTGATGGGCTTGCCCGGCTCGATCTTGGAGATTTCCTTCATCATCTCCTCGGCGACCTTTTCCGTGCAGTGCGACCAGGCATCGACGACCTTGTTGTATTTTTCACCCTGGGTGATCAGGCCGTCCTGGTACTGCTGCTCGAATTCCTTGACGCGCTCTTCGGTATCGCTCACCAGCTTGGTCTTGGTGGCCGGAACCACCATGTCGTCCTTGCCGAACGAAATGCCGGCGGTGCAGGCGTGCTTGTAGCCCAAAGCCATCAGGCGGTCGGCGAAGATCACCGTCTCCTTCTGGCCGCAATGGCGGTAGACGATGTCGATGACGTTCTGAACGTCCTTCTTGGTCAGCAGGCGGTTGATCAGGCTGAAGGGCACGTTGGGATGGCGGGGCAGGATTTCCGAAAGCAGCATGCGCCCGGCGGTGGTGGTCACGACTTCGGTGATGGGCTTGCCCTGGGCATCGACGCCGCGATAACGGCACTTGACCTTGGCGTGCAGCGTCACCGCCTTGGCGTCGAGGGCGTGCTGGATTTCGCCGATGTCGGTAAAGGCCATGCCCTCGCCGACGTCGCCCGGAATCTCGTGGGTGATGTAATAGATGCCGAGCACGATATCCTGGCTGGGCACGATGATCGGCTTGCCGTTGGCGGGCGACAGGATGTTGTTGGTGCTCATCATCAGCACGCGGGCTTCCAACTGGGCCTCAAGGCTCAAGGGAACGTGCACGGCCATCTGGTCGCCGTCGAAATCGGCGTTGAAGGCGGTGCAGACCAGCGGATGCAATTGAATGGCCTTGCCCTCGATCAGCACCGGCTCGAAGGCCTGGATGCCCAGGCGGTGCAGGGTGGGGGCGCGGTTGAGCATGACGGGATGCTCGCGGATGACCTCCTCCAGGATGTCCCACACTTCGGGGCGCTCCTTTTCCACCATGCGCTTGGCCGCCTTGATGGTGGTGGCCAGGCCATAGCGCTCGAGGCGCGAATAGACGAAGGGCTTGAAGAGTTCCAGCGCCATCTTCTTGGGCAGGCCGCACTGATGCAGTTTCAGTTCGGGACCGACCACGATGACGGAACGGCCGGAATAATCGACGCGCTTGCCCAGCAGGTTCTGGCGGAAGCGGCCCTGCTTGCCCTTCAGCATGTCGGCCAGCGACTTCAAGGGGCGCTTGTTGGCGCCGGTGATGGCGCGACCGCGCCTGCCGTTGTCGAACAGGGCATCGACGGCTTCCTGCAGCATGCGCTTTTCGTTGCGCACGATGATGTCGGGAGCGCGCAGTTCGATCAGACGCTTCAGGCGGTTGTTGCGGTTGATGACGCGACGGTACAGGTCATTCAGGTCCGAAGTGGCGAAACGGCCGCCGTCCAAGGGCACCAGGGGGCGCAGTTCGGGCGGAATGACCGGGATCACTTCCAGGATCATCCATTCCGGCTTCGAGCCCGATTCCATGAAGGCTTCGATCAGCTTTAAGCGCTTGACCAGCTTCTTGCGCTTGGCCTCGCTCGAGGTTTCGCGCAGATCGACGCGCACCTTTTCCTTCTCGTCCTCGAGATTGAGGGCGGAAAGGATGATCTTTAAGGCTTCGGCGCCGATGCCGGCCTGGAAGGCGTCGTCGCCATATTCTTCCTGGGCCTTCTGATACTGCTCTTCGCTCATCAGTTCGAACTGCTTGAGCGGCGTCAGGCCGGGTTCGACGACCACGTAGTTTTCAAAATACAGAACGCGCTCGAGGTCTTTGAGCGGCATATCGACCAACAGGCCGATGCGAGACGGCAGCGACTTCAAAAACCAGATATGGGCGACCGGGCTGGCCAGCTCGATATGGCCCATGCGTTCGCGCCGGACCTTGGCCAGCGTCACTTCGACGCCGCACTTTTCGCAAGTGATGCCGCGATATTTCATGCGCTTGTACTTGCCGCACAAGCATTCGTAATCCTTGATCGGCCCGAAGATGCGAGCACAGAACAGGCCGTCGCGCTCGGGCTTGAAGGTGCGGTAGTTGATGGTTTCCGGCTTCTTGATTTCGCCGTAGGACCACGAGCGGATGCGCTCGGGGCTGGCGATCGAAATCTGCATCTGGTCGAAGCTTTGCGTGCCCCGGACCTGGCCGAAAATCTTCATAATCTCGTTCATGTGTCGACTCCGTTCCTGGCCTTGGGCTTAGAATTCTTTCTGGATGAGCTCGACATTGAGCCCCAGAGAATGCAGTTCCTTGACCAGCACGTTGAAGGATTCCGGAATACCGGCCTCGAAATTGTCGTCGCCGCGCACGATGGCCTCGTAGACCTTGGTGCGGCCCGAGACGTCGTCCGACTTGACGGTCAGCATTTCCTGCAGCGTATAGGCGGCGCCATAGGCTTCCAAAGCCCAGACCTCCATTTCGCCGAAACGCTGTCCGCCGAACTGCGCCTTGCCGCCCAAGGGCTGCTGGGTGACCAGCGAGTAAGGGCCGATCGAGCGGGCGTGGATCTTGTCGTCCACCAAATGGTGCAGTTTCAGCATGTAGATGTAGCCGACGGTGACCTTGCGGTCGAAGGGCAGGCCGGTACGGCCGTCGATCAGCGTCACCTGGCCCGACGAGGCAAGACCGGCGCGTTCCAGCATGGTGACGATGTCGGCTTCCCTGGCGCCGTCGAAGACCGGCGAGGCGATGGGCAGGCCGGGGCGGAGATTTTCCGCCAGTTCCAGCACTTCGTCGTCGGAAAGCATGGCGATGTCGGTCTTGAAAACCTTCTCGCCGTACATTTCCTTGAGCCAGTTGCGCAGGCTGGCCGGTTTCTGGGTCTCGCGCTTGACCTGGTCGCAAAGCAGACCGATTTCGCGGCCCAGTCCTGCGCAGGCCCAGCCGAGATGGGTTTCCAGAATCTGTCCCACATTCATGCGCGACGGCACGCCCAAGGGGTTCAGCACCAGATCGACGGGGGTGCCGTCTTCCAGATGCGGCATGTCTTCCGAGGGCAGAATGCGCGAAATGACGCCCTTGTTGCCGTGACGGCCGGCCATCTTGTCGCCGGGCTGCAGCTTGCGCTTCACGGCCACGAAAACCTTGACCATCTTCATCACGCCGGGCGGCAGCTCGTCGCCGCGCTGCAGTTTCTCGACCTTGTTTTCGAAACGGGCCTGCAGCTTGTCGATGCTTTCGTCGAAAGCTTTCTTCAACTCCTCGACCTCGCCCATGGCCGCATCGTCGGCCACGGTGATGTGGCGCCACTGATGGGGCGGCATGGCGTCGAGCACCGATTCTTCCAGCAACGTGCCTTGCTTGGCATGCTTGGAACCGCCGCCCGCCGTCTGGTTGAGCAACAGCTCGCGCAGGCGGACATGGAAGCTGCGTTCCAGGATGGCGCGTTCGTCGTCGCGGTCCTTGGCCAGACGCTCGATGTCGGCGCGTTCGATGGCCAGGGCGCGCTCGTCCTTCTCGACGCCACGGCGCGAGAAGACGCGAACTTCGACGATGGTGCCGTTGACGCCGGGCGGCACGCGCAAGCTGGTGTCGCGCACGTCCGAGGCCTTTTCGCCGAAGATGGCGCGCAGCAGCTTTTCTTCCGGGGTCATCGGGCTTTCGCCCTTCGGCGTCACCTTGCCGACCAGAATGTCGCCCGGCTTGACGTCGGCGCCGATATAGACGATGCCGGCTTCGTCGAGATTCTTGAGCGCGTCCTCGCCGACGTTCGGAATGTCGCGGGTGATTTCTTCCTGGCCCAGCTTGGTGTCGCGGGCCATGACTTCGAATTCCTCGATATGGATCGAGGTGAAGACGTCGTCCCTGACGATGCGCTCGTTGATGAGGATCGAATCTTCGAAGTTGTAGCCGTTCCAGGGCATGAAGGCGACCAGGGCGTTGCGGCCCAGGGCCAGTTCGCCCAACTGGGTCGAAGGACCGTCGGCGATGATATCGCCCATATTGACGATGTCGCCCACCTTCACCAGCGGCTTTTGCGTGATGCAGGTATTCTGGTTCGAGCGCTGGAACTTCAGCAGATTGTAGATATCGACGCCCGAGGCCGAGGCGCTGGTCTCCTCGGTGGCGCGAATGACGATGCGGGTGGCGTCGACCTGGTCGATGACGCCGGCGCGCTTGGCGGCGATGGCGGCGCCCGAGTCGCGGGCCACGGCTTCTTCCATGCCGGTGCCGACCAGCGGCGCTTCCGACTTCAGAAGCGGAACCGCCTGGCGCTGCATGTTCGATCCCATCAGGGCGCGGTTGGCGTCGTCGTTCTCAAGGAAGGGAATGAGAGCGGCGGCCACCGAGACCAACTGCTTGGGGCTGACGTCGGCCAGGGTGATTTCCGAAGGCGGCAGCATCAGGAATTCGCCGCCCTGGCGGCAGCTGACCAGAATCTCTGTCAGGTTGCCCTTGGCGTCCATGGCCGCATTGGCCTGGGCGATGGTGTATTTGCTTTCTTCCATGGCCGAGAGATAGATCACCTCGTCGGACACGCGCCCATTCGTCACCTTGCGGTACGGGGTTTCGATGAAGCCGTACTGGTTGACGCGGGCATAGGTGGCCAGCGAGTTGATAAGACCGATATTCGGGCCTTCCGGCGTCTCACTCGGGCAGATGCGGCCATAATGGGTGGGATGCACGTCGCGCACTTCGAAACCGGCGCGCTCGCGGGTCAGACCGCCCGGCCCCAGGGCCGACAGGCGGCGCTTGTGGGTGATTTCCGACAGCGGGTTGGTCTGATCCATGAACTGCGACAACTGCGACGAACCGAAGAATTCGCGCACAGCGGCGGCGGCCGGCTTGGCGTTGATCAGGTCGTGCGGCATCACGGTGTCGATATCGACCGAGCTCATGCGCTCGCGGATGGCGCGCTCCATGCGCAAAAGACCCAGACGATACTGGTTTTCCATCAGTTCGCCGACCGAGCGAACGCGCCTGTTGCCCAGATTGTCGATGTCGTCGATCTCGCCCTTGCCGTCCTTCAGTTCGACCAGGACCTTGATGACGCCCAGAATGTCGTCCTTGCGCAGGACGCGCATGGTGTCGGGAATGCCCGAGAAGCCCAGACGCGCATTCAGCTTCACGCGGCCCACGGCCGACAGGTCGTAGCGCTCGGAATCGAAGAACAGGCCCTGGAACAGCGCTTCGGCGGTTTCCAGGGTCGGCGGCTCGCCCGGACGCATGACGCGGTAGATGTCGATCAGCGCTTCTTCGCGGCAGGTGTTCTTATCGACCGCCAGGGTGTTGCGCAGATAGGCGCCGACATTGACATGGTCGATGGCCAGCACCGGCAGTTCGGTGATGCCGGCCTTTTCCAGATCGGTCAGGATGGCGTCGGTCAGCTCGTCGCCGGCCTCGACGAAAATCTCGCCGGTCTGCTCGTTGATGAGGTCGTTGGCGGCATAGACGCCAAGCAGATCCTCGTGCGTGACCATATATTCGTCAAGCCCGCCTTCCTTCAGCTTCTTGGCGTTGCGCAGCGTCATCTTGACGCCGGCCTCGGCCACCACCTTGCCCGACTTGGCATCGACCAGATCGTGGGTCAGCTTCAGGCCCTTCATGCGTTCGGGCTCGAAGATGGTGCGCCAGCCCTTTTTGCCGCGCTTGTAAAGGATGGTGTTGTAGAAATAGCCGAGCATTTCCTCTCTCGACATGCCCTTGGCGAGCTGCGGATCGAAGGGACGGCTTTCGGCGGCCTTCTTGGCGCGCATCTTGGCGGTTTCTTCGGAATCCAGCGCATAAAGCAGCGTGGTGACCGGCAGCTTCCTGCGACGGTCGATGCGCACATAGACCAGATCCTTGGCGTCGAATTCGAAATCCAGCCACGAACCGCGATAGGGAATGACGCGGGCCGCGAACAGATACTTGCCCGAGCTGTGGGTCTTGCCCTTGTCGTGGTCGAAGAAGACGCCGGGGCTGCGGTGCATCTGCGAAACGATGACGCGCTCGGTGCCGTTGATGATGAAGGTGCCGTTGGCGGTCATGAGCGGCATGTCGCCCATATACACGTCCTGCTCCTTGATGTCGCGGATCGAGCGCGAGCCGGTCTCCTCGTCGATGTCCCACACCACCAGGCGCAGGGTCACCTTCAAGGGGGCGGCAAAGGTCATGCCGCGCTGCTGGCACTCATCGACGTCGTATTTCGGCGCTTCCAGTTCGTAGCGCACGAATTCCAGCGTTCCGCGTTCCGAGAAATCCTTGATCGGGAAGACCGACTTGAAGACTTCCTGCAGGCCTGATTCGTCGCGGGCTTGCGGCGGCGTATCCATTTGCAAGAAGCGATCGTAGGAGCTTTTCTGCACCTCGATCAGGTTCGGCATGGGCGCGATGGACGGAATGCGTCCGAAACTTTTGCGAATCCGCTTGCGACCCGTGTAGGACTTGGCCATTGCCGCTCCTTATCATCTACTGTCAGTCTGCGCCCTTGAACCGCAATTCCCCGCCCGGGCACCCAAAGGCGGAAAACGCCCGGAAGCCGAAGGGGTTTCCCCCTTCGGCGCCGGGTTTAGAGATAGGTACTCACTGGCAACAAAGCGAGGTCTTACTTGACTTCGACCTTGGCGCCGGCGTCTTCCAACTGCTTCTTCAACTTGGCAGCCTCGTCCTTCGAAACGCCGTCCTTGACGTCCTTGGGAGCGCCTTCGACCAGATCCTTGGCTTCCTTGAGGCCAAGGCCGGTGATGGCACGGACTTCCTTGATCACGTTGATCTTCTTCTCGCCGCCCTCGATCAGGACGACGGTGAATTCGGTCTTCTCTTCGACCGGGGCGGCGGCGGCGGCGGCCGGACCGGCGGCAACGGCCACCGGAGCGGCGGCGGAAACGCCCCACTTTTCTTCCAACATCTTCGACAGCTCGGCCGCCTCGAGGACGGTGAGGGCCGAAAGTTCGTCTACCAGCTTGGCAAGATCAGCCATTTTACTAACTCCTTATTGCAGCTTGAATTCTGGGTTGTTGCGGTTTGGCTCTTAAGCGGCTTCGCCTTGATCTGCCTTGGCCTTGAGAACCCGGGCGAGTTGACCCGCCGGGGCCTGGAGGACGCCAGCGATGCGGGTCGCAGGCGTCTGCACCATGCCGAGGATCTTGGCGCGCAGCTCGTCGAGCGAGGGCAGGGTGGCCAGGGCTTTCACGCCCTCGACGCCCAACACCTTCGACCCGAGGGCACCGCCCAGGATCACCAGCTTCTCATTGGTCTTGGCGAATTCAACGGCGACCTTGGCCGCTGCCACAGGATCCTTGGAATAGGCGATTGCCGTAGGACCCTTGAACAGATCGGCCAGCGTGTCGAACGCTGTATCCTTCAAGGCAAGACGCGTGAGCCGGTTCTTAGTCACCTTGAAGCTGGCTCCAGCCGCACTCATCTTTCCGCGAAGAGCGGTCATTTCGGCCACCGTAAGCCCCATGTAATGGGTCACGACGACCAGACCGGTCTCGGCGAAGGATCCGTGCAGTTGTTCGACCAGTTGCTTCTTTTGGTTCCGGTCCACGGGTTTTCGTCTCCGCTAAACTTCGGATGGTTCGGATTTCTCCTTGCCACCCACCTCTGACGAGGGCCAATTGGGCGAACTTGCCCCATCGGCCCGGTTCGCCTGTCCCAGAAGATCCAGCCGCCATCCCCATTCGGAGAAAACGTTGGTTTGCCTCTGTCTATGCGGGCGGTTTCCCATTGAACATCCCAGATTGGATGTACCCACAGTCTCGGACAGGTTTGAAGACCGCCGCGAAGCGGCCTTCGCCTTTCCGCCCTGCCGAAGCCAGACGGAAAGGAAACTCTACACTCTGCCCCTCATGCGCCGGGCGGGCGCTGTGCGCCCTTGGCTCCCGCTCGCCCGCCGACTTCGTCGGCAGACAAATTTGCCGTCATTGACGGCGAGAGGCTCGCGCGCGGGCGCTTGCCCGCGTGCAAAATGCCTTACGCGCCGCTCAAGCTGGGAATGTCCAGCTTGACGCCTGGGCCCATGGTCGAGGACAGCGACACCTTCTTCAGATACGTGCCCTTGGCGCCCTGCGGCTTGGCCTTGTTGATGGCGTCCACGAAGGCCTTCACATTCTCGGCGATCTGAGTCTCCGAGAAGCTGGCCTTGCCGATGCCGGCATGAACGATGCCCGTCTTTTCGGCGCGGAACTGCACCTGGCCGCCCTTGGCCGCCTTGACGGCTTCGCCGACATTCATGGTCACGGTGCCCAGCTTGGGGTTGGGCATCAGGCCGCGCGGACCCAGCACCTTGCCCAGCTTGCCGACCACGCCCATCATGTCGGGGGTGGCGATGACGCGGTCGAAATCCATCTGACCGGCCTGGACCTTTTCGGCCAGGTCGTCGGCACCAACGATGTCGGCGCCGGCCTTGGCGGCTTCATCGGCCTTGGCGCCCTTGGCGAACACGGCCACGCGCACGGTCTTGCCGGTGCCGTTGGGCAGATCGACGACGCCGCGCACCATCTGGTCGGCGTGGCGCGGATCGATGCCCAGATTGAGGGCGATCTCGATCGTCTCGTCGAACTTGGCGTTCGCCCGTTCCTTGATCATCTTGACCGCGGTATCGACCTTGTAAAAGGCGTTGCGGTCGATGCCCTCTTGGGCCTTCTTCGTACGTTTTCCGAGAGCCATTGGCCTACTCCACCACTTCCAGGCCCATCGAGCGGGCCGACCCGACGATCATGCGGCTGGCCGCCTCGACGTCGTTGCAATTGAGATCCACCATCTTCTTGCCGGCGATCTCGCGCACTTGCGCCATCGTCACCTTGCCCACCTTGTCGCCGCGTCCAGGGGTTTTCGTGCCCTTCTGGATGCCCGCCGCCTTCTTCAGGAAGTAGGTGATGGGCGGGGTCTTGGTGATGAAGGTGAAGGTACGGTCGGAAAAGGCCGTAATCACCACCGGAATGGGCATGCCGGGCTCAAGCTGCTGGGTGGCGGCGTTGAACGACTTGCAGAACTCCATGATGTTCAGGCCGCGCTGACCCAACGCCGGGCCCACGGGGGGCGACGGGTTGGCCTTGCCGGCCGGGATTTGCAGTTTGATGTAGCCAATAACCTTCTTTGCCATGATAGCACCTCAGTAAGTTGGGCGGTTGCCCAGGGTGTCGCGGTACGGCGTGGCGCGCCTCCCGCTCCGATTGGCTCCTAGATCTTCTCGACCTGGGAGTATTCCAGCTCGACGGGGGTCGAGCGGCCGAAGATCGACACGGCCACCTTGAGCCTTGCCTTGTCCTCGTCCACTTCCTCGACGAAGCCGTTGAACGAGGTGAACGGGCCGTCGCTGACGCGAACCTGCTCGCCGACCTCGAAACTGATCGAGGGCTTCGGACGTTCGATTCCCTCTTGAACCTGCTTCATGATGCGCTCGGCCTCGGCATCCGTGATCGGCGAGGGCCGTCCGCGCCCGCCCAGGAAACCGGTGACTTTCGGCGTGTTCTTCACCATGTGCCAGGCGTCGTCGTTCAGATCCATCTTGATCAGAACATAGCCCGGGAAGAACTTGCGCTCGGCGTTCACCTTGGAACCGCGGCGCACCTCGACCACTTCCTCGATCGGCACCAGCACCTGCTCGAACCGATCCGTCATGCCCTTTTGCTCGGCCTGCTCCTTGATGGACTGCGCCACCTTCTTCTCGAAGCCCGAATAGACATGAATGACGTACCAACGCTGTGCCACGGCCGTCAGGCTCCCAAACCGAAGATCAAGCGCACACCGTGCGAGATCACGAAATCCACGAAGAAAAAGAAGATAGCGGTCAGAAACACCATCACGAACACCATCATGGTCGAAATCGACGTTTCCTTGCGCGTCGGCCAGGTGACCTTGTTGGTCTCCTGACGGACTTGCCGGACAAATTGGCCTGGGGTGATCTTCGCCATTCTCTTTTTCGTCTAAGCTCGTTTGTTCTGGCAGTGTCGCCGACTGGCAGGAGTGGAGGGGCTCGAACCCCCAACCCCCGGTTTTGGAGACCGGTGCTCTACCAGTTGAGCTACACTCCTATGACCAAGCCGAGCCGGTCCGGAAAAGCTCCGGACCGTTCAGCAATCCAACTACTCGATGATCTTGGCGACGACGCCGGCGCCAACCGTGCGCCCGCCTTCGCGGATGGCGAAGCGCAGGCCTTCGTCCATGGCGATGGGGGCGATCAGATCGACTTCCATGGCCACATTGTCGCCCGGCATGATCATTTCCACGCCCTCGGGCAACTTGATGGTGCCGGTCACGTCGGTGGTGCGGAAATAGAACTGCGGACGATAGTTCGAGAAGAACGGGGTGTGACGACCGCCTTCTTCCTTCGTCAAGATATAGGCCTCGGCCTTGAACTTGGTGTGCGGCGTGATCGAACCGGGGGCCGCCAGAACCTGGCCGCGCTCGATGTCTTCACGCTTGGTGCCGCGCAAGAGAGCGCCGATATTGTCGCCG
>JACRJC010000014.1 GCA_016215555.1 Rhodospirillales bacterium | reverse complement strand
CCTGCGGCACGCAGGCGTCTCGAAGGGTGGGGCATTTTGTCGATGCCCATCCTTCGAGACGGGCCTTCGGCCCTCCGGAAGGCATGAGGTAAGAACTATGTCGGCAATCAAACCCAATTCCACAGCAAACGTCGAAGAGCCCATTAAATGAATCCCGACCCTAATAAGCCCGTTCGATGCAGAAATCGACGATGTCGAGCAGGGCCTGCTTTTCCGGCCCCGGCTTGAAGACGCCCAAAGCGTCGCGGGCCATGGCCCCGTAATGGCGGGCCCGGTCCACGGTATCGGACAGGCAGGCATGGCGGGTCATGAGGCCGATGGCGCGGTCGAGATCGCCGTCGCTCTGGTCCAGATCCTCCAGGGTCCGGCGCAGGAAGGCGCGCTCTTCCTCGTCGCCGCGCAAATAGGCCAGAATCACCGGCAGCGTGATCTTGCCTTCGCGGAAATCGTCGCCCACCGCCTTGCCCAGCACGGCCTGCTTGGCCGAGTAATCGAGCACGTCGTCGATAAGCTGGAAGGCGATGCCGAGATTGAGGCCGTAACCATCCAGCGCCAGTTCCTCGGCCGCCGGCCGGTCGGCGACCACGCCTCCCACCCGGCAGGCGGCGGCGAACAGGGCCGCCGTCTTGGCGCGGATGACTTCCAGATAGGAAGACTCGCTGGTGCTGGTGTCGTTGGCGGTAATCAGTTGCAACACCTCGCCCTCGGCGATGACCGAACTGGCGCGCGACAGAATGGCCAGAACGCTCAACGAGCCGTCCTCGACCATCAGCTCGAACGAGCGCGAGAACAGGAAATCGCCGACCAGCACGCTGGCCTTGTTGCCCCAGACGGCATTGGCGCTTTCCTGGCCGCGGCGCAAATCGCTTTCATCGACCACGTCGTCGTGCAACAGCGTGGCGGTGTGGATGAATTCGACGCAGGCGGCCAGCTTGACGCTGCGCTCGCCCTTGTAGCCGCACATCTTGGCCGAAGCCAAGGTCAGCATGGGGCGCAGGCGTTTGCCGCCGGCGGCGATGATATGGCTGGCCAGTTGCGGAATCAGGGCCACCGGGCTGTGCATGCGCTCGATAATGGTGCGATTGACCTGTTCCAGGTCGTCCTTGACCAGGCCCAAAAGAACATCAAGGCTATCCGCACGCTTTTCGCGCTCACCTTCCAAACTGACGACCACGGCCACGCGAACAAACTCCTCCCGAACGATCCCGGCCCCGGTTGACGAAGGAGCCTCTAGGCCCGAGCATAGGGGGGCCACAAAGCCCAGGTCAAGCATGAGCACACCGTCATGTAACGAGGAGACGAGCCGGGACACGCTTCTGAACGGGCGCGTCTTGCTTCTTCAGCCCAAGGAAGGATACCGGGCGGCCATCGATCCGGTGCTGCTGGCGGCCGCCATTCCCGCCAAAAACGGCCAGAATGCCGTGGAATTGGGCCTGGGAACCGGGGCGGCAGCCCTGTGCCTGCTGGAGCGCGTTCCCGCGATGGCGGGCATTTGCGGCCTGGAAATTGATCCTGGTCAAGTCGAATTGGCGCATCGCAATGCCGCTTTGAACGGGCGCGAAAACCAGTTGCAGATCATTCTTGGCGACGCCGCCCAGCCGCCTCGCAGCCTGCCCCGCAATCATTTCGACCATGCCTTCATGAATCCCCCCTATCTGGAATCCAGCCGCCACGACGCCCCGGCCAGCGCCAGAAAGGCGTCGGCCCATGTCGAGACCGGCCAGGGTTTCGAGACCTGGATCCGCCAAGCCGGCAAGCTGCTGAAGCCCAAAGGCTGGCTGACGATCATCCATCGCGCCGATTTTCTGGACAGGATTCTGGCGGCCCTTTCCCCCGCTTTCGGCGGCATCACCGTCTTTCCCCTGTGGCCCAAGGCCGGCGCGCCCGCCAAGCGCGTGATCATAGCCGCTCAGAAGGGGGGGCGCGCGCCATGTAGGTTGCTTCCCGGACTAGTCCTGCACAACGCCAAAGGCTACACGATTGAGGCCGACGCCATCCTGCGCGGCGGCGCCTCCATCGACCTTGGCCGCTAGACATGGGCACCCAGCATTATCTGTTCGACATCGTTCTGCTGCTTAGCGCCGCCGTCGCCGCCGTGCCCCTGTTCCGCCGTCTGGGCCTGGGCGCCATCCTGGGCTATCTGGCCGCCGGCGCCCTGGTCGGACCCTGGGGCATCGGCCTGATCAAGGAAGTCGAGGAAGTCCGGCAATTGTCGGAATTCGGCGTCGTCTTCCTTCTGTTCCTGATCGGCATCGATCTGAAGCCGTCGCGCCTGAAACTGATGCATCGCCAGATTTTCGGCCTCGGCTCGGCGCAACTGTTCGCCACCGGCCTGGCCCTGGCCATTTTGGCCGCCCTTCTCGGCCTGCAGGGCGGCACGGCGCTGGTGGTGGGATTCGGCCTGGCCCTGTCCTCGACCGCCATCGGGCTTCAAATGCTGACCGAACGGGCCGAACTGGCGACCCGCCACGGCCGGGCCAGCTTCGCCATCCTGCTATTGCAGGATATCGCCGTGCTTCCCCTGCTGCTGCTGGTCGCCCTGCTGTCGGGCGATGCCAGCTTTTCCTGGACCGCCATCGGCAAGGCGGCCATCACCACCGCCGTCGCCCTGGGCGGCATGATCCTGATCGGACGCACTGTGTTGCGCCCTCTGATGCGTCTGGTGGCGGGGGCCAAGAATCCGGAAATTTTCGCAGCCTTGGCGGTGCTGCTGGTCCTGGGCTCGGCGGCCCTGTTCGAGCGTCTGGGCCTGTCGATGGCGATGGGCGCCTTCCTGGCCGGGGTGATGCTGGCTGACTCCGAATTCCGCCCCCAGGTCGAAGCCGACATCCAGCCTTTCCGCGGCTTCCTGCTCGGCCTGTTCTTCATGTCGGTCGGCATGACGGCGGATTTCCGCCTGTTGGGCCAGGAAGGCTTCAAGGTTCTGGCCCTGGTGCTGGGACTGCTGGTCATCAAGGGCGGCTTGCTCTATGGGCTTGGCCGCCTGTTCGGCCATGGACGGCGCGATTCCTTACGCATCGCCGCCCTGTTGTCGCAAAGCGGCGAATTCGCCTTCGTGCTCTTCGGCCTGGCCGAGATTGAAGGCGTGCTGGCGCCGCACGACGCCAAGCTGCTGATCTTGTCGGTTTCGCTGTCGATGGCGGCGACGCCTCTCATCGACCGTTTGAACGCCAGACTGGTCAAGAATATGAAACCGTCCGACTCGCCGCTATCGCCCCCGGCGGCGACGCAAGAGCAAGCCGCCCCGCCGCCGGTGCTGATCGCCGGATTCGGGCGCGTCGGCAAGGTGGTGGCCCGCATGCTGGCGGAAAAGGGAATTGCCTATCTTGGCCTCGACAAGGATCCCGACCGGGTGCTGGAATGCCGCAACCAGGGCTTCGAGGTCTTTTACGGCGACGCCAGCCATTCGACGGTGCTGAAGGCCGCCGGGGCCTCGGAAACAAGCCTGGTCATCGTCACCCTGGACCAGGTCGGCGCCGCCGAACGCACCGTTCATGCCCTGCGCAGCCATTTTCCCAAGGCCCATATCTTCGCCCGCGCCCGCGATCCCAAGCAAGGCGCGACCTTAATGACGGCCGGGGCGACATTCTGCATTCCCGAAGCATTGGAAGCCAGTTTGCAGCTAGGCGGCGCCGCCCTGAAGGAACTGGGAGCCGACGAAAAGGACGTCGAGAAGCTGATCCATGAACTGCGCCGGGAAAACTACCAAAGAATTCAACCCGAGATGTAACCAGCCGCTGTCCATAGGCTGCAACTAGGAAATGGAAGCTTAGCGATGCATGAGCCAACGACCGCGATTTTCGGCCTCGATCCCCTATGGCTGTCTTGCCTGATCCTGATCGTCACCTACGCCATCATCATCTCGGAACGCTTGAACCGGGCCATCATCGCCCTGACCGGCGCCGGCTTGATGATCATGTGCGGCCTGCTGAACCAGGAAATGGCCGTCCGCGGCATCGACTTCAACACCATCGCCCTGCTGACCGGCATGATGATTATCGTCGCCATCACCAGGAAATGCGGCGTCTTCCAATATGTCGCCATCCGGGCGGCGAAGTCGGTCAAGGCCAATCCGGCCGGCGTGCTGCTGATGCTGCAAATCATCACCGCCGTCTTCTCGGCCCTGCTCGACAATGTCACCACCGTGCTGCTGATCGTGCCGGTGACGCTGGTCATCTGCGACGAATTGAAGATCAAGCCCTATCCCGTTCTGGTGGCCGAAATCTTCGCCTCGAATGTCGGCGGCACGGCGACCCTGATCGGCGATCCGCCCAACATCCTGATCGGTTCGGCGACCGGCCTTTCCTTCAACGAATTCCTGTTCAACCTAGCCCCCATCGCCTTCGTCATTCATATCGTCTATCTGGGCATCTTTCACCTGATCTGGGGCCGCAAGATGCGGGCGTCGGCGGAAAACCGGTCCCGAGTCATGGCCATGGACGAGAAGAAGGCCATCACCGACATCCGGCTTCTGAAACAGTCGATGGGCGTTCTGGCCCTGGTCATCTTGGGATTCGTGATGGCCCATCCCCTGCACCTGGAACCCGGCACCATCGCCATGTCGGGAGCGGCCATTCTGATGCTGCTCGACAATTTCACCCGAAGCGCCGAAGAGCAATCCGAACATGTCCATCACACCTTCGGCGAGGTGGAATGGATCACCATTTTCTTCTTCGTCGGCCTGTTCATCGTCGTCGCCGGGGTCGAACATGCCGGGCTTCTGAATCTGTTGGCCCAGAAGATGCTGGCCCTGACCGGCGGCGACCTGACGGCCACGGTGCTGGCCATCCTCTGGGCCTCGGCCATCCTGTCGGCCATCGTCGACAACATTCCCTTCGTCGCCACCATGATCCCCCTGATCGAGAACATGGCCCCCGCCTTCGGCGGGCCCGAGGGGCTGAAGCCTCTCTGGTGGGCGCTGGCGCTCGGCGCCTGCCTGGGCGGCAACGGCACCCTGATCGGCGCCTCGGCCAATCTGACCGTGGCCGGGCTGGCCGAGCGCGGCGGGGTTCGCATCCGCTTCCTGCCCTTCATGAAGCTGGCCTTCCCGCTGATGCTTATAAGCATTGTCTTAAGTACGGCCTATGTCATGTGGCGATATCTGTGACTTCCCCTAGCGCACGATCGTTTTAATCCGAGTCACTTCGTGACGCGTATTAAAACGTGAATCGTTCGCTAAAACAAATTGGTAGAGTAGATTCACGCGCGAATCCTGAGCCGCTTAATGGCTCAGGATTCTTCCGATCTGCTCTAGGTGACGGTTGCCAGCCGCCGCTTCCCCGGTCATTATTCCCGCCGAAAAGGAAAAGCCATGACCTGCAAACATGTGATGAACAGCCAGCCGCCGGTCCTTGTCAAAGGCGCCACCGTGGCCGATGCGGTATCGATGCTCAGGCGCGAGAACCGGGTCAATCTGCCGGTCGTCGATGCCAATGGCAAATATCTGGGCCTGTTCGGCGCCCATCAGATTCTGCTGCTGGCCCTGCCCAAGGGCATGCGCGCCGACGATGAACAGCATTTGGCCTTCGTCTCGGACAGCTTCCAGGACATCGAGAACCGGCTGAAGGCCGTGGCGAACCATCCGGTCGAACGTTATATGGACGGCGACTTCCAACCCTTGACGCCCGACACGCCGCTGGTCGAAACCTTGCGCGTCATGTATGTGCGCCGCGACGATCTGCCCGTCGTCGATCCCGCAACCAAGAAGCTGGTGGGCATCGTTACCGTGCGCAGCTCGCTTGGAAAACTGATGGCCAGTACCTGATGCACCCCGAATCCCACGAAGCGATGAGCGTTCTGTTCGGCATGAACCCGATGTGGGTTTCAAGCCTGGTCCTGATCGCCACCTACGCCGCCATCATGAGCGAGAAGGTGAACCGGGCCATCGTCTCGCTGTTGGGCGCCGGCATCATGATCCTGCTGGGCGTGCTCAACCAGGAAATGGCCATCCGAGGCGTTGACTTCAACACCATCGCCCTGCTCACCGGCATGATGATCATCGTTTCGGTGACCCGCAAATGCGGCGTCTTCCAATATGTCGCCATCTGGTCGGCCAAGCAGGTCAAGGCCAATCCGGCCGGCATCATGCTGATGCTGCAGATCGTCACCGCCGTTTTCTCGGCCATGCTCGACAATGTCACCACCGTGTTGCTGATCGTGCCGGTGACCATGGTCATCTGCGAGGAATTGAAGATCCGCCCCTATCCCATCCTGGTCGCCGAAATCTTCGCTTCCAACATCGGCGGCACGGCGACCCTGATCGGCGATCCGCCCAACATCATCATCGGCTCGGCCACCGGCCTGACCTTCAACGATTTCGTGATGAATTTGACGCCCGTCGTCATCGTCATCCAAATCGTGACGGTGGCCATCTTCCATGTCCTGTGGGGCCGCAAGCTGAGCGCCTCGCAAGAGAACCGCGAACGGGTGATGAAGTTCAACGAGAAGGAAGCCATCACCGACTGGCGCCTCTTGAAACAATCGCTGGCCGTCATCTTCTTCGTCATTCTGGGTTTCATCCTGGCCCGCCAACTGCACCTGGAACCCGGCACCGTCGCCATGTCGGGCGCCGCCGTTCTGATGCTGCTGGCCAATCTGGGCCGCGACGCCGAAACTCAAAGCCACGAAGTGCATCACACCTTCACCGAAGTCGAATGGATCACCATCTTCTTCTTCGTCGGCCTGTTCATGGTGGTGTCGGGCGTCGAACATGCGGGCGTCTTGAAGATGCTGGCCGAATATCTGGTCGCCGCCACCGGGGGCGATCTGGCCGTGACCGCCATCGCCATCTTGTGGGCCTCGGCCATCCTGTCGGCCATCATCGACAATATTCCCTTCGTCGCCACCATGATCCCGCTGATCAAGAACATGGCCCCGACCTTTGGCGGGCCCGAGGGCCTGCTGCCGCTCTGGTGGTCGCTGTCGCTGGGGGCTTGCCTGGGCGGCAACGGCACGCTGATCGGGGCTTCGGCCAATCTGACCGTGGCCGGCCTGGCCGAGCGCGCCGGCACCAGCTTTCGCTTCGTGACCTATATGAAAATCGCCTTCCCGATCATGCTGGTCAGCATCGCCATCAGCACCGTCTATGTCTGGTGGCGGTATCTTTAACTCGGGAAAAAGTCCTTCGGCTTCGCCTCAGAGTCCTTTTCCCCGGGGACCATTTTGCCAAACCCAAGCTTGAGGCGGCTCTGCGCTTGGGTTTGACGTTTTAGGGTTTGTGCTCGTCTTGCACTTCTTAGGGTTTGTGCTCGTCTTGCACTTCCTTCCGGGCGATGTGCAGGAATTCGGCCAGCTTCTGGCGGATGGTCTGATGGTCGGCCTTGCCTTCCAGATCCTTGGCCAGCTTGCGGACCACATCCTCGTCGCCCTTTTCCTCGAAATCGGCATGGACGACCCCGGTGGCGTAATCCTTGGCGGCCTGGCCGATCAGGCCCAGAAGCTCGGCCGCCCATAGGCCGGCAAGCTTGTTGCGTCTGGCTACCGCCTTGAATTCAATCGCTTCTTGCTGCTGGTGCTTGTGTTCCTGGGTTTTCCCGGCTTTATGAAAATCGACCATGGCGCATCCTTCTTTCTAGCTTGTCTCCATCGTGAACCCGGCCTGGAAAAAAGCAAGCGCTCAACTTGCCCTGCTAGCCGGTTTCACGTATGATCCCCAGACTTTGTCGTTATGGGGAAGACCATGTTCAAGCCCTTGCGTTTATCCGCAGCCGCCCTGGCGCTGCTTCTTGCCGGAACGGCCCTGCCGGCCCATGCCGTGGCCCCCGGAATTGCGCCCGCCGTCATCATCTACGTCTTTACGGCCGCCGGTCCGGTGATTTCGCTGGGCCAGGAAGCCTTGAGCGGCGCCGGCTTCGCCAGTTCGGAAACGCGCGCCAAGGCCGAGGAAGCCTACAAGGCCGCCGATTGGGACAAGGCCAAGCGCGTCTCCTTGAAGCTGGAAGACGACATGATGAATCCGGCCTGGCTGCGCTTGAAGGCCGGCAAGCCCTATGTCCTGACGCTTGAAAACACCGATGGCGATTCGGGCACGCTGCGCGCCGCCGATTTCTTCGCAGGCAGCGCCACCAGCGCCGATTCCACCCTGGGCATGGTTAGCGTCGGCGCCGAGGAAAAGAAGGAAATTCGCGTCATCGCCCTCGAAAAGGGCCTCTACGACATGGACATGGGCCTGTTTTCAACGGCCTGGGGCATTCTGGGCAAAATCGAAGTCTACTGATTGACCGCTTGATTCCCTAACCGGGGCCGCTATGCTGGCCCCGGGAGGCCGGCGACGGACGAGTTCCTCGCCAACCCGGTCAGGTCCGGAAGGAAGCAGCCGTAACGAGTTCAGATTCGGGTCGGCGTCCGGTCTCCCACCTCGCTTTTTCGTGAAAAAGTCCCTCGGCTCGGCCCGGACTTTATCTCAGGGGGACGATGTCCGAAGCTTCCGCCTATCGCGTTCTCGCGCGCAAATACCGCCCCACCACCTTCGCCGACCTGATCGGCCAGGAGGCGATGGTGCGCACGCTTAAGAACGCCATCGCCTCGGGCCGCCTCGCCCATGCCTTCGTGCTGACCGGCGTGCGCGGCGTCGGCAAGACCACCACGGCGCGCATCATCGCCCGCGCCCTGAATTGCGCCGAGGGCCCCACCGACAAGCCTTGCGGCATCTGCGCGCACTGCACCTCGATCGCCGAGGATAGGCATGTCGATGTGCTGGAAATGGACGCCGCCAGCCGCACCGGTGTCAACGACATCCGCGAGATCATCGAGGGTGTCCGCTACCGCCCCACCCAGGCCCGCTTCAAGATATACATCATCGACGAAGTGCATATGCTCTCCACCGCCGCCTTCAACGCCCTGCTGAAGACGCTGGAAGAGCCGCCCGAACATGTGAAGTTCATCTTCGCCACCACCGAAATCCGCAAAGTGCCGATCACGGTGCTGTCGCGCTGTCAGCGCTTCGATCTGAAGCGCGTCGATTCCGACATGCTGGCCGCCCATTTCGCCAATATCGCCGAAAAGGAAGGGGCCAGCGCCGATGCGGGCGCCTTGGCCCTGATCGCAAGGGCCGCCGACGGTTCGGTGCGAGACGGATTGTCGCTGTTGGACCAGGCCATCTCGCATGGCGAGGGCAAGGTCGGCGAAGCCCTGGTCCGCGACATGCTGGGCCTGGCCGACCGCGTGCGCACCTTCGATCTGTTCGAATCCGTGATGAAGGGCGAGATGGCCCAGGCCCTTGATTTACTGGGGCAATCCTATGCCAGCGGGGCCGATCCCGCCGTCACGCTGGAAGACATGCTGGAATTGGTGCATTGGCTGACCCGAGTCAAACTGGCCCCGCAGTTGGCGAATGCGCCGGGCGTTGCGGAAGCGGAACGAGTGCGCGGCGGCCAGATGGCCCAGACGCTATCCATGGCCGCCCTGACCCGATCCTGGCAAATGCTGCTGAAGGGCTTGGGCGAGACCCGCTCCGCCCCCTCGCCCCTGCAGGCCGCCGAAATGGTGCTGATCCGTCTGGCCTATGCCGCCGATCTGCCCAGCCCCGCCGAAACGGTGGAGGCCGTGCGCAAGAACCCGCCCGCTTCGCCCAGCAATCCGATCAGCGGCGGCCCTTCCGGCGGCGGCGCCAGGGCCGTGGCTGGCGGTGGCGCCAGTTTCGAAAGTGCCCCCGCTGCTGCGCCGCGCGCCCTGCTGCCGATGCCGCAGACCTTCCAGGAAACCGTGGCTTTGTTCAAGGTTTCCGAACCGGGCCTTTACGGCAGCCTTTGCGTCAACATCCATCTGGTGCATTTCGAACCGGGATTTATCGAAATCAATCCCGACGCGCAGGCTCCCAAGAATCTTGCAAACCGCGTTGGCGAGCGACTGACCGAATGGACCGGCACTCGCTGGATGGTCAGCATCTCCAACAAACCCGGTCAAAAGACGTTGCGCAATCAAGAATTGGAGAACCAGGCGCAACAAAAGGCCAATGCGGCGCGCCATCCCCTGGTGCAGGCCGTGCTGGCCGCCTTTCCCGAAGCCAGCATCGAGGCTGTGCGCTTCAATGCGCCGCCGCCCGAGGCCGAAGCCCCCGTTTTCGACACCATCCCCGACATGCAAAGCCAAGACGAGGACCTATGAAGAATATCGGACAGTTGATGAAGCAGGCCCAGCAGATGCAAAGCAAGATGGCCGAGATGCAGGCCAAGCTGGCCGAGGCCGAAATGAGCGGAAGCTCGGGCGGCGGCATGGTCAACATCACCGTCAACGGCAAAGGCGATTTGAAGAAGGTTTCCATCGATCCCTCGCTCTTGAACGCCGACGACAAGGAAGTGGTGGAAGACCTGATCGTCGCCGCCTTCAACGACGCCAAGGCCAAGGTCGACAGATTCATGCAAGACGAGATGGCGAAAATGACCGGCGGCTTGCAATTGCCGCCTGGAATGAAATTGCCGTTTTGATGCGTTTCCTTTGTTCGTCATCGCCGGGCTTGCCCCGGCGATCCATGGATGCCCGGAGCACGTCCTCGACTGTCCGGTTTAAAATTACGCAGTGCGCCACAATCCTATGCTCTTGCACGATTATTGCCATGTTTCCATGGTCCGAGACATGATCGGAAAAGATGCTCGTGCCGTCCCCCCTCACCCTGACCCTCTCCCCCCGCAAGCGGGTGGAGAGGGAATTCGTTAGGGAATGGGTTGATTTTGATTTTCCTCCCTCTCCCCCATTCTTTGGGGGAGAGGGTCGGGGTGAGGGGGAAATTATTAAACCGGGCAGCAGTGGATCACGTCCGGGCATGATGATATGGGAAGGTTCAATGAACAGCCCTGAGATCGAACATCTGATTCATTTGCTGTCGCGCCTGCCTGGTCTGGGGCCGCGCTCGGCAAGACGCGCCGCGCTGACGCTTCTGAAGAAAAAGGAAGCGCTGCTGGAACCCCTGGCCAAGGCCATGAGCGACGCCGCCGCCGCCATCCGCACCTGTCCCAACTGCGGCAATCTGGATACGCAATCGCCCTGCGCCATCTGCACGGATGGGCGGCGCGACGCCGGCCTGATGTGCGTGGTCGCCGATGTCGCCGATCTGTGGGCGCTGGAACGTTCGGGCGCCTATCGCGGGCTCTATCACGTTCTGGGCGGCACGCTGTCGGCCCTGGACGGCATCGGGCCCGACGATCTGAATCTGCCCGGCCTGATCGAGCGGGTTTCCAATTCCGGCGTGCGGGAGGTCATCCTGGCCCTGGGCGCCACCGTGGCCGGACAGGCGACGGCGCATTATCTGGCCGAGCGTCTTGAGCGCCCCGATTTGCAGATTTCCGGCCTGGCCCACGGCGTGCCGGTGGGCGGCGAACTCGACTATCTGGATGACGGTACGCTCTCCGCCGCACTTAGCGCCAGAAGACCGGTTTAAGTCCTCATCCTTCGAGACGCTTCGCTCCTCAGGATGAGGGAAATCACGATCTCACCCTGAGGAAGCCGCAAAGCGGCTGTCTCGAAGGATGAGGGAAATCACGACCTCACCCTGAGGAAGCCGCAAAGCGGCTGTCTCGAAGGGTGATCGCAGGGCGCTCTAATTCGCAGCCGACAGAACCACGGCGTCGCCGGTGATGACGAAGGTGACCTCGCCGTCCTTGGCCTTGTAGGTCCAGCGCTCGACCGGTCCCAGCTTGTCCACGCCTTGCGGACGACCCAGCACATTCTCGAGCTTGGCCCTGGTGTCGGCTTTCTCGGCCTTCTTCACGATGTCGGCCTTGCTGGGATCGCCGCAGGCGATCAAGAGCAGGGGCAGGGCCAGAATCAATCGACGCATATTATATCCTCCTAGACAGATTCCACGGTTAGAACAGACCCGTCCGCGCCGGTGATGCGCACCTGCGAGCCCGCAGGCAAGTCGGGGCCCTTCACCTTCCAACTGGTATCGCCCAGCTTCAGGCGGCCCGTGCCGTTGGCGATGGGCTCGTCCAGCGTTCCGGTGCGCCCCACCAGGCCTTTGGCGCGTTCGTTCAATTCCGGATGGTCGCCGCGCTTCTTGAGCACGCTGTCCCACCAGTTGCGGCCCAGAATGGCGCTGGCCATCGAGACGGCGGCGAAGACGCCGGATTCGCCCCGCCAACCCAGGCCGGGATGGACCAGAGCCGCGAAGCCCGCCGCCACCGCGCCAACGCCCAGCCACAGAAACAGAACGCCCGGCGAGGCGAGTTCCAGCACGAACAGAATGGCGGCGGCGATCCACCAATGCCAGAACAGAATGTCGTGAACCGGCGATGCGTCGATGACCATGAATGACTCCTACTTCAAGTTGCCCCTCACCGGGACGCTTTGCGTCCACCCTCTCCCGCGAGGGGAGAGGGTAACCAAGCCCCCTATCTCCCTCTCCCCTTGGGGGAGAGGGCCGGGGTGAGGGGAAAGATCACCCTTCCCTACCAGGAAAAGCTTTCTTCGCCAAATCGGCGATGCCGCCCAAAGCGCCGATGAGGCTGGAAGCTTCCAGCGGCATCAGCACCAGTTTTTCATTAGGCGCCGAGGCGATTTCCTTCAGGGCCTCGACATATTTCTGGGCCACGAAATAATTCACGGCCTGCACATTGCCCTTGGCGATGGCTTCCGACACCGTGGCCACGGCCTTGGCTTCGGCCTCTGCCTCTCGTTCACGCGCCTCGGCATCGCGAAAGGCGGCTTCGCGCCGTCCCTCGGCCGACAGAATCTGCGCCTGCTTCTCGCCCTCGGCCTTCAGCACGGCGGCCTGGCGCAGGCCCTCGGCTTCCAGAATGGCGGCGCGCTTGTCGCGTTCGGCCTTCATCTGGCGGGCCATGGAATCGACCAGATCGCGGGGCGGCGCGATATCCTTGATCTCGATGCGCGTGACCTTGACGCCCCAGGCCTCGGTCGCCTCATCGACGACCTTCAAAAGCTGGGTGTTGATCTTGTCGCGCTGGCTCAGCAACTCGTCCAGATCCATGCCGCCCATGACGGTGCGGATGTTGGTCATGGTCAGATTCAAGATGGCGATATTGAGGTTGGTCACTTCATAGGCCGCCTTGGCGACATCCAGCACCTGGAAGAAGACCACGCCGTCCACCTTCACCATGGCGTTGTCCCTGGTAATCACCTCTTGCGAGGGCACGTCCAGCACCTGTTCCATGACATTGATCTTGGAACCGATGGCATCGACGAAGGGAACGATGAGGCTGAGGCCCGGCTTCAGGGTGGCGGTGTAGCGTCCGAAACGCTCGACGGTGAATTCCGCGCCCTGGGGCACGATTTTCACGCCCATGGTCAGGACGGCGACGACCAGAACCACGATGGCCAGTACGAAGATGGAATATTCCATGGAACCCCCTGCCCTGCCGTTGAATCGGCGCCATGATAGCCGGGAATGAAACAGGAAGGGAGTCTCGGTTACCTGTTATTTCCAGCCGCCACCCGCGCGATGCGCGGAGATTGATTTGCCGACAATGTCGGCGTGGCGGCGGCCAAGGGCGCGCGAGCGCCCGCGAGGCCGAGGGGCAAAACCAAGTGTCCGTCCGAAAGGTTTTCATGAGATTTCACGGGCTTGTCTTGAGGTGATCCAGCAGAAGAGGGGCGCGACATGATGCGGGGACATCATGAGCGTCCCTTGACGCACTGGGCACCCAAGCCAAGCCCGCCAGCGGTTGGCTTGGCTTGGCCCGCCTGCTTCGTTGCAGTCCCTCGCGGGCTTTGCCCGCAAATTTGTTGGGCCGCCATTGACGGCACCCGATGCGCCGCATCGCCGTCGGGCCTGCGCCTGCCATTCGGGCCAAGCGAAGCCAATGAAACTCCACGAAAACCTTTCGGACGGGCACTAAGCGATCAGGACCGCCTTGGGCCCTTGCATCTGCAGACTTTCGGTCTTCATGCCGGGCGCCGTCGGGTTAAGGCGCGAGCGCCAGACCGACCAGCGGCCAATATGATTGGCCAGCGCCGCATGGCCTTCCCAATTGGGATGGATGCCGTTGCCGCGCTCGATCGCCCTTTGCCAGCGCTTGTCATGGCCCAGGCTTTCGCTCAAATCCAGATAGGGCACCTTCAATTCATGGGCCAGGGCCTTGAAGGCGTCGTTCAGCGCCGCCATGCGCCCCTGATTCAGATGCCAGACCTTGCCGTCGGCATCGCGCCAGGCCGCCTTGGTGCGCACCGGCGGCGGGCCGATCCACAAGGTGGGATAATGATGACTTAGGCAAAGGCGCATCACCGTCTCGGCCCAATACAGGCTTTCAGGCAGCGACAAGCGCACGCCGCTCTGTTCCGAGGCCGCCATGTCGGCGACGCCAAAGCAAAACAGAACCAGCGACGGCATGCCGTCATGCAGCCGGGCCGCCAATTCATCCTCGACCCGGGCGGCGAGGTCGCGCGAGGTTTCCCCGGGCACGCCCAGCGCCATCAATTCGAAGCGGCTGCCGAACGAGGTTTCGGATCGCGACAATTGGCCCATCCAGCCGACGCCGCCGGCATCGCCCAGCGGGGTTGCCAGATCGTCGCCCAGAATGCAGATGCGTAAACGGCTCATGAAAACCTCCTGATTCCCATCATCGCCTGGGCCGTTCTGGCTGGCTGTGATCTGAATCACAGTATTTTCAAGATGTTGGGGCTGGATGGTAAATTTTCGGTTAAGATCTACCGTATCTTCGACTCGAAAGCCGCCTTCAGGCGGGCCAGACAGGCCGCGCGATCGGGTTTGAAATCGCCCCCTTCCCACCATTGGCGGACCCCGTCCAGCAACTCGCCGATCAAGGGGCCGTGCGGAACGCCCAGCGCCAGGGCGTCGCGCCCCTTCAAGGGGAATTCCACCTCGACCCAGGCTTGGGCCTGGATCAGCAGATCGGTCCAGGCCTCGCTGGAAGCGGATGGCGAGCGCGGATCGAGGCTGCGCTCGCCCGCCCAGGCGATGAGGGCGCGGTCGAAAAAGGTGTCCTTGCCCAAGCGGTAAAGCAGATGGCGGCGTTCTTGGCGATTGAATTCGATGGAGACGTCCTGCTCGGCCTGGCCGCACAAGGCGATCAGGCGCTTCTTGTCCTGATTCGACAGGCGGAAGCGTTCGGCGATGGTTTCGGCCCCGGCGGCGTCGGTCTCGACCAGACAGGCCAGGCGGCGCGTGGGATCGCGTTCCAGCCCGTCCAGATGCAGGCCCTTGTCTTCCAGCCAGGCCAATTGGCGCAGGCGCCCGAAATGCTTGGCCTCGGGCAGGATGTGGGGCAGCACCTTCTCGCCCTGCATCAGCGTCAGCACGCCGGCGGGATCGGGGGCCAGCAGCAGGCGCATCATCTCGCCCCGGATACGCTCGCCCGACAGATTGGGCAGCAGATGGGCATTCAGGCGGCAGGCGGCCAGCGAGGCCCCATGGGCGGGTGGGCGGCCGTAATAGGCGAAGAAGCGAAAAAAGCGCAACAAGCGCAGCACGTCTTCCTGGATACGCTGCTGGGCGTTGCCGACGAACCGCACCCGCCCACGCCCCAGATCGGCCAGACCGTTGACCGGATCATGGATCAGCCCGTCCTCGGTCATCGACAGCGCATTGATGGTGAAATCGCGGCGCAGGGCATCGGCCCGCCAATCATCGGTGAAGGCGACGCGGGCGTGACGGCCAAAATTCTCGACATCGTGGCGCAGGGTGGTGATTTCGAAATGGTCCTTGCCGATCACCGCCGTGATGGTGCCATGGGCGATGCCGGTGGGAATGGCGTGGATGCCGTTCTTTTCCAAAAGGACCATCACCGCCTCGGGTTCCAAGGGCGTGGCGATATCGATATCCTTGACGGCGCGCTTCAAGACAGCGTCGCGGACACAGCCGCCCACGAACCGGGCCTCGGCCCCGCTGCCGGTGATGGCCGCCAACAGCTTTTTGGTGGAAGCGGCCTTCATCCAGGGTTGGGGGGCGACCTGCCCCATCGGCCCCTGGATCAGGGGCTCGTCGTCCTCTTCGGTGAAGTGGGTCGGATGGCGCGCCATGGCCGGCAGTATGCCATGACGGGGATTAACCGTCAGCTAAAGGGCCTTGCGTGTGTTGGGTGGCTTGTCACTCCCTGGAGGCGGTGCAAGCCTTACGGATACCCTCTCCCTCGGGGAGAGGGTGGCGCCGGGTGAGGGCGTGAAGGGCGGCAGCGTCCGTTGCCCTCATCCCAGCCCCTGGAAAACCTTCAAACCCTTTGGTATAGTCATCTGGTCAGAATGGTCAGGAGAGTGCCATGAATCATTGGCAGGTCCAGGAAGCCAAGGCCCGTTTCAGCGAATTGCTGCGCCATGCCGCCAAGGACGGCCCGCAGGCCATTACGGTTCGCGGCCAGACCACGGCGGTCGTGGTATCGAAGACGGAATACGAGCGCCTCAAGGGCCGCAAACCCTCTCTGGTGAAATTGATGCAGTCGTCGCCCCTGGCGGGGGTCGATCTTGACACCAAGCGCGACCGCTCTTTGCCCAGGGACGTCGATCTGTGAGCTATCTGATCGACACCTGCGCCCTTTCCGAACTGATTAAGCCAAAGCCGCAGCATTGCGTGGTCGAATGGTTTGAGGCGACGCCATCCGAGGCCTTGTTCATCAGTTCCTTGACTTTAGGCGAGATCCGCAAAGGCGTTGAGGGGCTGGGCGATGGCCGCAAACGCGCCCGCATCGCGACCTGGCTGGAAGTGGAACTTCCTGCCTGGTTCGAGGACCGGGTCTTGCCTGTCGATGCGCCGGTGGCTGACGAGTGGGGACGTCTTTTGGCCCGCCTTAAAAGGCCAATCCCCGCCGTGGACAGTCTGATCGCAGCGACGGCACTTCATCGTCGCTTGACCATCGTCACACGCAACGTCGCCGACTTTGCGCCAACAGGCGCTGATATTCTCAATCCCTGGAAAGACTGCTAGAGCGCCGACGTCACCGCAGCGACAATCCCTGCCGCGTCCAGCCCGGCTTCGGCCAATTGCCTAGCCTGGGTATCGTGCTCGATGAAGCGGTCGGGCAGGCACAGGGTGCGCAGCTTCAACCCCTTGTCCATCAGGCCCTGATTGGCCAGATATTGCACCACCTGGGCGGCGAAGCCGCCGACGGCGTTTTCCTCGACCGTCACCAGCAATTCGTGATTCCTGGCCAGATCGGTCAGTAGCGCCGTATCGATGGGCTTGGCGAAGCGGGCGTCGGCGACGGTGGCCGAGATTCCCTGTTCCGCCAGCATGTCGGCGGCCTTCAAAGCCTCGCTCAGGCGCGTTCCCAGGCTGAGAATGGCGACGCGCGCGCCTTGCCGCACCACGCGCCCCTTGCCGATGGGCAAGGCGGTGCCCAGGGCCGGAATCTCGACGCCCACGCCATCGCCCCTAGGATAGCGCAGCACGCTGGGCAGATCGTCGATACTGGCTTGTGTCGCCACCATATGCACCAGCTCGGCCTCGTCCGACGGCGCCATGATGACGATGCCTGGCAGACAGGCCAGGAAGGACAGATCGAAGGCGCCGTGATGGGTAGCGCCATCGGCCCCGACCAATCCCGCGCGGTCCAGCACGAAGCGCACCGGCAGATGCTGCAAAGCCACGTCATGCATGACCTGGTCATAGCCGCGCTGCAGGAAGGTGGAATAGATGGCGCAGAAGGGCTTCAGCCCCTCGCAGGCCAGACCGGCGGCGAAAGTCACGGCATGCTGCTCGGCGATGCCGACATCGAACAGGCGGTCGGGATGGGCGCGCCCGAAAATATCCAAGCCCGTGCCCGAAGGCATGGCCGCGGTGATGGCGCAGATCTTGCCGTCCTGCCGGCCCAATTCCGCCAGCGCATGGCCGAAGACGCTGGTATAGCTGGGCGCGTTGCCCTTGGGCTTGTTCTGGACGCCGGTTTCGACGTCGAATTTGGAGACGCCGTGATATTTGTCGTGCGCTTCCTCGGCCGGCGCATAGCCCCGGCCCTTCTGCGTCACCACATGAACCAGGATCGGCGCCGGTTCCTCGAAATCGCGGACATTCTTCAGCACCGGCAGCAGATGCTCGAAATTATGGCCGTCGATGGGGCCAACATAATAGAAGCCCAGTTCTTCGAACAGCGTGCCGCCGGCGATCAGGCCCTTGGCGTATTCCTCGACCTTGCGCGCCGCCAGTTCGATGGGGCGGGGGAAGATTTCCGCCACATCCTTGGCGAAATGACGGAACTGCTGATAGGACTTCGACGACCACAGCTTGGACAGATAGGCGCTAAGCCCGCCCACCGGCTTGGCGATCGACATGTCGTTGTCGTTCAAGACGACGATCAGGCGCGTCTTCTGCGGACCGGCATTGTTCAGCGCCTCGAAGGCCTGGCCGGCGCTCATCGACCCGTCGCCGATGACGGCGATGGCCCGGCGTTCGCGCCCCTGCAGGGCGCTGCCGACGGCCATGCCCAGCGCCGCCGAAATCGAGGTCGAACTATGCCCGGCCCCGAAAGGATCGTATTGGCTTTCGTCGCGCTTGGTGAAACCGGAAATGCCGCCGCCCTGGCGCAGCGTCTTCATCTGCAAGCGCCGCCCGGTCAGAATCTTGTGCGGATAGCTTTGATGGCCGACGTCCCAGATCAGCCGGTCGTCGGGCGTGTTGAAAACATAATGCAGCGCCACCGTCAGTTCGACGACGCCCAGCCCCGCCCCCAGATGGCCGCCGGTCTCGGCCACGGCGCCGATCATCTCGCCGCGCACCTCGTCGGCCAGTTGACGAAGCTCATCGACCGTGAAGTCCCGAAAATCGGACGGGAACTTGATCTGGTCGAGAAGGCGCTGGTTGGCGGTCATGTCAGTTCCGCCGGTTCAACACATATTGCACGGTGTCTCGCAACAGATTGGCGGGCTCGCTGTCGCCGAAACTTTCCAGATGCCGGACCGCCTGCTCGCCCAGCGCCTGGGCCTGGGACTTGGCGCGTTCGACGCCCAAAAGCGAGACGAACGTGGCCTTGCCCTGGTCGGCGTCCTTGCCGGTCTTCTTGCCCATTTCCTCGGTCGAGGCCTCGACATCCAGCAAATCGTCGGTGATCTGAAAGACCAGCCCCAGATCGTGGGCATAGGCTTCCAGCGCCTGGCGCTGATTGGGATGGGCCTTGCCCAGGATCGGGCCGGCGACGCAGGAAAAGGCGATCAGGCGACCGGTTTTCATGCGCTGCAGGCGGGTGATGGCTGGAATGTCCATCGGATGTTTCGAGGCCTGCATGTCCATCATCTGGCCGCCGACCATGCCCTGATGGCCTGCCGCCTCGGCCAGGGCCACCACCAGATCGATGCGTACCTGCGGGTCGGGATGGGTGCTGGCGCCGCCCAGCACCTCGAAGGCCTTGGTCAGTAGCGCGTCGCCGGCCAGGATGGCCGTGGCCTCGTCGAAGGCCTTGTGGCAGGTGGGAATGCCGCGACGCAGATCGTCATTGTCCATGGCCGGCAGATCGTCATGGACCAGCGAATAGCAATGCACGAATTCGATGGCCGCCGCCACGCGGGCCGCCGATTGCCTGGCCACGTTGAAGAGGGCGGCGGTGGTCAGCACCAGGAAGGGGCGCAGGCGCTTGCCGCCGTTCAAGGTGGCGTAGCGCATGGCCGCCACCACGCGGCCCTCGGGGGTCTGGCTTTCCGGCAGCAGGCGCTCGACCTCCAGCACGAGATTGGCTTGCGCCTCTTCCAGGGCCTTTTCCAAACGGTTCATTTTCTTATTCTTCCATTATGCGGGATCGAGGGGAGCGGCCGTGGGCGTGCCATCGGCGGAGATGACGATACGCTCGATCTTGGCCTTGGCCTCGGCCAGTTTGGCCTCGCAATGGCGCTTGAGCTGGGCTCCGCGCTCATAGGCCTGCACGGCCTCGTCCAGCTTGACCTTGCCGGCTTCCAGGCCGCGCACGATCTGCTCGAGTTCGGCCAAGGCCTCCTCGAAGCTTAAAGCGGCGATATCGGTCGGTTTCGCAGTCACGGCCACACAAATCCTTAAAACTGGACAAGACTAGTCCGCGAAGGGGTCCTGGACAAGGACCGTATCCTCACGCTCGGGGCTGGTCGAGAACAGCGCCACCGGCACGCCGACCAGTTCCTCGAGATGGCGGATATACTTCACCGCCTCGGCTGGCAGTTCGGCCCAGGAACGCGCCCCCCTGGTTGAACCCTTCCAGCCGGGCAGGGTTTCATAGACCGGCTTGGCCTTGGCCTGCAGGCTGGCCAGGGCGGGCAGATAATCGTAGCGCCGACCCTCGATTTCATAGCCCGTGCAGACCTTCAACTCGTCGAAACCGTCCAGCACATCCAGCTTGGTCAGGGCCAGGCCGTGAATGCCGCTGACCTTGCAGGCCTGGCGGACCAGCACGGCGTCGAACCAGCCGCAGCGCCTGGGCCTGCCGGTGACGGTGCCGAATTCGTGGCCGCGCTCGCCGATGGTCTTGCCGACATCGTCGAACAATTCGCTGGGAAACGGGCCCGAGCCGACGCGCGTCGTATAGGCCTTGCAGATGCCCAGCACATAGCCCACCGCCGACGGTCCCTGGCCCGAACCGGTGGCGGCGTTGCCGGCCACGGTGTTGGACGAGGTGACATAGGGATAGGTGCCGTGGTCGATATCGAGCAACATGCCCTGAGCGCCTTCGTACAGGATGCGCCGTCCGCGCTTGCGCAAATCGTCCAGGCGCAGCCACACCACATCGGCATAGGGCAGGATGCGGGGCGCCAGCTCCTTCAGCTTGAGAAACAGGGCGTCGCCGTCGATCAGCTCGGCGCCCAGCCCCTTCAGCAGCGCGTTGTGGTGCGACAGCATATTGGCGATCTTGGCCTTCAGCGAGGCATCGTCGTCGGCCAGGTCGCACAGGCGGATGGCGCGTCTGGCCACCTTGTCTTCATAGGCGGGACCGATGCCGCGCCCGGTGGTGCCGATCTTGCCGCCGCCGGCGGCTTCCTCGCGGGCCCGATCCAGATGCCCATGCAGGGGCAGAATCAGCGGCACATTCTCGGCCACCTTCAACAGGTCGGGCGACACCGTCACCCCCTGGCCGCGCAGCTTCTCGATCTCTTCCAGCAGCGCCCAAGGATCCAGCACCAGCCCGTTGCCGATGATCGACAGCTTGCCGCGCACGATGCCCGAAGGCAGCAGCGACAATTTGTAGGTGACGCCGCCGATGACCAGCGTATGTCCGGCATTGTGCCCGCCCTGGAAGCGCACCACCACATCGGCGCGTTCGCTCAGCCAGTCGACGACCTTGCCCTTGCCCTCGTCGCCCCACTGAGCGCCGATCACCGCCACATTCGCCATTGGACCCTACTCTCCTTAGATATCGACGATTTGATTGTTGTTAAGCCAATGTCCGCAGCCCAGCCGTTTGGCCTCCTGGGCAATATCCGCCGCCGGCTCCAGCCCGGCCAGGGTGGCGTAACCCTTGGCCCGCCAAGTCTGCCCCACATCCCTAGGCGTGCCCAGAGGCAGATACAGCCGGGGCCGCATTTCCTGGCGCGGCGCGCATTTCAGCACCGTATCCATGAACAGCGTGGCTCCGGTCGCCGGCTGGCCATCGACCTCGTAGTGACCGCCCCGGCCCAGCTCGAAGCTTTGGCCCTTGGCGAACAGGGTGAAAGCCACCCCGCAATGATATTCTAAACCCCTTGTTTCGACGGCGTCGATGGTCAGGGTCATGGCAGGCGCATCGCGCATGATGGCCTGGGCCACATCCTTTAGGCGCCCGATCTCGGTCTTGGCCGCCGCCGGCAGATTCAAGGCCTCCAAGGCCGTCAGGGCCTTCAGGGCCGGTCCGCCGGCCCTCAGCAGCCCTTCGAAGACGGCTTGGCCGGACAGGCCGGTCAGACGGGCCGGATCCTTGTGGTCCAGGGCGTCGCGCAGGCGGGCCTGATCCTCACCGGACAGGCCCAAGCCGCCGCAAACCGCCGGCACCAGGGTGGGCAGGGTCAGATCGACCGAAACGCCATCGATCCCCAGACGCTCGAGCCCCTCATGGGCCAGGCGGACGATTTCGGCATCGGCCTCGCAACTGCTTGATCCGATCAGTTCGATACCGGCCTGGGCGAATTGGCGCTCGGGGCGCAACTGGCTGGACTTGACCCTTAACACTTCACCGGCATAGGACAGGCGCAAGGGCCTGGGCGCATCTTGCATCCTGGTGGCGGCGATCCGGGATATCTGGGGCGTCATGTCGGGCCGCACGGCCAGCATGCGGCCCGAGGCCGGGTCCATGAGGCGGAAGCTGGAACGAGCCAGGGCGGCCCCCGGCCCCGAGAACAGGCTGTCTTCGAACTCGATCAGGGGGGGCTTGACCGGATCAAAGCCCTGGGCGGCAAAGCCCTCCATCAACAGGGCGACCACCGAGGCCTCGTGAGCGGCCTCGGGCGGCAGGATGTCGGGCAGGCCGGCAGGCAGAAGGGCCCGGTTGGCCGGATCGTTCATCATCAAAGACCCCCTGGGGAGATATCCAGGGGGTCTGGTTACCCCTTCCAGGGCAAAAAGAAAAGAGCTATCAGCAGTCAGCAACCAGCCGTCAGCCCAAAATCTGATAGCCGATAGCTGATAGCTGACGGCTTACTTCCTGGCCGCCAATTCGTCGAGCAGGCGCATGACCTCGACCGAGGCCTCGGCGGCCTTGTTGATGCCGTCCAGACAGCCATCGAAATCGCCGGCATTGTATTTGCGCACGGCCTCGATGCCGTTGGCATGCACCTTCTGATGCGGAGACAACAGGGCGCCATAGGCCGGATGGTTGAGGATCGAGGGATCCTTGATGGCGGTATACCATTTGCCCAACCGGCAACTGGTATGATCGGCCAGGGCATTGGGATCCAGCTTGATCCGCCCCGCCGCCATCGCCGCCAGCTTCTTCATCCACAGCTTGTGATCCGACTTGGCGACATGGATGGTGATGTCCTTGACCTCGGCCTTGACCGCCTCGCCGATGGCCTCGGTGACCACGGCCTCGTTCTTGTCCATGACGTCGAGAATGCCAATCACGGCGGAAACGCCATGCTCGGTCCTGGAGGCGATCGACTGGATGCGGTTGGCCACTTCCTCGGAGGTCTGGCTTTGCTGGCCGAGAATGCCGGCGATTTCCTGCACGCGCCCGGAAATATGGTCGATCTGCCCGGAAACGGCATGCATGCCCTGGCCGGTGGCGGCGATCACTTCCTGGCCTTGCTGGACGGCATTGGCGCCCTGCTCCATCGAGGCGACGATGGCGGCCATTTCATTGCGCAGATTTTCGATGCGCTTACGGATGTCGTCGGTCGCCTTGGCGGTCTGATTGGCGAGATTCTTGACCTCGCTGGCGACGACGGCGAAGCCCTTGCCGGCCTCGCCGGCCCGGGCCGCCTCGATGGTGGCGTTGAGCGCCAGAAGATTGGTCTGCTTGGCGATGGCTTCGATCTGATCGACGATGCCGCCGATTTGGGTCGAGGCCTCGGCCAGGGTTTCGACGCGGGCCGCCGCTTCGCTGACGGCGCGCGAGATGCCGTCCATGGAAGCCACGGCGCGTTCGGCCGATTGGCGGCTTTCCGAGGCCTGGGCCTGAGCCGCCATCACGTCCTGCGATGCTTGGCCCGAGGTGGCGGCGATCTGATGCACCGAGGCCACAAGTTCCTCGGCCGCCGCCGCAATGGATTGGGTTTGATGATCGACGTCGCGTAGGTCGCGCAGCAGCTCGGCGGTGCGGACCACGGCTTCGTTGCTTTCGACCGACAGCGCGACCATGCGCTTGACGCTGTCCAGCGCCCGCTGCTCGTAGGCCGCCGCCACTTGGCGCAACTTGACGCAGATGGCGCTGCTGCGATCCGGCATCGAGTGATAGGCCTGCTTTTCAAGCAGGTCCAGAGCGGCCATCAGGGCCTCCTCGTCAAGCGATGGCGACGACGACGCCTCGGCCGAGGCAGCCTGAACAGAATGCGCCGCCGGCGGCGGCCTTGAATCGAAGAAACCCATCTTGAACCCCCATCTCGTTATTTCAAAGCCAGGCGCCGCCAAACAGCAACACACATGACCTATTTTTTTGTGGAATTGAAAACTATCAGGATTAAACGATGGCATCATCTAATTTTTCGTAAATGTGGACACCAATCCAAATAACACCACAAAATGTGGAATACTGGGCAAAGAAAAAGGGTGCCCAACGTTCGGGCACCCTTTGAAATGATTACTGGATGATAAAGTCTAGAAGGACAAAGCCTTGGCCTGAACCACCAGGGGAATGGCGCGGACTTTTTCAACGACTTCGTTCGTCACCGGCTGATCGACCTGAATGAGCGCGATGGCGTCGCCGCCCGCCTCGTTACGGCCGAGATGGAAGGTGGCGATATTGACCCCCGCCTCGCCCAGCACGGCGCCCAGACGGCCGATGAAGCCCGGCTTGTCCTGGTTGGTGACGTAAAGCATGTTGGGACCGACCTCGGCCTCGATGGCGATGCCCTTGATTTCGACGATTCTAGGCTTGGTGCCGCCGAACAAGGTGCCCGACAGGCTGCGCACGCGTTCTTCAGTCGTCACTTCGAGGCGGATCAGCGTGTGGTAATCGCCGCTGGCGTCCTTTTTCATCTCGGTCACTTCGATGCCGCGTTCCTTGGCCAGCACCGGGGCGTTGACCATGTTGACACTTTCCAACTGCGGCTTGAACAGGCCCATCAGCACCAACTGCGTCAAGGGCCGCGTGTTCAGCTTGGCGACGTCGCCCTCATAGGCGATGGTCACCTTCTTGATGCCATGATCGGTCAACTGACCGGCGAAGCTGCCGATCTGCTCGGCCAGGACGGTATAGGGTTTCAGCTTCGGCGCCTCTTCCGCCGTTACCGACGGCATGTTGATGGCGTTGGTGACGGCGCCGGTCAGCAGATAGTCGCTCATCTGCTCGGCCACCTGCAGGGCCACATTTTCCTGGGCCTCGGTGGTCGAGGCGCCCAGATGCGGGGTAGCGATGATCTTGTCGCTGCCGAACAGGGTATTGTCCTTGGCCGGTTCGACGGCAAAGACGTCGAGCGCCGCGCCCGCCACATGGCCGGACTCGATGGCCTCCTTCAGGGCCGCTTCATCGACCAATCCGCCGCGGGCGCAATTGATGATGCGAACGCCCTTCTTCATCTTGGCCATGGCCTTGGCGTCGATGATGTTGCGCGTCGATTCGGTCAGCGGCGTGTGCAAGGTGATGACGTCGGCGCGCTTGAACAGATCTTCCAGTTCCACCTTCTCGACGCCCAGATCGCGGGCCCGGTCATGCGACAAATAGGGATCGAAGGCCACCACGCGCATCTTAAGGCCAAGCGCTCGGTCGGCGACGATGGAACCGATATTGCCGCAGCCGACCACGCCCAGGGTCTTGCCGGTGATCTCGACGCCCATGAAGCGGCTTTTTTCCCACTTGCCTGCATGGGTCGAGGCATTGGCCTCGGGAATGTCGCGGGCCAATGCGAACATCAAAGACAAAGCATGTTCGGCGGTGGTGATGGAATTGCCGAAAGGCGTGTTCATCACCACGATGCCCTTGGCGGTGGCCGCCGGCACATCGACATTGTCGACGCCGATGCCGGCCCTTCCCACCACTTTCAAGTTGGCCGCCGCCTTCAACACTTCGGCGGTGACCTTGGTCGCCGAACGGATGGCCAGGCCGTCATACTGGCCGATGACCGCCTTCAGCTCGTCCGGCGTCATGCCGGTCTTCACATCCACCTCGAGCCCGCGATCCTTGAAAATCTGGACGGCGGCGGGCGACAGCTTGTCTGAAATCAGAACCTTGGGCATGAGCGGCTTTCCCCCTTAAGCTTTGGATGCGAATTCGGCCTCGACCTGGGCGAAGGCCCAGTCCAGCCAGGGCAACAGGGCCTGGATGTCGCCGGTTTCCACCGTGGCGCCGCCCCAGATGCGAAGGCCTGCGGGCGCGTCGCGATAGGCGCCGATGTCGAAAGCGACGCCTTCCTTTTCCAGCAGCGAGGCGATCTTCTTGGCCGCGGCCGCCTGATCGTCGTGCGAGAGGTTGCAAAACCAGGCCGCCTTGTTGGCGACCAGGCAGATCGAGGTGCAAGAGCGCGTCGCCTTGTCGGCGGCCAGGAAACCGGCCCAGCTTGATTTCTCGACCCAGGTCTCGATGGCGGCCAGATTGGCCTCGGAACGCTGGATCAGGGCCTTGAAGCCGCCCAGATTCTGCGCCCACTTCAAGGCGTCGATCTGATCTTCCACGCACAGCATCGAGGGCGTGTTGATGGTCTCGCCCTTGAAGATGCCCTCGATCAGCTTGCCGCCCTTGGTCATCTTGAAAATCTTGGGCATCGGCCAGGGCGGACTGTAGCTTTCCAGACGCGCCACGGCGCGCGGCGACAGGACCAGCATGCCGTGCTGGGCCTCGCCGCCCAGCACCTTCTGCCAGGACCAGGTGGTGACGTCCAGCTTGTCCCAGGGCAGATCCATGGCGAAAGCCGCCGAGGTGGCGTCGCAGATGGTCAGGCCCTCGCGGTCGGCGGCGATCCAGTCGCCGTTGGGCACGCGCACGCCCGATGTGGTGCCGTTCCAGGCGAAGACCACGTCATGCGAGAAATCGGCCTGCTTCAAATCGGGCAGCTTGCCGTAATCGGCCTTGAAGACGCGGGCGTCCTTCAGCTTCAATTCCTTGGTGATGTCGGCTCCCCAGCCGGCGCCGAAACTTTCCCAGGCCAGCACATCGACGGGGCGCGCCCCCAGCAGCGACCACAGGGCCATTTCGACGGCGCCGGTGTCGGAAGCGGGCACGATGCCGATCCGGTAATCCTCGGGAACGCCGAGGACGGCGCGCGACAGATTGATGGCTTCCTCCAGCTTGGCCTTGCCTGCCTTGGCGCGGTGCGAACGGCCCAGACAAGCGCCCTTCAGAGCGTCGGCCGACCAGCCGGGACGCTTGGCGCAGGGACCAGAGGAAAAGCAGGGATTGTGCGGCCCTTGGGCCGGCTTGGAGACAGTCGTCATATGACCCCCTTCGAGAAAACGAAAGGGCTTCGGCCCGTTGGGAGGCCGCGGCCCGAACGAACCCTAGACCTGACTTTTGGAAAGCGCAACACCCCTCAAGCAAACATCCCAAAGCAACCACCAGCAATCCTCAAACGGACTGAAATTCCAGCATTTCAAAGGATCGTGGGGTTTTTTCCTCCCAGCCGGGCTTGACTTATGTTAAGTTTTTCTTGAGTGCGCCTGCCCGCAAGGGCTTACGCACGTCTCTCGCATAAATCGAACAGGGAGTTGTTATGGTCTTTCGTTATTCCCTTACCCTTGTCGCCAGCGGCCTGGCTCTGGCTTTGGCCTTTGGCGCCGAAGCAGCCCCTCAGAAAAAGCCCAAAATCAGCTTCGCCGACGATGTGTTGCCGCTTTTGCAATTCCGTTGCGGCTCCTGCCATACCGGCGAAGGCGACGGATTGAAGATCAGCGGCCTCGATCTCGGCTCGTATGAGGGCCTGATGAAGGGCACCAAACACGGCGCCATCGTCGTGCCGGGCGATGTCCTGACCAGCAATCTGATGGTTCTTCTGGACGGCAAGGCCGACAAATCGATCCAGATGCCGCACGGTCAGAAGAAGCTGTCGACCTGCGACCGCGACATCATTCGCACCTGGATCCACGAAGGCGCCAAGAACAACTGAGCCGTCAGCTTTCAGCGGTCAGCCATCAGCCATCAGCAATATACAAAAACGGCCCCGGAAAACCGGGGCCGATTCTTTTTGATAGGCCCCTCGCCGGGCGGACGCTTGCGCGTCCTTGGCCGCCGCCGCAATGGCGGCACAAAAAAGCGGCCCCGGAATACCGGGACCGTTTTTTTTGGCGGCATTGCTTGATTGTTCTACCAAGGATTTTATCCTTGACCGACCTTCACGCAGTCAGATATAAGACAAGCAGCAACCACCCTTATTGCGCCCAAAGTCCAAGCTGCCCGATCACCGGAGCGGCTTTTTTCATGTTCGCGGGCGTCGGAGCAACAGCGAAAGGAGAACACATGACGCATCTGGCCGGATCACTGGCCGGGCGGAGCCTGTT
>JACRJC010000009.1 GCA_016215555.1 Rhodospirillales bacterium | reverse complement strand
GGCCGCTCGCGGGCTTTGCCCGCAAAACCAATGGGCCATCATTGACGGCACCCGTAGCCCCGCTACGCTCGTCGCGTCCTGCCTGCCCGGACATGGCGATTGGCCGCCACGAAATGGGTTATTCATTCTGCAAACTGGTATTAGCTGGCATCGCCGACGCAGGCCAAACGCACCAGCTCGGCGATGTTCTTGGCCCCGGTTTTTTCCATGATATGGGCGCGGTGGACTTCGACCGTGCGGGTGCTGATGCCCAGCCGGTCGGCGACCACCTTGTTTTGATGTCCGGCCACCAGCAGCAGCATCACTTCCTGCTCGCGGGGGCTTAGGATGTCGAGATTGAAGCGGTATTTCTCGGCTTCGATCCCGCCGTCGATGACCGGGGGCTTCAGGGCGGCGTTGATGCTGGCCATCAGCACGTCGTCGCGGAAGGGTTTTTCGATGAAATCGACGGCCCCCGCCTTCAAGGCCGCGACCGCCATCGGCACGTCGGCATGGGCGGTGATGATGATGACGGGCAGCCGGATGGAGCGCAGCCGCAAATCCTTGATCAGTTCGATGCCGGTCATGCCCGGCATGCGCACGTCGGCGACGATGCAGCCCTGCCAGCCCGGCTGCACGGCTTTCAGGAATTCCAGCGCCGAGGCGAAGGTTCTGCATCGATGGCCCGATGCTTCGAGCAGGATATCCAACGATTCCCGAACATCGGCGGAATCGTCGATCACATAGATGGGCGTTGTTTCAGGCATTGTCAGCACTTCTCCCAGCCAGGGGTAGGGTCAAACGGAATATCGCGCCGCTGTCGGGGGCGTTCTCGGCCCACAGCCGTCCCTCATGCGCTTCCAGTATAGACTTGCTGATCGAAAGGCCCAGCCCCATTCCCGAGGCTTTGGTGGTGACGAAGGGCTCGAACAACCGGTCCATGACTTCGGGCGCCAGGCCGGGGCCATTGTCGGCGACGGCGATCTCGATCATGTCGCCCGCCGTTTTTCCGGAAACTGAAATCAACGGATTGGCGGTCTTGGCGCTGTCCAAGGCCTGGATGGCGTTGCGCAACAGATTGACCAACACCTGCACCACCTGAGTGCGGTCGGCCATGATCGGGGGAAGCTGTGACAGGCCGCTTGCCGCCATGGTCACGCCGGCCGCCGAGGCCTCGGCGGAAACCAGGCGCAGAGCGTCCTCGACGATGCCGGCCGGCAGCCCCTTGGACAGGGTCAACTCGCCCTTGCGCATGAAATCGCGCAGGCCGTGAATGATCTGCCCCACGCGCTCGATGCGATCGACGCTTTTTCCCATCACCTCGATGGTGCGTTCCAGATCGGGATTTGGCGCTTTCAGCAGGCGCAGCGCCGCCTGGGTCAGATTCATCGCCGCCGTCAAGGGTTGGTTCAATTCATGGGCCAGGGCCGAGGCCATTTCCCAGCCGACATTCAGCCGCTGGAAATGGGCCAGTTCGGTTTGTCGCTCCTGCATGCGGATGGCGGCCTGGCGGCGTTCGGCGACCAGGGCGCCGAACAACAGGCTGGTGACGGCCAGAACGCCCAGACGGATCTGCAATTCGACGATCATCGCGTCCTTGTGGCCGAACAGGATGTCGGTCGCCACCGGGGCCAGATACAAAGCGCCCAGGGCCAGCGCCACGCCCTTTTGCCCGTGGCGGGCGGCGATCCAGGCGAAAGGCAGGAACAAGAGATAGAAGAAATGGATTTCGGCATTTACGAAACGTCCGAAGACTTCCCAGCCGATGAGCAGCAGGGCGCCGGCTTGCAGGAGGGCTTCGCCGGTGGCGGTCAGATCCAGGCGCCAATGGCGCAGCATGGCTCTGTTCAACACCAAAAAGGCGGGTACGATTGACAGAATCGCCACCAGATGGGCCAGCCAAAACTCTCCGCCAACGGCCAGTCCCTGCCAGAAGGACGGCGAGGCGGCGAGCAGGATTTCCAAGGATCTGGTTCCGGCGATCAGGGCGGCGGCGCAACCGGCGGCGGCCAGCAGACGCAGGACGCCACGCAAGAGCAGCAAATCGGGCGAGCGGCCCCGCAGCAACAGCAGGCAGAGGACGCTTCCCAAGGATTCGGCGATGGCGCGCATCAGCACCGGCCAAAGGGCGGCCTGGGGGCTTGGTTCGACCAAACCGGCCAGCAGCGGCGAAACCAGGACATAGGGCAGCCAGTTCCAGCCATAGCGCAAGATGAAGGCGATGCTTAGGGCCGGAGCGGCGTTCCAGGGGGTCGTGAACAGTCCCGAACTGTCATGCCCGACCGAGGCGAAATCGGCAAGCTGGTACAGTGCCAGGTAAATCAGGGGGACGGCGATTCGCGGCAAGGGACTCATCGGCCCATATTTCCAGAAAATCCCTGGGAATTGGAACTCTTTTTCATTTGGTTTGTCGCTATGCCTTTTATGGCTAATTTGATAGCCTTATCATAAAAATAAGGCTCTTCGACGTTTGCCGTGGAATTGGGTTTGATTGCCGACATAGTTCTTATCTCATGCCTTCCGGAGGGCCGAAGGCCCGTCTCGAAGGATGGGCATCGACAAAATGCCCCACCCTTCGAGACGCCTGAGTGCCGCAGGCTCCTCAGGGTGAGGAATCTTGTTTACCCATTTCCATTTGCAGCGTCGAGGAGCCAAAAATAAATGGGGACGTTCCAGAGCATGCTTTTCCTTGACGGTCTGGCCCAACGTGCCGAGCGCGCCAGCCAGCGCATCGGCGACGCGGCATCGTGGCTGCTGCTGGCCGTGGCCGGGGCCGGCATGGCCGTGCTGTTGCTGCGCCATGTTCTGGGAGCCGGTTCGATCGGCCTGCCGCCGGCCTATGTCTGGTGCACGGCCCTGGTCGTCATGTCGGGCGGCGGCATGGCGCTCAAGCGCATGTCCGCCGAGGTGGCCTTTCTCAGTCGGCTTGGCGACAAGAATCGGGGGCGCTTGATGGCGGCGGGGGCGGTGGCCGTGCTGTTGCCCTGGGCCTTTCTGCTCGATCTGTTCGCCGGATCCTTGTCGCAACTGGCCCCCGGTCTGGTCGGCGAGGTCGGCGGCAGGCTTGAAGACCTGTGGTGGCGTCTGGCCGTCGATGCCGGGGCGCTGACCTTGCTGCTTGAAGGGTTGAGTCTTCTCTTCCAGGGACTGGCCTTGCTGACGACGCCGCGAAAGGGCGCCGGGGTCTGATGGAGTTTGCTTCCAACCTCTTGGCCTTGCTGATGCTGCTGGCGGTTCTGGCCGGGCTGACCCTTCGCCTGCCGGCGCCGCTGGTGCTGGCCGGAGGGGCCATGCTGGGCGCTTTCCTGGGCCAGTTGCTGGGGATTTATCATCTCGTGCTGCTGGGCGACCTGGCCGGCAAGGTGGCGTCGGTTCTGGATAATGAAACCCTGGTCGCCATTCCCTTGCTGGTTCTTTCCGGAACGCTGTTGGGCGAGTCTTGCGCCTTCGGCCAGCTTCGCGCCAGACTGACGGGCCGCATGTCGGCGCTGCCCGGTCTGCTGCTGGCCCTGGCCGGCGGCGGCGGCGATACAAAATCGCCTTTAGTCGGATTGCTGGAACGAGCGGCTCCGGCCTCGGCCTTTCTGGTGTTGCTGGGCGATCTTCTCGACCGCGCCTATCTGGCCGCCGATCTGCCTGTGGAACAGGCGAATGCATCGCCAGATTTCACCGTCGCCTTCATGACCGCCATGGCCGTTCCGGCGCTGCTGCTGGCGATTGGGCTGTGTCTGGCCGGACGAATCGAGGGACCGGAAGCAGACCTTCCGGCCAAGGAGGGCCTTCGCCCCGCCATCCTTGCCGCTCTGGCCGCCTTGTCCGTTCCTGCCCTGATTCTGTCAGGACTGGCCAGTCCCACCGAGGCCGGCGCCGCCGGCGTTGGGCTGGCCCTGGCCTTGCGGGCGAGATGGAACCGGGAAGGCCAGTGCCGCTTGGGCGATTGCCTGGATCGCGCTCTGCAACGGGCCGCCATTCCTTTTGCCGGCTTGATTGCGGGACTGACCTTCCATCTGGTTTTCGAAGGCATCGGCGGGCAGGAAATGACGCGCGGTCTGTTCGCTTTCGCTTCCGGCCAGCCATCCTTCTTTATCGCTCTGGGGCTGGTGGCTCTGCTGGGGCTGGTTATCGATCCCATCGCCTTGGCCATCTTGCTGCTGCCGCTTGTGGGGCCGTTTCTGATCGAGCAAGGGAACGATGTCCTGGCCGTCGGCGCGCTGTTCGCGCTGGCTCCCTTGGCGGGGCGGATTGCCGTCTTGCCGCGTCTGACGGCGACGTTTACCCAATGCCTGGCCCTGGCCGGCGTCCTGCTGCTTCCGGTTTCATTCGACATGTTCAGAACTCCGGCACAGGACCAGGAAACGCTTCTTCCCAAGGGCAGCGAGACCGAGGGATTCACCCCCGCCGACACGACGGATGCGCCGCAGCATGACGCCGACGAGGATCGGCATTTCGCGCCGCCCAATGAAAACGAATAAACAGCGCATAAAAGGTAATACCAGTTGAATATACACTGTTACTGACTGGCAATGCCATGTGGGCCATGGCATACTGCCCGCCTCTGGAAACAGACAAAAAATCGGGAGACGCGCCTTGAATTTTCTTCTGGGGATCAGCCGCCTGATCGACAAGCTCAGCGAAGCCGTCGGCAAGTTCGTCATGTGGGGGGTTCTGCTGTCGGTCATCATCAGCGCCGGCAATGCGACCATCCGCTACAGTTTCGACACCGGCTCGAACGCCTGGCTGGAAGCGCAATGGTATCTTTTCTCGGCGGTCTTTCTGTTCTGCGCTCCCTATACCTTGCTTAGAAACGAGCATATCCGCATCGACGTGGTGAATGGTCATCTGCCGCGTCTGCTTCAAATCTGGATAGATATTCTGGGCGGCATCTTCTTTCTGCTGCCGATGTCCATTCTCATCATGGCGCTGGCTTGGCCGATGTTTCTCGACTCCTACACTATCGGCGAGGTTTCGACCAATACCGGCGGCCTGATCCGCTGGCCGGTCAAGCTGATGTTGCCGGTCGCCTTTCTGCTGCTCTCCTTGCAGGGTTTCTCCGAAACGGTAAAGAAAATCGCCATCCTGACCGGTCATCTGCCCGATCCCGGGCCGCATGGCGGACACCATACGCCGACACCCGTCAAGGCCGAGTAGGAGAGCGCCATGATCGAGTTTCTGATCGCCAATATGGCGCCCCTGATGTTCGCCGCCCTGGTGGTGTTTCTGCTTTTGGGCTATCCGGTCGCTTTCGCCTTGGCCGCCAACGGCTTGATCTTCGCCATTCTGGGCATTGAACTGGGATTGCTGCCGGCGGCTTTGCTGCAGGCGTTGCCGCAACGCATCTTCGGCATCATGGCCAACGACACGCTGCTGGCCATTCCTTTCTTCACCTTCATGGGCCTGATTCTCGAACGAAGCGGCATGGCGGAAGATTTGCTCGACACCATCGGCCAGGTTTTCGGTTCTGTGCGCGGCGGCCTGGCCTATGCCGTCATTTTCGTCGGCGCCCTGCTGGCCGCCACCACCGGCGTCGTCGCCGCCTCGGTGATTTCCATGGGTCTGATCTCGCTGCCCATCATGCTGCGCTACGGTTATGACCGGCGTCTGGCTTCGGGCGTCATCGCGGCCTCGGGCACCTTGGCGCAGATCATCCCGCCGTCTTTGGTGCTGATCATCATGGCCGACCAGTTGGGCCGCTCGGTCGGCGATATGTATCAGGGAGCCTTCTTTCCGGGCCTTGTTCTGACGGCTCTTTATGCCGGCTATGTGATGATGGTCACCATCTTCAATCCCAAGGCCGCACCCGCCTTGCCGCCGGAAGCCAGGACCATCAAGGAGGCCGACGGCTCGGCCGGCTATCCTTCCTTGGTGGTCGTGGTTGGCGTCTGCGCGGCGGCCGTTTGGCTGCTTTCCGACCATATGAACCCTATTTACGCCGCCATTCTGCCGGTGCTGGCCTTGTTCGTCGCCGCCACCGTTCACAAGGCGATGAATTTGCACATCATGAGCCAATTGGCCCAGCAGGTGGTCATCGTCATGGTGCCGCCGCTGGCCCTGATTTTCCTGGTTCTGGGCACGATCTTCCTGGGCATCGCCACGCCGACCGAGGGCGGCGCCATGGGCGCCGCAGGCGCCATCATCATGGCCATGGCCAAGCGCAAACTGTCCTTCTCCTTGATGAAGCAGGCCATGGAAAGCACGGCCAAGCTGTCGGCCTTCGTGGTCTTCATCCTGGTCGGTTCCACGGTGTTCAGCCTGGTCTTTCGCGGCGTCAACGGCGATCTGTGGGTCGAGCATCTGCTGACCGCACTGCCCGGCGGTCAGATCGGTTTTCTGATCGTGGTCAATATCCTGATTTTCGTGCTGGCCTTCTTCCTCGATTTCTTCGAGCTGGCCTTCATCATCGTGCCCCTGGTCGGGCCGGTGGCCGAGAAGATGGGTATCGATCTGATTTGGTTCGGCGTGTTGTTGGGCGTCAATATGCAAACCTCGTTTATGCATCCGCCCTTCGGTTTCGCCCTGTTCTATCTGCGCAGCGTCGCCCCGATTCAGGATTTCATCGACAAGGTGACCGGCAAGCTGACGCCCAAGATCACGACCGGCCAGATCTATTGGGGCGCCGTGCCTTTCGTCTGCATCCAGATCGTCATGGTCTGCATCGTCATCGCCTTCCCGGAACTGGTGACCTCGGGCATCAGCAAGGGACCGCAGCTTGACCAGCAGCAAATCGAACAGCAGTTGCAAGAGAGCATGGACTCGCAGCAAGGCGGTTCGGATGCCGAGGGTGGCGATACTGAAGAATCGCGCCAGCAGGAAGAGAATGACGAGAACGACGAATTGATGAAAGAGCTGATGAAGAAGAAGTAGGCTTTCAATTCGGGCTCATCGATGTTTCAAGCGTCGTTGCTTCTCTCAGTTCGTCATGCCCGGCCTTGTGCCACGGCTGTCCGGTTTAAATTTGGCGATGGTATCGAAAACCGCAGGTATTGCGCCTCACATAGAAGAAACGGGCCTTCAGGACTTGAAAAAGCGCCTCACCCTGAGGAAGCCGCGAAGCGGCTGTCTCGAAGGGCGAGGC
>JACRJC010000010.1 GCA_016215555.1 Rhodospirillales bacterium | reverse complement strand
TGAACCGAATACGCCGTCGTTTAGTTCTACGGCCTCATCCCATTCCCCGCACGCGCGGGGCTGAACCGGCACATCTATAGAGACGTGAGGGCCTACTGGCCCATTCCCCGCACGCGCGGGGCTGAACCGCGGGCGCAAAACCTTGATAGGCCTGCGCAAACCCATTCCCCGCACGCGCGGGGCTGAACCGCGCCCAAGGGAAGGCTAAGGATGGATTGACTTCCATTCCCCGCACGCGCGGGGCTGAACCGGATTGACTTGGCCCTGGCCTCGCCCATCGGGACCATTCCCCGCACGCGCGGGGCTGAACCGGCTGACGTGGTGGCAATTGGCGGTCCCGGTTCCCATTCGCCGCACGCGCGGGGCTGAACCGCTCCCACAAGAGCCGCTAGACCGCGAGCGGCTCCATTCCCCGCACGCGCGGGGCTGAACCGACATTCAGCATGTGGCTGAGGCGGTGTATCACCCATTCCCCGCACGCGCGGGGCTGAACCGACGCTCTTTCGATGGGCGGCAATGCGGCGATGCCATTCCCCGCACGCGCGGGGCTGAACCGGGTGGGGCTGATAAGGCGGGGATAGGAGTGTACCATTCCCCGCACGCGCGGGGCTGAACCGAAAAAGGCAATTTTCGCATAGGATCAGGCACACCATTCCCCGCACGCGCGGGGCTGAACCAGCGCATGCCGCCATGCTTGCGGGCCAGCCTGCCCATTCCCCGCACGCGCGGGGCTGAACCGGAAATGGTGGGTCTGCCATCAGATCCCGGGCCCCATTCCCCGCACGCGCGGGGCTGAACCGTCGTGCTGGACGCCTACGGGGTCAATGCAGACCCATTCCCCGCACGCGCGGGGCTGAACCGCTGAAAGCCGGGTTGCCAGCAATAACGCCATGCCATTCCCCGCACGCGCGGGGCTGAACCGGTCAGGGAGCAACGCCGCTTTGATCGCAAGTCCCATTCCCCGCACGCGCGGGGCTGAACCGAATTCCAAATGCACCGGATCAGGATCATAGATCCATCCCCCGCACACGCGGGGCTGAAGCAAGCGGCGGTGTTTGACGGCATGCCGATAGCCGCCAGTCCCCGCACACGCGGGGCTGAACCGTAATCCGCGTGTCCATCGGGGGTGCGTTCGGCCCATTCCCCGCACACGCGGGGCTGAACCGGCCGCTCCGCCCGCCGTGAAGGACTGATACAACCATTCCCCGCACACGCGGGGCTGAACTGGCCATACCTCTTTGTTTTGCTGATCGGCCAGGACTTCGCAGAAAGTTACGACTTTGTCCAACCTTGCCCCCATTGGCTCTCACCTGCTTACCCCGTGCTTACCCGGCCAATCAACGCACGTCGAAACCAAAAAAACAAAAACCTGCCATCCGATTGAGATGGCAGGGTTTTTATTTGGTTGCGGGGGCACGATTTGAACGTGCGGCCTTCAGGTTATGAACCTGGAAGGACTTTGACTGTCAATCCGTCAACAATCGCGGCCGACGCAAGGATAGCCCAGGCCATCGGCCTGCTTTTTGATTCTCTGGCTTCCGTGTGGCTTCCGTGGGCGAAAAATGGCAGAGTTTGACGCCCCGGCAAATTTCTCATAACCCATTGTTTTTATTGGTGCCCGCTGCCGGACTTGAACCGGCACGGAGGTTGCCCTCCGACAGATTTTAAGTCTGTTGTGTCTACCATTCCACCAAGCGGGCGCTGGGGTTTTCCTGGCTAACACGGCCAGGACCGGCTGTCACCCCTATTGGCCGTAAAGCAGCTTGGGATCGATCAGCACGGGGTCGGTTTCGGCCCAGTCGCCGTCCTTGGCCAGGCGGTAGAAGCAACTTTTCCGTCCGGTATGGCAGGCCACGCCTTTCTGATCCACCTTCATCAAGATGGTGTCGCCGTCGCAATCGATGCGCAATTCGACCAGGCGCTGCTGCTGGCCCGAGCTTTCGCCCTTGCGCCACAGCTTGCCCCGCGAGCGCGACCAATAGCAGACCAGCCCGGTGCGCAAGGTTTCCTCGAAGGCTTCCTTGTTCATCCAGGCCATCATCAGCACCCGGCCGGATTCGTGGTCCTGGGCGATGGCCGGGATCAGGCCCTGGGCGTCGAAGGTGATCTGCTGCAAGATTCGGTTCATGGGCTGGGTTTCCGCAAAATCATGTTCATGGCGCGCATGCTCATCACCACCTGGTCGTTCTGGTTCAGCACCTCGATCAGGGTCCGCACCAGTCCGCGATCGGGCTTGCTGGCCGAGGGCCTGGCCTCCTCAATCGTCACCCGCACGCTTAACTGGTCGCCGGGGCGCACCGGGGCCGGCCAGCGCAAGTCGTCGATGCCGGGCGAGGCGATGCTGGAACATTCCGACAGATAATGGCGGGCGTATAGATTCATCATCAGGCCGGCCGTGTGCCAGCCGCTGGCGATCAACCCCTTGAACATCCCGCCCTTCGCCTTGTCGGGGTCGGTATGGATGCTTTGCGGATCGAACTTTCTGGCAAAGCTCAGCAATTCCTCTTCCTCGACTGCAATCTGGCCGAAGCGATGCACGGCGCCCTGGCGGTAATCCTCGAACCAGCGCTCGGCACCTTCAATCCCAATCGTCATCGGCCATTCCCTTTTCTTTTTCGCCGTTCCCACAACACAATCGTCCGGCGCCGGAAACGGCGCACTCCATGCAGATCGACCGACAGCACGGCCAGCCCCAAAGGGATCATCCAAAAGCCCAGAATGGGCAGGAAGCCCAGAACGCCGCCGGCCACCAAGCCCCAGCCCAGGGCCAGGCGCTTGGCCCGGCTATGGGGCAGACGGATGCCATGTCGCTTCAGCATATGAAGGAATATAGGCGGCTTTTCATGGCGTTGCTAGAATGGCTGGAATTCCGGTCCGCATTTTTATAAGTTACGGCAGTGCACCAAAGGAAAAAAAGATGGGTTCCAGAATGCCTTACCGCAAGAGCGAAGGCCAAGAATCGCGCCGGGACGAGATTTTGCGCTGCGCCGCGGAAATTTTCGAAGCCAAGGGCGTCGGCCAGACCTCGATTGAGGACATCGCCCAGGCCGTCGGCGTCAAGCGCGAGGCCATCTACTATTACTTCAAGGGCCGCAACGAAATCCTGGCCGAGATCGTGCTGCCGCAAAGCACCGAGCTTCTGAACGCCATTCAGTCCATCCTCGAGTCAGAGCAAAGCTTTCCCGAAAAGCTGAAATCAGCCATCAAATTCCATGTCGGCTCGCTGGCCACCGGCTATCTGGAATTGACCATCAGCATGCGCGAACCGGCCTCGATCAGCGAAAGCGAGCGCCTGGAACAGTTGCGCGGCATGTGGAAATCCTATTCCAACGCCTGGGCCGATTTGGTCCGCCAGGGCCAGGAAAGCGGCAGCTTCAAGCCCGGCCTGGACCCCAAAATGGTCGCCTTCGGCCTGTTGGGCATGCTGAACTGGATGAGCCGCTGGTATCAGCCCGGCAAAGGCGCCAGCCTGGAAGAGATCGCCCAGACTTATGCCACCCTGGCGACCCAGGGATTGGTCGAAGACTGAATTTCATAACTTAATTGTTGCATACCTCCCCTGTCGGTGGAATCAATGCCCCCTGCCTATTGTCGGGCTATTCCACGGGGGGAAGGCATGGTTCGGGGATCTCGCAGTCTAGAGGCCGAGCGCAGGCCTTTGCCGGTCTCGACCAGCCAGCGCATTCTGATCGTCGAAGGGTCGCGCTTTTTTTCCAATCAGGTCAGGAGGGCGGTGGAAGCCGCCACCGGCACTCAGACCATCGTCGCCCAAACCCTGGCCGCCGCCCAGAAGGCCATCGCTGCGGAGCGCGCCCGGGGCGGTTTCGCGTTGGCCCTGTTCGACATCATCCTGCCCGACGCCACGGAAAACGAAGTTGTCGATCTGTGCCGCGAAAAGGGCCTGCCTTCGGTGGTCTTCACCGGCTTTTATTCCGACGAGTTGCGCGAGCGCCTGACCTCCAGCCGCACCGTCATCGATTACATCGTCAAGGACACCCCGGCCAGCCTGGCCATGCTGCGCCAGACCGTCACCCGCATCTGGCGCAACCGCGTCACCAAGGCCCTGGCCGTCGATGATTCGGCCACGGCCCGGCGCTATCTGGTCGATCTGTTGCAGCTTTACCAGTTCCAGACCCTGGAAGCCGCCAACGGCAAGCAGGCCCTGGAAATCCTGCATCAGCACCCCGACATCCGCCTGGTCGTCACCGATTACCGCATGCCGGTGATGGACGGCATCGACATGATCAAGCAGATGCGGGCCAGCCATCCCAAGGACCGGCTGGCGGTGATCGGCATCGCCACCGGCGGCGGCAGTTCGCTGTCGGCCCAGTTCATCAAGAGCGGCGCCAACGATTTCATCACCAAGCCCTTCCTCAGGGAAGAGTTCTTCTGCCGCATCAATCAGAATATGGAAATCCTGGACCTGTTCGAATCGATCCGCGATTCGGCCAACCGCGATTATCTGACCGGCATTTATAACCGGCGCTATCTGTTCGAGGTCGGAACCAAGCTGCTGGCTGCGCAAAGGCGTAAGCAGATCGCCGTGGCGGCGGCCATGTTCGACGTCGATTTCTTCAAGAAGATCAACGATACATACGGCCACGAAGCCGGCGACGCGGTCTTGAAGGCGCTGGCCGCCTTGCTGCGCGAGCGCGTGCGCGACACCGACATCGTGGCCCGTTTCGGCGGCGAGGAATTCTGCCTGCTGGCCGTCAATCTCGATCCCAAGAAGGCCAAGGAATTCTTCGAAGGCTTGCGTCAGGGCATTTCAGAGATGAGGGTTCGCGCCAAGGGTCAGCAACTAAGCATCACCGCCAGCATCGGCGTCTGCCTGGAAGAGCTGACCAATCTCGACGACTTGCTGTCGAAGGCTGACGCCATGCTCTACCGGGCCAAGGAAAAAGGCCGCAATCGGGTCGAGATCGCAAAGTAGAAGGCGGCACCCTACGCTTCCAGCCGCTTGCCTTCCTTCAAGAATCCTTCGACCTTCTCGGGCGCCACCGGCGGGCTGAACAGATAACCCTGCAAGGTGTCGCAACCCAGTTCCCGCAAGAATCTGAGGTGGCTTTCGGTTTCGACGCCCTCGGCCACCACCTTCAGCTTCAGCGCGTGCGCCATGGCGATGATGGCGTTGACGATGGCGGCGTCGTTGGCATCGCGGTCGAGATCGATGACGAAGGAACGATCCACCTTCAGCTTTTGGATGGGAAAGCGTTTCAGCGCGCTTAAGGACGAATAGCCGGTGCCGAAATCGTCGATGGCGCAGCTAAGCCCACGCTCGTTCAACATGCGAATGGTGGCGATGGCCTGCTCAATGTCTTGCATGGCCGAACTTTCGGTCAGTTCGATTTCCAACAGCGCTGGATCGATGCCGGTGGCCGACAGCGCCTCGTCGAGCGAGGCCAGCAAACGCCTGGGATTGCGGAACTGGCGCCACGAGATGTTGACCGCCACCGGGACGCAGGCGATCCCTTTGGCCTTCCATTCCTTCAACTGGCGGCAGACGGCCATCACCACCACCTCGCTGATGGGATCGATCAGCCCGAATTCCTCGGCGATGGGGATGAATTCAACGGGCGGAATCGGACCTTCCGGCGTGAACCAGCGCACCAGCGCCTCCATGCCGACGATGGCGCCGCTTTGTAAATCCACCTGCGGCTGGTAATAGGCGATGAATTCCTGATTCTCGATGGCGCGGCGGATGCGGCTTTGCAGGCCGAGCGTCTTGGCCCCCTTCTCGCCCAGTTCCTTGGTGAAGATCTGAACGCTGCCCGGCCCCAAGCTTTTGGCCTGTTCGTGCGCGGCCTCGGCATGGCGGATCATGCTATCGACGTCTGCGCCGTCTCTGGGCCAGACCGCGACGCCGATCGATCCCGACAGCTCGAATTCCTGCTCCTCTGCGCTCAAGGGTTCCTTCATGCCCCTGAGCAGCCGCTCGACGCGGTCGGAAATCAGCCGCTTGGGGGCGACGTCGGGCAACAGCACGAAGAAGCGGTCGCCGCCGACGCGGGCGACCAGGGCCTCGGGTCCGGCCAATGTCTGCAGGCGAAGGGCGATCGCCTTCAGAACCGAATCGCCGACATGATGGCCCAGCGTCGAATTGATGAAGGAAAAGCCGTCGATGCCCAGCGACAGCAAATTGAGCGGCTGTCCGCTTTCCTTTCTTTCCACGAGCAGGCGGTCGAAATCGGCCCTGAACTTGGTCAGGTTGGACAGGCCGGTCAGAACGTCGTGATAGGCCAGGAATTCCAGCCTGGCCTCGGTCGCTTTCCTTGAACTGACGTCACGTCCGATGCCGATGAAATACAGCTTGCCGTCCGAACGCACCTCGTTGACGGCCAGATCCAGAGGAAATTGGCCGCCATCCTTGCGTCTGGCCATCAGTTCGCGCGCTCCCTGCCCCAGTTTCATGGCTTGGCCGGAAATCAGATAGCGATTTATGTAGCCGGCATGCCTTTCCTGGTCGTGACGGTTCATCAGCATGGCGACCGGCCGTCCGACCAACTCGTCGGTTTCATAGCCGAACATTTCGCAGACGGCGGCGTTGACCATCTGCATCACGCCAGCCTCGTCGATCAGGATGATGGCGTCGGAAGCATGGCCGAGGATCAGGTCCAGACGCTGATGGACGCGCTTGCCCTCGGAAACGTCAAACCACATTCCCTGCCAAACGATGCCGCCAGCGTCCCTTCTTTCCGGCTTGGCGGCGCCGTCCAGCCAGATCACCTCGCCGGAAGGCGAGATGGCGCGAAAGCTTTCCTGGCTGGTCTCGAGCCGCTGGGCGGAATCGGCAATCGCCTTGGCCAATTGTTCGCGGTCGGCCCAATGAACGGCGGCAAGAACACCGGGTAGAGCCTGCAGCGCGCCTTTGTCGCCGAACAGGCGCTGCGCCGCCTGCGAAAGCCAGACATAGCGCATTTCGCCGCCGGGTTCTTGAATCCGGCGGAAAATCACGACGGGGAGGGCCGACCCCCATTCCCAATTCCGGTCGGCCAACCCTTCTTCCGTCGATTGATCTATCTCAATCGGCATCTGCGACCTTGACCCCCAAACAGTCAGGACTTCGTGACGATCTTTCCCGCGGGAAGACTGAGTTCGGCGCTAGCCTTTTGATTCCCCAAAACGAATGACTGGATGCGGACTGTCCCTGATTGAAAGATCCCCTACTCAACCCGATTTACATATATCAAATTTAGCTGATCGAAAACAGCCGCTTTCATCCTGTGGACAAAACCAAAGCTTCTTTTTTCAGCAAGGGGTTGCTCAATCGCTTTGAGCCTGCTTAAGATATACGAGTTTTTTGGCGGAGATGCCCGAACGCCGCCCTGTGGAGCGCAGCAGCATGAAGTACGAAAAATTTTTCCAAGACCGTCTGGCCGAGTTGAAAACCGAAGGCCGCTACCGGGTCTTTGCCGATCTCGAGCGTCAGGCCGGAACCTTTCCGCTGGCCAAGAATTACCGCATCGACGGCAAGGTGGCCGAGGTCGCGGTCTGGTGTTCAAACGATTACCTTGGCATGGGCCTCAATCCCATCGTCATCGAGGCGATGGTCGAAGCCGTCAAGGTCTGCGGAGCCGGCGCCGGCGGCACCCGCAACATCGCCGGCACCAACCATTACCATGTGCTGCTGGAGCGTGAGCTGGCCGACTGGAACCAGAAGGAAGCGGCGCTGCTGTTCACCTCGGGCTATGTCGCCAACCAAACCACGCTGTCGACCCTGGGCGCGCAAATTCCCGGCATGGTCATCTTCTCGGACGAGCTCAACCACAATTCGATGATCGAGGGCATCCGCCACGGGCGTTCCGACAAGCATGTCTGGCGGCACAACGACGCCAAGGATCTCGACCGCCTGCTTTCCGACTATCCCAAGGATCAGCCCAAGATGGTGGCTTTCGAGTCCGTCTATTCGATGGATGGCGACATCGCGCCCATGGCCGACATCTGCGACGTCGCCGAAAAACACGGCGCCATGACCTATTGCGACGAGGTGCATGCCTGCGGCATGTACGGCCTGCAAGGCTCGGGCGTGGCCGAGCGCGACGGCGTCCTGGACCGCATCACCATCATTCAGGGCACCATGGCCAAGGCCATCGGCGTGGTCGGCGGCTATATCGCAGGCAGCGCCGCCATGGTCGATTTCGTGCGCAGCTTCGGCCAGGGCTTTATCTTCTCGACCTCGCCGCCGCCCGGCGTCGCCGCCGCCGCCCTGGCCAGCATCCGCTATCTGCGCCAGCACAACGAAATGCGCGAACGTCATCAGGAACGCGCGGCCACCTTGAAGAAACGCTTCAAGCAGTTGGGCCTGCCGGTGCTGCCCTCGGTCAGCCATATCGTGCCGGTGATGGTCGGCAACGCCGCCCTGTGCAAACAGGCCAGCGACGAGCTTTTGTATCGCCACAACATCTATGTCCAGCCCATCAATTATCCGACCGTGCCCAAGGGCACCGAGCGGCTGCGCATTACGCCGACGCCGCTGCATGACGACAAGATGATGGACAAGCTGGTCGAAGCCTTCGCCGATGTCTGGAGCCGGCTGGGCCTGTCCAAGGAAGCAGTGGCGGCTGAGTAACAATTACGGTGACGGCAATTACGGTGACAGCATCAATTACGGTGCAATTACGGTGACGGCAATTACGGTGACAGTATACTTAATTCTGAAATGGAATTAAGTATACTGTCACCGTAATTGCACGTAATTGGTCGCCGTAATTTGGAATTGACTGTCATCGTAACTTTACCTCTCCCCCCTGGACGAAAGCGGTCAACTTGCCTATATTGGATGCGAATCGCTCGCATTGCATAGAAAGCCGCCATGTTTCCCGACCTGACACTGACTCCCAAGGAATCGGTTCGTCTGTGCGCCCTGGCCCTGGTGGCCGAGGAAACGCGCCGCTATGGCGATTTGGCTGGGCGCACGCGCCAATTCATTACCCGGCTGATGGGCCCCTCGCTCGACCTCATGGGCAGCAGCATCGAGCTGCTGCGCTATGAAGGCCTGGTCGAGGCCGTCGATGGCAAGGGCATGGAGGATGATGCGCTTCTGGCCATCACCGAGGCGGGCCGGAATGAATTGCAAAACCTCCTGACCGCCCGCCTGCGCTCGGGCAGCGACTTGACCAAGCTGGTCGTCGCCCTGAAACTGCGCTTCCTGCATCTATTGCCCAGCGACGAACAGACCGAACAGGCCGCCATCCTGAGCGACGCCGTGACCACCGAACGGGCCCGCCTGCTGGACCTCAAGCGCCAGGAAAGCGAGAGCGGCACCTCGGAACATCTGAATTCGTGGCTCGAGTTGGAAATCAAGCAGGCCGAGGAGCGCATGGCCTGGCTGGAAAGATTAAGCGCCCGTCTGGCCTGACTGTTCCCCTGCCCGAAATTCCCTCAGCTCGTGCCGTCAACGGACAGGGCCGTGTCCTCGACATCGGGGCCGGGGCTTGCCGCGTCGCTGGAAGCCGACGCCACGTCGGTCTGGGCAAGAATGGCCGCCGAGGCGACGCCGGAACCGATGGTGGCCGCCGCCATGGTCGCACCGCCGCCGTCTGCGATTGGCGCCCGGCCCTCCTTCATGGCCGTCTTGAGGCCAAGCAGCGCCTTGGCCGCAGCCTTCACCTGCCCGCCGGCATGGGACAGCCACCTTGCCAGCCCCATTCCCCCAGGCTCCTTCAAGACCACGACCGACCGCGTGATCGGATTGTCGTCCTTGTCGCCGCCGTTCTTTTTGCCTTTCGCCGCGCGCTCGGCCGGCGGAGATGGCGGGGGGGGAGGAGCCCCGGAGGCGGCGGGCGAAGAAACCTCGCCCCCGCTGATCCAGACATAGAATCCATGCAAGGCCATGCCGGCCAAAAAACCCGGAATCAGTTTGAAGAACCAAAGATCGTCGGCCAGCAGGACGATCCCCCCATCCGCGCGCGGGGCCGACTTGGCATAGACGGCGAAGGCCACCGCCAGCAGCCCGGCCAGGACCAGACAGGCGCCGCGCTTGGGGGCAACGCCCGCCGGGGCCAGATGCCTGACCCGCTGCCAAAGCTTGAGCAGCAGATTCTTGACCAGCACGAACAAGAGGTAGGCGCCCAGGCCCAGGGCAACATCCTGCGCCGTGACCAGGCTTTGTTCGAAGCCGAACAGATCCTTCAGCAGCTTGAACAGCGATTGCGCCGAGGCCATCGAAACCAGGAATTCCAAGCCCGCCAGAATCGCCACGATCAGCACCATCATCAGCACGCGCCTTAGCTGCGTGCGCCGAAGCCTGGCCGATTGTTCAAGTTGAAGCCTGCGATCCCAAATCCGGATGTCCGACACCACCTCGGCATGCGTGCGAAAGCCCGACCCCGCCAGCAGAACGCTGCGCAGAACCGTGCCCTCGCGGATCATCGAAGCCGCCCAATTCTCGAAAGTTTCCTTGGGCTCGAACCATCGCCCCACTTCCATCGTCCGCAAGGAAGACAGCCCTGCATCCAGGCAGGCGGCCGCATCCCAACGTTCTTGAGCGGCTGCCGGATTTGCGGGAGCGGAGGGGCTATTCATGCTTAGCGACCATTCATTTAATTAATACGTGTCTTTTGCATATCATAAGACAGTTCTACCATCAATTAGCCTCTTTAGCTGTCTTTGCAATTGACTTGTTTATGTTGGTTGTGCATCCATATCCCCCAAGATGGGGGGACAAATCGATGACGACATACAGCAACCGACTGACTTTCTATGAAACTTTCACCGACCGCGATCTGTTGCACGATCAGCGGCAGGGATATGAAGATGGCCGGCAGAACCGTCCGGACTATGCCGACCGTGATTTCTCGCCCTACGAATGGTCCCTGGTAAAACGGGCCGATACCGACTTAAGCGACCTGATGCAGGAATATCACGCCAATCGGGCGCGCCTCGAGCAGGAGCGCGACACAAGGCAGCGTTGGCTGTTGAGCTACAGCTCACGGCGCCAGAATCTCATGAATGATCGCAAGTCCCGCCTGGACCGCTTGAACATCAACGAGGGCGCCGATTCCAAGACCCATTCCCATCCCGGCAATGTCTTCAAGGGCCTGGACGCCGAATTGAAAGTTCGGTCCGCCAACATCAAGCGCCCCTTGCGCAATTATGTCGGCACCTGGACCTACCGCCTCTTGTTCTTCATCCTGGCGATGGCCGAGTTTCCGATCAATCTGCCGGCGGTCGAAACGGTTTTCCAGGAAGCGCCAGTGCTGGCCGGCTTCATCGCCCTGGTGCTGGGTTTTCTGCTGATCTTTTTTGCGCATACGCTGGGCCGTTTCGCCCGCCAATACCGCTCCTATCTGGAAAGCGACCGCGTCACCCCCGAGAACGCCATCGGCAAGAAGAGATGGCGCTGGCCGACGGCGGGAACCATCATCTTCTTCATCGCCACCTTCCTGCTGCTGGCGATGTCGGTTGGCATCATCTACTACGTCTACGAATTGCGCATGACCTATCTCAGCACGCCGGGCAATCAATTGACCGGCGGCGCTCAGGGCTACTCACCCGGCGCTGGCTATGGCGGCGGCTACAATTCGTCGGGCTATTTCTTCTTGTTCATCAACATGGCGATCTATCTGACGGGTCTGACCATCTCGTGGCTGCACCACGATCCCGATCCCGACTATCAGAAGCTGAGCGACGAACATAAGAAGGCCCGCCTGGCGCTTGAGGAAGTCGAAAGCGACTACGCCGCCAAGGCCCTGGCCATCCAGGCGGAAAGCGACGCCGACATCGGCAGCCTGGCCCGCGAGGCCGAAACCATGGACAGCGAGGCCCGCAACGCCGCCGTGGCGCTCGAGAATCTGAACACCAAGCGCAGAAGCACGGTCGAGCTGATCTTGTCGGTCATGGGCTGGCGGATATTGGCCTACCAGACGGCCAATGCGGAAACCCGCAGCAAGCGCGCGCCTTTGTATTTCGGCGGTGGCCGCGTCGGCGAAGCCCAGGAAGCCTTGCGCGAAAAACATCTGAAGGATCCGGCCATCACTACCCACCCCCTGCACTGGATGGCCTATCCCTTCTGCGAGGACAAGCCGCAAGCCACCGCCTCGCCGGGAATCAACGGCTCGCACAACTACAATTATCATGACGTGGTGCTGGAGGTGAAGCGCCCCGGCGAGCCACCGGCGCCATCGGCCACGCCCATGCCGCCCCCGCCTTTCTCGATGCATCCGCCACCCTTCTCGACCCGCCCGCCGGGCCCGTTTGACGCCACCGGCCGAACGGCGGAACAAGGAGCGACCGAGCCCCCCAAGGGCGACAAGCCCGCTGACGAGACGTGAGGGAGAGACCCATGACACCGCGCCCCCTTATTGCCGCCTTGACCTTTCTTCTCGCCACCGCGGTCGCCATTCCGGCCCGGGCCGCCGATCCCTTGTGCCAAAAATACGAAACCGGGGCCAATGCCGTCCTGGTCGTCGTCGATCGGACTTCCCCGCTGGGGGACGGACGCAAGAAGCAGGCCGCCGAGGAAGGGTTGAAATTCGCTCTCGACGCTCTTATCCCCGGCGATCTGTTGATCGTCACCACCGTCGAGGAAACCGCCGTGATGCGGAAACCTATTTTCCGCGACTGTTGGCCCGGGCGCGAACGCAGCCTGTTCAAACGTCCCCTCGACCCGGTGATCCTGGATACCGACCAGACCGCCTTCAGGGCGCACTTGAACGGCGCCTTCGCCAAAGACCTGAAGGATAACCGCTCGACGAAGTCCAGGTCGCCGATCATGGACACGCTGGCCGTCGCCACGCGCAATCTGCAGAATGTGCGCGTCAAGTCGCTGATCCTGGTTTCCGACCTCATCGAGCGCGATGCCGTCACTCTCGATCCCTTGACCCCCTTGAACGAACAGCGGATTCGGGATGTCATGGATGTCGCGCAAACGAAAAAGCTGCTGGCCAGCCTGAACAAGGCCGAAGTCCACGTCTTCGGCTACGGCTTCGAGGATATGAACGAGAAGCCGCTGAACTCCGACGTGCGCGAAAGCCTGGCCGAATTATGGCGGCGCTATTTCCAGCGTTCGGGCGCCGAGCTCATCGACATTCGGCGTTAAGCGACGTGAATATCTACGCCAAATGGCTGCTGGCCAGATAGTCGCGGCTTTGCATCTCGATCAGGCGCGAGACCGTGCGCTGGAATTCGAAGGCGCCGTCGCCTGTTGGGTATAATTGCTCGGGCGGCGCCGAGGCCGAGCAGACCAGGATGCAACGGTGATCGTAAAGCGCATCGATCAGGGTCACGAAGCGCTTGGCGGCGTCGCGGCGGTCGGGGCTTAACAGCGGCACGCCGGAAACCACCAGGGCCACGAAGCGAGAGGCCAAGGCCAGATAATCGACGGCCCCCAGCGGCGCATCGCACAATTCGGCAAAGGTGAAGCGCGCCACCTTGTCGCGGGCGCGCGGAACGTTCAGCTCATGCCCCAGCACATCGATGACCAGCGCCTCCTCGGAAGCACCCGCCGACAGCAGGGTATAGGCGTAATCGAGACCGGCCTCGGCCTCGTGTCCCAGCGGCGCGTGAAAGACCGGATGTCCCTTCAGCCGGTTGAGCCGGTAATCGGTGCCCGACGCCAGTTCGACGACGTCGAAACGCTGATTGATGAGATCGATGAAGGGCAAGAAGCGTTCGCGCTGCAGGCCGTCCTTGTACAGATCGTCGGGGGGGCGGTTCGAGGTGGCGACGATGACGACGCCGTTGTCGAGCAAGGCCTGAAACAGGCGGCCCACGATCATGGCGTCGGCGATGTCCAGGATCTGCAACTCGTCTAAGCACAAAAGCCAGACGTCTTCGGCCAGATGGCGGGCCAGGCGCGGCAGGGGGTCCATGGTTTCGCGCCCCGGCATCTGGCGCCATTTATGGATTTCCTGATGAATGTCGCGCATGAATTCGTGGAAATGGGTGCGCCGCTTGCCGGCGATGGTGACGGTCTGAAAGAACAGATCCATCAGCATCGATTTGCCGCGGCCGACCTCGCCATAGATGTACAGGCCCATCGGCGGCGCTTCGGCCTCCTTGCGCCGCGACAGGCCGAAACGCGCCCGCCAGCCCGACTCGCCCAGGCTGGGATGGTAATCTTTCAGCGCGTGGTAAAGGCTTTCCAGCTTCTCGGCGACCAGCGACTGGGCGGGGTCTGGCTTCAGTTCTCCGCGTTCCTTGAGATCGCGGAAAACCGCCAGCGGCGTCAGGCCAGACGTGTTTCTTTCGAGCAGCACTTACCCATCAGCCGTGATTTTCTTCACGATCTCGGCCAGTTTCGTCTCGGCTTCATCATTGCCGACCTGGCAGGTGCCGGCCTTCTCATGGCCGCCGCCGCCATATTGCAGGCACAAGGGTCCGACATTGGTCTTCGAGGTGCGGTTGACGATCGAATGGCCGATGGCGAACACCGTATTCTGCTGCTTGAAGCCCCACAGCACATGGATCGAGATGTTGCATTGGGGGAACAGCGCGTAAATCATGAAGCGGTTGCCGCAATAGATGATGTCTTCATTGCGCAGATCCAGCACTACCAGATTGCCGTGCACGGTCGAGCAGCGCTTGATCTGGTCCTTGAACTTGGGCTCGTGTTCGAAATACAGCTCGACCCGTTCCTTGACGTCGGGCAGGGCCACGATCTCGTCGATCGAGTGATTGCGGCAATAGGCGATCAGATCCATCATCAACTGATAGTTCGAAACCCTGAATTCCTTGAAGCGGCCCAGCCCCGTGCGGGCGTCCATCAGATAGTTGAGCAGCGGCCAGCCCTTGGGATGCAGGATCTCATCGACCGAGAATTGCGCCGAATCGCCCTGATCGACGGCCTGCATCATGTCGTCGGCAATGTGGGGGAAGCGGGCCTTGCCGCCGTAATAGTCGTAAACCACGCGCGCCGCCGATGGGGCGTCGGGCGAGATGATGTGATTTTCCTTGCGTCCGACCCGGATGGTTTCCGACAGGTGATGATCGAAAGCCAGATGCACGCCATCGACATAGGGCAGATTGGTGGTGATGTCGCCGCCGCCAATCTCGACCTTGCCGTCCTGCATGTCCTTGGGATGGACGAACTTGATGTCGTCGATCAGGTCCAGTTCCTTCAGCAGAACGGCGCAGACCAGCCCGTCGAAATCGCTGCGGGTTACCAGGCGATAGCGTTTTTTGGGTTCAGACATGCCGCAACTCCCTTGTGTTCCAGTATTTTTTAGATGGTAGCCAGGGTTCACCCCCCTGGCAACAGGCAGAATTAGGTCTTTTCTAGGAAATGAACGAGGGTTACATAAGGAATGGATAACAAAATTTGGTGGCCGCCCCCATGCCGTTTCAAGTCCCCCCCGCCCGTCTTTTGGCTCTTTTGCTGGGTCTGGCCGCCTGCAGCCAGCCCGAAGCCTTCGTCGAAACCCCCGATTTGGGCAAGCTTGGCCGGACCAAGGCCCTGTATGAGCGGGTCACGGTTTGCTTCACCGACAAGGATAATCTAAGCAAAATCCAGAAGCTGGCCGACGAGGAATGCGCCCGGGGCCAGAAAAAAGCCCATTATCTGGGCTTTCAGCGCTGGCAATGCCGCCTGACGGTGCCGCATCTGGCCCAATTCGTTTGCTTAGCGCCGGATCAATCGCCGGGGGACAAGCGCCAATATCTGCAAGGCCAAGGGTCGGGCCTGCCGCCCATCGATCAGCCGGATGCGGGCGGCGACTTCTTCGGCACCTTCGGCATTGGAAAATAGGGGGGGGCCGAAGCCCCCCCCCGGCTCGTTCCGTCAGGCGGCCTTGTTTTCGAGCGCCTTCTTGTTCTCGATCGCCTTGGGTTCGGCAGAGCTTGTGGTGGCGATGGGAATGGTCCTGGGTTTCAGGGTTTCCGGGATTTCACGCACCAGATCGACATGCAGCAATCCGTCGGCCAGGCTGGCGGCGGCCACCTTGATATGGTCGGCCAGTTCGAACCGGCGCTCGAACGAGCGCCCGGCGATGCCGCGATGCAGATACTGGACCGGCGGATCTTCCTTTTGTGCCTTGCCGGCGATGGTCAGGAAATTCTCCTTGGTCGTGATGTCGAGATCCTCGGCCCTGAATCCCGCCACCGCCATGCTGATGCGATAGCCATCCTCGCCGGTCTTCTCGATATTGTAGGGGGGATAAGCGAAGGTCTGGTCGTCGAGACGATGCGCGCTGTCCAGCAAGCGCTCGAGACGGTCGAAACCGACGCTGGACCGAAAAAGGGGAGAAAGATCGAAGCGTTGCATATCCATATCCTCCTGGTGAAGCAACATGGGATTGATGTCCAACCGACGGGCCCCCGCTTGGGCAACCCGCACGAACCGGATGTAGTGCAGAGTTTTTCTTCGTCAAGCCCCTGGTTATTGAGGAATCGAATTCCTACGTCATTTTTTAACCGGGGCCGGCTATAATGGCCTGGAACGCAAGGAGAAAGAGTATGGCCAATCTCGAGCCAGTCTTTTTCAACCGGACCTATGACGAGGCCCTGGCCCTGGTCGTCGAGGCGCGCAATTACGCGGCCTATGTCGAGCCCAGGGAACGGACAAGGCTGGGCCTGGGGGCGCGCCTTGGCGTTTCTTGCGAATCGCTGCGGGTGACCTCGCGCCTGACCCAGGTCATGGCCTGGCTGCTGATGCAACGCGCCGTCGCCGCCGGGGAAATTTCCCCCAATGAGGCGGTCAGCCCCGACAATCGGCTGAGCGGCCAGGATGTCTGCCTGTCCGACCGCGTGGCTCTGCAAGACGAATTGCCAAAATCCTTGAAAAGTTTGATGGATCGCAGCCTTAACCTTTACATTCGGGTCTCGCGCCTGGAAGATCGCATCCTCAGAACGCTTCATTGACGCGTGGGTGCGATGCAACAACCGTCTATTCCTGTGCAGGACTGGCACGCCCAGCCCCCAGAGAGGGTGCTGGCGTTGCTGGAAACCTCGGCGGATGGTCTGGATGCCGATGAAGCCAAGCGCCGTTTGGCCCTGTTCGGACCCAACCGGCTGGCCAGAGCCCGGCGCGAAGGCCCCCTGAAGCGCTTCATCAAGCAGTTGGACAATATCCTGATCTATGTCCTGCTGGCCTCGTCGGTGGGGACGGCGGCGCTTCAGAACTGGCTGGATACCGGCGTCATCCTGGGTGTCGTCGTCATCAATGCCCTGATCGGCTATCTGCAGGAGGGCAAGGCCGAGCAGGCCCTGGACAGCATCGCCAAGATGATGTCGCAGTCGGCGCTGGCGCTGCGCGATGGCCGCCTGGAAATCATCGATGCCGGTCTGGTGGTGCCGGGCGACATCTTGCATCTGAAGGCGGGCGACCGGGTGTCGGCGGACATGCGCTTTCTGAAGACGGCGGCGCTGCAGATCGAAGAGGCGGCGCTGACGGGAGAATCCGTCCCCGTCGATAAGGGCGTCGAGGCGGTATTGCCGACGGCGGCTTTGGCCGAACGCGCCTCGATGGCCTATGGCGGCACGCTGGTCACGCACGGCCAAGGGGTCGGACTGGTCGTCGCCACCGGCCAAGGCACCGAAATGGGGCGCATCGGCACGCTGCTGGCCTCGGTCGAAAGATTGGCGACGCCGCTTCTTCGCCGCATCGAAAGCTTCGGCCGCTGGCTGGCCTTCGCCATTCTGATTCTGGCCGGCGGTTCGTTTCTGCTGGGCTGGCTGGGCCGGGGCTTGGCATTGGAGGAATCCTTCATGGCGGCGGTGGGGCTGGCGGTGGCCGCCATTCCCGAGGGACTGCCCGCCGTGCTGACCATCGCCCTTGCCGTCGGCGTTCGCCGCATGGCGGCCAGAAAGGCGCTGATCCGCCATTTGCCCGCCGTCGAGACCCTGGGCTCGGTCACCGTCATCTGTTCGGACAAGACCGGCACCTTGACCCAGAACAAGATGACCGTCGCCGCCGTCCTGCCCACACCCTCCGGCAAGCAGGCGCTGCTGGAAGCGGCGGTTTTGTGCAACGACGCGCAAGCACGCCATCAGGATGGATTGCTTGTCATCGAAGGATCGCCCACGGAAGCCGCCTTGCTTAGGGCCGCCGCCAATGAGGGCGTCGATATCGATAAAATTCGTCAAAGCCTGCCGCGCATCAGCGAAGTGCCCTTCGATTCCACCGTCAAGCGCATGCTGACGCTGAACCGGCAAGATGAGACGGCAGCCCGGCTTTTCGTCAAGGGCGCGCCGGAAAGCGTGCTGGAATTGTGCGATCCGGACCGGCGGCGAGAATGGGAGGCCATAGCCCGCCAGCAAGCGGCCCAAGGCCAGCGCGTCCTGGCTTTCGCCAGCCGGAACGTGCCTTTCAGCGCCGAGCCGGAGTCGTCGGCCCGGGATATGGACTTCCTGGGCTTCATCACCCTGATCGATCCGCCCCGCCCCGAAGCCATCGACGCCGTCGCCGCCTGCCATCAAGCCGGAGTTTCCGTGTGCATGATTACCGGCGACCATGCCGAAACCGCGCGCGCCATCGGCGCCGAACTGGGGCTTGATACCAAGCACCCCGTGCTGACCGGAAGCCGCATCGACGAACTGGACGACCGGGAATTGGCCAAGGCGCTGAGCCTGACCCGTATCGTCGCCCGGGCGACGCCCGAGCACAAACTGCGCCTGGTCGGCGCCTTGCAGTCGCTGGGCGAGGTCGTGGCCATGACCGGCGACGGCGTCAACGATGCGCCGGCGCTAAAAAAGGCCGATATCGGCGTGGCGATGGGCCAAGGCGGCACCGAGGCGGCCAAGGAAGCCGCCATGATGGTTCTGGCCGACGACAATTTCGCCACCATCGCCCATGCGGTTTCGGAAGGGCGCGGCGTTTACGACAATTTGAAGAAATCCATCGCCTATATCCTGCCCACCAACATGGCCCAAGCCTTCGTCATCGTGGCGGCGGTGACGGCGGGCATGCATCTGCCCATCACCCCGGTGCAAATCCTGTGGGTCAATATGGTGACCGCCGTCACCCTGGCCATGGCCCTGGCCTTCGAACCCCCCGAATCCGACGTGATGCAACGAGCCCCAAGATCGCCCGCCGAATCCCTGATTACGCCCTTCCAATTGTGGCGGCTGCTGCTGGTGACCCTGCTGGTCGTGATCGCCACCTTCGGCTTGTTTCTATACGCCCTTGAGCACGGCGCTTCGATGGACGAGGCCCGAACCGTCGCCGTCAACACCCTGGTCGGCTGCGAAATCGCCTATCTGTTCAACATGCGCTATCTGAACGCCCCGGCCTGGGGGCTGAAGGCCCTTCTGGGCAGCCGCCCGGTGCTGCTGTCGGTTCTGGTGATGGTCATCTTCCAAGCCTGCTTCACCTATGCCCCCTTCATGCAGGCCTTTTTCGCAACCTCGGCCATTCCCGCCGGATATTGGGGATTGATCGCCCTCTGCGGCTTGGCCTTGTTCGTGCTGATCGAAATCGAAAAGGTCGTCCTCAACGCCTTTTTCCTCAAACCGGCAAGACCCGGCAAGCGACCAAAGTCAGGTCGTCCTTAAGCGGTCTCGCCACTTTCGCCAGGAAGGGAGCCAGCAACGCTTCGGCGTTGGTTTCGCTTCCCTTGTCCAGGGCGACGTCGCGGACCAGATCGGCCACGCCGTCCTTACCCAGGGACTTGCCATCCATGTCGAGTGATTCCAGCAAAGCGTCGCTGGCCAGCACGATCATCGAGCCGGGTCTGATCGGCAATTCACGCTCCATGAATTTGGCGCCCAGAACCGCCCCCAGGGGCAGGCCGCGCCCCTCGCCCGCCTCGACAGCGCCCGTCGCCAGATCGACCACCAGCGGCCTGGGCGACGCAGCCGCGGCATAAACGAAACTGCCAGCCTTGGCATCGACGATGCCGTACAGCATGGTGGCATACTGGCCGGAGGGCAGAATCTCCTTCAGCCGCTCGTTCAAAATTTCCAGATAGGCCGCAGGTTCCGCCCGCCGCTCGCGATGTTCCTGAATCAAGGTGGTCAGACGAAAGGTGTTCAGGGCGGCGGCGACGCCGTGGCCCGAGAAATCGGCGAGATAAAGGGCGAAGCGTCCGTCGCCCAGCGATAACGCTCCCCAGATGTCGCCGCCCAGTTCCGACGTGGGCTCGAAGTAATAAGACAGGCGAACGCCCGCCTCGTTGCCGATGCAAGCCAGCAGCCCCGCCTTCGGCAACAGACGCAACTGGCTGATCCTGGCCGCTTCGAGATCATCGTCCAAACGCTGCTTGTAGCTTTGCAGATCGTCGAACATGTCTTTGAGCAATTCATAGGCGTCGGTCAGGCGGCTGGCGTTTTCGACTTCGGCCGAAATATCGACCGCCGTGCCGGCATAACCCAAAAAGGCGCCATCGGAGGCCAGCATCGGCTCGCCCCACATGCGAAAGGCCAATCGCTCATGCTCCTGCCCCCGGATGCGGCAGGCCAGGGAGGTAAAGGGCTTTCCGGCCTTGAAGTCGAGGATATATTGGCGCCAGCGCTCGGGATCGGGATCGATTTCATCGGCCTCCCAGGGCGTCTTGCCCAGAAGCCGGTCCGGCGGCAAATGCTGTTTGCGCTGGAATTCCTGCGACAGCCATTTGAAGGTAAGATCGGAGCCCAGTTCGAAAGCCCAGTCCCAGGCCCGCGCGGGCTTGCAGCCCTTCAATCTGAAGTTGGCCAGGAAGAGGGCCCGGGCGGTGTGGCGCTGGAGGGCGTAATCGAGACGCGAGGCCAGGGTTTCGCCGTCCATCACGTCGAGAAGCACGTAATCGGTGGCGCCGGCTTTGACCAGAACCAAGGCTTCCTTTTCCTCGGACAAATTGGCGCAGACCACCAGCGCCGTATCCGGAAATCGTTCCGACAAGCGCCGCACGGCATGAATGGGCGATGCGTCGGCAAGGCGCAGCCCAAGCAGAATGGCGTCGGGCAGCGCCGCTTCGCCGAGATCAAGGCAGGCGTCGAGACGCTCCAGCCGCAAGGTGCTGCCCAAGACCGCCAAGGCCGGCGGCTTTTCCTCGCCGGCCGATAGCAAAAGCAGATCAAGCTTGCGTTCGCTCATGGCAAGTTGGGTTCGGAGGGCGACAGATGGTTAAGATCCACCAGACCCATGACGACATTGCCGCGCTCTTGATATTCGATGGCCGTGAAGCCGGTCTTGCGGGCCAGAGCGATGCCGCGTCCATGCGTCTCGAAAACGCGCGACGGATCCATTTCCATATAGCGGCGCCAATCGAAGCCTTCGCCCTGGTCGATGATGGTGATGGCCACCATGTGCGGCATGCGGGTAAAGACGACCTCGACAGATTTGCCCCGATTTTCCGGCAAGGCCAGGCGGCGCTCGATTTCGCCCGACCAGGCGCTTTTGGCGATGAGATCGGATTTTTCCTGATAGCTGATGCCGAGATTGCCGTGCTCGACGGCGTTCATCATCAATTCGGACAGGCCCAGAACCAGCGACGGCACTTCCGGCACAGCGCTGGCCAGCATGACCGCCAGCAGATTCGCCTCGGTCGGCGTTCGGTAGCGGAAACGGGCGTCGTTCATCAGGGTCAGGGCGTCGGTGTGTTTCTTGACCTCGCTCATCAAGAGGCGGTATTGCGAATGGTCCTGCACGGCGGCCTGGGTGATCGACAGCAACAGCTCGCGCTGGATCGGCTTGACCAGGTAATAGAAAACCCCGTTGCGGATGCCATCGACGATTTCTTCCTGTCCGTCGATGGCCGTCTGCATGATGACCGGCACATGACGCAGGCGGCGGTCCTGCTTCAGCCGCAGCAAGACATCCATGCCCGACAGGCCGGGCATCATGCGGTCGAGCAGAATGGCGTCGTAGGTTTCAGGATTGGCCGCCAGACGGTCGAGCGCTTCCTGCCCGCCATCGACCTGATCGACGGCATAGCCCGCACTTTCCAGAAGGACGCTTAGGATCTCGCGGTTGAAACTTTCGTCATCGACGACCAGCAGGCGTGTCCTTGCATCTTCCAAGGGATGGGTCATCTCGCCGCCCCGCTTGCATGCTCATATAATGACAAACGTCACCCCCCGTTGATTTGCTCACGCTATCAAGCGGCCGATTTGCTGCCGGCCGGAAGGCGAACGACCCCGGACATGTCTTCTTCGGGAATCTCCAAGCCGATAGGCATGTTCTTGTCCGTCAGCGCCACCACAACCCCCGGCAACGCCCTCAGCCCCGGCAATTCTAGGCTGATCGCCGTTCCGGCACACGCGTTATTTACCAGCCTGTCCAGAACCGCGGCCCCCGACGGCGAAATTTCGTGCAGCAGACAGGTGACGCGCACGGCGCCGCACTGAACGACCGCCGCCACATTGACGGTATGACGCTCGTTCAGGCGCTGATTGTCGCCGGCCCCGGCCCGCATGATGGCCTGATGACTTTCGTTCATCGCCTTCAGGCGCGCATTCACGCAGCCCGGGGCCTCGATCACGCTGCTGGTGACCGTCCTGGCGTCATTGGACGGGGTGGCGACGTCGATGAGCCGGCGAATGGCGGGCACGGTGGTGACGACCAGGGCCAAAACGATCACGCTGCCGATGGCGATGCCGACCAGCCCCAACCCCAAGGAGGGCAGGAGCAGATCGGGACGATAGTCCAAGACGGCGGGCGGCAGGAAGGACGGCAGGATATTCAGGCCGATTCCTCGGGAAAAGACCTTCAAAAGTCCGGCCAGGCCTTCGAGCATGAAAACTCCTTGCGGGAGGGGTGCGGCTTTTATTCGAACGGAAACAGCGTGTCGAAGCAAGACAGGCGCAAAAGTTCCTTCACATCGCCCTGAGCCGCGCGGATGCTGACCTTCTGATGCGCCTTCTCGGCTTGGTCGCGCAGGGTCAGCAGCATGCCGAGCCCCGCCGAATCCATATATTCCAACTGCGCCATGTCGATGACGATGGGCCTGCCCTGCCTGACCAGGCCGGGCACGAGACCGTCGAAAGCCTGCCGATCGGCATAGGTCATCTGCTCGCGCAAGACCAGCGCCGCCCGTCCCGATTCTTCCTTGATTTCGTATTTCACGGCTACCCTCCGCCTACCTAGGCCGCGCGCTTGCGGCCTTGAATGAACTGCTCGACCTTGGCCGTATTCGCCTCGTCGATTTCCAGACTGATATGGGTCGAGGTTGGCGTCAAGGCCATGATGAGGCCGACGAATTCGCCAAGTCCCGCCAGTTTGAGCGACAAGGTGGATCCGCGCTCGCCCCCTTGCAGCGCGCGATCCAGGACTCCGGCGCCCGACAGCGACAGGTCGTGCAGCAGGCAACTGACCTCATTGCCGTTGAAATAAGCCGTGGCCGGCAGATTGAGTGTGTGGCGCTCGTTCATGCGCTTGTTGCCTTCCGACGTCGATTGCATGATTTCCACGATGGTGCTCTGCATGCCGACGATGCGCTCGTTGACCTGCCCGGCGGAAGATTTCAGCGTTCCCGCCAGTTCGCTGGTTTCCAGGCTGGACCGTGACACTTCGGCGATGCTCGACGACGCTTCCTGCGTGCCGCCGGCGGCCTGCTGAGCCGAACGGGCGATTTCCTGGGTCGCAGCACTTTGCTCTTCCACCGCCGAAGCGATTCCCGCCGCGATGGCGTTCATCTGGCTGATGGTCTTGGCGATGCCCTCGATGGCCGACACAGCATCCTGCGTCGCCTGCTGGATGGCCGTGATCTGTCCCGAAATCTCGTCAGTGGCCTTGGCGGTCTGGTTGGCCAGCGATTTGACCTCGTTGGCGACGACGGCGAATCCCTTGCCTGCATCGCCGGCCCTGGCCGCCTCGATGGTGGCGTTCAAGGCCAGCAGATTGGTCTGGCTGGCGATATCGTTGATCAGATGCACGACCTCGCCGACGCTTTCCGCCGACTTGGCCAGGCTTTGCACCATGCCGGTGGCGCGCGAGGCTTCCTCCTCGGCGGAATGGGCGATGCTGGTCGATTGGCTGACCTGGCGGCTGATTTCCTGCACCGAACTGGACAGTTCCTCGGCCGCCGCCGCCACGGCATTGACGCTCCCGCTCGCCTGCTCGGACGCCGCCGCCGCCGTTTCCGACTGGCGCTGCACCGCCTCGATGGCGCCGCCTATGTTTTCGGCGGCACCCTGCATCGTTCTGGCAGCGCTCAAAACGACAACCACCGTGCTGCCGACCTCTTCCTCCAAAGCATGGTTGAGCGCCAATAGCTGGCTTTGCAGCTTGCGTTGATTGCGCCGCGATTCGGCTTCGGAGGCAGATTGCACTTGCCGCAGCTTAAGCCCGTTGGCCCGGAAAACCTCGACCGCGCCGGCCATCTTGCCGGTCTCGTCCTTCCGGCCCAGGCAGGGAACCGTGATCTCCAGATTGCCGTCGGCCATCAATGTCATGACGCCGGTCAAATCCAGCATCGGCCCCAGCAAGCGCCTGTTCAGAAGGACGAGCGCGAAAATCAGAACCGCCACCACGACGCCGCCGGCCAGCCCCATGCTGAGCGCCATGGTATTGGCCGAACTGGTCAGGGTGGCCCCGGCATCCTGCAGATCCTTGGCCGAAGCTTCTGCGCTGGCATCGACCAGGCCGATCAACTTCTCCAGACTTTCATTCAACTTCTCGGCCACGCCGTCAAAGTCTTCCATCATCTTGTTGCCGCCGGCCGGTCCCTTGTCGATATAGGCAGCCGCCATCTTCTTGCCGGTTTCGTAGAAGGGGGGAAAGTCGGCCTTCACCGTATCCAGAGATTTAACGACGTTGCTCAACCCCAAACTCTGGGCCAGCGCTTTCGCCTCGGCGACGTTCTTGTCGAAATTCTTGGCGGCTTCCTCGGCTTCCTTGAAGCCGTCGTCCAAACCATCCTGGCCGCGCGTGGCCGAGATATCCGTCAACCACTGCTGAACTTGGACAACATCAAGTTTGACGTCCTTGATCGCCTTGACCAAAGGCAAGTCCTTGCCGGTCACCACCGTGGCTGACTGCGTCATCTCGCTGATATGGCTGATCTGGGTTGCGAACATCGTCGCGGTCAGAATGCCCAGCCCTGCCAGCAGAGCCAGAATCAAGCCGAAGACCAGCGTGAATGTTTGTTTGATCGTCATCCCTCAAAACTCCCCTCTGGCACGCGAAGCGCCGTCCCGGCCGAACAATCGGTCCGATGGACCACGTCCTGTCCAATTCTAAGGGTGAATTGTGCAGAATTATCGGGAACTTGCATCCTAAAATTGGTGATAGTCCTCGTGAATAAGTGAATTTGAATATTCACGGGATAATGAAGGGCTTGGCGGAAGGCCTGCCATCACCTAAGTTTACTGACAGTTGGCGGACGAAATCCGCGCGCATCTATTCCCGTCTTGTATTCGACATCTTATGATAACCGGGAGAAACCACATGAAACGTACAGCTTTTTGGGCCGCTCTCGCCATTGCCTGCGGGATTGGCGTGGCTATGCCTGCGCAAGCGGGCACGACCTTCGATGCCGTCAAGGCCCGAGGGATATTGAACTGCGGCGTTCATACGGGTCTGGCCGGATTCGGCGCCCCCGACGACAAGGGCGAGTGGGCGGGGCTTGACGTCGATGTCTGCCGCGCCGTGGCCGCGGCCATGTTCGGCGACGCCAAGAAGGTCAAATATGTGCCGCTGACCACCCAACAACGTTTCACCGCCCTGCAATCGGGCGAGATCGACATGCTGTCGCGCAACACCACCGTAACCAGCCAGCGCGACACCGAACTGGGCATGAATTTCGGCCCCTTCAACTTCTATGACGGCCAGGGTTTCCTGATCTCGAAGAAGCTGTCCAAGGTGAAAAGCGCCAAGGATCTGAAGGGCGCCACCATCTGCGTGCTGCCCGGCACCACCACCGAACTGAACCTCACCGACTATTTCCGCGCCAACAAGATGAACTTCAAGCCGGTGGTCATCGAAAAGCAAGACGAGCTGGCGGCGGCCTTCTTCGCCGGTCGCTGCGACGCCATCACCTCGGACTCGTCGCAATTGGCCTCGATCCGCTCGGCCCAGGCCCCGAAGCCTGAAGACTATACGCTGCTGCCCGACCTGATCTCGAAGGAGCCGTTCGCCCCGGCCGTGCGCCATGGCGACGACCAGTGGTTCGATCTGGTCAAATGGTCGGTCTACGCCATGTTCGAAGCCGAGGAAAAGGGCGTCGGCAGCGCCAATATCGACAGTCTGAAAGGCGGGTCCGATCCCACCATCAAGCGTCTTCTGGGCGAGACTCCGGGCCTGGGCAAGGCCTTGGGCGTCAATGAGGACTGGGCCTATCAGATCGTCAAGCAGGTCGGCAATTACGGCGAAAGCTTCGACCGTAATGTGGGCGCCAATTCCAAATTGAAACTGCCCCGCGGCCTGAACTCGCTGTGGAACCAAGGCGGCCTGATGTATTCGCCGCCCGTTCGCTAAGGAACGTTCCGCCGCCCGGTCCCCCGGGCGGCGGTTTTCTTTGGCGACACGGCCATGACCTCGCAAGCCCCCAAGACGCCCTGGTGGAATGATCGGGCCAACCGGGCCATCCTGTATCAGGTGGCGGTGGTCGGACTTGTGGTCCTGGCCGGCTGGTACCTGATCTCGAATACGCTGGCCAATCTGGCGGCGCGCAACATCGCCACCGGCTTCGATTTCCTGACCCGCGAGGCGGGCTTCGCCATCGGTGAAACGCCGATCGACTTCGACCCCGCCGACAGCTACGCCAAGGCCCTGCTGATCGGCCTGTTGAACACCGTCATCGTCGCCGTGCTGGGCGTGATCCTATCGACCCTGATCGGCACCATCGTCGGCATCGCAAGGCTGTCCGGCAATTGGCTGGTGGCCAGGATCGCCACCGTCTATGTCGAGATTCTGCGCAACATCCCGGTGCTGTTGCAGCTTTTATTCTGGTACGCCCTGATTACCGAGGCCCTGCCCGAACCCGGCGACGCCTTCCAGCCGCTCGAGGGGGTCTTTCTGTCCAACCGCGGGCTTAAATATCCGACGCCCGATTGGGGCGGATTGGAATGGCTGGTGCTGGCGGCCTTGATCTTGGGCATCGTCCTTGCCTTCCTGCTGTCGCGCTGGGCCAGACTGCGCCAGGCCGCCACCGGACAGACCTTTCCTTCGCTGCGGCTCGGCCTGGCCTTGATCCTGGCTTGGCCCTTGCTGATCTGGCTGCTGATCGGCGCCCCCACCGCCTTCGATGCGCCGATGCTGGACGGTTTCGATTTCACCGGCGGCCATTCGGTCAGCCCGGAATTCGTGGCCTTGCTGACCGGCCTGACCCTGTACACGGCCTCCTTCATCGCCGAGATCGTGCGCTCGGGCATTCTGGCCGTAGCCCCCGGCCAGACCGAAGCCGCCCTGGCGCTGGGCTTGAAGCGCGGTCAGGTTCTGCGCCTGGTCGTGATGCCGCAGGCCTTGCGCGTCATCATTCCGCCGCTGACCAGCCAATTCCTGAACCTGACCAAGAATTCCTCGCTGGCGGTGGCCATCGGCTATCCCGACCTGGTCAGCGTCGGCAACACCACCATCAACCAGACCGGCCAGGCCATCGAGGGCGTGGCCATCCTGATGGCGGTTTACCTGATCGTCTCGCTGGCCATCTCGGCCTTCATGAACTGGTACGACAAGAAAACAGCGCTGGTGAGCCGATGAGCGACAACGCCAGCCATGCCCCCAAAACCGCCTCGGAAATCGCCTCGCATGTCGAGGAGCCGAGCCAGGCCGAACTGCATACCCACCGCCGCAATGCTTTCGCCGCCCTGGGCTGGGCGCGCGAGAATCTGTTCAGCAGCATCCCCAACACAATCCTGACCATTCTGTCGGTGACCTTGCTGGTCTGGGCTGTGCCGCCCCTTCTCGACTGGATGCTTCTGAAGGCCACCTTCCTGAGCGAGGATCCGGCCGCCTGCCGCGAAGCCGGCGGCGCCTGTTGGTCCTTCGTCACCGTCAAGCATCGCTTCATCCTGTTCGGCCTGTACCCCTACGACGAACATTGGCGCCCGTTGCTGGCCATGGGTCTGTTCATCGCCGCCCTGGCCGTCTCATGCGATTCCCGGTTCTGGAACAAGCGCATCCTTTATGTCTGGGCACTGGCTCTGCCCTTGTGCGGTCTGCTGATGTGGGGCGGCTGGTTCGGTCTGACCTTCGTGCCCAACGACAAATGGGGCGGCCTGCCGCTGACGCTGATCCTGGCCACGCTGGGTATCGTTCTGGCTTTCCCGCTGTCAGTGCTGCTGGCCTTGGGCCGGCGCTCGGACATGCCGGCCATCCGCGCCATCTGCGTCGGCTATATCGAGACCGTGCGCGGCGTGCCCTTGGTCTCGGTGCTGTTCATGGCCTCGATCATGTTCCCCCTCTTCCTGCCCGAAGGGGTCACCATCGACAAGCTGTTGCGCGCGCAACTGGGCATCATGCTGTTCACGGCGGCCTATCTGGCCGAAGCCGTGCGCGGCGGTCTTCAGGCCCTGCCCAAGGGTCAGTACGAGGCCGCCGACGCCCTGGGCCTGTCCTATTGGCAGAAGACGCGCCTGATTATTCTGCCGCAAGCGCTGCGTCTGGTCATTCCGCCCATCGTCAACCAGTTCATCAGTTGCTTCAAGGACACGTCGCTGGTCATCATCATCGGCCTGTACGATCTCCTGACCACCGCCAAGACGGCGCTGGCCGATCCCAGTTGGCGGGCTTTCTATGTCGAAAGCTACGTCTTCGCCGCCTTGATCTATTTCCTGTTCTGCTTTTTCATGTCGCGCTACAGCCAATATCTGGAGCGCCGATTGAACGCCGGCCTTAAGAGGTAACGAAACCATGAGCGAACCCATCATCCTCTTGGACAAGGTCAACAAATGGTACGGCGCTTTCCATGTGCTGAAGGACGTTTCGATGAGTGTGGGCAAGGGCGAGAAAGTGGTGGTGTGCGGACCTTCGGGCTCGGGCAAATCGACGGTCATCCGCTGCATCAACCGCCTGGAAGAGCATCAGAAGGGCCGCATCCTGGTCAATGGCGTCGAGCTGACGGGCGACGTCAAACAGATCGAGCGCATCCGCAAGGATGTCGGCATGGTCTTTCAAAGCTTCAACCTGTTCCCGCATCTGACGGTGCTGGAAAATCTGACCCTGGCCCCCAACTGGGTCAGGAACACGCCGATGAAGGAGGCCACCGAGACGGCGATGCATTATCTGGAACGCGTGCGCATCCCCGAACAGGCCAACAAATATCCCGGCCAGCTTTCAGGCGGGCAGCAGCAGCGCGTGGCCATCGCCAGGGCTCTGTGCATGAAACCCGAGGTGATGCTGTTCGACGAGCCGACCAGCGCCCTCGACCCCGAAATGATCAAGGAAGTGCTGGATGTCATGGTCGGGCTGGCCCATGAGGGCATGACCATGGTCTGCGTCACCCACGAAATGGGCTTCGCCCGCACGGTGGCCGACCGCATGGTCTTCATGGCCGAGGGCCAGATCGTGGAAACCGCCCCACCCGCCGAATTCTTCGCCGCCCCCAAAACCGAACGCGCCCGGCAATTCCTGGGGCAGATTCTGGGGCATTGAGGGGGGGATCAGCCCGCCTTTGGCAAGGGCGCGATGCTATCCAGAATCCCGGCAAGCTCTTTACGGGCGCATTTTTCCTCATAAACATCCTGAAGACGCATCCAATAGCCCGGCCCGGTGCCGAAGGCTTGACCCAGACGCAAAGCCATTTGCGCCGTGACACCCCGTTCGCCGTTCAGAATGGCGGTTATCGCGTTGGCGGGCACATGGATGTGCGCGGCGAACTTGCGGGCGCTGAAGTCCAGCGCCTCCAACTCATCCTTCAAGATTTCACCCGGATGGATCGGCGGCAGATTGTCAACGGCGGGGTACGTCATGGCAGCCCTCAATGGTAATCAACGATTTCAGGCTGAGACGAAAAGGGTGAGAACAGAAATCGAAATACTCATGTCTGCTGACATGACAATCTCCAGTCGCACCCACACGGCTGGGCTCACTGTAGCGCCCAATGGATGTCATCCGCAACATATCGCCGCCAACTTATAATGGCTCTTCGACGTTTGATGTGGAATTGGGTTTGATTGCCGACATAGTTCTTACCTCATCCTGAGGAGGGCCGAAGGCCCGTCTCGAAGGATGGGCATCGACAAAATGCCCCACCCTTCGAGACGCCTGCGTGCCGCAGGCTCCTCAGGGTGAGGAATC
>JACRJC010000011.1 GCA_016215555.1 Rhodospirillales bacterium | reverse complement strand
CGCGGCTTCCTCATCCTTCGAGACGGGCCTTCGGCCCTCCTCAGGATGAGGTGCATATTTCAAGTCCAAAGAATCGTCGGCCTGTCTTGCACCGCGGTTCTAAAGGAAATTTCTCACGTAGCAAAATTTAAACCGGACAGCAGTGGACTTGGCCCGGCCATCCACGCGATTTCATCGCTTCGTGGATGCGCGGATCAAGTCCGCGCATGACGAGATTCGTTGAACCTGGTTTACCGCATCTATAAATTTCGCCAGGCGTCCTCGTCTTCGGGCGAATTCCATTCATCAAGCGTCTTCTCGACGGCTTTCAAATAACCCTCTCCGGGAAAGAACACATCCCCGGCTAGGATGCGGGTTGCGCCATCCAGGATCAGGGCACCTTGTTCGTCAAGGCCGGTGAAGATACCCGCTAGCGTGCGGTCTTCAAGCCGCACCTCGATGGGCTCGCCCAGCCCCTTGGCCCGTTCCAGCCACAGATCGCGGATCGGCAAAAAGCCCTGCTCTCGCCAAAGTTGGTACAAATCCCATAGTTTCGGCAGCAAGCGCTCGAGCGCCGCCTGAGGAGTCAAATCGGCGCGCCAAGCCGATAGCGCCGCCGCCGGATAGGCCATGCCCTCGGGACAGCTTGCGATATTGACGCCCAGCCCCAGCACCACGCCCTTGGGTTCCAACGCCTCCAAAAGAATGCCGGAAATCTTGGCCCTGTCGGCCAGCACGTCATTGGGCCATTTCAAGCGCATGCTGGCTTGGGGCGCCGCCCAGCTAGCCAGATCGTGAAGGGCCAGGGCGGCCACGAATCCCAACTCGGCGGCCCGCATCAAAGGCACGTCGGGGCTCAGGATCAGCGAGCAATAAAGATTGCCGGGCGGACTGACCCATTGCCGCCCCCGCCGCCCCCGCCCGCCCGATTGCTCGTCGGCCCAGACCAGCGTGCCCTCGACGGCGCCGAGACGGGCCGCCAGTTCCTTGGCCTCGTCATTCGTGCTGCCGACAAGCATCCGCCGGTGAAGGGCGAAAGCCGGCGGCAGGCGAACCGGCATCAATGGGGGAATAAGGTCTTCGCCGCCGCTTCCGAAATCTTCATCACCGGCATCGGAACCAGGAAGAAGAAGGCGACGACGATGGTGGAGACCGTCAGCACCACGCTCATGGTGCGGCCGATGGCCTTGTCCAGGGCCTCGATCGGCTCGTCGAAATACATCACCTTGACGATGCGCAGATAATAGAAGGCGGCGACGGCGCTGGTCAGAACGCCCAGAATGGCCAGCGTGTACAGGCCGGCATGGACGGCGGCCAGGAAGACATAGAGCTTGCCGAAGAAACCGGCCAGCGGCGGAATGCCCGCCATCGAGAACATGAACAGGGCCATGGCCAGCGCCATCAGCGGATTGGTGCGCGCCAGACCGGCCAGATCGTCGATGCCTTCGACGGCGCGGCCCTTGACCCGCATGGCCAGAATAACGGCGAAGGCGCCCATATTCATGGCCAGATAGATCGCCAGATAGACCAGCACGCCGGAAATGCCTTCCTGATTGCCGACCGCCAGGCCGACCAGCGCATAGCCGGCATGGCCGATCGAACTGTAAGCCATCAGCCGCTTGATGTTGGTCTGGCCCAGGGCTCCGAAGGCGCCGACGGTCATCGACAGAATGGCGATCAGGACCAGAATGGGCTGCCATTGCGGCAGCATATGGCCGAAGGGGCCGGAGAGGACGCGGATCAAGAGCGCGAAGGCGGCCAGCTTGGGGGCGATGGCGAAGAAGGCGGTCACCGGCGTCGGAGCGCCCTCATAGACGTCGGGCGTCCACATATGGAAGGGCACCGCCGCCACCTTGAAGGCCAGACCGGCCAGGATGAAGGCCAAGCCGATCTGCACGCCGATGGGCGCATGGCCGTGTTCCAGCACCGTGGCGATGGCGTCAAAGCCGGTGGCTCCGGCATAGCCGTAAACCAGCGACATGCCGAACAGAAGCAGGCCCGAAGCCAGGGCGCCCAGCATGAAATATTTCAGGCCCGCCTCGGTCGAGCGCGCATTGTCGCGGTGATAGGCGGCGACGACATACAGCGACAGGCTTTGCAGTTCGAGCCCCAGATACAGCGACATCAGGTCGTTGGCCGAAATCATCATGCACATGCCAAGGGCCGCGAACATGATCAGCACGGGATATTCGAAACGGGCCAGCTTCTCGCGCTCGAACCAGGCCCTGGCCATGGCCAGGGTGAAGGCCGAAGCCCCCAGCACCATCAGCTTCATGAAACGGGCGAAACCGTCTTGGATGAACAGGCCGTCGAAGGCATGGATCGTGGCCCCGCCCTTGGGCGTGACCAGATAGGCGAGGGCTGCGGTGACGACCAGCAGCACGGCGCCGGCATAAAAGAAAAGACGCGGCTTTTCCTCGCCCTTGGCGAAGACGCCCAGCATCAGCATGGCCATGGCGGCCAGGGCCAGGAAAATTTCAGGCAGCGCCGGAGCCATGACGGGAAGTGCGCCGTTCATGTGTTCTACTCCTGCTTGGTCGGTTTGGCGTCATCGGCGGCGGGAGCCGGTGGGGCCTGAGTTGGGGTGGGTTCGCTGGCCGCCGGCGCCGCCGTCTGGGCGGCGGGAGCCGGCTCGGGGGCAGGCGCCGCTTCTTGCGCCGGCTTGGCCTGGACCGGCGCGGCGGCTGCGGGCGGTTCCGCCGCCTTCACGCCCAAAGCCGCCTGATGGCGCAGAATCAGATTGTCCACCGAGACATGCATGACGTTGAGATAGCTGGAAGGATAGATGCCCATCCACAGCACGACCAGGATCAGGGGCGCGAAGACCACGATTTCGCGCATGTTCAGATCCAGGATATTCTTCAGATCCTCGCGCACCAGCTTGCCGAAAACGACGCGCCGGTAAAGCAGCAGCATATAGGCCGCCCCCAGCACGACGCCGGTGGTGGCCAGCAGCGCCACCCAGGTATTGGCGCGGAAGGTGCCCAACAAGACCAGGAACTCGCCCACGAAGCCCGACGTGCCGGGCAGGCCGACCGACGCCAGCGTGAAGACCATGAAGACCAGGGCATAGCGCGGCATGCGGCTGACCAGTCCGCCATAGCGGTTGATCTCGCGGGTATGCATGCGGTCATAGACCACGCCGACGCACAGGAACAAGGCCCCCGACACCACGCCGTGCGACAGCATCTGGAAGATGGCGCCCTCGACCGCCTGCGGGGTCATGGCGAAAATGCCGATGGTGACGAAGCCCATATGCGCCACCGAGGAATAGGCGATCAGCTTCTTCATGTCTTCCTGGGCCAGCGCCACCAGCGAGGTATAGATGATGGCGACGATGGACAGGGTATAGATCAGCGGCGTGAAATAGACCGTCGCCTCGGGCAGCATCGGCACCGAAAAACGCAAGAATCCGTAGGCGCCCATCTTCAGCAGCACGCCGGCCAGGATGACCGAGCCGCCGGTCGGCGCCTCGACATGGGCGTCAGGCAACCAGGTGTGGAACGGCCACATCGGCACCTTGACGGCAAAGCTGGCGAAGAAGGCCAGCCACAGCCAGTATTGCATCGAGACCGGATAGGGAATGCCCATCAGGGTCGGAATGTCGAAGCTGCCGGCATGCCAGGCCATGGCCAGCATGGCGATCAGCATCAAGACCGAGCCGGCCAGGGTGTAGAGGAAGAACTTGAAGGCGGCGTAGACGCGGCGCGGTCCGCCCCAGATGCCGATCAGCAGGAACATCGGGATCAGGACGCCTTCGAAGAAGAAATAGAACAGCACGAAATCAAGGGCGCAGAACATGCCCACCATCATGGTTTCCAGCACCAGGAAGGAGACCATATATTCCTTCACCCGCTTGTCGATCGAGCCGAAGCTTTGCAAGATGCAAAGCGGCGTCAGGAAGGTGGACAAAATGACGAACAGCATCGAAATGCCATCGACGCCCATGTGATAGGTGATGCCCAATTGCGGCAGCCAGTTGGCCTTCTCGACCAGTTGGAAGTCGGGCGTCGTATTGTCGAATTTGAGCCAGATGCCCAAGGACAAGATGAAGGTGCCAAGCGACGTCAACAGCGCCACATGCCTTGCATTGGCGGCCACGACCTTGTCGTCGCCGCGGATGAAGAAGATGAACGCCGCGCCCGCCAGGGGCAGGAAGGTCACGAGCGACAGAAGGGGCCAGTTGTTCATCAGGGCCTCATCCCGCTTGGTTGTAGACGTACCAGGTCACCAGCACGGCCATGCCGGCGATCATGGCAAAGGCGTAGTGATAGACCAGGCCGCTTTGGAAACGCTGCAGACGTTTGAAGACGCCCTGGCAGAAGGCGGCGACCCCGTCGGGTCCGCAGCCGTCGATCAGCGCGCCGTCGCCGTCCTTCCACAATCCGCGGCCCAGCCAGAAGGCGGGGCGCACGAACAAGAAGTCGTACAATTCGTCGAAATACCATTTGTTCAGCAAGAACAGATAGACAGGGCGCAGGCGCTGGGCCAGGAATTGGGGCACGCCGGGCAGCAGCGTATAGAGCAGATAGGCCAGGGCGATGCCCGAGGCGGCCAGAATGACCGGCAGCAGCTTGACCCAGCTAGGCACGCCATGCGCGGCTTCGACCGAATCGTGGGCCGCCAGCACGGCGATGGCCTCGCCCCAGAAATGCTCGCGGTCGTGGCCGACGAACATCTCATAGCCGATGCCGCCCGCGAACAGGGCGCCGATGGCCAGCACCATCAGGGGCACGATCATCACCGGCGGCGATTCATGGACATGCGCCATCGTATGCTCGTCGGCCCTGGGCTTGCCGTGGAAGGTCAAGATAAGAAGACGCCAGGAATAGAAGGCGGTCAGGAAGGCGACCAGCGAGCCGATCCAGAAGGCGAACTGGCCGACCGGCGTGCCCGAACCCCAGGCCGCTTCCAGAATGGTGTCCTTGGAATAATAGCCGGCGAAGAAGGGTATGCCGGCCAGGGCCAGATTGCCGATCCACATCAGCATCCAGGTCACCTTGATATGCTTCCAGATGCCGCCCATCTTGCGGATGTCCTGCTCGTCGGACATGGCGTGGATGACCGAACCGGCGCCCAGGAACAGCAGCGCCTTGAAGAAGGCGTGGGTCATCAGATGGAAGATGCCCGCCGAATAGGCCGAGACGCCGCAGGCGAAGAACATATAGCCCAACTGCGAGCAGGTCGAATAGGCGATGATGCGCTTGATGTCGTTCTGCACGCAGCCGACGGTGGCGGCGAAAAAGGCCGTGCTGGCGCCGACGATGGTCACCACCATCAGCGCGGTTTCCGACTGTTCGAACAGGGGCGACAGGCGGGCCACCATGAAGACGCCCGCCGTCACCATGGTGGCGGCGTGGATCAGGGCCGAAACCGGGGTCGGGCCTTCCATGGCGTCGGGCAGCCAGGTGTGCAGACCCAACTGCGCCGACTTGCCCATGGCGCCCACGAACAACAGCAGGCACAAGGTGGTCATGGCCGGCAGTTCCAGGCCCAGGAAATTGATCGTCGCGTTGGCCATCGATGCAGAGGCCGCGAAGATGGTGTCCAGATGCACGGTGTCGAACAGCACGAAGACGCCGAAGATGCCGAGCGCGAAGCCGAAATCGCCGACGCGGTTGACCAGAAAGGCCTTGATGGCGGCGGCGTTGGCGCTGGGGCGTTCGTACCAGAAGCCGATCAGCAAGTATGAGGCGACGCCCACCCCTTCCCAGCCGAAGAACATCTGGACCAGATTGTCCGCCGTCACCAGCATCAGCATGAAGAAGGTGAACAGCGACAGATAGGATTGGAAGCGCGGGATCGAATGGTCGTGATGCATATAGCCGATGGAATAGACATGCACCATGAACGAGACCCAGGTCACGGTCAGCACCATGACGGCGGTCAGCGTGTCGAACTTCAAGGCCCAGCGCACCTGCAGATCGCCCGACGACACCCAGTCGAGCAGCACCACGGTCTGCGGATTATGGCCCAGCGCCACGTCCAGGAAGACCGGAATGGCCAGGAGCGCGGCCAGGCCGACGCCCGAACAGGTGACGATCTGAGCGCCGAGATCGCCCAGGCGGCGGTTCATCAGCCCGGCGATGGCGGCGCCGAGAAGCGGCAGGAAGACGGCCAGGGTCATCGACATCTCCGTCACCCCTTCATCTGGTTGATGTCTTCGACGGCGATGGTCCCGCGATTGCGGTAGAAAACCACCACGATGGCCAGGCCGATGGCCGCCTCGGCGGCGGCGACGGTCAGGATGAACATGGAAAAGACCTGTCCGGCCAGATCGCCCAGATGCGACGAGAAGGCGACGAGGTTCAGATTGACCGCCAGCAGCATCAGTTCCACCGACATCAAGATGACGATGACGTTCTTGCGGTTCAGAAAGATGCCCAGCACGCCCAGCGTGAACAGGGCGGCGGCGACGGTCAGGTAATGGGACAGGCCGATGGTCATCATCCGATTCCTCCGCCCACCGGCATTTTAACCACTTCCAGCGTGTCTTCCTTCTTGCGGGCCAACTGCAAGGAGATGTTCTGGCGCTTGGTTGACGGGCGTTTGCGCAGCGTCAGCATGATGGCGCCGACCATGGCGACCAGCAGCACCATGCCTGAAGCCTGGAAGAGATACAGATACTTCGTATAGATGATCCGCCCCAGGGCCTGGGTATTGGCGATTTCGGCCATGTCGGGCGTGGCGGCGGCAATCATCTGCTTGGCTTCAGGCGCTTCATGCCAGCCGGCGAACACCGCCGCCAGCTCGATGAACAGCACCAAACCGATGGCGGCGCCGACCGGCAGGTAATGCAAGAAACCTTGGCGCAGCTCGACGAAATTGATGTCGAGCATCATGACCACGAACAAGAACAGCACGGCCACGGCGCCGACATAGACGACCACCAGCACCATGGCCAGGAATTCCGCGCCCAGCAGCAAGAACAGACCCGCCGCATTGAAGAAAACGAAAATGAGGAACAGCACCGAATGAACGGGGTTCCTGGCCGATATCACCATCACCCCGCCCAGAACGGCGAGGCAGGCGAACATATAGAAGACTAAGGCCTGTATCATGGTCTCATCCCCTCCTTACCGGTAGGGCGCATCGGCTTCGATGCGCGCTGCCAGCTCGGTTTCCCACCGCTCGCCGTTGGCGAGCAGCTTGGCCTTGTTGTACATGAGTTCCGCCCGCGTTTCCGTGGCGTATTCGAAATTCGGACCTTCGACGATGGCGTCCACCGGGCAGGCTTCCTGGCAGAAGCCGCAATAGATGCACTTCGTCATGTCGATATCGTAGCGCCGGGCGCGCCGTGACCCGTCGTCGCGCACCTCGCCTTCGATGGTGATGGCCAGGGCCGGACAGATGGCTTCGCACAGCTTGCAGGCGATGCAGCGCTCTTCGCCGTTCGGATAGCGGCGCAACGCATGCTCGCCTCGGAAGCGGGGCGACAGCGGCCCCTTCTCGAAGGGATAGTTGATGGTGACCGCCGGCCTGAAGAAGAAATATTTCAGCGTGCAGGCCAGGCCCTGCATCAGCTCGACCAGGAAAAAGGCGCGGAATGTGGTGTTCATGAAGCTCATCTCTCGCCCCTCCTCACTTCGGCACCAGGCCGGTGAACTGAAGGACGCTGGCGGTGATGACCAGCCAGGCCAGTGACAGCGGCAGGAAGACTTTCCAGCCCAGACGCATCAGCTGGTCATAGCGGTAGCGCGGGAAGGTGGCGCGCACCCACAGAAAGAAGAACAGCACGAAGGCGATCTTGGCCGCGAACCAGATGGGGCCGGGAATCCAGGTAAACAGCGCGATGTCCATCGGCGGCAGCCAGCCGCCCAGGAACAGAATGACGGTCATGGCGCTCATCAAGATCATGTTGGCGTATTCGCCCAGGAAGAAGAGGGCGAAGGGCATGGAGGAATATTCGACATTGTAGCCCGCCACCAGTTCGGCCTCGGCCTCGGGCAGATCGAAGGGCGAGCGGTTGGTCTCGGCCAGGCCCGAGATGAAGAAGACCACGAACATCGGCAGATGGGGAATGAAGAACCACACCGTCTTCTGGGCCATGACCACATCGGACAGATTGAGCGAACCCACGGTCAACAGCACCGAAATCAGCACGAAGCCGATGGAAACCTCGTAGGACACCATCTGCGCCGCCGAGCGCAGGCCACCCAGGAAGGCATAGCGCGAATTGGACGCCCAACCCGACATGATGATGCCGTAGACGCCCAGGCTGGAAATGGCGAACAGGTAAAGAATGCCGACATTGATGTCGGCCAGCACCAGCCCGTCTCCGAAGGGAACCACCGCCCAGGCCGCCAAGGCCAGGAGGAAGGTGAGCATGGGGGCCAGGAAGTAAACCGCCACGCTGGCCCGCGAAGGCAGCACGGTTTCCTTCATGAACAGCTTCAAGCCGTCGGCAAAGGGCTGCAACAGGCCGAAGGGGCCGACGACATTGGGGCCCTTTCGCATCTGCATGGCGGCGATGATCTTGCGCTCGGCATAGGTGAGATAGGCCACGGCGACCAGCAGCGGCACTACGATGACGACGATCTTGATGACCAGCCACAGAAGCGGCCACAGATACTCGACCCAGAGGCTGGCGAAAAGTTCAACCATGGGTTCCCGTCCTGGGCTTGGCGCCGCTAACGAATGTTTCGACGCAGACCGCCATGGTGGGCGAGGCCCGGCCAATGGGATCGGTCATGTAGTAGTTGGCGATGGCCGTCTTCAGGGGCTCGTCGGCGACGGCAGCTTCGCTTGCGAATTGGCCCCAGATTGCCGCCTCGACGCCGTCGGTCTTGGCGAACAGCGGATTGATGTCGGCCAGCCGGGCCCTCATCTGGCTTAGATTGTCATAGGGCAGATGGATGCCGATGGTTTCAGCCAGGGCGCGGATGATTTTCCAATCCTCTCGCGCTTGGCCGGGCGGGAAGACGGCCAGCTTGGTCCGCTGCACGCGGCCCTCGGTATTCACATAGGTGGCGTTCTTCTCGGTGTAGGCCGCGCCCGGCAGAATGACGTCGGCGCGCGAAGCCCCGGCATCGCCGTGATGGCCCTGATAGATGACGAAGGCCTTGCCCAGCCGCGACACGTCGATTTCGTCGGCGCCCAGCAGATAGACCAGTTGGATGTCGCCCTTGCCGGCGCCGTCCAGAATGGCCTTGACGTCGCGTCCGCCCTTTTCCGGCACGAAGCCGAGATCGAGGGCGCCCACGCGCGCGGCCGCCGTATGCAGCACGGAAAATCCGTTCCAGCCTTCCTTCACCATGCCGGTGGCATCGGCCAGTTTGCGGCAGGCGGCCAGGATGGCCGAACCGTCATGGCGCGACAAAGCACCCATGCCCAGGATCAGCATCGGCTTCTTGGCGGCTTTCAAGGTGGCCGCGAACGGATGTTTGCCGGAAGCGATCTGCTCGATCAAGGCAGCGCTGTCGCCCAGATGGTCGTATTTGAAGATCTGGTCCATCTTGGGACCGATGACTCCGACCGGGAAACTGGACTTCAGCGAGCGCTTGCGGATGCGCGCATTCAACACCGGCGCTTCCTTGCGCGGATTGCTGCCGACAATCAACAGCGCGTCGGCTTCTTCGATGCCGGCGATGGTGGCGTTGAACAGATAACCGGCCCGGCAATTGGGATCGAGCTGCGCGAAATCCTGGCGGCAATCGAGATTGGCCACCTTCAGGTCGCTCATCAGGTCTTTCAGCGCGGCAATGGACTCGCAGTCGGCGAGGTCGCCCGCGATGGCAGCCATGGCGGCAGCAGGCGTCGCCTTCAGCTTCGAAGCCACCAGTTGCAGCGCCTCGCTCCAGGAAGCCTCGACCAGCTTGCCGTCCTTGCGCATATAGGGCCGGTCCAGGCGGCCGCGCATCAGGCCATCGACGGCGAAACGGCTTTTGTCGCCCAGCCATTCCTCGTTGATGTCGTCGTTGTTCCTGGGCATGACGCGCAGAATCTCGTTGCCCCGGCTGTCGGCGCGGATATTGCTTCCCAACGCATCCAGGCAGTCGATGGTTTCGGTCTTCTTCAATTCCCAGGGCCTTGCCTTGAAGGCGAAGGGGCCGCTGGTCAGCGCTCCGACCGGGCACAGATCGACCAGACAGCCCGACAATTCGGTGCCGATGGCCTTTTCGACATAGGTGTCGATTTCCATATGGTCGCCGCGACCGATGCCGCCCAGATCGGGCACGCCCGCCACTTCGGTGCAGAAACGAATGCAGCGCGTGCAATGGATGCAGCGCGTCATCTCGGCCTTGACCAAAGGCCCGAAATTCTTGCGCTTGACGGCATGTTTGGTTTCGGCGAAACGCCCACGGTCGCGCCCGAAAGCCACCGCCTGATCCTGCAAATCGCACTCGCCGCCCTGATCGCAGATCGGGCAGTCCAGCGGATGGTTGATGAGGATGAGTTCCATCACCCCCTTGCGGGCCTTGAGAATATTGGGGGTGCTGGTGCGCACCACCATGCCCTCGCCGACCGGCATGGCGCAGGAAGCGACGGGCTTGGGGGCCTTTTCCACCTCGACCAGACACATGCGGCAATTGCCGGCGATGGTCAGGCGTTCGTGATAGCAAAAGCGCGGAATCTCGATGCCTAACTGCTCGGCCGCCTGCAACACGGTGGTGCCGGGAGCGACGTCGATCTCAATGCCGTCGATGGTGAGTTTTGGCATCCTATCCTCGCCCTACAGCCTGGCCGAGCGGCGCGCCAGAATGCGGCGCTCCATCTCGGGCCTGAAACTACGGATCAATCCCTGGATCGGCCAGGCGGCGGCGTCGCCGAGCGCGCAAATAGTGTGGCCTTCGACCTGGCGCGTCACCTCGTCCAGCATGTCGATTTCCTCGAGCTCGGCCTCGCCGGTGACCATGCGCTCCATCATGCGCCACATCCAGCCCGTGCCCTCGCGGCACGGCGTGCATTGGCCGCAGCTTTCATGCTTGTAGAAATAGGAAAGCCTGGCGATGGCCTTGACGATGTCGGTCGATTTGTCCATGACGATGACGGCCGCCGTGCCCAGGCCCGAACGCACTTCGCGCAGGGCGTCGAAATCCATCAGCACATTGTCGCAGATATCCTTGGTCAGCACCGGCACCGACGAACCGCCGGGGATGACGCCCAAAAGATTGTCCCAGCCGCCGCGCACGCCGCCGGCATGTTTCTCGATGAGTTCCCGAAGCGGAATGCTCATCGATTCCTCGACATTGCAGGGCTTGTTGACATGGCCCGAGATGCAAAACAGCTTGGTGCCGGCATTGTTGGGCCGACCGAAGCTTGAAAACCAGGCAGCGCCGCGGCGCGCGATGGTCGGCACGACGGCGATCGATTCGACATTGTTGACCGTCGTCGGGCAGCCGTAAAGGCCGATGCCGGCCGGGAATGGCGGCTTCAAGCGCGGCTGGCCCTTCTTGCCTTCCAGGCTTTCGATCAGGGCCGATTCCTCGCCGCAGACATAGGCGCCCATGCCGCGATGGACATAGACTTCGAAATCCCAGCCCGAGCCGCAGGCGTTCTTGCCGATCAGCCCAGCCTCGCGGGCCTGGTCGATGGCGGCCTGCAAATGCAAGGCTTCGTTATAGAACTCGCCGCGCACATAGATATAGGCGGCATGGGCTTGGACGGCGAAACCGGCGATCAGGCAGCCCTCGACCAGCTTGTGCGGATCGTGGCGCAGGATTTCGCGGTCCTTGCAGGTGCCGGGCTCGCCCTCGTCGGCATTGACGACCAGGAAATGCGGGCGCGATCCCACTTCCTTGGGCATGAAGGACCATTTCATGCCGGTCGAGAAACCGGCGCCGCCGCGTCCGCGCAGCCCCGAGGTTTTAATCTCGTTGATGATCCAATCGCGGCCCTTGGCCAGAATCTCCTTGGTGGCGTCCCAATCGCCGCGCGACTTGGCGCCCTTAAGGCCGAAATCATGCTGGCCGTAGAGATTGGTGAAGATGCGGTCCTTGTCGGTCAGCATGGCTCAGCCCTCCCCCTTCAAGGTGGTGGGGCCGCCGATGGGCGCGGAATTCATGCGCCCGTTCTGCGGGCCAAGCTTGGGCTTCTCGCCCTTCTTGATGGCTTCCAGCACGCGGGTAATGCTGGCCTCGTCCAGGTCTTCGAAATAATCGTCATTGATGGCGGCCACGGGGGCGTTGACGCAAGCGCCCGCGCATTCCACTTCGCTTAGCGTGAACTTGCCGTCTTGCGTGGTTTCGCCGATGCCGATGCCCAGCGTCTTCTTGCAGGCCGACACCACCTGATCGGAACCTCGAAGCCAGCACGGCAGATTGGTGCAGACCTGGACATGGTTCTCGCCCACCGGCTTCTTGTTGTACATGGTGTAGAAGTTGGCGACCTCATAGACCTTGATGGGGTCCAGGCCCAGATACTGGGCCACGTAATCCATGGCGATCCGGGGCAGCCAGCCGCCGATCTGGCGCTGGGCCAGGTCGAGCAGCGGCATCACGGCGCTGCGGCTTTTGCCTTCGGGATATTTGGCGACGATGGATTTGGCCTTGGCCAGATTCTCGGTCGAGAAGGCGAAATCCTTGGGTTCTTCGCGGTGAAAACTCATCGGTCGATCTCGCCAAAAACAATGTCGATGGAGCCGATGATGGCCACGATATCGGCCAGCATGTGCCCCTTGCCCATCATCTCGAGGGCCTGCAGATGGGCGTATCCGGGTGCGCGGATCTTGCAGCGATAGGGACGGTTCGATCCGTCCGAGACCAGATAGACGGCGAATTCGCCCTTGGGAGCCTCGACCGCCGTATAGGTTTCGCCGGCGGGCACGCGCAAACCCTCGGTGAAAAGCTTGAAGTGATGGATCAGCGCTTCCATCGAGCGCTTCATCTCGGCCCTAGGCGGCGGCGACACTTTGCGGTCATCGACCTTGCAGGGGCCGCCCGGCATCTTCTTCAAACACTGCTTCATGATTTTGACGGATTCGCGCATCTCGACCATGCGGACCAGATAGCGGTCATAGCAATCGCCATGCTTGCCGATGGGAATGTCGAAATCGATTTCGGCATAGCTGTCATAGGGCTGGGCGCGGCGCAAATCCCAAGGAATGCCGCAAGCGCGCAGATTGGGTCCGGTAAAGCCCCAGTCCAGCGCCTGTTCTTGCGACACAACGCCGATATCCACCGTGCGCTGCTTGAAGATGCGGTTCTCGGTGACCAGGGTCTCGATATCGTCGAGAATTTTCGGGAAGGTCTCGGTCCAGGCGGCGATGTCGTCAAGCAGGGCCTGGGGGGTGTCGAAAGCCACGCCGCCGGGGCGGAAATAATTGGCGTGCAGACGAGCGCCGCAGGCGCGCTCGTAGAATTCCATCAGCTTTTCGCGTTCCTCGAAACCCCACAGGACGGGGGTCATGCCGCCGACATCCATGACATAGGCGGTGATGTTGAGGATGTGATTGAGGATGCGCCCGATCTCGCAATACAAGGTGCGGATCATCTTGCCCCGGGCCGGCACCTCGATGCCCATCAGCTTTTCCACGGCCAGAACGAAAGCATGTTCCTGGTTCATGGTGCCGACATAGTCGAGACGGTCGAAATAGGGCGTGGCCTGCAGATAGGTCTTGTGCTCGATCAGCTTCTCGGTGCCGCGATGCAACAGCCCGATATGCGGATCGGCGCGCTCGACCACTTCGCCGGTCATGCCCAGCACCAGGCGCAGCACGCCGTGCGCCGCCGGATGCTGCGGGCCGAAATTGACGAAATAGGTCTGATCTTCAGCGGCGCTCATCGCTCAACCCTTCGCCTCGGGGCCCTTGGCGGGCGATTGGACCATGCCTTCCCAGGGACTGACGGCATCGAAATTGCGGAATTCCTGCACCAGTTTCACCGGCTCGTAGACGATGCGCTTGGTCTGGTCGTCGTAACGCACCTCGTAATGGCCGGTCAGCGGGAAATCCTTGCGCAGCGGATGGCCCTCGAAATTATAGTCGGTCAGGATGCGGCGCAGATCGGGATGCCCATCGAAGGGGATGCCGTACATGTCGAAGACTTCGCGCTCGAACCAGCCCGCCGTCGAAAAGACGCCGGTCGCGGTGGGCGCGGCATCGCCCTCGTCCACCGCCAGCTTGACCCGAACCCGCTGGTTATGCTTCATCGACAGCAGATTGTAGACCAGCTCGAACCGGTGCTCGCGGTCGGGAAAATCGACGCCGCAGATATCCATCAACTGCTTGAACATGCAGTTCGAATCATCCCTGAGGAAGGTCAGCACATCGACCACCGCCGGCATGCGGGCCAGGACCACCAGTTCGCCGGCGTCCAGATGCACCGAGATCACGTCCTCGGGAAGCGCCGCCAGGATGGCCTGGCCCAATTCGTCGATCGGAAGCGTCATCGATGAATCCCCGCCTAGCGCAAGAAGGTTCCGGTGCGCCGGATCCGCTTCTGCAATTGCAGAATGCCGTAGATCAGCGCCTCGGCGGTGGGTGGGCAACCGGGAACATAGACATCGACCGGCACGATGCGGTCGCAGCCCCGGACCACGGAATAGGAATAGTGGTAATAGCCGCCGCCATTGGCGCAAGAGCCCATCGACAGCACATAGCGCGGCTCGGCCATCTGGTCATAGACCTTGCGCAGCGCCGGCGCCATCTTGTTGGTCAGCGTGCCGGCCACGATCATGAGATCGCTTTGCCGCGGGCTGGGACGGAAGACGACGCCGAAACGGTCGAGATCGTAGCGCGACACGCCGGCATGGATCATTTCCACCGCGCAGCAGGCCAGGCCGAAGGTCATCGGCCACATGCTGCCGGTGCGGGCCCAATTGACGGCCGCGTCCAGCGAGGTGAGCAGGAAGCCCTTGTCGGCGACTTCGCCGGCGACGGCGGCGGCCAGCGCGTCAGGCGGGCTGTCTTTGGTCAGCGTCACTCCCATTCCAGGGCGCCCTTCTTCCATTCGTAAATGAAGCCGACGGTCAGCACGGCCAGGAAAATCATCATCGACCAGAAGCCGAACAGACCGATGCTGCCCAGCGATACCGCCCAGGGGAACAGAAAGGCCACTTCCAGGTCGAAGATGATGAAAAGGATGGAAACCAGATAGAAGCGCACGTCGAACTTGGTGCGCGAATCCGAGAAGGGCTCGAAGCCGCATTCATAGGGCGAGGCCTTTTCGGTGTCGGGTTTCTGGCGGGCGACGACCCACGAGGCGCCGACGGCGATGACGGAGATGGCGATGGCGATGGCAAGGAAGACCAGGATCGGGAGATATCCCTGGAGCAGATTGTCCATTTCACCCACCTCGAAGCCTTTCTTGCTATTGGCACTCGCGTCTTCCGGCGCACCCAGGGCCCTGGAGGGTGGCCCCCGCCTAAGGCTTGTCTCCCAGACCCGGAGGTCTAGCAGAGCAAGCCTTCTGCGTCAAACCGTTTTCAGGTCGCGCACGACCGCGCCGGAGCGCTTCAATCCCCAGGAATATAAGGAATATGTAAAGGAGGAAATGGCGGGAGTGACGGGGCTCGAACCCGCGACCTCCGGCGTGACAGGCCGGCGCTCTAACCAACTGAGCTACACCCCCGTAAAACGGAGGATGGCTGTGTATAGCCTGGGAGCCCGGCTGTCAAGGAAGAGAAAGGGAGAAAGTTAACCCGGACGCGCCCCGCCCTCGTCCTCAAAGGCCTCAAGCACCTCGTAGGGCAGCACCTTCTGCGGGAAGTTGATCTGGGCCTTGAGCCAATCGACGGCCACCAGGACGGCCCCGTCCTGATCGCGGGCCTGGACATGGGAGGCCCAAGTCAGATGCCCCCCGGCCACCGAAAAGTCCAGCTTGATGTACCAAGTCTTCAGCGAACCAGCCATGCGATCAACCCCGTTTCATGCCCATGCAGGAAAGATACCCCGAGCCGCCGCCAGAATCCACCCGTTCGGGCGAGAGCCCTCAAAAAAGGGGCAAGCCTCATGTGCTGACGTTCTTGATCTGGCAAGCCTGGGCAGAATTCGCCAGAGTTTAGAGCGACTTGCGATAAATCTGACGCAGTTTCGTCGCGTTCGGGCGAGTGCGCCTGAGCCGGAAAGACGCGAGAAGCGATGCGGCGCATCGGGTGCCGTCGATGACGGCCCTATTGGTTCTGCGGGCGAAGCCCGCCTGCGGCTTTTCGCCTTAAGGCGCCCGCCCCAACACGACCCGGATGGGCCGGGCGCTTTTTCGGCGCAGCTTCGTCGAAGGGCTCAACCGTAGACCCCGCTACACTTGTCGCCCTTCTCCTGCCTGCGACGAAAAATCGCTCCGGCGAAATGCGTCAGATTTATCGCAAGTCGCTCTAGAACCACCAAGACACCAAGCAGAGGCATTGCCCTTGGTGCTTTCTTGGTGACTTCGTGTCTTGGCGGTGGAGCCTGCCAAGCCAATTCTGCGTGATTTGACAGCCAATTATGGATGAATAAGCTTCTCCAGATTCTGGGCTGCTTTCACGATGGGGGCACCCCAATCGCCCGGACTTTCCTGGCGCAGCAGGCGCATCGACGGGTACCAGGCCGATTCACACAGGCCAAGCCCCCATCGCCAGTCTGGCACATAGGTGACGAAGGTCCAGACCGGACGCCCCAGGGCTCCAGCCAGATGGGCGGGCGCGCTGTCGGCACTGATCAGCAAATCAAGCCCGGCCAGGGCCGCCGCCGTATCCATGAAATCGCCAAGGTGCGGCGCCAGATCGGTCATGCCCGCCGGCGCAGCCCCCTGCCCCAGTTGCAGGGAAAAGAAATCGACCTCCTCGACGGCCAGCAGCGGGGCCAGATGTTCCGGGGTCAGGGAACGCAGCCGGTCCTCGGCATGAGCGGCCCGCCCGGCCCAGACCAGCCCCACCTTGAACCCGGAACCGGGCAAGGCCATGGGCGCCGGCAAGGGCAGATAAGGCGGCTGGGGGCGATCTTGGCCAAAAGCGCGCAGACGATAGGGCAGGCTGGTCATCATCACGAAACGATTAAAGGCCGGCAGGGCCTGGCCCGAGACGATGACTTCGGCCACGCCGTCAACCCCGGCCAGCAGCCGCTTCAGCTCGGGCGGAACCGCCAGCAGCAGGCGCCGGCAGCGACGGGTGGCCAGGGGCAGAAAACGGGCGAACTGGATCATGTCGCCGAATCCCTGCTCGGCCAGCACCAGCAGCGTGCCGTCGAGAGCCTGCCCATCCCAAGCCAAATCCGAGGACGGATGCCAACTGGGGCGCTGAAAACTGGCCCAGCGGCGTTCGTAAAGCTGGAAGCCCCGCTCTTCATCGCCTTCCAGCAGCAGAAGATGGGCCAGATTATAGGCGGCGATGCCCTGATCCGGGTCCAGCGCCAAGGCGCGCTCCAGGGCCAGCCGGGCCGGGCCGTAAGCCCCCGCCTCGAAGCGGCAGACGCCCAGGGCCGAAAACAGGCCGGCATTGTCGGAATGCCTTTGCGTCAAATCCTCAAGCAGCAGCGCCGCCTCGGCATGACGCCCGCCCTTCCACAAAGCGTGGGCGCGGTCGAATTCTTCTTGATCTGCTGGGCCAGCCGTCATGATGCGTCATTTCCATGGACTGGTGGGTGATGAGGGGTTCGAACCCCCGGCCCTCTCGGTGTAAACGAGATGCTCTACCGCTGAGCTAATCACCCTTGATATCCATACCCCTCGACTGATGCTCCCAATCGTCATGCCCGGACTTGACCCACGGCTGTCCGGTTTAAAATTACGCAGTGCGCCACAATCTTATGCTCTTGCACGATTATTGCCATGTTTCCATGGTCCGAGACAGGATCGGAAAAGATGCTCGTGCCGCCCCCCCCTCACCCTGACCCTCTCCCCCCGCAAGCGGGTGGAGAGGGGATTCGTAAAGGAATCGATTGATTCCGATTTTCCTCCCTCTCCCCCATTCTTTGGGAGAGAGGGTCGGGGTGAGGGGGAAATTATTAAACCGGACTGATGTGGACTTGATCCGCGCATCCACGTGGACCCCCGGGTCAAGCCCGGCGATGACAAAATAAAGCAACACGCCAGTAGCATGGCATATGTCACCACATCCGCCGGAAAATGACAATGCCGGCCGCCTGGGCGACCGGCATTGCGCAGGCCCATAGATTCCGTCAGCCGTTGACGGCGTCCTTCAAACCCTTGCCGGCCTTGAACTTCGGTTGCAGCGAAGCCGGAATGGCGATGGTTTCGCCGGTGCGCGGATTGCGGCCTTCCGAAGCGGCGCGCTTGGTCACGTTGAACGAGCCGAAACCGACCAGACGAACTTCCTGGCCGGTCTTGAGGGTTTCGGCAATGGAATCGAATACGGCGTCAACGGCCTTGGCGGCGTCGATTTTCGACAGGCTGGTCTTGGTGGCGACGGCTGCCACGAGGTCATTCTTATTCACTGAAGGCCCCCTTGTTTGGTGTCACGATGCGATCCCGGGAAACGTGATTAGGCGAAAACCGAGGGGCGGAGTTTAGGCACCAGTTTTTTTCGCCGTCAACGAAACGAATCGTTTTTTCCCCAGTTTTCTGCGCCATTTGCTGCATTTGAGACAAATATGCCAACAAATCCACCTAAAAACGCGACTTGACTTGGAAACGGATGGCGGCAAGCGCGACATTTCGCCGCATGAAAACATACGGGCGGATGAAGCGACCGCCTCACCCGCCCGTGGTTTCAAGACTGAAAATCAGTGCGTGACGACCGTCTGGGCGTCGGCGTCGGCGGATTTCTTTTTCTCGGCCGCCTTGGCTTCTTCCAAAGCCTCGTCCCATTCGATGGGCACCAGTTCGCGCACCAAGGCCTGTTTCAGAACTTCATCGACCGTGGTCATGGCCAGGATGGTCATGCCCTTCTTCACATTGTCGGGAATCTCGGCCAGATCCTTCTCGTTGTCCTTGGGGATCAGCACCGTCTTGATGCCGGCGCGAAGCGCCGCCAGCAGCTTTTCCTTCAAGCCGCCGATGGGCAACACGCGCCCGCGCAGCGTGATTTCGCCGGTCATCGCCACATCCTTGCGCACCGGAACGCCGGTCAGCGCCGAGACGATGGCGGTACACATGGCCACACCCGCCGAAGGTCCGTCCTTGGGCGTCGCCCCTTCGGGCACATGGACATGGATGTCGCGCTTGTCGAAGTAAGACGGCTTGATGCCCAGCGAGACCAGACGCGAACGCACATAGGAGCGCGCCGCCTGCACCGATTCTTGCATCACGTCGCCCAGCTTGCCGGTGTGCGAGACCCCGCCCTTTCCGGGCATGACCACGGCTTCGATATTGAGGATTTCGCCGCCGACTTCGGTCCAGGCCAGGCCGGTGACGACGCCGACCATGTCTTGCTCCTCAAGCTCGCCGTAGCGGAACTTGCGAACGCCGGCGTACTTTTCCAGATTCTTGGGCGAAACGCGAACCTGCTTCAGATTCTTGACCAGGATGTCGCGGGTCGCCTTGCGGGTCAGATTGGCCAATTCGCGTTCCAGATTGCGAACGCCGGCTTCGCGCGTGTAATAGCGGATGACGTCGCGCAGGCCTTCCTCGGTAATGCTCCATTCGCCCTTCTTAAGGCCCGCCGCCTTGATCTGCTTGGGAATCAGGTGGCGATGCGCGATCTCGACCTTCTCGTCCTCGGTATAGCCGTGAATGCGGATGATCTCCATGCGGTCAAGAAGCGGCTGCGGCATATGCAGCGTGTTGGCGGTGGTCACGAACATCACTTCCGAGAGATCGTAATCGACCTCGAGATAATGGTCGTTGAACGTGTTGTTCTGTTCGGGGTCCAAAACCTCGAGCAGCGCCGACGAGGGATCGCCCCGCCAATCCTGGCCCAACTTATCGACCTCGTCCAACAAGAACAGCGGATTCGAGGTCTTGGCCTTCTTCATGCCCTGGATCACCTTGCCCGGCATCGAGCCGATATAGGTGCGCCGGTGGCCGCGGATTTCCGATTCGTCCCTGACGCCGCCCAGGCTCATGCGCACGAAATTGCGCCCCGTCGCCTTGGCCAACGATTTGCCGAGCGAGGTCTTGCCGACGCCGGGCGGGCCGACCAGGCACAGGATCGGTCCCTTGACCGAGTTGGTGCGGGCCTGCACGGCCAGATATTCCAGAATGCGTTCCTTGACCTTCTCGAGCCCATAATGCTCGGCATCGAGAATCTTGGAAGCGCCCTTGATGTCGTGCTTGATCTTGGTGCGCTTCTTCCAGGGCAGGGACAGCATCCAGTCCAGGTAATTGCGCACCACCGTCGCCTCGGCCGACATCGGGCTCATGCTTTTCAGCTTCTTCAACTCGCCCAAGGCCTTTTCGCGGGCCTCCTTGGACAGCTTGGTCTTCTTGATGCGGTCCTCGATCTCGCCGGCTTCGTCCTTGGCTTCCTCGCCCTCGCCCAGCTCCTTCTGAATCGCCTTCAACTGCTCGTTCAGGTAATATTCGCGCTGCGTCTTCTCCATCTGGCGCTTGACCCGGTTGCGGATCTTGCGCTCGACCTGCAGCATGCCGATTTCGGATTCCATATAGGCGAAGACGCGCTCCAGCCTTTCGGGCACCGACACGGTTTCCAGCAGCTCCTGCTTCTCGGAAATCTTGAGGGCCAGATGCGAGGCCACGGTGTCGGCCATCTTGCTCGAATCCTCGATCTGATTGAGCGAGACCAGCACCTCGGGCGGAATCTTCTTGTTGAGCTTGATATACTGCTCGAACTGGCCGACCACCGAACGGCCCAGGGCCTCGAGTTCCTGCGCCTCGCCGGGCTTCTCGTCCAGCGTCTGGGCATAGGCCTCGAAGAAATTCTCGTTCTCGGCGAAGCTTTGGATCTTGGCGCGCTTGCCGCCCTCGACCAGCACCTTGACCGTGCCGTCGGGCAGGCGCAGCAACTGCAGCACCGTCGAAACCGTGCCGACCTGATAGATGTCGTCCTGGCCGGGATCGTCCTGGGCCGCGTTCTTCTGCGCCACCAGCAGGATCTGCTTGTCGTCCTTCATCACGTCTTCCAGGGCGCGCACGGATTTCTCGCGGCCCACGAAGAGCGGCACGATCATGTGCGGGAAGACGACGATGTCCCGGAGCGGCAGAACCGGAAAAAGATCACCGCGCGGCAATTCAGACATTGAACCTCTTTCTTATCTCATGGGCGGCCAGGAATCCCCGCCGCCGACATCTCTAAGGTGGATCAGGAATTTCAGATGTTCAATAGGGGTTTGAGGGAAATGGCGAAAAAAGCGCTCCGCCCAAGCGGGGGCGAAACGACCAAAAAGACACCCAGCGTAAAACTCCGTGGAATCTCAGGAACCTTTAGCCAAGTCTAGAAACGACTAGGCCGATTCGCCACCACGCTTCTCGGCATAGGACAAAAGCGGACTGGTGCGTCCCTCGGCCACTTCGCCCGAGATCACCACCTCATCGACCTCGGTCATCGAGGGCAGATCGAACATGGTGTCGAGCAGGATGCTTTCCATGATCGAGCGTAGGCCGCGAGCCCCGGTCTTGCGCAGGATGGCCTTGCAGGCGATGGTTTTATAGGCGTCGTCGGTGAAGGTCAGGCGCACGCTTTCCATGTCGAACAAGCGCTGATACTGCTTGACCAGCGCGTTCTTGGGCTTGGTCAGAATGTCGATCAGGGCCGATTCGTCGAGGTCGTCGAGCGTCGCCACTACCGGCAGACGGCCCACGAATTCCGGAATCAGGCCGAATTTCAGCAGATCCTCGGGCTCGAGCTGGCGCAGAATCTCGCCGGTGCGCCGTTCGTCAGGCGCCCGCACATCGGCGCCGAAGCCGATCGAAGTGCCCTTGGTGCGCATGCTGATGATCTTGTCCAGACCGGCGAAGGCGCCGCCGCAGATGAACAAGATGTTGGTGGTATCGACCTGCAGGAATTCCTGCTGCGGATGCTTGCGCCCGCCCTGGGGCGGCACCGAGGCCACCGTGCCTTCCATGATCTTCAAAAGCGCCTGCTGCACGCCCTCGCCCGACACGTCGCGGGTGATCGACGGGTTGTCGGACTTGCGGCTGATCTTGTCGACCTCGTCGATATAGACGATGCCGCGCTGGGCCCGCTCGACATTGTAATCGGCGGCCTGCAGCAGCTTGAGAATGATGTTCTCGACATCCTCGCCCACATAGCCGGCCTCGGTCAGCGTGGTGGCGTCGGCCATGGTGAAGGGCACGTCGAGGATGCGGGCCAGAGTCTGGGCCAGCAGGGTCTTGCCGCAGCCGGTGGGGCCGATCAGCATGATGTTGGACTTGGCCAGCTCGACATCGTTGGTCTTGCCCTGATGGGCCAGGCGCTTGTAGTGGTTATGAACGGCCACCGACAGCACCTTCTTGGCGTGGCCCTGGCCGATGACATAGTCGTCGAGCACGGTCAGGATGTCGCGCGGGCTGGGAATGCCGTCGCGGGTGCGCACCAGATGCGTCTTGTGCTCCTCGCGGATGATGTCCATGCACAGTTCGACGCATTCGTCGCAGATGAACACCGTGGGGCCGGCGATCAGCTTGCGCACCTCGTGCTGGCTCTTGCCGCAGAAAGAGCAGTAGAGGGTATTCTTGGCATCGCCACCGACAGGCTTATTCATCTAACCATCCTTTTGGCTCGCTATTGGGGTGCCCCCCGCCAGCGCATCGTCCACGAATCAACATATTAACGCCAAGCCCGACCCGCCCACAACCGGCAAAATGGGCCTAGGCCCAGAAGGGAACGAAGGAAGAATAAGGGAATCCGGCGCTTATCGGCCCATCAGGTCGGCCCATCAGGGACGCGGATCCCCAAGAAATGGTCGGAGTGAGAGGATTCGAACCTCCGGCCCCTAGCTCCCGAACATTGCTCTCCAATCGCCACCCCAGGAAAATCAAGCATTTTCATGCTGGTTCGATAGGCAAAATCACGCTTCGTTCACGTTCGCGGCGATTGATAAGGGGGATGTAAGGGGGATGTGAACCGCCATCCTGCGAACGCCGTTCGCAAAACTGGCTATTCGCTTTTCGGGGTAACGCAAAGGGCCGTCGTAACAGGGCAAAGAACTGCCCCGCCATCTTCCACCTGAAACCGATCCGCCCAAAACTTAAGTCCCGTCCACCCTGTAGGAAACCCCATCCTGTCCAATGGCGCTTCCGGGTATTCCTGTAGAAGGGCGCGAAGTCGATCCGCCCAACGCGAGCCATCCGCCACAATCCGCAATAGATAGGCTATCACCACGCAGATACCATAGAGGCGCTTTGCCCCCTCAGGTGGCAAAGCATCTGAAACAACCTTGGCCACCTTGGGTTGGATCGTGAAGGCTCTGTTCCAGACGCGGCTATGGTGTGCCACCACATTCCGAGCGAAAGATAGACAGTGGAGCCAGCTTTCGAAAAACGCATTGTCCAGGCCGAACTCAAGAGATATGGCCTTCTGGTTCTGCCCTTTGAGGCGCTTGTAGATATTGGAGACCTTCCCGAAAGACAGCACCTCGAACACCATCCAACTAGGAAGCTCTTCGCCTTTGTACTTCTTTGCATAATGCGCAAGGAAAGTATGGTGTGTTTTTCCGTCCCTTAAATCGGTCGCTTCTTTGATGGTCTCAAATATCTCCGTATGGAAAGGGTGATTGAAAAGCGATACTTCCTTCCACCAGAAGGGTCCGAAGGCCAGGGACATCTTGTTCGATATGACTGAACGAACGGCGACTTCAATCCGTTCAAGGGCATCAATGAGAAGCAGCCGAAGTTTTCTATCAAAGATGTATCGGTCAAGGATTTCATCGAACCGAGTTCCTACCTTGAACGGCGAACTGCCATCGTCAGGCGTTTCTCGAAAAGGCGGGAAGTAACCCGAGAGACGGTAGTAGCCTATGAAATTCAGGTAATGTATAGCGCGCTCGGGGTTATCGATAACAAGTCCACGCGAAGCAAGAAGCTCAAGATGCTCGCTCGTGTTGAGCGCCTTCTTCAGATACGGTTCCTTGTCCTCAGGCACAAAAAAGCCCCCCATGGTGCGCATCGTTGAGAGGCGTGGGAGGCGTTGTTAGGAGAAAGGTACCCCTCACCTCGTGCGCACGTCAATAGTAAAATGTCCGCCGCCCCACCCGAAGAGGTGGTCTCCGCCACCCCTCAATTGCACAATCTTTCTCTAAACTGTCGTATTTCGTCAAGCAAATATCTACCTCTGCGCCGCAAGCACCTTGGCGAAGCGATCCGGAGCGTGGTGCCCATAGACCCGCTCGATCATTTCAACGCTCATACCCACCCACTGGGCAACCTCCCAGAGCGAAACCCCGCCTTGGACAAGCCAGGTCACGGCTGTATGGCGCAAGGTGTGCGGCGTCACGTCGCGCAAGCCTGCCGCACGGGCGGCGGCGGCAAAGGCCTTCTTCATGTCGCCTATTGGCTGCCCCTGGAACTCAAGAACATATTGCCGCGTCGTCTTCCTGGCCGCCCTCAAGGCGTTTTGCAGCCTCGGAGGAACGGGTATCGCTGTGCGGCGCTTGGCCGTCTGCGCCTGGCCAGGCTTGCGATAGTCGATCAAGCCGCGCTCCAGATCGACGCGCCCGCCAACTGTGTTGCTCTGCCACTGAAGGCCAAGGATCGCCTCCTTGCGCGCCCCGGTGTACAGGCCAAGCATGATAAAGCGAGGAAGGTAGGTTTTGGCGCGTTCGAGTTGGCGCGCGGCGCGGATCAGCTTCGCGGCTTCTTCTCGGGTCAACCAGCGTTCGCGGGCCTGCGGTCTATCAGGCAGCCAGACCGAGGGGGCTTGGACAACATAGCCCTCCGTCTGGCACCAATTGATCGCAGCTCGCAACACGGCCAGCTCGCGGCGCGTCGTGTTGTCGGATGCGACCTTTGTTTTCGACAGCGGCGGAGGCGCCAATCCCTTGGCTTCATAGCGGACCACAACGGCGGCTCTGGTTTCCGCTTTTTTGCGCTCGATGCTTTCCTTGCGCTCCTTGGAGTATCGACGGCAAGCGGCGGCTGTAACGGTGGAAAGCATTGCATCCCCCCACCATGCAAGCAGGGCATCCATGCCATAGCCAATGCATTTGGGGGCTGCGGTGTGCTGTGCGTGGTTCTCGCCATAGAGAGAAAGAACCTCGGCAATGGTTATCTGATCGGGATGACGTGGGCCGCTTGGCCTTCTGCCTCGTTCCTGGCTTGCGAGGAAGTCGGCAAGTGCGGTTTCCCTTTCTTCAGGCGTTGCGCGGTGGTCAAGGCCCGTCGCACGTTCGCGCCGCTGCCCATGCTCTCGCCAGACGACGTACCATCGGTAATCGCGGAAGCCCTTGCGGACCTTGGCCCCGTGGCGGGTGTCGGGTCCGAACAGGCGAAGCCTTGGGCCTTGGGCGGTGCGCGACATGTACGGCTCTCCTCCAGAAAGGTTTCCAAGTCTGCCTTGGCGATCAAGAGCGTTCGCCCCACCTTGATTGCCGAAAGCCTGCCCTGATTAATCGCCACACGCAAGGCGGCGGATTTCACTGCATTGTGAAGCCAGGCAGCGGCTTCCTCCAGGGTGAAGAGGGTTGGCCGCGCGCCGCCTTCCATAGTTCCGGCCATCCCAGGGGCGTTGCCTTGTTCATTCATCGGTCCCGGCTCCGTCGATCTGAGGGAGCAAGGCCGCTAGAACATGGCGCGCATTACCCCCTTGGCTTCCCCACAACGCCGGGGAGGCGGGCAATACGCGGGGGTCAACGCCATGAGAAGCCCCGGCCAAGGCTGGTTCCCTGGTTGGCCACTGATAACGCTCAGAGACAGGCGGGCAATACGCAGGGGTCAACGCCATGAGAAGCCCCGGAGCGCGATGGGCTCGCGCCAAGCCAGCGAACCGGGTTCGCCTAAACTCACTTCGCCGCGCGGTTGCGGCACTGGCTGTCTCGTTCATCGCTTCCCGCTCCCCTGATCTAGGGGGAAGGCCGCTTGAACATTGCGCGCACTGCCCCCTTTGCTGCCCCAAAACGCCGGGACGGCGGGCAATACGCGGGGGTCTCGCCATGATAGGCCCCGGCCGGGGCTGGTTCCCTGGTTGGCCCCTCGATAACGCTCGGAGACAGGCGGGCAGTACGCGGGGGTCTCGCCATGATAGGCCCCGGGGCAAGATGGGCTCTTGCCAAGCCAGCCGAACTGAGTTCGGCTTTAGCCCTCGATCTTGGCTAACTCAAAGACTGCGGAATACACCTTTTGCTCCGAGGCCGCCAATTCAGGCTTCAGCTTTTCCCACTCAGCAGCGGCCTTGTAGATAGGCTCATACTCGCGGCGTAATTTTCCTTCGTCCTCACGGTCTCTAAGGCTTATCAAGACTTCACAGCTTTTCCGAAGCAAATAGAGATGATCTGCTGCAGCCATCATTTCCTCTCTGGAACTGTATGCAGTCGGCAAACCCGGAGCCCCATCTCTTTCCATAACGTCAACAGCGGGCTTCAAAATACGACTCTCAATCTCAGTGCGAATTGAAGCGGCCATTTTTTCTACATCGAACACATCCGCATCCAGGTTTCCAGAAAGCCACGTGTTTGCCACCCTCTCGCGATCAAGGGCAAAAGGCGTGGTCGGCGCGTACACCCACCACCTGCCCGCGTGTTCGCCTGCCTGGACCGTAGCTTCCTTAATTGCTTTCAGATAGCGCCGAAGAATAAGCACCTCCTCAAGCGAAGAGTTCCCTTGAAAAAAGAAATTTAAAATATCCGAATTTAAAAACGAGCTTTCCAGCCTGTCATTAACCTCGACATTCATTGACACGCCGCGCTCTGCGGCACGCCGCTCAAGAGCTTCTCTAGTCGGTTCCTTAATCCGAATTTTGAGGGGCGGTTCTCTTTCCGTGATGACCTCCTCCTTGCGCTTCCTGGGACGAATGATGAGCTGCGACGTATCTGCCTCAGAGCGCTTCTTGGTCATGACGCATACCCTCAAAATGAAAGACGGCATGTCATAGCATGGCACGTAATGGGATCGCAAGTGGTTTCTGAGACCATATTCGATCTCACTCGTCTATTTTGGGCTTGACGCCCCGCTGCCCCACAATATATTGATAGTACCATATTTGGTTCTATGTCTCATGGGGGCCGCATGCAAGAGAAGCGCGTTATCTCGCTTTTGGAAGCGGGACGACTTCTGGGTATTTGCCGTAATAGCGCATACAAATATGCAGCTACTGGACAACTGCCTACGATCCGCCTGGGGCGGAAGCTGCTCGTTCCGCTGGCAGAATTTGAAAAAATACTCGCTGTTTCCAGCGTCTCAGCACAGGGGCTTTCCAAATGACCCCCGCCGCTGGTCTTTTGCCGTCGAAGCTTTCCTTCCGCGCCGCCCGGGAATTGGACACCCTCCCCGCCGATTGCCCGGCGCAGTGTCTCGGCGTCAATGGCGACCGTTGCCTTTATCGCCGAGTCGATGGGGTGGCCTGGCTCCTTCGCTGGCGCGGGCACAACCGCAGAGGTTTGCTTGCGCTGTTCGGCGGCAACGATGCCTTCCTGGTGCGGGCTTGGCCGAAGGTCGATGCGGCGGGCAACATCAAAGCCGGGTGGAATGCGGAGGCAGCCGCCACTGTTCTGATGCGAGCGTGCGCCGCGAAGGGCTTGATCTGGCCGTGCTTCGACCGTTCGGGAAAAATTACCGCCTGGCAGGATAACCAGGGCCGCCCGATACCGCTTAAGTTTGATGGGGGACGCGGATCATGACCCAAACCGGGTTCGCGCATCTTCGTGACCTCTATAAAAATTCCCCTGAGCATCCCCCGCCAATACAGGAAGGTATAAGCAAAGGCGCTGGACAGGAAGCCGGTGAGGGCAAAAGCGCTCGCCTTCCCCCTGGCTGCCCTGTCACGCCGCTTGGACGTTCGGGCGACGTGTTTTTCTATCTCGACGAAATCGGGCAGTTGGCCGAAGTGAAGGCGGAAAAACATGGACGCCTTTCCATCCAGGGCCTGTTTGGTCGAAAGATCGGCTGGCTTCATGAGACGTGGCAGCGGTTCGACAAGGACGGCAACCCGATTGGTTGGAGACCCGAGCTTGCAGCCGAAGCTCTTATGCAGGCTGCAAGCGCCGAAGGCGTTTGGAACCCGGAAGAGAAGGTGCGCGGCACCGGCGCTTGGCGTGGCGAAGATGGCGAGTTGATTTTTCATTGCGGCAATGCCGTTTGGTTCGGGCCTAAACCTGGAAGCGGCGAAAGTGGCCGCCTTGAACTGCCCGGAAAAATCGACGGGCGCATCTACCCTGCTTCGCCTTCTTGCGCCATGCCTTCGGCGGGGGAAGTTAGCGGCAATCCTGGGCAAGCCCTACTCGACCTGCTGGGAAACTGGAATTGGCGGCGGGGCAGCCTCGACGCCAAGCTGTTGCTGGGCTGGATAGGTGCCGCCATCGTGGGCGGCGCGCTCGACTGGCGCCCGGCTCTCTGGATTTCCGGCGACCGGGCGACCGGCAAGAGTACGTTGCACAAGGTTATCCATGGCGTGCTGGGCTCGGTTATCAGCATCACGAATTCAAGCGAGGCTGGCATTCGCCAACGTCTCGGCATGTCGAGCCTTCCGGTCGCCGTCGATGAACTGGAAGCCGAAGCCGACAACAGGCGCAGCACGGATGTGGTCAAGCTGGCGCGGCTTGCCTCCTCCGGCGCAATGGTGCTTCGCGGCGGATCGGATCATAAGGGGGTCGAATTCACGGCGCGCTCATGCTTTCTTTTTTCTTCGATCCTGACGCCACCTTTACCGCCGCAAGACCGTTCTCGCCTCGCCTTTCTTGAACTCGACACTTTGAGCGGCACCTCCCCGCCCCTCCTTGATCCCAAGCAACTCGCCAGGATCGGGGCCGATCTGCGCCGCCTGTTCGCGGAACGCTGGCCTTTGTTTGCCACCCGGCTTGAGGCTTTCAGGATGGCACTTGCCCAGCATGGCGGCCATGCCGGGCGCGGCGCGGATCAATTCGGAACGCTGCTTGCCTGCGCTGATATCCTGTTGCACGAAACCGAGCCGACGACCGATGAATTATTGGAGGCGGCGACCGCCCTGGGAACCGCCCAGCTTGCGGAGGTTGGCGAAACGGAAGCCGATCATGCAAAGTGCGTCTCGCACCTTCTTTCGGCCCAACTCGACGTTTACCACAAGAACCACCGGCACACGGTGGCCCGCTGGGTTTCGTGGGCATTCGGCGGTGATGTGGAAGCCCCCAACATCCTGCCCAGCTTTGGCTTGGCCGTGATCGAGCGGGACGGCATGCGCTGGCTTGCCGTCGCAAACTCGCATCAGGGCATTGCCAAAATCTTCGAGGGCACCCACTGGGCAGGCAAAGCCAATACGACCGGCGTTTGGGTGCAAGCCCTCGACCGTGTGCCGGGAGCCCTGCCGTTCCAATGCCGCTTTGAGGGTCAGAAGGCGAGGTGCCGCCTTTTGCCCTTAGAGGGCGAACACGCGATCTTCGACCCCTCGGCCTGTAATCCGTTCCCTACGCTCAACCTTTCCCGGCCATCCGATGATTAACCCCGGCCCCCACCCTTGGCTGGCTGGCAAGACCACCGTCCCGCTTTCCGCTCATTTTGTCCCGCTCTTCAAAGCCAGCGGGACAGGCAGCGGGACAGGCTTAAGGGTATTGAATGTCATGAAAAATATGAGCGAGGCAGCGCATTTGTCCCGCTGTCCCGCTCAACGCTTGGCACAGGTCGATGCGCGTGTGCGCAAGCGCAAGCGCGCACGTGTGAGCATGACAATTCCAACGGGACAGCGGGACAAGACATTAACACAGGAAATATATCTTATAAACTTCAGTAAGTTGGCAGTTGTTTTCGCTGTCCCGCTGGCTGTCCCGCTCTGTCCCGCTGCGGGACAAAATCTCGAATTAAATAGGGGGGTAATAGTCGCCAGAAGGGATCGTAACGCGCTAAGGCCAGCGCTTTTTTTCGAGGTATCCGTCGATCTGGCGAATGTCGAAGGCAGCGATGGAATATATGCCGTGCGCAAGCCTTCGCTTCTCTATTTCCTGTTCGCCCTTCCGTCAGTGCAGCAAGGCACTTCGGGCAAGGCTTTACCGCAAAATGCCCCGCGAATTTCTCCCTCCGCCAACTGGGAGAGGGTGAGTCCCCTCTCTCCCAAAAAGCCGAACCGGGTTCGGCTAGGCGGCGGCGATCATTTCCTTCTGGATGCGCTGCACGGCATTGACGCCCACGCCAACCTCGGACGCGATCTTGCGGATACCCTTGTCGCCTGCAGCCAATGCCCCGCGCACCTGATCTTCCTTGGCCCTGTCGATCCTCGGGCGGCCAAGCTGCTTGCCTTCGGCCTTGGCCCTGGCCAGCCCGGCATTGACGCGCTCGCGGATCATGCCGCGCTCGAACTCGGCAAAGACGCCACACATTTGGAACATGGCGCGACCGGCGGGCGTAGACGTGTCCAGGGCTTGCTGATGAAGGTACAGATCGCAGCCAACCGCCTGAAGCTCGCTCATGAAGCCTACGAGGTCCTGCAGACTGCGGCCAAGGCGATCAACGGACCAGGCCATAACCATGTCAATCTCGCGGCGCGTGGCGGCCTTGCAAAGGGCGTCAAAGGCCAAGCGTTTGTCCCTGCCCTTGGCACCGCTTATGCCGTGGTCGATGAAGCGCTCCTTGATCTGCCAGCCCATGTGGCTGGCGATCTGTTCAAGCTCGCGCACCTGGTTATCTGTCGTCTGCCCGTCTGTCGAGACTCGGGCGTAAATGGCAACTCGCTTCGTCATGGCACCCTCCAAGCTGGATTGTCTGAGGGTGACTATACCGAAAGCATGTACCGTAATCAAGTGTTTTCGGTACACGCTAGGGCGGAGTTGGAAAAGCCCGGAAATCCAGGCTTCGTAAAGGTCAAAATCCGGGGGGTTTTCGGTACAGGCGTTTCGGGCGTCCTTCTGGCCTCGCGCCCCGGCCTCCAGAAAAAGACGAAACCGGAAGGTCTGGACCCTTCCGGCTTGTCGGCTCCCGACCGCTACACATCCCCCGACCAGAACGGGGTAAGTAAGCATTTGTCGGTTAGTGTCGCCAGCAGCAGCATAGAGCCTACACCGCCTGATTTCAACGTCTGCCCTAAGTCAGCAGGCTTGAGACGATATTCTGAGCCGCAAGAGCCATCCTTCAATTTGTCATCTATCCCGGATCAGTTCCGCAATGAAGCCAGGCGCGCGGCCTCGCCCTTCTCTTGCCCGCCCTGTGCCCCTGCCGCCGATCTGCGAAGGCTACCCCGGGGGGGGTGTCGTTTTCGCGCGCGCCCTGGTGAAGGTTGCCGGGGGGCATCCCCCCCCAAACGCCGATGCCATCACCTCACCCCACATAGAAATCTGTCCCAGAAATTTTGGGAGGTGCCCCTGGATCGAAGCACACAAAAACAAGCCGGGCGCTCGGGGTCAGGGTTTGGGCATGGGATTGGGGCCGAACTCGGTTCGCTTTCAGGAGAAGCGCCATGAATAAGGGCGCCATTGTCTCTTTGTCTGATTTTCGCCGCAATGCCCTGTTGACCGCGTGCCACCGCAAAAACACTGAGCGGGCTTTTCGCTTGGCCTATCCCCTGGCACTTGAGGGAAACGCTATCGCGATAGGCATCGTCGGCGCTTGTCACTTGGTGGGCGTCGAAGGCAAGCCCTCCAATGCCATTGAGGCTTGGGCCTGGATAAACGTTGCGGTTTCTTCCGGCAACGAGGTTGCAGCCGAATGTCTCCCGTATCTCGAGGCGTTGCTGGCCGAGGGCGACAAACCGAAGGCAGAGCTGCGGGCCTTCGACATTCAGCACGAAATTCTTGGGCGCAAGTCTGATGACGCAAGCAAGTACAAACTGATGTCATTGTGGTGGAGGTAATCATGGGCTTTAGGGGTAGTCGCGTTCCAACCTTTGCTGAAGCACTCGGCACTTCGTCAATTTCTAGCGCCATAACTTCCGGCCCCAGCTTAGCCGCTGTTGGCGGAGCGGGCGGCAAGGGTGCCGTTGGGTTGACCGTGCTAGACCGCGTTGCAAAGGGAATGATTGTGACGGGCCTTGAAACTCAGGCTGATCTGGCGAGGAAGGAAGCGAACGACCAAGCAACCAAGGATGCTGAAGCCGCTTTCACGCCGGACGGCAACCCCAAGGGTCTGACTCTTCGGGGCGATGGAACGATCTACGGTCAGACGTATGACAAGGCAATGGTCATGGGGTATCTGGCGAGGCTTGACCTTGGAACGGACAAATTTGCCAACGAGCTATCTCTTGCACACCCTGATGATCCTATTTCATGGAAAAACAAATGGGACCAGAGGGGGCGAGAGTGGATCGCCACCTTGCCCCCGGACATGCAGGCAGACGCTCGGTTGTCCTGGGAGCAACGGGGTTTCAAGGCGCTAATTCCTGTCAACTTCGAAGCTCACAAGAAGGTGCTGGAGGAAGCCAACGCCACACTTATCGAAAGCATGGACAAGACGGAAACCGACGCGGCCAACGCCTTTCGCCTGGGGCGCACGGCAGACGCCGGAGAGGCAAGGGTGAAGTGGGTACAGGCCCTGAATGCCCGCACAGATCTTTCGCCCCAACAAAAGGAAAAGCTGAAGCTTGGCTTCGAGGAAGAAGGGCAAAAGCAAACCGTCCTTGGCGGATTGGATCGCGCCCTCAAGAAAGGTGTGAGTGCTGGAGATCAATATCTGAAAACCTTCCTGGCTGGCGAACAGTCCGACATGCACCCGGATACCAAGGAAAAACTCGGGCGTTTCATGGCGGCAAGCATTCAAGACCGGATGCAGGAAATAGAACGGGGGCAGCGCGAAGCCGAGAAGGCCGCCGAACAGAAGCGCGCCCGCTGGTTTTCAGATTTCGAGATTTCGCTGCATCGGGGCGAAAAGGCCTACTCAGATATCGAAGCCGCCTATCAAGGCGGCAATCTGAAACCACATGAGCGAACCGCCTTCGTCACCTATCTTGACAAGCGCCGCGAAAAAGAAGCGGAGGCGTTGTCCGAACTTGCCCGCGTGAATGCCGCCTTCACGGGCGAAGGCTTGCCGCTCGATCCCAAGTCGGACAAAGACCGCAAGGCGGTAGACAGCTATTTCTCCGCCGCCTCGCAAAGCTGGCAGGGGCTTGCCCCGAACGAGGTTCGTGCGCGGGCAATCCGCTATGCTGCGCAACCCGGCATTGGCATTCTGCCCAGTCCGGTCAAGGCGGAAATTCGCGGGTGGCTGCGCGCAGGAACGCCAGAACAGAAGGTGGAAGCTGCAAACACCTTGGCGGAAATCCGCGCGAACAACCCCCAGCTATTGAATGATCTGGCCGAAGAGGACTTGGCCATGGGCAATCTGATTGGCGATTACGCCACGTCAGGGATTCGCCCTGAAGAGGCCGTGCGCCTGGCCGAAGAGGGCTTGCGCGTACCCAAAGCCGACCGCGAAGCACGGGCCGGCCAATATGTCGATCTTGCCAAGAAATACCCGCCCGCCGACTATCTGACCAAAGAGGCAAATGGTTCCTGGCTTTATCGCCACACGCTGGGCAGCAATCCGCAAGTGCCGCCCGAGATGGCAAGAGAGTTCGACGGCCTTGCTAAAACAGAATTCCAGCGGCACGGGAATTGGGATGTGGCCCGCAAGACGGCTGCCGACAGCTTGCAGCGCGTGTGGGGCGTGTCCTCGCTTGGGGGCGGAACAAAATGGATGCGGGGTGCCCCTGAAAGTTTCTATGGCGTTCCCGGCATGGATTTGTCCGACAACGCCAAATGGATGCGCGAACAACTGACGGCGGATATGGTGGCGTCGGGCGGCTTGTTCGATCCGTCTGAAGGTCCGCTTGAAAGCCGCGTTCTTGTTGTGCCCGATCCCTACGGACGAACGGATCGGACAACCGGACTTCCCCTCTACTCCGTCATGCTGAAATCCGCCGATGGCGTTTTGAACCCGGTTCTTGACGCTAAGGGAAAACCAATGCCCTGGCATCCAGATTGGAATTCCAGCCCAGAGGCCAAGCGCCGCAAGGGCGATCTGACTAAGGCGGTCGATGACGCCCGCGCGAAAAGAAACGACCGCGGTTCGTTCTCAATGATCGGGGAGGCTCCCTAAATGCCCTTTCTTTCTGAAAACATGTCAGGGGGAAATCTGTCTGCCCGGCTGCCGGAAGAATTCGCTGTGCCGCGTCCCGACTTCATGCGCGAAGTCTTGCCCGCCGCCTTCGATCTTTACAACACCGTCCCGGCAGTGGTGAGCGCCGTTCCCCTTCCGAACCTGGAGAAGCAGAAGGCGGACCCCGCTTTTGATCCGTTTCAGTCGATCCAGGGATACGAGGAATGGGCAAATGCTTTCGTGCATGCCGACACGCCCGACGACGTGGCGCGCATCAAGGCCAAGATCGACCGGGAGAACAAGGCGCGCGAAACCTTGGCCAGCGCAGGCTCGCAGGGTGTTGCGGCTGGCTTGGCGGCGGGGCTTCTCGATCCCATCAATCTGATCCCGGTTGGCGGTTCCATCGTTAAGTCGGGACGCCTGGGTTATGATGTCGCCAGGAGTGCTGCATCAGGGGCGAAAGCCGGTCTTGTAACCAGCGTTGCACAAGAAGCCATCATGCAAGGCGTACAGGAAACCCGGACCAGCGGAGAGAGCGCCGCCGATATCGGCATTACCACCTTGCTTGCCGGGGCGTTGGGAAGCGCCGCCCCCTTGGTAAGGGCAGGCTATGGAAGCCTTCGCCAATCGGTCGCCATTGCCAAGGATCAACGGGCCATTGGAGAATTGTACCGGCGCGCCCTTGCCGATCCCGAGGGCTTGAAGATCGGCGCGCCTGGGGACCGGCACGTTATCGACCTAGGCGAGGTGCAACAGGGCCTTGAGCGCGTGGTGGTGGATCGTGGCGAAGGCGCTTTCCGGGGTGATGGATCGCTTAAGCTGGAAACCAATTACGGCTTGGTCAAGGTAATCTGGAAACATGGTGTCGAAAGTCCCGAGGCTGGCGACCCTTCGCTTGCCCGCCTGATCGTCGGCAAGGATGACGTGCTGGGCCTGGCGAACGCTGTTCGCCGCTTCGATCCCGAACATATCGACAATCCCGGCAAGGGGCATATGGAATGGCGTTGGGCCATCGAGCGCCCGGACGCCAACGGCGATCCCCGCCAAGTCGTCTATGCCGTTCGCCGTTTCACGCAGGGCGACCAGGCGGACCATGTTGTGACGATTTACGTTCCTAAGCCAGGCGAGGAAATCCCGCTCTCGGCTCCGAGAAAAAAGGCGGGCACCGGCTCTGGTTCCCCCTCCGAGAGTTTACGTCCCATCGGGGATACCACCGGGGAGTCTTCGTCTCAACTTCCCCAGGGCCAGCGGGCGGTGCCCGATAGCATCATAGCACCCGAGGGCGAAAAGGTACAGGCAGCCCACCTGGAGGATTTGGCATCCAGGGCCGAACAAGACTTGGCTTCGCCCCCTGCTGGGCATGATCCCCTGGAGCCCGGTTTTGTGAAGGTTGCCGAAGACGCGGAAGATATGCCCCTAAATCCTGGCCAAGGCGGCAGTGTTGGGGCAAAGGCTGTTCATGACACCACCTTGGCCGAAGAGACCTTAAAAAGCGCCCTGGGGCTGGAAAAGGCGGTTAGCTTCCAAGACCCGCTCTTGCGCGCCGTTACCTCGCCTTCGGTCGAAACCAGGCGGATCATTCAAGACCTGGCCGAAACCCCGCTTTACTTCGAAAAGAACGCGCAAGGCGTGGCCTCGCCGATTGCCGTCACCACAAGGATCAAGATGTGGGATGCCCCCTTGGCTCGCGCGATCCAGGGTATGGATGATCTATTCGTGCGTTACCGCCTGGGGCGCGAACGGCGTTCGGGTGATCTTGCCCGCCTGGGGGCCTCCGATCTGCTTTCGCGCCGTGATCCCCGGACGCTCGACTCGGCCGCCTTCCGCAAAGAGGTAGGGCAAGCGCTTCGCCGCAACGATCAATCCAGCATACCCGAGGTAACGGAAGCTGCGCAGCTCATGCGCCGCGAAGTGTTCGATCCTTTGAAACAAAAAGCCATAGAGGCGGGCTTGTTGCCGGAAGATGTGAAGCCGGAAACTGCCGCCTCCTACCTGACCAGGGTTTACGACATTCCCAAGATCGTGGCGCGCCGTCCCGAGTTCGAGCGCCGCCTTGTCGCCTGGCTGAAAGATGCCCGCATAAATTCGGGCGAACGGTTGCGCGATTTCGAGGCGACCATTCAACGCCACGAAAAAGACCTCTCCCGCCTGGAAGCCGAACATGCCGGCGCGGATGGTGAATTCCAGTTGGCGGATGCAGCCTGGAACGAAGCCCGGCACGGGGTGACGGCGCTTGAGCGCGATGTGGTGGCGGCAAGGCGGGAAGTCCGCCAAACCGAAAGCGCCATCAAGAACGCTCTCATTCCCAGGCTGGCAAGGAAGCGGCACGAAACGGCATTGGAGCGCTTGGCGTCGGCAGAGGCCAGACTGCCCACCATCAAGGAAATCCGCGATGCAGCCCGGCTGGAAAGCTATGCCAACGGAGCCAAGCGGGCGAACCTGGAGGGCAATCTTCGCAAGACTGCCGCCGCGCTCAAAAAGGCCAGGGCTGCCTACGAAAGCGAAAGGGCTTTCACGGGCCTGGAAGACATCGAATTGGCGGACGTGGCAACGCAAATTACGGATCAGGTTATCGGGGCTTCGCCCGCCCGCTCCTTCTATGAGCCGGTGCCATTGACGCGCGGACCGTTGCGCGAGCGCACGCTTTCAATCTCGGATTATGCGATCGAGGACTTTTTGGAAAGCGATGCCGAGACAGTGGCGCGTATTTACAATCGCACCATGGCCCCGGACGTGGAATTGGCAACCGCCTTCGGGCGTGCCGACATGCAAGACCAGCTCGACAAGATCACGGCGGACTATGCCAGGCTTCGTGTGGGTGTCACAGATGAGGCTAAACTTCAGAGGCTCGACAAAAGAATGCGGGCCGATTTGAGGGACGTGGCCGCTGTGCGGGATCGCATCCGGGGCACCTATGCCCTGCCCGCCGATCCCTCGGGCCTGATCGTTCGAGCTGGCAGGGTGGCCAGGAACTGGAATTACCTTCGCCTCATGGGCGGCATGACCTTGACCTCCATCCCCGATGCGGCCCGCGCGGTAACAGTTCATGGCATCGGGCGCGTGGTGCAAGACGGGATCGCGCCCATGGTCCGCAATCTGCAAGGCTTCCGGCTTGCCGCCGATGAGGCGAAGCTGGCAGGCACAGCGCTCGACATGGTGTTGGATAGCCGGGCCATGCAGCTTTCAGAGGTTTGGGACGACTACGGGCGCTTGTCGAAATTCGAACGGGGCGTACAGGCCTTGACCAACCGCTTCGGCCTGGTCTCGCTCATGGCCCCTTGGAATGCCGCCATGAAGCAATTCGCAGGCGTGGTCACGCAAACCCGGCTTCTTCAGGGGGTGGAGATGTTGGCGAACCCGGTTCGGTCTCTGGCTCCCAAGGAAGTCGAGTATCTGTCCATGCTGGGGATCGACGCGGGCATGGCCGAAAGGATCGACCGGCAATTCGCCCGGCATGGCGAAATTCAGGCCGGTGGGGTGCGTTGGGCAAACTCCCAGGCCTGGACTGACCGGGAGGCGGTCAACGCCTTCCGCGCCGCCCTGGTCAAGGATGTGGACCGGATCATCGTTACCCCAGGCCAAGACAAGCCGCTTTGGATGAGTACCGAACTTGGAAAGACCGTTGGACAGTTCAAATCATTCTCTATGGCTTCTACCCAGCGCGTTGCCCTGGCCTCCTTGCAGCAACGGGACGCGGCGGCCTTGAATGGCACCTTGCTTTCGGTCGGCTTGGGCATGCTGTCATACGCCTTCAGTTCGGCGGCGGCAGGCCGTGATCCGGGCGACGACCCCATGAAGTGGCTTGGCGAAGGGTTCGACCGTTCGGGCATGCTGTTCTGGGCAACCGATGTCAACAACATGGGCGGCAAGGTGCTTGGCCTTGGGGGCGCGTCCCGTTATGCCAGCCGCTCAACCTCGGAAGCCCTGCTTGGCCCCACTCTGGGGACTGGCCTGGATACGTCAATCCGGGTTGGCGGTGCCGCCCTTCGCGGCGATTGGAGCGCATCGGATACGCGCGCCTTGCGCCGCCTTGCCCCCTGGCAAAACCTCTTCTATCTGCGCCGCCTGTTCGACGCGGCAGAGGAAGGGGTCAACGAAAGCATGGGGGTGCCGGTGCATTAGAGCCCCTGGTTCCCCTGGACGAGATGTTGCAGTCCCTTCCAGGGATACCGCTTGAGTGCCTTTTGCTCAGCACCCAAGGGCCAGGCCGGGCTAGCCCGTGGCGTCCGGTTTGCCTGCCTCATGGACGAATGCCCCTCGGCTTACGTTCGAAACGACGGCACCGGTCCCGCCAAGAGCCATCATATCAGGCTGGTTTGGTTACGCCAAGCCGGGTTCATTTTGGGATTTTTCCCAGGCGGTCTCAATCTCTTTGAGGCGAGCGTAGGAATCACCAACATACCCCATCCAGCTCAACCTCCATTCCCCAACATCATCGCGCCCCGCCGGGCGAGACGGAATCTCATCGAGACTATAGATGCCCTTGGCATGGAGTTGGTCCCAAATGGCTTGCGTGGGATCGACGTTCGAAACATTGGCGGCAGGGGTCGTGGTGATCTTGCGAATGTGCATAGCAGAACTCTCTTGTTCGGTTGCGATCATCCCGACGGGTTCGCCGGGCTGGCAAATTGCCGCATGGATTCCGTCTTCATGTAAAGGCTCTTGGCCCTCCTTCTCTCTGGCGCTTGTCATGGCGCGGTCCTCCCCTTGCCCAGGCGAATTGCCGAGAGTGGCCTGGAGGACTTCGCGAGCAACCGACGCAGCTTTAGCCCGCTGGCGATCCGCTGTTGTGGGGCAAGAAAGACATTGATGGTAATGGGGGCGGTGTTCGCCCTGTTGTCATTTACCCCGCCCGCCCTGGCGAGAATGGCGCGCACCCTGGCAAGGCCGTCATCCTGGGATAAATAGGGTCGTAAGCTGTCCGCCGCTTCCGGGCGGCCTTCGTTGTCGCGATCCATGTTGAATGCTCCTAGCTCGGCTTCTGAGGGCCTGCCAACGGGCGGCGCTGGCACCGGGAGACTCAGAACGCGGCATAGGTCGCGCGGGCTTCTTCCCCCTTGCGGGGTATTGTATCCGCCACCCTCCCGGCATGGAGAGCATACGCCCTGCCTTTCCCTTCGGATCGGCAACAAGCGTTTCAAGACTTCAAGGGACCGCCTCCAGGGCGGAACCGCCTATGCATCAATAGGAGTTCTGAGGCTCCGCTAGAATAGTTGCGGCATCGTTAAGCGCCTGTCAATCGGCTGCCCTGTGGCTGCGTCAACCATTTAAGGGGGATGTATCGGGGGATGTCCCCAAATTATCGCGCGGCGGATTGACCATTTTATACAATTAAATCAATGGTCGGAGTGAGAGGATTCGAACCTCCGGCCCCTAGCTCCCGAAGCTAGTGCTCTACCAGGCTGAGCTACACTCCGCCGACGCGAAGGCGCGTATATATCCCTAAGCGGCCCCCCTGGCAAGAGGGGGGTTTTTCGCCCCCGCCCGCAGCCGCCCACTTGACCGCCTATGCGGATTTCACATTCTTGCCCGCCGGATCTTTCGACAAGGTCAGGCGCAGCTCGGTCCGGCCCGGCTCGCCGCTGGCGACCCAGATTTGTCCGCCATGCTCGTGGACGATCAGCCGCGCCAGGGCCAGCCCGATGCCGACGCCGGGAAAGCGCCCGGCCTGGTGAAGCTGACGGAAGGCGTCGAAGACCCGGGCCCGGGATTCCTGGGCAATGCCGATGCCGTTGTCCTTGACCGCAAACTCCCAGAATCCGTCTTTGCGCTCCCTTGCCGTGACAAGGACGCAAACTTCCTGTCCGTCCTGCTTGAACTTCAGGGCATTGTGCAAAAGATGGTGGAATAGCAAGCGCAGATGCTCGCGGTCGCCCTGCACGTCGGGCAGATTTTGAATTTCCATCCGCAGCGGAATATCCTTGAAGTCGCGCTGCAAGCCGCCGGCAACCTCTTCGACAAGTCTTTGCATCGGCACCGGCCAGAAATCGATGACCTTGTGGATCAGATTGGAATATTCGTGCAGGGCGGCAACCAGCGCCTTCATCCGCTTCGCCCCGCCGACGATGAAGCCCAGATATTCCTGGCCGGGTCCGTCAAGCAGGGGTTTGTAGCGCTGTTCCAGCATCTGCGAGAAACTGACCACGGAACGGACCGGCTCTTGCAGATCGTGGGCGGCCACCGTGGTCAGGCGCTCCATTTCGACGTTGGTGGCCTGCAACTGCAGCAAAGTGGCGCGCAAGGAAGCCTGCGAAGCCCCAAGCTTGGCGGCGATGGTCAGATTGTATTCGGAAAAACTGCAGGTCGCCACGGCGGTGCCCAGGCAGGCGATCAGAATCACGAAGAGAGAGATCAGTTCGAAGGGCGACGACGGCAAGGGCAGACCGGCCGGCAGCAATCCGCCGATCAGAAAATTGTCGAGGGCGACCAGGATCAGCCACAAAATAAAGAAGGCGGCCAGCCCGCTGCCAACGATCAAACCGTTCAGCCGGTAGCAGTCGGGCGTCTCCAACCCCAGGAAACGCCGCATGGGCGGCAGTTTGAGCAGGCAAATCCCTCCCAGGAGGCAGAGATAAAGGCCGAAGGCGTCCTTGACCGCCAAACCCTGCAATATTTCGACCGGCACCGACGAGACCGTTCGCTCTTCCCAGGGGGCGGGATTGAAGGACAGCAACAGCGGAAACAAAACAAGGAAGACAAGGGCGTAAACCGGCAGCATGGCCAATTGGGCCACCAGCGGATGGCTCCACAAGCCGGCGCCGCGCTCGCGCTTTCCCGCGCACCAGCCAAGCCAGGTCAACCAGACCAGATACTGCCCGGCCCCGGCCAGATTGGCCCAGCCATTGTTCGGCCATAGCAAGAATGGAATGGGCGCCGCCCCGAACAAGCCGACCATCAAACCGCCCCGCCAGCCACAGGCCAAGGCCAGCGGCACGGCGAAGATCAAGGACCAGACGATATTGACGGCGATCAGCGGCAATTGGAACGAAGGGGTCCAGACCGCTCCGCCCAGCGTCAGCAGCGAAGCCAGGGCGACGAAATGCGGACGGATAGGCCGACCGCCCGCCTCCCCTCTCATCGGAAGGATACGCTTCTTCTCATGCATCTGCGCACCAAAATCCCGCTCGAGCCCATCAGTCGCCTCGGTCGATTGGCAGGGATTTGAAACGGCGCCTTGCCAACTTTCCGAGGCCGATGGTGTTTTATTTGTCGCTCAACAATACACATCCATGCAAATAAACGATAGAAGAAAAATCGATCGCAAAAGCAATGTTAATATATATTTACAGCATCAAGGCTATTGTTAATCACCGTTAAAGACATGACTTTCAGTATGACTATCACCAAGTTAATTAAGCCATGGAAAACTGGCTCCCATCTTGTTAATTGATGCGAATGACTTGCTATTTGAAGATATTCTCAACCCACCAACCTGTTTGGAATTCGCAGGCCTATTGAACCACCAAGACAAGAAGGCACCAAGAAAACGCCAAGTTCATTTCCTCGCCTTATACCAGTTTGCAGAATGAGGCTCTTCGACGTTTGCTGTGGAATTGGGTTTGATTGCCGACATAGTTCTTACCTCATGCCTTCCGGAGGGCCGAAGGCCCGTCTCGAAGGATGGGCATCGACAAAATGCCCCACCCTTCGAGACGCCTGCGTGCCGCAGG
>JACRJC010000008.1 GCA_016215555.1 Rhodospirillales bacterium | reverse complement strand
CCGGCAAGCCGCATCGACGACCTCTTGCCTTGGAACTGGAAATCCGGCGCCGCCTTGGACAGAAAAGCGGCATAAACTTGGCGGCGATATGCCGAGCCCCATCAATCGTATGCGGTCGCGTAGCTCACCGGATGGTTACTAAACAGTGCGCCAAGGTCCAAATTCTTTTGGTAAAGAACGCCAACGGCATCCTTCTCGCAACAGATAAAAAATTGCGTTGAGAACCTGGCGCATATCCGTTGAACGTGGACGACCACCGCCTTTTGCTGGCGGTAGCATTGGCGCAATTAGCGCCCATTGATCGTCGCTCAAATCACTTGCATACACATTCTTTCTCCTGAGCAAAGTTGCACCCAGGAGCTCCTTTACAGATGCCCCAAAACCTCATTTTCAGGTTTCAAGAGAAACGCGATGAAGGCTTTAAAAAGCCTCACGCAACGGTGGTTATTATAGCAGAAAATGCCTTATAAATCAAATCCATCGCACCTTGTTTATCAAATATAACAACGGCTTATGACGTGTTTTGCTCCTAAATCTTAACCATGCTATATTCGTTCTGCGCGTCGTAGCGCAAAAAACCTTACAGGCGCCCCTAAGTCGGGTGGCCTGCTGAATACAACACCCGGCAACAATACGGTTCGCCGTATCTGTTTCTATGGGAAATAAGCGGGGCTCTTTCCCTGTAAGGTTTTGAGCTACGAACCACCCGATTCCAGGTTGGGCTGGATCGGTGCGCGTGGCGTCGTAGCCAAAACCAAGGGGAAGATCACATGGAAAAGGTCGTTGACATAAACTTCGCCGTTGAAAGGGCAGCCTATGCTCTATTGGTCCCTGTAGCCGGATTTTTTCTCCCGTATCTCTTTCTGTCCAACTTTCTTGGTGAGTCCACGAAAACAGTTGGGGTAGCGCTAGCGATTTTAACGCTGCTTATTCCATTCAAGGTATTCGCCGCGCTCAGCAAGGGGATGGTACTTATTGAGAGCGACGCAATAGAAGTTCCCGCCTCGAATACCGAGATGTCGATCATGGACTTCATCACGCTGAACGCGTTGCGACAGTTCATGAAGCGCGAAGTTATTTCTTTGCAAGAAATTCATGGGCTAACAAATCATCGAAAAACCTCAAGCGAAATTTTAGATAAGGGGAAATCAAAAACGACATGGTTTTTGATTATCTCTGGGGATTTTGGGTCGAGGCAGCTTGGTTTCTCGTCAAAACAAAAACGAGACGAAGCCAGGGCGTTCATCGTGCATTCGATGAAGAAGATCGGCGCAAATGCAAAAGAAGACATCAATATGGATAGCGATGAGGCTTAAAATGAAAACGATATTTCTATGTGCGGTTTTGCTCGCTGCGTCGTCATCAAATGCTAACGCTGGATTTTGGGGGAAACGTGAGCTTAAATGCTCAGATAAAGATGTGGTAAACACCGTAACCACTCTTGCTTCCCAAGAGTTCCACAAGAACGAACTTCGCGCCCAGCAAACGAGATTTGCCTACTTCGTGGATCACGAGACGATAAAACTAAATTCGATCCGAACACGCAATGGCAAGGATGGAATACTGCAATGTGCGGGAGACGTTTCTTTCGATATGATAATCGGTTGGGACAAGAAAATTACTAAGAACGTCAACGTTCCTGTGACATACACCGCAGAAGTCACAGACAAGGGCGACGACGTATACGTAACTGTTAAGGGGCTAAATGATTATTGATGGACGAAAGCCCGACTCCGTGAACTAATGGTTGGCTGGAAGGCTCGGCAAAGCCTTCCAGCCGTTTCCGACACCGCACATGGAGCTATACAATGAACAGTGCCGAAATTTTAATCGAGAAAATGAACGCTATTCAGCGTCAGCAATCACAAGGGACACTGCCTTCTTTTGAGGATGTTCACCACTACCAACGGTTTGAGCGTCAACTCCTGATCCAACGCGCCATTGACATGCTGAAGAAGTAAATACATTTTACAGACGCTCTCTGAAAATCTCATGATATGAAGAAGGCGTGGGATCATCGCCTGATCCCACGCCTTCAATCTTTCGTCTGTAGGTTCCCCAACCACACACAACATCTCAGGAGATGCAGATGACCGACGAAAGATTCCTAGTTCTCCGCGTTGTAAACGGTTACATCGTCTTCCCAAATGAATTTATGGTGGCAACCGAGAGCCGCAGAAGATTTATGGAATATCTTTGGAACCGTATCCACCAACGCTTGAACGCGACCTAATGTAGATTTCCTTGAACGGTGGTTTTGATATCAAAGCAATCGTTTAGTTGAAATAAATTAGCGATTATCGTCTATAGCTTGCTTTTCAAACAGTCTCTAAGTCCTTCGTCCTGGTCGCCCGCTACCCCCTCAATCCCAGGAACCCCACCCGCCGCGCCTTGGGCGACTACGGGGCGCTCACCCTGGAGAAGGCACGTGAGAAAGCCCGAGGATGGCTTGAGTTGATCGAGCGGGGCATTGGAAGAAGAGCGTCACAAGGCCTCCGAGGCCCGCAAGCAGAGCAACGCCTTCGGGATGGTGGCGGCCCAGTACATCGAGCGTCACGTCAAAGGACCGGCCTATGTCGATCTTGAGCGCCTTGCCCATGAATTTCGGGCAAAGGCCCCTTCAATCCCCGAGGGCAAGGCGCTTGCCCGCGTGATGGCCGATCCAAAGCATAAGGAACTGGTAGCGCGCTCCCGGAAGGAAGGCATCGTCAAGAAGGGGGAAGCGGTCAAGATCATCGAAGGCGAGTTCATCAAGCGTTGGGAAGCCCGCCCCATTACCGAGATCATGCCGGATGAAGCCGCCGCCGCTATCCGCGCCATCGTCAAGCGGGGAGCGCCATATCAGGCGCACAACGCCTTCGGCTATCTGCGCGGACTCTTCAACTGGGCCATCGGCACCGGGGAGTTCGGTCTTTCGTCGTCCCCGGTCGAGCGCTTGCAACCGGCAAAGCTGACCGGGAAGAGGGAAGCGCGCATCCGCATTCTGTCCGATGACGAACTGCGCACCGTCTGGCAGGCAGCCTCCCTCCTGGGCTATCCCTACGGCCCACTTATCCAGCTTCTTATCCTCACCGGCCAGCGCGAGCGGGAAGTGTCGGACATGCATTGGTCAGAAATCGACCTCAAGGAGAGGCTGTGGACGATACCGGCAGAGCGCATGAAGGCGGACCGGGCGCATGAAGTGCCCCTGGCACCGGAGGCCATCAAGCTCCTCATGGCACTACCGCGCTTTACCAGGGACGAGTACGTCTTCTCGACCACGCACGGCGAGAAGCCGGTCAACGGCTTCAGCAAGATCGACCTTGTCTCGAATGCGGCTGATGGAAAGAGCGATCCAACCATCGCGCGGCGGATGGTTTCCCTTAGAGAAAAAGTTAATCTGGGTCGAGAAAATGTCGCTATATAAGCCGGTATGGACAAACCGACGGCGAACCGAAGCCAACAAAGCGCCGCCAACGCCTTTGTATTGCCAATCCGGATGAACGCACAATTCCGCCATCCAGGTTGAAGCCACGCCATCGCTGAAGACGCGGGTTGCCCCAACAAGACGCTCACCGGCAAAGGCGAAATGACCGTAGCTTCCAGGCTTGAAACAACAGGCCAAAGCCTCGCTCGCCGTCGCGTTGCGAATGCCGAATCCGACCGAGTTGTACACGTCGGCAAAGGCTTCGGCGGATACGGCCTTTAGATCGTGCGAAATGCGGATGCCTTCATGCGCAGTTTCATGAATTTCCTGCTCCGGATGGTAGTCATAGGTCGCAATCAGCTTCTTCTTGCGAAGCAGCCCGCACTTCAAGAAGAAATCGAGCTTCGAGATCGGCGCATGGACATAAGTTGCCGTGTGTCCAAAACGGTGGCGAATCCGCTCGATCAACTCGCGTCCAATCCCCTTTCCGCGCCAATCCGGGTGCACGCAAATCTCGGCCAGCCAACTGCAAAGGAAATCGTCGCTCATGACCCTGGCCATGGCAACGAGTTCGTCACCTTTCAGAACAAAGAAACCGGTCATGCCGGGACCGAACATGGCCGCGACATGACCGCTACTTCTTTGTGCGAAGTTCCAGCCGCTCTCATCGCCAAGAACAGCTTCCTTCATCAACAAAAGGAGAGAGCCTTCAGGGATTCGCGCAATATCCGATGTCCACTCCAAACTGGTCATGACACTCTATCCTCTATCGGAGCGCGACTACATCCAACTAGACCCGGATCGAGAACCACGCCGCAGCTTTCCATCATGCGGATGGCGTCTGGGAATGCTTCCGTGTAGACGGTGGCTGTCGGAAATCTACGGATCATGCGCGCAACCAGCGACCGTCCGATTCCCTTACGCTGCCAGTCCGGATGAACGCAGACCTCGGCCAAATAGCACTTCGTAAGGCCGTCGCAGAAGGCCCTGACAAATCCGACAAGACGTCCGTTCATGTCTTCCGCGAAAGAACCGTACACTCCTTCACAGAAGAACTTTTGGAACACATCAGCGTGCCGCACACCCCTGACGGATATAGAAAAACCCACCGAATTAGACACTTCAACGAAATCCGCCGCCTTGCAGCGCATGGGATCGTCATGAAAGGCGGCCTGCGTCGGCTCACTGGCATCAAGACCTTTGTTGCCAGGATAACGCCGACAGGCGTTCAGCTTGATCTTGGGTTTGATGCCAGTCGCCTTGAAGAATTCGACATTTTCCAGCAAAGCGTCGCAATAAAGCGCCGTCTTGCAAAAACGCTGATTGATTTGATCCACAAGCAGGCGGCCGACATCCTTGCGCCGCCAAGTGGGTGCAACGCAGATTTCAGCAAGCCAGCTTGTGTTGAAATCGTCGCCGAACAGCCTGGCAGCGCCGACGAGTTCGGAATCAGAAAAGGCGAACAAGCCGAAAGCCCCCGGAGCGAACATTCTTGTGACATCCGCGTCACCAAAGGGTTCGACGAAGCCAAAGCCTGCCGTTTCGTAGAGCGCCTTCAATTGTGAAGGAACGAGTTGCTCCGGCCCCCAGCAACATCGGATGTTCGCCTTCTGCATAATACCATCTCCTTGCTCAGAACATGTTGTCACAGGTGCCGGTCGCACGGCACTTGCCATCGCGAGGATCGTTATAAATGCCAGGAACTGTATAGTCGTCGAACTGATCCAGCAGGCTCTTGGCGTTGATCGGCCCCCGATTGGCGGAATTGCCAGACAGGACACGATTGATCGCCGTTTCCGTGGGGCCGCCCGGCTTCATCACGCCATCCACCCTAAGGCGGTTGTCGCGCTGAAAACGGCGGATGCCGTCGAAGAGATTGTTGTCGACCCAGGCCCCAAGCTCATTGCCAATCGGCGGCTGATAATAGCCGAGTTGCTTCAGGGCTCGCTTTGTCGGGACAATATCGCTCAGATCGACGCTTGTGTACTCGTCCATCGGACGTTTGAGCTTCAACCAAGACATAATCCATCTCCTTTCGTCAGTTACGTGAACGGGCGCCACCCAGAATGGAGGCGCTACCAATACGGGACATATATCATGCAAACATGCCGGTTAGGGGATATTTGCGTATATATACCTTCATTCATCGGTTAATATGTCGCATATCCTCTTTGACAATATATTTCCCAATATAACCACTACTTGCGTCTATGAATGTGAGTCTATTCCTTGTTGGTTCTGGCGCCCTGCATTTTGCTGTGTACAGTCAATTTGTTATGCAATTTTTCACAATTTCCGCGAGTTTGTTGCCCCAGTTGGAGGAGAATTCTCCCCAGCCCTGTTAACCGTCGGGTCGTGGGTTCGAGTCCTACCGCCGGAGCCAATTTTTCAAATGTCCTAATCCCTCGCCCCCTTTTTCGCCCGTGGTATCGTTGTACTACCTACCTGGCATCGGTTCAGGTACCGTCCGGCTTCTATTTAAGTGTTTTCTAATGGAGAGCCGACGTGACCGACGCCCCCACGCCCAAGAAAATCACCATGATCGTGACCAAGGGAAGCCTGGACTGGGCCTATCCGCCCTTCATCCTGGCCACCACGGCGGCCAGCCTGGGCCATCAGGTCAGCCTGTTCTTCACCTTCTACGGCATCTCGCTTCTGAAGAAGGATGTCTCGAATCTGCAGATTTCCACGCTCGGCAATCCGGCCATGCAGATGCCGATGATGGGCATGCATATGACCATGCCCAATCTGATGAGCGCCCTGCCCGGCGTCGATGCCCTGTGCAGCTCGATGATGAGAAGCCTGATCAAGAAAAAGGGCGTGGCCAGCATCGGCGAACTGCGCGAGGCGGCGCAGGAGCTGGACATCCGTTTCATCGCCTGTCAGATGACGCTGGACCTGTTCGAATTCACCAAGGACGACTTGATCGACGGCGTCGAATATGCCGGCGCCGCCAGCTATATCGACATCGCGGCCGGAAGCGACATCAACCTGTTCATCTAATCGAAAAAAAGCAATCAACATGACCCAAGGGAGGAACCAACCATGCAGATCAAGAAAGGGATTCTCGTAGCCTGCGCGCTGGCCTTGTCCTTGCCCGCCTGGGCCCAGGACGCCGACAGCCTGAAATCCGAGGCCGCCAAGAACACGGCCGCCTTCGGCGAGGCGCTGAAGGAAGAACTGCTCAACGGCATGAACAACGGCGGGCCGGTCGCCGCCATCGGCGTTTGCAACGAGAAGGCCCCGGCCATCGCCGCCGCCAAGTCGCAGGAAGGCTGGAAGGTCGGACGGACCAGCCAGAAGCTGCGCAACCAGAAGAACGCGCCCGACGCCTGGGAAATGGCGACGTTGGCCGAGTTCGAGGCCCGCAAGGCCAAGGGCGAAGCCGCCGACAAACTGGCCAAGGCGGAAATCGTCACCGAAAACGGCCAGAAGACCTTCCGCTTCATGAAGGCGATTCCGACAGCGCCTTTGTGTCTCAACTGCCATGGCAAGGAATTGAAGCCCGAGGTGACGGCCAAGCTGAATGCGCTCTATCCGGGCGACCAGGCCCGAGACTATGGCGATGGCGATTTGCGCGGCGCCTTCACCCTGGCAAAAAAACTTTGATGTCGCCCTCAGGCGCCGGGCGGGATGCTCCGCATCCCTTGGCTCTCGCCGCGACGGAGTGCTTCGCGCGGGCCTTGCCCGCGAATGACATATGTCGTTGCCGGTGAAGACGTTAATGTCGTCCTCAGGCGCCGGGCGGGATGCTCCGCATCCCTTGGCTCTCGCCGCGACGGAGTGCTTCGCGCGGGCCTTGCCCGCGACCGGCATGGGCCATTGCCTGTCCGGCACAACGATTCGACGTTGTTGTTTAAGCCGGGCCGGGAAGGCATGATATCGCCATGACGACGAAAGCCTCCTCGCCCGGCTTACCCAAATCGGTCGCGATCGACAACCGCCCGCTGGAACGCCTGTTCGCCTATTGCAATCCCGATCAGGTACGGGAATTCACGCCAGAGCGGCGCAGCATGCGTATCGGCGGCCATTCCACCACCATCCGCCTTGAGCGCGCCTATTGGACTGTGCTGGAGGAAATGGCCGACGGGGAAGGAAACGCCCTGCCCGCCTTGATTACCCGCATCGCCGAACATTGCCTGACTACCAACGACAAAAACCTGGCGTCCTGCCTGCGCGTGGTTTGCCTGAAATACATCAATATTTCAGGGGCATGACGGCGATCAGTATTTTGGCACGTCCTTGCGCGGTTCCTGATCGCGGCAGCGCTGGAAGACTTCGGAAAAGCCGTCGAAGACATGGCGGCGCACCATGGTGTCGCCGGAAATCGTGATGTCGTATTCGGGCTCGGTATGCGAGACCGTATCCTCGGTGCTTTCGTTCAGCTTGAAGAAAACCCGGCTGGCGCCGAGGTCGTATTTGTACAGGCCGCGCACCAGACCGTAATTGTCGCGCCCGCCGCCGGCGCCCGACTTTTTCCAGCGGAAGCCGCCATCCATGAAATCGAGCGTGCGCGCCTTTTTGCTGGTGCAATCGCCATGCTCGCCCCACAGCCCATCCAGATTCTTCGGCACGTCGCGGGTGAAACCACCCACCGGCTGGGGCTCGTAGCGAAAGGCCATTTCCTTCGTCGACCAGGCAAGGAAGCCCCCCAAGGCCAGCAGAACGACGACCAGGATGATCTGGCTGCGGGTCACGCCGCCAACGCCTTGGCTTGAGCGATGGGAGCCAGAAAATCCAAAAACTGCTCGGCCACGCGGTCCCAGGAAAAGCAGAGGGCGTGCGACCGGCAGAGGTCGGGGGAAATCGACAGAGCCTGTCTTGCCGCCTGGGCCAGATCCCAATCCAGCACCCCGGCCCCCGCCCCCCCCAGAACATCGACCGGTCCGGTGACCGGGAAGGCCGCCACCGGCACGCCCGAGGCCAAGGCTTCCAGCATCACCAGGCCGAACGTGTCGGTCAGGCTGGGAAAGACGAAGACATCGGCGGCGGCGAAATATCGCGATAATTCGATATCCCCCCTGGCGATCTTGAAATGCGCCTGCGGATAGCGGCGGATCAGGCTTTTTCGGGCCGGCCCCGACCCCACGACCAATTTCGAGCCCGGCAAATCCAGATCCAGAAAGGCGGGCAGATTCTTTTCCACCGTCACCCGCCCGACATAGAGATGGATGGGGCGCGGCAATTCCAGGAAATCCTTGGCCTGGGGATGGAAGGTCTTGGTGTCCACTCCATGCGACCATTCGCGCAAATGGCCAAAGCCGCGCTCGGCCAATTCGCGAAAGACCGAGGGCGACGGGCACAGCACCCCGGACGAAGGCTGGTGGAATTTGCGCACCGGGGCATAGAGCCAGTCCAGCGGCAGGCCGGTGCGGGCCTGGATATATTCGGGGAATTTCGAATGATAAGCGGTGGTGAAAGGCCAGCCCCGCTTCAGGGCGAAAGATCGGGCCGCCCAGCCCAGGGGGCCTTCGGTCGGCAGATGCAGGGCATCTGGCAAGAAGGCTTCTAGCCGTCTGGCGATGGCGCCCCCCGCTCCCAGGGCCAGACGGATGTCGGGATAGGTCGGACAGGGAATCGAGGCGAACTGGCCGGGCTCGATCAGCAAAATCTCGTGCCCCATTTCCTTGAGACGTTCGATCAGGGTCGAGAGCACGCGCACCACCCCGTTCTCTTGCGGGAACCAGGCATCGGTGACGATGGCGATGCGCATCTAGCGCTCCGACACGGTTGCCAGGGCGGCCTGCGCGGCCAGTCCCGGCCTGATCGGGGCCTGCTGGCGAAGAAGCGCCGACTCGAGCGCCGCCAGGCACAATAGAATGTTGGGAACCGAAGCGCTGGCGCCCATCAGGCCGATGCGCCAGACCTGCCCGGCCAAGGGCCCCAGTCCGGCCCCGATCTCGATGCCGAATTTCTCCAGCAGATAGGCCCGCACCTGGGCTTCATCGACGCCCGCAGGCACCCTGACCGCGTTCAATTGCGGCAGACGGCAAGATTCATCGGCCAGGAAGGACAGGCCCATGGCTTCAAGCCCGGCCTTCAAGGCCAGATGCATCTTGCGGTGACGGGCCCAGGCGGCTTCCAGCCCTTCCTCGGCCAGCATCAGAAGGGCTTCATGCAGGCCATAGACGGCATTGACGGGGGCCGTGTGATGATAGGCACGCTTGGCGCCCGAGCCCCAATAGCCCATGACCAGACTAAGGTCCATGAACCAGCTTTGTACCTTGCGGTTGCGGCTGCGGATGCGTTCGACGGCCCTGGGGCTGAAGGTCACCGGCGACAGGCCCGGCGTGCAGGACAGGCATTTCTGCGAACCCGAATAGACGGCGTCGGCGCCCCAGCCATCCACCCGCACAGGAACGCCGCCCAGCGAGGTGACGGTATCGACCACCGACAGCGCGTCGTATCGTTGCGCCAAGGCGCACAGGCTTTGGGCGTCGCTTAAAACGCCGGTCGAGGTTTCGGCATGGACGAAGGCCAGCAGCCTGGCCTCGGGATGCGATTTCAAGGCCGCCTCGACCTTGGCCGGATCGACGGGCTTGCCCCATTCTTCTTCAACCGTCACGCAACCGGCGCCGCAGCGCTCGACATTCTCCTTCATTCTTTGGCCGAAGACGCCGTTGACGGCGACGATGGCGGTGTCGCCCGGCTCCAGCAGATTGACGAAGCAGGTCTCCATGCCCGCCGAACCGGGACCGGACACCGCCAGCGTCAGTTCGTTGGCGGTCATGAAGGTTTTCTGCAACAGCAGCTTCACCTCGTCCATCAAGGAAACGAAGGCGGGATCGAGGTGACCGACGGTTGGGCGCGCCATCGCGGCCAACACGCGCGGCGGTACATCCGAGGGGCCGGGCCCCATCAGAACGCGTTTGGGCGGATGAAAGGACTGCAACTTAACGGTCATGAAGACACATTCCTGGAAAGGTTATCGGCATAGGATAACCCGACTTGACGGTTTGGCAAACGCTTCCCGCTTGATGCGGCTGCAAGAAGGCGGCAAAATCAACAAAATTTCACCGAGTTGCCATTAAATGACCATGGTATCCCTGAGAGCCGACAAAATCCCCGAATTCGCCAAGCTTCGGGTGCTGATCGTTGACGACAACGAATATATCTTGAACCTCGTCAAGATGGTGATTACCGATCTGGGAGTCGCCGACAGCTTCTTCGCCCGCGACGCCATCGAAGCCATGAAGGTTCTGGAAAGCTCGGCCAACGTCAATTTCGTCATCTGCGACTGGAACATGCCCGGCCTGACCGGCCTGGAATTCCTGCGCAAGCTGCGCAGCGACGGCAACAAGATCCCCTTCGTCATGCTGACCGCCAGGGCCGACGAGGGATCGGTGGTCCAGGCCAAGGAAATCGGCGTCGATGCCTATCTGGTCAAGCCCTTCGCCCCCATCCAGTTGGAAAAGAAGCTGCGCGCCATCGTCGGCGAGATGCAGCCCGCGACAACGCCGCCGGCAAAAAAATAGCCGCCCGGAATCGCTTCCGGACGGCTGCGGTTGCAATGGCTTGCTTTACCAGCGGTATTTCAATCCGACCGTGGCTTCGTCCTGATCCATGCGCAGCTTGATGACCTGCGAGCCGCCATTGGTGGGAACGCCGATGAACTGGCCGGTGAAACTTTGCGAAAAGGCATGAGTGTAGGCGAAAGACAATCCCCAACTGGGGGTGATGTCGTAGGAAGCGCCGACCGACAGATGATGCTTGATCGTGGCGGGTGCCAGAATGTTGAACAACAACTGGTCATCCTTGGTGAAGTCGGTGTTGTAGCTGTAGCCGCCGCGCAGAGTCAGGTCGTCGGTCGCCTTCCACTGGCTGCCGATGCGAAAGACATGCATGTTCCCCCAACCGAACCCAGCGCCCGCCTCATCGCCCAAGCGCCAATTGAAGGTGCCGCCGGTGGGATTGTTGCCGGAATTCGAGACCGAATCGACGAATTTATAATAAATGCCCTGGTGTTCGAGCATCAAATCCACCTTGGGCGTGATCTTGAAATTGACGCCTTCGCTGTCGGTGGGGGGAATGTCGAAGTCGCCGTGGTCGGCGAACAAACCGGCATATTTGTCGAGCCTGCTCATGAAAATCGGCGATTGGCCGGCCACGGCCAGACTGAGCCAGCTATTCACGTCCCAGACCGCGCCGACCTTGGCGCCAGCGCCGTAGGAATAGTCGTAGCCGTTATCGGTCAGGTTGCTTCTGGAGGTCGATGAACCGCCGAAGGGAGACAAACCATAGGCCTTGAAACGCTGAATGGCCATGATGGGAGCGACGCCAAGGGTCACATTCGGCATGAGGCGATAGGCGACGTTGGCCGACATGAAGGCCTGGGACAAATCGACGCCCAGCGGCGCGTCGGCGACCGTGCCGAAACCCGGGCTGTAAATATTGGTGGGATATTCGGTATTCATGCCGCCATTGGCGTAAAGCAGCATGCCGACGGACAGATCGTCGCGAACCATGTAATTGACGCCGGCGCAGGGAACGAAGAAAAGTTCCTTGTCGCTGTCGAACACGCCATTCTGCAGATAGGCGTTGCCCCTGCCGCCGGTCACCGTGGTGTCGCGATGCGGCATGAAGGCGCTGATGCAGCCGCCCGCCTCATTGCCCATCTTGACGCCCAGCGCCGGATTCAAGGCCGAGGCCACGGGACCATCGCCAGTCACCAGGCCGCTGCCGGCCATGCCCTTCGATTCAGCGTCGAAACCGGCCGAAAAATACCCATTGGTCGCTTTCGCAGGCGTCGCATAGGCCGCAGCAAGCGCACACACGCCCGCGGCAACCGCAAAGCTTGCGGATCGTAAGCTCGTCATCCGTTATCTCCCTGTCTTTACCGTCTCGCCATGCTGGGCGATTTATAATTGCCCTGAACCTATCCGCCTGTTCACCGATCAGGTAGTAGTCGGCTACTACAAGGCGATTTCGTCGCGGCAGACCTACAACTGTGGCAAATTTGAGACAGGCGTCATCAGCGAAACACGAATGAAACAGCCTTTAACCGCCTAATGACGCTCATAAAATCATCATCATGGGCGGCCTCTTTCTTGTTGCACCGCACAAGATTCGGCCTATCCTTGCAAGAAAGGAATAAGCCGGTTCATTGAAGACCGCCCGCCCTTGAAAAGCACGACAGGCCTGTTGCGAGTGCCAATGTTCCCTTGGGAGTCCTTCGCATGAGCGTGCGTCATCTTGAATTCCTGTTCAAACCCCGCTCGGTCGCCGTTTTCGGCGCCACCAACCGCGAAAAGGCGGTGGGCAATCTGGTCATGCGCAACTTGCTGCAGGGCGGATTCAACGGCCCCATCATGCCGGTCAACCCCAATCACAAGGCGGTCTGCGGCGTCTTGGCCTATCCCACGGTCGAGTCTTTGCCGATGACGCCCGATCTGGCAGTGATCTGCACGCCGCCCGCCACCGTTGTCGGGCTGTTCGAGGAATTGGGGGCCCGAGGCACCAAGGCCGCCATCGTCCTGACGGCGGGACTTGCCGCCAACAAGCTGGACAACGATCATCGCTCGGTCCAGGAAGCCATGCTGGAGACGGCCAAGAAGTTCGGGATTCGCATCCTGGGCCCGAATTGCCTGGGGCTTTTGGTGCCCAGCATCGGCTTGAACGCCAGCTTCGCCCACAAGCCGGCCCTGGCGGGCCGCATCGCTTTCGTCTCGCAATCGGGCGCTTTATGCACGGCGGTCCTCGACTGGGCCCGGCCCAAAGGCATCGGCTTCTCGCATTTCATTTCGTTGGGCGATTGCGCCGACATCGATTTCGGCGACGTGTTGGATTATCTGGGCTCGGACCCCAATACCCGGGCCATTCTGCTTTACATCGAATCAATTCATCAGCGGCGCAATTTCATGTCGGCGGCCCGCTCGGCGGCGCGCAACAAGCCGGTGCTGGCCATCAAGTCGGGCCGCGTCGCCGAAGGCGCCAAGGCCGCCGCCTCGCATACCGGCGCCCTGGCGGGAGCGGACTCGGTCTATGACGCCGCCATCCGCCGGGCCGGCATGCTGCGCGTGTACACGATCGAGGAACTGTTCGCCGCCGTGGAAACGCTGGCCCGCTCGAAACCGACCAAGGGCGACCATCTGGCCGTTCTGACCAATGGCGGCGGCATCGGCGTGATGGCGGTCGACGACCTGATCGAGGGCGGCGGCCATCTGGCCGATATCTCGCCCGAGACGATCGCCAAGCTGGATGCGGTTCTGCCCGCCACCTGGTCGCGCGGCAATCCGGTCGACATCATCGGCGACGCGCCGGGCGAGCGCTATGTCAAGGCGCTGGAAGTCCTGTTCACAGCCCGTGAAGTGGACGCCGTTTTATGCATGCACGCGCCGACGGCGGTTTCTTCGGCGACCGAAGTGGCGCAATCGGTCATCAAGCTGGCTAAGGAAAAGAAGATCCAATCGCTGATGACCTGCTGGGTCGGCGGCGAGGCGGTGGCCGAGGCCAGGCATCTGTTCAATGAATCGGGCGTGCCCACCTACAACACCCCGGCCCAGGCGGTGGGCGCCTTCCTGCATGTTCAGCGCTATCGCAAGAACCAGGAAATGCTGATGGAGACGCCGCCCTCGGCGCCGGCGGAATTCACCCCCGCCACCGCCACCGCGCGTCTGGTCATCGAGAACGCCATCGCCAGCGGGCATGCCGTGATGAGCGAGCCCGAGGCCAAGGCGGTGCTGGCCGCCTACGGCATTCCCACCGTCGAAACCCACATCGCCCGCACGCCCGCCGACGCCAGCCGCATCGTGCGCGACATGGGCGGCGGACGCTGCGCCCTGAAAATTCTCTCGCCCGACATCAGCCACAAATCCGACGTCGGCGGCGTGATGCTGGACCTGGACGGACCTTTCGAAACCGAGAAGGCCGCCCACGCCATGCTGGAACGGGTGCAGAAATTCCACCCCAACGCCCATGTCACCGGCTTTACGGTGCAACAAATGGCGACGCGCCCCGGCGCCCATGAGCTGATCGTCGGCATGGCCACCGACCCGATTTTCGGCCCCGTTCTGATGTTCGGCGAAGGCGGCACGGCGGTCGAAGTCATCGGCGACAGCGCCGTCGGCCTGCCGCCCCTGAACATGTCGCTGGCCCGCGAAATGATTTCGCGCACCCGCGTCTACAAGCTGCTCAAGGGCTACCGCGACCGCAAGGCCGTCGATCTCGACGCCGTCTGCCTGACCCTGATGCAGGTGGCGCAATTGGTCATCGACATTCCGGAAATCCTGGAAGTGGACATCAACCCGCTCTTCGCCGACAGCAAGGGCGTGCTGGCCCTGGACGCCCGCATCAAGGTGGCGGTCACTTCGACGCTGGGCACCGAGCGCCTGGCCATCCGTCCCTATCCCAAGGAACTGGAAGAAACCGTTCTTCTGGAAGGCGCCAAGGTCATGGTGCGGCCCATCCGTCCCGAGGACGAGCCCAACCATCACATCTTCATTTCAAAGCTGACGCCGGAAGACATCCGCTTCCGCTTCTTCGGTCTGGTCCATGAATTGCCGCACACCGAAATGGCGCGCCTGACCCAGATCGACTATGACCGCGAAATGGCCTTCATCGCCACCATGGCCGGCGAGCACGGCCAACAGGAAACCGTGGGCGTGGTGCGCACGGTGACCGACCCCGACAACGAGCGGACGGAATACGCCATCGTCGTGCGCTCGGACTTGAAGGGCAAGGGGCTGGGCCGCGTGCTGATGGAAAAGATGATCCGCTATTGCAAGGCCCGCGGCACCCGCTGGATGGTGGGTCAGGCGCTGGCCGACAACCGGCCGATGCTCATCCTGGCCGAATTGCTGGGCTTCACCCGCGTCGGCTATGTCGAAGGCGACGTCATCGAATTGCGGTTGGACCTCAACAAGGCCATTCTCAGTCAATAAAATCGCAGCGATGCGTTCTTGAGCCCCAGCGTCCGGGCCAAGCGGTCCAACGCTTTCTCGACCGCCTCGCCGGCGTAAAGCGGATCGCCATCGGGCACGCTCATCGACAATTCGCCCAAGGCCGCCGTCAGGCGCACGCGCGGCAGAATGCCCGGCGTGCCGCCGGTCAGCACATGGGCCAGGCGCAGGACCAGCCCCAGCATGTCGGCCCGCTTGGCCTCGTCCTCGGAAACCATGGCTCTGGCCTGAAGGGCGAAGGGGGCGTCGGGAAGTCCGGCATGGCGGGCATACATGACCAGCGCCAGATAGGCCCTTTCCCGGTGTTCGAGCCCCATGAAGGGCATGCGGAAGGTGCGCAGAAAGGCCTGCTCGGCCCGGTAGTCGGGATGTTCGTTCCAGAAGGCGTCGGACAGCAGCGCCGCCGCCATGCGCAGCCGCTCGTCGTCCAGCTCTTCCTGGAGGAACAGGGGCGCCGACCAGACCATGATCTCGTCGGCATGTTCGGTAAAGCGCCCCAGCCGGCGGGCCAAATCGCGGCAGGCGGCGACCAGCGGGTCTTCCGCCTTCAATCCTTCCGGCAGATGTTTGTAGAACTGTCCCTCGCGCAGGCCGTAGACCGAGAAGATCAGCCGCTCGGGCTTGGCCAGCAGCATCAGATGCGACAACAGCAGCGCCGCCTGCGGCAGGCTGGCCAGGCGCTTCTTGGGAACGGCGGCGAATTTCTCGAGCGAGCGGCGGCTTTGGCGCGAAATCAGTTCGATCAGTTCGAAGGCCTCGCGCCGGGGAATGGTGAAATTGTCCAGCACCTGAAGCGGATAGCCGGTCTGGGCGATGCAGATGCGGGCCAGGGCGCGCCAAGCCCCGCCGACGGCATAAAGCGGCTTGCCCTGCATGCCGTGCAGCCACTCGTTGGCGTTCAGATGCTTTTCGATATAGTCCAGCGCCTTGGCGCGATCCTCGCCCGCTTTCTCGGCCATGCGCAGAACGCCCAGCGGCAGCGAGGCGAAGGAGCCGAAACCGCCATGATCGACCTCGACCAGATCGAGGCTGCCGCCGCCCAGATCGGCGACCAGCCCGGTCATGCCCGGTTTGCCGCACATGACGCCCAGCGCCGCCAGCTTGGCCTCTTCCTCGCCCGGCAGCAGCGTGATCTTGGCCCCGGTCTCGCGCTCGATGCTGGCCACGAAATCGCGCCCGTCCTTGGCATCGCGCACCGCCGCCGTGGCCAGCACGTCAAGACGCCCCACCCCCATGGCCCGGGCCAGGGAAACGAAACGCCCGATGGCCAGGCGCGCCATCGTCACCCCTTCGGGATTCAGTTTGCCCCTGGCGTCCAGGCCTTGGCCGAGCGCACACAGAACTTTTTCATTGAACATCGGCGTCGGCGTGCGGATCAGCCCGTCATAGACGCAAAGGCGGATCGAATTCGAGCCGATGTCGATGATCGCCACCGGCTGGCGCCGGCTGGTGGCGGTCCCCTTCTTTTGGAAGGAGCTTGCGTTCATCCGCCCTCTCCCAGCAGCAGTTTGGGAGCGGCGCGTCCCCGAGAGGTGGCGCTGCCCCGCCCCGACAGGCTGGGATTGGTCATGAAATAGGTATGAGCCGAGAATTTCTCGCCCTTCTGTTCCAGGCGGGTGTAATGGCCCGCGGAATCCAGGGTCCAGCTTTGCGCCACATCCTTCAGATTGGCGACCATGATCTGGTCGAGAATCTGGCGGTGCACGGTCGAATTCTCGATGGGGACAAAGGTTTCGACGCGCCAATCCATGTTCCGCTGCATCCAGTCGGCCGAGGTGATGTAGATCTTGGCCTGGCGCGACGGCATCTTGCCCCCGCAGCCGAAAGCGATGATGCGCGAATGTTCCAGATAGCGCCCGACGATGCTTTTGACGCGAATGTTGTCGGACAGGCCCGGAACGCCGGGACGCAGGCAGCAGATGCCGCGGATGACCAGATCGATCTGCACCCCGGCCTGGCTGGCGTGATAAAGGGCGTCGATCAGCTTCTTATCGACCAGCGAATTCATCTTGGCCCAGATGGTGGCAGGACGACCGGCCTTGGCATGTTCGATCTCGTCATCGATCAGCGACAGAATGCGGCTGCGGATGCCCAAGGGCGATATGGCCAGCTTTTCCATGTCTTCGGGAACCGCATAGCCGGTCATGTAGTTGAAGGCCTTGGCGGCGTCGCGGCCCAGAATGGGATCGCAGGTGAAGAAGGACAGATCGGTATAGACCTTGGCGGTGATGGGGTGGTAGTTGCCGGTGCCGAAATGCACATAGCTGCGCAATCCGCCCTGCTCGCGGCGCACGACCTGAGAAATCTTGGCGTGCGTTTTCAACTCCATGAAGCCGAACACCACCTGGGCGCCGGCGGCTTCCAGGTCGCGGGCCCAGCGGATATTGGCCTCTTCGTCGAAGCGGGCCTTCAATTCGACCATGGCCGTCACCGACTTGCCGGCCTCGGCGGCCTCGACCAGCGCTTTGACGATGGGCGAATCCTTGCTGGTGCGATACAGCGTCTGCTTGATGGCCACCACCTGCGGATCGCGGGCGGCCTGCTTTAGGAACTGCACCACCACATCGAAGCTTTCGAAAGGATGGTGGACGACGATGTCCTTCTTGCTGATGGCGGCGAAACAATCGCCGCCGAAATCGCGGATGCGTTCCGGAAAGCGGGCGTTGTAGGGCGGGAACAAAAGATCCGAACGTTCGTCGATAATCATCTGACGCACATCGACGATGCCCAGCAGTCCGTCGAGGACGAAGATATCGTCGTCGGCGGCGTCCATTTCCTCGAAGACGATCTTGCGCAAATCCTCGGGCAGGCCGGAATTGATGGTCAAGCGGATGCAATGGCCCTTGCGCCGGCGCTTCAAGGCGCTTTCGAACACCCGAACCAGGTCTTCGGCTTCGTCGTCGATGTCGATTTCGCTGTCGCGGATGACGCGGAAGAGGCCCTTGGCCAATACCTTGAAGCCGGGAAACAGATGGTCGAGGAACAGGCTGACCACCTCTTCCAGGAAGATGAAGCGGATCGTGTCGCCGGGCAGGCGGATGACCCGTTCCACCTGATGCGGCAGCGGCACCAGGGCGCGCAAGGTTTCACCCTCGCCGCCCTTGGACAGATGCAAAATCATGGCGAAGCCCAGATTGGGCAGGAAGGGAAACGGATGCGCGGGATCGATGGCCAGCGGGGTCAGGACCGGGAATATCTGATTGATGAAATAGGTTTCCAGCCAGCGCTTGTCGGCCTTGCTCAGCTCGTCCTCGGCAATGACGGCGATGCCCTTGCCGCGCAATTCGCCTTTCAGAACCTTCCAGCATTCAAGCTGGCGGGCCAGCAGTTCGCCGGCGACGCGGTTGATGTCGGCCAACTGCTGGGCCGGCGTATGGCCTTCCTGCGATGGCGTGGCCACACCCGCCTTGACCTGACCCTTAAGACCGGCCACGCGCACCATGTAGAACTCGTCGAGATTCGAAGCCGAAATCGACAAGAATCGCAGGCGCTCGAGCAGCGGGTGGCCGGGATTGCCGGCTTCCTCGAGAACGCGGGTGTTGAAGGCCAGCCAGGAAAGTTCGCGGTTGATGAAGCGGTCCTTCGACTTGAAATCGACCGCATGGGCGGGCTCGGCGTGGCTCTGGTTGGGTTCGGCGTCTTTGGGCATGAAGCATCCGATGGCAGAAGAAGAGTCGCTAAGTGGGACTAACCCCCCTATATTAGGCGGAAATCTCGTGCGGATGCCACGTCTCTTTTGTCAGGTCACGGAGCTGTCACATGGTCAAAAAGCCCGGCCCCACCCAGAAATCACGCTATCTGTTCTTGTTGCGTCACGCCAAGGCGGCCCCTTCGGGCCTGGCCAGCGCCGATTTCGAGCGCCCCCTGACCGAACGGGGCCTCAAGGACGCCGCCAAGATGGCCGCCCTGCTGGTCGATCTGGGCGTCTGCCCCGACCGGGTGCTGTGCTCGCCCTCGGTTCGCACCCGTCAGACCCTGGAACAGATCGCCCTGGCCATTCCCGGCTTGAAGGCTTCGTACCCCGCCGAGATGTATCTGATCGGCTGGGAGGCGCTGCTGTCCCAGCTTCGCAAGCAGAAGGACGAGGTCCGCTCGGTTCTGGTCGTGGGGCACAATCCCGGCATCGAGGAATTGGCGATGTCGCTGGCCGATCCCAACCAGGACGGCGGCGAGGATCTCAGACGCCTGCAGACGAAATTCCCCACCGCCGCCCTGGCGGTTCTGAAGCTGAAAGGCGATTGGAAGGAGTTGGAGATCAGCACCTGCCGCCTGGAAGCCTTCGTCCGGCCCAAGGATGTCGCAGCGACGGAATAGTCGCCCTAATCAGTTGCCGGAACCGGAGTCCATTTCCTGGCAATCCTGGGCGGCGCCGACCACGATGTCGCCGAATTCGCGCAGGAAGACCGACCCTTTGACGGTGCGCTGAACCAGGACGCTGCGGCGGTCGGTTTCGTCTAGCTTGCGCTTGACTAGACCCAGATCGCCCAGGCGATCCAGGGCCCGGCTGACCGCCGGTTTCGAAACGTTCAAGGATTGCGCCAGACCGCGCACCGTATGCGGCGGCGTGGTCAGATAGACGGTGAGCAGCAGGGCCATCTGGCGCGCCGACAAATCGGGTGCGTCGCGACGCACGCTTTCAACGATGGCACCCCGCCAGAGGTCGAGCGCCTGCACAGGCTTTAACTGTATTCCCATGCCGCGACCGTAACGTTCCGGTTTCGAATTGTCCAGAAGGAATCGTTCATTTGTTTTTATATCGTTTTTTGAGAAGGGCGAAGACGGCGCGCAGACCCATGGCCTCGCCGCCCACCGGACGGCCCGGCCGTTCGGCGCCGTTCCAGGCGAACACATCCAAATGGACCCAGACGGATGTCTTGGACACGAATCGCTGCAGGAACAAGGCGGCGGTGATGGCCCCGGCGAAGGGCGAATCAGGCGCGCTGTTGAGATCGGCGATCTTGCTTTTCAGCATATCTTCGTAACCGGACCACAAGGGCAAACGCCACAGAGGATCGTTCTCGGCTTGGGCCGCCTCCAGCAAGTCCTTGGCCAGCCCGTCGTCGTTGGAAAACAGGGCCGGCAGATCAGGGCCCAGCGCCGAACGCGCCGCCCCGGTCAGGGTGGCGAAATCGACGATCAGATCGGGCTTGCCGCGAGAGGCCTCGCACAGGGCGTCGGCCAGGATCAGGCGGCCCTCGGCATCGGTATTGCCCACTTCGACGCGAAGGCCCAAGCGCGTCTTCAAGACGTCCATGGGCCGCATGGCATTGGGGCCCGGCATGTTTTCGACCGCCGGAATCAGCACGCGCAGGCGCAGCGGCAATTTGGCCGACATCACCAGATGGGCCAGGGCCAAAACATGCGCGGCCCCGCCCATATCCTTCTTCATCAGTTTCATCGCCGACGACGGTTTCAAATCAAGCCCGCCGGAATCGAAACAGACCCCCTTGCCGACCAACGTCACCAACGGATGGCTGGCCCTGCCCCATGAAATATCGATCAGACAGGGCGGGCGGGCGCTGCCCTTGCCGACGGCGTAAACCGCCGGATAGCCGGCCTTTTCCAAAGCCGGTCCCGAAATCACCTTGCAGCGGGCCTTGAAACGGCGCGCCAACTTGCGGGCCTCGCTGGCCAATTCCCTGGGCCCCAGATCCGAGGCCGGAGTCGATACCAGATCGCGGACCAGACAGATGGCCTCGAACAGGGCCGTCACGCCGTTCTTGTCGGCGCCCGTGGGCCAAAGCAGCTTGGCCTTCGGCTTTTCAGCGTCCTTCTTGTAGCCGTCGAAACGGTAGCCCCCCAGCAGCCAGCCCAGCGCCGCCGCCTCGGCTTCCTTGGCCTTCAGGCGGCCATCGATCCGATAGGTGCCTTCAGGCAGGGATTTGGGAAGGACCGCCCAATCCCAAGGCGACTCCAAGCCAGACACACCGAACAGCACATGCGATATCTCGCCTTGGCGCGACGACAGAAACAGAAGGCTGCCCGCCGCCGCCTGGAATCCGTTGGCTTGCACCCATTTGCGCACCATGGTGGGCTGGCGCTTCAGCCAGACCTTCAAACCGTCGGCGCCGAGGGGAAGAATGGAGACGGATTTCGCCGCCTTTGATACCAGAACCGAACCGGATGCCATCGAACTTCACCTTGCTTGTCGCTCTTGCCCCCGCCATCATGTAAAGAAGCGCTGGAAATGCAAGGAGGGAAAGATGAGCACCTACACGCTGGTGATCGGCAACATGAACTGGTCGTCTTGGTCCTTGCGTCCGTGGCTGGGCATGAAGGTGGCCGGCATTCCCTTCCATTCCGAACTGGTGCGCCTGCGTCAAGCCGACAGCAAGGCGCGGATTTTGAAATTCTCGCCATCGGGCAAGATTCCCGCACTGCTGCATCACGGCCTGACGATTTGGGATTCGCTGGCCATCCTCGAATATATCGCCGAGCGCCATCCCGAGGACCAGTTATGGCCCCTCGACGAGAAGGCCCGCGCCATCGCGCGTTCGGTTGCCGCCGAAATGCATTCCGGATTCGCCAGCCTGCGCCAGAACTGTCCGATGGACATCATGGGCCGCATCCCTGATTCTACCGGTCCCGAAGCCGCCAAGGACGACATTGCGCGCATTCTGGAAATCTGGGACGAATGCCGGACCCGCTTCGGCAAGGAGGGGCCCTTCCTGTTCGGCAAATTCTCGACCGCCGACGCCATGTATGCCCCCGTCGTCACCCGCTTCACCACTTATGGCGTCAAGGTGGACGCCGGCGCCCAAGCCTATATGGACGCCATCTGGTCCCTGCCCGCCATGCGGGAATGGCAAGAGGGGGCCAAGGCCGAAGTCGAATCCGCGACTACTGGCTGATCACGAACAATTCAGGAAAAACCTTGCCCAGGCTGGCCAGCTTGGGCAGGTCATGCGCCGCCACATAGCCGTTGCCCGGATTTTTTCTGACGTAGTTCTGATGATAGGGTTCGGCAGGATAGAATTTCCGCAAGGGTTCTATGTTGGTGGTGATCGGCTTTGGAAAGACGCCGGCAGCGTCCAACTGCTCGATATAGGCCTTGGCGATGGCGGCCTGGCTGTCGTCGGAAGGAAAGACGGCCGAACGGTATTGCGTGCCGACATCCGGACCCTGGCGGTCCTTTTGCGTCGGATCATGGGCCACCGAAAAGAACACCTTCAACAGTTTGCCCAAACTCACCTTGGATGGGTCATAGATGACCAGCACCGCCTCGGCATGGCCGGTGCCGCCCTGACTGACCTTCTCGTAGCGCGCCGTCGCCTGCGACCCCCCGGCATAGCCGGAAAGCACCTCGCTGACTCCTCGCACATGCTGGAAGACCGCCTGCACGCCCCAGAAACAGCCGCCGGCCAGGACGATGGATTGCGGCGCGGCCTTCTCGCCGACTTCCAAGGGAGCGTCGAAAACGGGGTCCGGCAGCGGCGCCGCCTTGGCCTCGCTCAGGGCGCAAGCCAGAGCGGCGGCAGGCAGAAAGCCGAAAAGCTTGTTCATGACCGATCTCCCGTCGCAGGAACGACACCCCGTGCAGGGCACATATGCATCCCGACATGATTTGAAAAGACTCGCGATAAATTATTTCCCACTCTTGCGGGCGGGCTGGCCCGGGTTCTATGATGCGTAAAGACCTGCCGCCACTCGGCGGCAGATCCCCGGTCGAGGAGGCGAATGTGGCGGCGCAAGCCTTGCTTGCGGTGGCGGTCTTGCCGTTATTGACGATGCTGGCCATGGCGGCCCATCGCCATAAACTGGCGCCTGCGCTTGTTCATGGCGGCTGCCTGCTGGTATCGCTTCTCCTTGGATTCATTGGCATTGCCAGCGTTTTGAAGGGCGGGGCCGATCTGGCCGCCCTGCCCATCGGCCTGCCCTGGCTGAAGGCCCATTTCCGCATCGACGCTTTTTCCGGCCTGTTCCTGGTCATCGTCAATCTGGGGGCTTTGGCCGCCTCGCTTTTCGGCGTCAGCTATGTCAAACATCTGAATCATGCCCCCCGAGTCGCCGCCGCCTATCCCATGTTCCTGGCCGGCATGAATCTGGCACTGATGGCCGACGACGCCTTTTCCTTCCTGGTTTCCTGGGAATTCATGTCGGTCTCGTCCTGGCTTCTGGTCCTGATCGACCATGAGGAAGAGGAAAACCGCAAAGCCGCCTTCACCTATCTGATGATGGCCCTGTTCGGCACCTTCTGCCTGCTGGGGGCCTTCGGCGTCCTGGCCCAAGCAGGCGGCGGCTATGGTTTCGACGCCATGCGAACGGCCAAGCTGGACGGGCTGCAATCCTCGCTGGTGGTGCTGCTGGCCCTGCTCGGGGCCGGCTCCAAGGCCGGTCTGGTGCCCCTGCATGCCTGGCTGCCGCTGGCCCATCCGGCGGCCCCCAGCCATGTCTCGGCCCTGATGAGCGGCGTCATGACCAAGGTGGCGCTGTATATTCTTTGCCGCTTTTTGTTCGATTTCGGCCCCACCCCCGCTTGGTGGTGGGGCGCCATCATCATGGTGGCAGGCGGGGTCACGGCGGTGGCGGGCATTCTGTACGCCCTGATCCAGACCGATTTGAAGCGCCTGCTGGCCTATTCGACGGTCGAGAATGTCGGCATCGCCCTCATCGGCCTGGGCATCGCCCTGGCCTTCAAGGGCGAGGGCATGCTGCCCTTCGCCGCCCTGGCCCTTGCCGCCAGCCTGTACCACATGCTCAATCATTCGGTGATGAAGGGATTGCTGTTCCTGGGCGCCGGAGCCGTGTTGTCGGCCACCAACGAGCGCAATATCGAGCGTCTGGGCGGGCTGATCCACCGCATGCCGGTCACGGCGGCCTGTTTCCTGGCCGGCGCAGCCGCCATTTCCGCCCTGCCGCCGCTGAACGGTTTCGTCTCGGAATGGCTGATCCTGCAAACCCTGTTCCTGGGCCCCAAGATTCCCAACTGGGCGATGAAGTTCGGCTCGCCCGTCGTCGCGGCCATGGTGGCCCTGTCGGCGGCCATGGCGGCGGCGGCCTTCGTGCGCGCCTTCGGCTTGGTGTTCCTGGGCCGCGCCCGCAGCCAGGCCGCCCTGTTGGCGACGGAAGCGCCGATCCCGATGCGAATCTCACTGATCGGCCTGGCCGCCCTGTGCGCTCTGCTGGGCATCCTGCCGGTATCGGCCACCACCATCCTGTCCCAAATCGCCCAAAGCCTGATGGGCATCGAACTGCAAGGCACCATCATCGAGGGCTGGCCCTGGCTGGCTCCGATCAGCGTCACCAGGGGCTCCTATTCCGGCACCGTGCTGGTGGCTTCGGTCCTGTTCCTGATCCTGGTCACGGCGGTCATCATCAAGGGCTTCGGCACCCGTCAGGTGCGACGCGGCCCGGCCTGGGATTGCGGCCATAAGGAAGCCAGCCCGGCCTTCCAATACACGGCCTCCAGTTTCGCCCAACCGCTAAGGCGCGTCTTCGGCGCCAGCATGTTCCAGGCCCGGGAAGACGTGGACATGCCCTCGCCCTCGGAAATCCGCCCGGCCCGGCTGGACGTGCATATGCGCGATCCGATCTGGCAGGGACTGTACCAGCCCCTGATCGATGGCGTCACCCATCTGGCCGCCCGCCTCAACCGGCTGCAGACCATGACCGTGCGCCGGCATCTGCTGATGATGTTCCTGACCTTGATGCTGATGTTGATCGTGGCGGCCCTTCGCAGGGTGTTCTCATGATCCTGACCAGCGTTCTTTGGCAAGTTCTGCAGACCCTGATCGCCGTGCTGGCGGCGCCCCTGGTCACCGGTTTCGTGCGCCTGATCAAGGCGCGCCTGAATGGGCGCATCGGCCCCTCGCCCTTGCAGCCCTATCGCGATCTGGCCCGGCTGCTGCGCAAGGAACTGGTGCTGGCCGGCAACGCCAGTTGGCTGTTTCGCATCGCCCCCTATTTCATCTTCAGCTTTACCTGGATGGCGGCCTCGCTGGTGCCCAGCTTCACCACCAATCTGGTGCTGATCCCCACCGCCGACATGATTACGCTGGTCGCCCTGCTGGGCGCCGCCCGCTTCATGATCGCGCTGGCCGGTCTGGACATCGGCACCAGCTTCGGCGGCCTGGGGGCGTCCCGCGAGATGCTGATCGCCTCGCTGGCCGAGCCGGCCATGCTGATGACCGTCTTCACCCTGGCCCTGTTGGCCGGCACCACGGCCCCGGCCCGCATCATCGACTATGTGCTGGCCGGCGGCGTCGGCCTGCAGGTGTCGATGGGCCTGTCCCTGGTGGCGCTGCTGCTGGTGGCTATCGCCGAGAATGGGCGCATTCCCATCGACAATCCGGCCACCCATCTGGAACTGACCATGGTCCACGAAGCCATGGTGCTGGAATATACCGGCCGCCATCTGGCCCTGATCGAGGCCGCTTCGATGGTGCGGCTGCAGCTTTACATCTCGCTCATCATCTGCATCTTCCTGCCTTGGGGGATCAGCCAGTCGGGCAAGGGATTGGAAGGCATCGTGCTGGGCCTGTTCGCCTATGGCGGCAAACTGGCCTTGCTGGCCGCCGGCCTGGCCGTCTTCGAAACCGTCATCGCCAAGATGCGGGTCTTCCGCTATGCCGACTTTCTGGGCGGCGCGCTGCTGCTGTCGCTGCTGGCGACGCTGGTTCTGTACGTTTCGGAGGCCGTGTGATGGATCGCGCCCTGCAATACGACACCGCCCACCTGATCGGCGCCATGGTGCTGTTGTTCGGCTTTCAGCTTCTGTATCAGCGGCGCATCAAGGCGGTGCTGACCACTTTCGCTTTCCAGGCCGGAGCCCTGTCCATCGCCGCCGCCTGGCAGGCCTATATCCAGAATTCGCCGCACCTGTACGTCACGGCGGGGATAGCCCTTGTCTTCAAGGCCTTCTTCGTCCCCTTCGCCCTCAACTGGCTGGTCAAGCGGTTGGGCATCCACCGCTCGGTGGAAACGGCGCTGGGCATCGGCCCCACCATGATCATCGGGGTGGCGCTGGTGGCGCTGTCGATCGTGCTGGTGTTGCCGGTGACGCAAGGAGCTTCCGCGCTGACCCGCGAGAATCTGGCCATGGCCATGTCGGTGGTGCTGCTGGGCCTTTTGATGATGATTACCCGCCACAACGCCGTCACCCAGGTCGTGGGCTTCATGGCCCTGGAGAACGGCCTGATCCTGGCCGCCGTCGGCGTCAAGGGCATGCCGCTGGTGGTGGAAATGTCGGTCGCCTTCTCGGTGCTGGTGGCGATGATCCTGTTCGGCATCTTCTTCTTTCGCATCCGCGAGCGCTTCGACAGCCTGGATCTGCATTATCTGGAAACCGTACGGGGGGACCGGCTTTGAACGTCCACCTCTTCGTTCTGGGCATTCCGCTGTTCACCTCAGCCCTGCTGGCCGTGGTTTCAAGCCTGCGCGTTTCCATCTGGGTCAATGTGGTGGCCAGCCTGGCCTCGTTCCTGACCTCGATCGCCCTTTTGTTCCACCGTCCCGACGCCACGCTGTGGCTGTTCATCGACGATTTCAACGTCTCGCTGGTCGTGCTGACCACCTTCGTCGGCTTCACCACCAGCGTCTTTTCGGCAGGCTATATCGCGCGCGAGCGCAAGGAAGGGCATCTGAACCGGCGCAATCTGCGCTTCTACCACGCCATGTATCAGGCCTTTCTGTTCACCATGCTGCTGGCCCTGATGGCCAACAATCTGGGCTTGATGTGGGTGTCGGTGGAAGGGGCGACGCTGACCACGGTGCTGATGGTCAGCCTGTACCGCACAAGGGAAGCCATCGAGGCGGCGTGGAAATATTTCATCCTCTGCAGCGTCGGCATCGCATTGGCCCTGTTCGGCACCATCCTGGTCTATCTGGCCGCCCAGCCGGTGATGGGACCGGGCGAGGAAGCCATGGCCTGGACCTATGTCATCAAGGCCAGCGCCAGATTCGAGCCCGCCCTGCTCAGCCTGGCCTTCGTCTTCCTGCTTATCGGCTATGGCACCAAGGTGGGATTGGCGCCTTTGCATGCCTGGCTGCCCGACGCCCATGCCGAGGGCCCGACGCCCATCTCGGCGGTGCTGTCGGGTCTGCTGCTCAATGTGGCGCTGTATGCCCTGTTGCGCTTCAAGATGATTTTATCGGCCAATGGCGCGGCCCTGGCCCCCGGCCCCTTGATGGTGGCGATGGGCATCTCGTCGCTGTCCTTGGCCGCCTTCATGCTTTACAAGCGCGACGACATCAAGCGCCTGTTCGCCTTCAGCTCGATCGAGCATATGGGCATCATCACCTTCGCCTTCGGCATGGGCGGCGCGCTTTCGAACTTCGCAGGTCTTCTGCACATGACCATGCACAGCCTGACCAAATCGGCCATCTTCTTTGCCGTCGGCATCATCAGCCAGATTTCGGGCACCAAGAACATCGTCAACATCAAGGGCCTGGCCGCCAGCCATCCGGTGCTGGGCTGGAGCTTTCTGATCGCCGTCCTGGCCATCGCAGGCCTGCCGCCGATGGGCGTCTTCATGAGCGAGTTCCTGGTCGTCAGCTCCACCTTCGCCCGCCAGCCGCTCTTGGCCCTGCCCATCATGGCCGGCCTGCTGATCGCCTTCGGCGCCCTGATCTGGAAGACGCAGGGCATGGTCTTCTCGAAACCATCCATCGATCCGGCGCAGGGCTACGCCGCCTGGGCTCTGGCCCCATTGTTCGCCCATCTGGCGCTGGTCATTCTGGCCGGCATCTGGCTGCCCGGACCCTTGGTCGAATGGTTCCAGGCCGTGGCCAGGATGCTGGGATAGGTCCATCATGACGGAAACCAACTATCTGCTGCGCTTGCTTAAGGACTTTCCCCTGGTCGAGGAACATCGGCCCTGGGCCAGGCGCATCGTCGATTTCGACGCCTGGATGAACATCATCGAGGTGCTGGCGGTCAGCGACTGGGATTTCCTGGGCCTGTGGGCCGAACGCCAGACCCAAGACAATGACCGCTTCCAAATCCATATGAGCCTGCGCGATGCCGAGAACACCACCGTCGTCGTGATCACCTTGCCCCTGGACGGTCTTAGCTATCCGGCCGTCTCGGGCGTGCGCCCGGGGGCGGCCCGTCTCGAGCGCGTCGTCGCCGATTTGTACGGATTGGTGGCCCTGGGGGCGGAAGACATGCGGCCCTGGCTTGACCATGGCCGCTGGCTGGTCAACCATCCGATGGCCGAGGCCGAAGCCCGCGAGGTCGTCCCCTTCGGCTACGACTTCCTGACCGCCGACAGCGAACAGGCCCTGCATCAGATTCCCGTCGGCCCCGTCCATGCAGGCATCATTGAGCCCGGCCATTTCCGTTTCCACGCCAATGGCGAAACCGTGGTGCGGCTTGAAGAACGGCTGGGCTATGTCCATAAGGGCGTCCAGGCCCTGATGGAAGGCAAGACGGTGCAGGAGGCCGCCAAACTGGCCGGGCGGCTGTCGGGCGATTCCACGGTCGCCCATGCGCTGGCCTTCGTTCAGGCCGCCGAGGCCGCCGTCGGCATCGAGGCCCCGCCCCGGGCGGTGTGGCTGCGCGCCATCATGGCCGAGATCGAACGCGTCGCCAATCATCTGGGCGATTTCGGCGCCGTCTGCAACGACGCCGCCTTCGCCCTCATGCTCTCGCACGCCATGACGCTAAAGGAAAAGCTGCAGCGCATGTCGCATCATGTTTTCGGCCACCGGCTGATGATGGACCGCATCATTCCCGGCGGCGTCGCCGTCGATATCAACAAAGAAGCGGCCCGTCACATCATGGCCGCCGCCCGCGAGGTGCGCAAAGGCTTCCAGCGCCTGTCCGATCTGTATGACGACACGCCGTCGCTGCTTGACCGCACGGTCGGCTCAGGCATCACCATGGCTTCGCTGGCGCATCGTTTCGGCACCGGCGGCGTGGTGGCCAGGGCGGCTGGGCGCGCCATCGACGCCCGCAAGAATCCCGGCTACGCGCCTTACGGCGAATTGGATTTCGACGTGCCCATTGAAATCGACGGCGACGTCCATTGCCGCTTGATGATCCGCGCCGCCGAAATCAAGGAAAGCCTGGCCCTGATCGAGCGCTTCACCGACGGCCTGCCCACCGGCCCCCTGACCCGCGCCCTGCCCCGGCATGCCGGCGAAGGCATGGCTTTGGTCGAAGGCTTTCGCGGCGAGATCATGACCTGGTTGCGTCTTGACGCCGACGGTCTGGTCGCGCGCTGCTTTCCGCGCGATCCATCCTGGTTCCAATGGCCGCTGCTGGAAGCCTGCATCGAGGGCAATATCGTGGCCGACTTCCCGCTGTGCAACAAGTCGTTCAACTGCTCCTATTCGGGAGTGGATTTATGACCCCGCTTTTGAAACTGCTGTTCAAGGCGCTCTATAAGGGGCCGGTCACCGAAGCGGCGCCGGACCGGGCCTTGATTCTGGAACTGGCCGGACAGATCGACGCCAAGGCGAAAATCAAGCTGGGGCGCAGCCTGGTCGTGCGCGCCGTCGATGCCGGGTCTTGCAACGGCTGCGAGTTGGAAATCCATGCCCTTTGCAATCCCGTCTACGACGTCGAACGTTTCGGCATCCGTTTCGCCGCCTCGCCCAGGCATGCCGACGTGCTGCTGGTCACCGGCACGGCGTCTCGCAACATGGCCGAGGCGCTTAGGCGCACCTACGACGCCACGCCCGGCCCCAAATGGGTGGTGGCGATGGGCGATTGCGCCATCGACGGCGGCTGCTTCAAGGGCGGCTACGCCAGTCTGGACGGCATCGACAAGGTGGTGCCGGTCGATATCCGCGTGCCGGGCTGCCCACCCACGCCGACCGAGCTTCTGAAAGCCCTGTTGGCCTTGCTGGAAAGCGTGTCCTAGGCGCATGAACTACCGTCACGCCTTTCACGCCGGAAACTTCGCCGATGTGGTCAAGCATGCCGTGCTGGCCCTGACGGTGCAGGCTCTGTGCGCCAAGCCGGCCCCGTTTGCTCTGCTTGACACGCATGCCGGAATCGGGCGCTACGATTTCTGGACCGACGCCCCCAACCGCACCGACGAATACAAGACCGGCATCGGCAAGCTATGGGACATCGCCACCCAGCCCGCCTTGTTGGAGCCCTATCTGTCGGTGGTGCGGGCCATGAATGCGGGTCCGCATCTGCGCCATTATCCCGGCTCGCCCTGGCTGATGCGCCAGCTCATGCGCTTGCAGGACCGGCTGGTCCTGGCCGAGAAACATCCCGAGGACGCGGCGGCCCTGAAAACGCTGTTCCACGGAGACAGGCAAGTCGCGGTCCATCATGCCGACGGCTGGCAAAGCCTGAAAGCCTTCCTGCCGCCCAAGGAAAAGCGCGGCCTGGCCCTGATCGATCCCGCCTTCGAGGAAGGGGGCGAGTATGAGCGCCTCTGCCAAGCCCTGATTTCGGCCCATAAGCGCTGGCCGCAGGGCGTTCTGCTCGGCTGGCACCCCATCAAGGACGAGGCGGGCGTCTTGGAGATATATGAGCGCCTGCGCCAATCCGAAATTCCCGGCATTCTGGCGGCGCGCCATCTTGTCAGAGCCCCTCTTGATGCCAAGCTCTTGAATGGCTCGGGTCTTGTCATTATCAATCCCCCCTATCGGCTGGACGAGCAACTGGCCCGCCTGCTGCCCTGGCTGGGCGACAGGCTGGCCCTGGGCGACGGCGCCTCGGGCCGTCTCGACTGGCTTAGCAAAGACGTGTAGAAGGATCGCATGCGCAAACTTTGGCTGATACTGGTCGGCATACTCTCGGTCACGGGACTGTTGACGATTCTGACCCTCGCCGGCATCGTCTACGGCGTCGCCCATATGGCCACCCCCGGCAAGCCCGACCTTCCCAAGCAGATCGTTCTTGAAATCGACCTCAATCAGGGCGTCGTCGATGAGCCGCCGGTTTACGATCCGCTGCACGCTTTCACCAAACAGCATGGACCCTTGAAACTGGCCGAAATCGACGAGGCCCTGGAATTGGCCGGCCGCGATCAGCGGGTCAAGGGGCTTAGCCTGCGCCTGGGTTCGTCGGAACTGGGCCTCGCCCAGGCCCAGGAAGTGCGCGCCGCCCTGTTGAAATTCAAAGCCACGGGCAAACCGATCTTCGCCTTCGCCGAAAGTTTCGGCGAAATGGGCGGCGGCACCATCGACGCCTATGTCGCCTCGGCCGCCGTCGAAATCTGGATGCAGCCTTCGGGCGATATGGGTCTGATCGGCTTTTCCGCCGAAATGCCCTTCATCAAGGGCTCGCTCGACCTCTTGGGCATCCGCCCGGAATTCCAGCGCCGCCACGAATTCAAAAGCGCCATCGAAACCTTCACCGAAAAATCGATGACGGCTGAATCGCGCGAAAGCATGAAATCGCTGCTCGATTCCTTCCTGGCGCAAGTGGTTGCCGGCCTGGCCGAGGGCCGCCGCCTGCCCGTCGAAACCGTGCGCGCCCTCATCGACCAGGGACCGCTTGGCGCCGAAGAGGCGCTGGAGGCCAAGCTGATCGACAGGCTGGGCTATGCCGACGAGGCCGACGACGCCATCACCGATAAATTCCCCGAATCCGACTTCGTCGATTTGGCCGAATTTCTGTCCGCGTCGGAACGCCTGCATGCCAAGGGCGCCAAGAAGATCGCCGTCATCCACGCCCAGGGACCGGTGGTCGGCGGCGCCGGCGGCCAGCCCTTCGACGGCAGCAAGATGATGGTGGCCGGCGAGATCGCCGAGGCCCTGGCCGATGCCGGCGACGATGAAGACGTGGCCGCCATCATTTTGCGCATCGACAGTCCCGGCGGCTCTTATCTGGCTTCCGACACCATCTGGCGGGCCGTGGCCCTGGCCAAGGAAGCCGGCAAGCCGGTCATCGCCTCGATCGGCGACATGGCGGCTTCGGGCGGCTATTTCGTCGCCATGGGAGCGGACCGCATCTTGGCGCAGCCCGGCGCCATCACAGGCTCGATCGGCGTCTTCGCCGGCAAGATGGTGATTACCGATTTCCTGACCAAGCTGGGCGTCGGCTTCGAGGAAATCGACGCCGGAGCCAATGCCGGGCTGTTGAGCCCCAACCGGCCCTTCACGCCCGGGCAAAGGGCCAAATTGTCGCGCATGCTGGACCGCATCTATGCCGATTTCACGGCCAAGGCCGGCCAGGGCCGCAAGCTGGACATGGCGGCCATGGACAAGGTGGCCAGGGGGCGCGTCTTCACCGGCGAACAGGCCCTGAAAGCGGGCTTGATCGATGAATTGGGCGGCTTCGACGCCGCCCTTGCCGCCGCCCGCAAGGCCGCCAAGCTGGATGCCGACGCCAAGATCCAACTGGTGTATCAGCCCAAGCCATTGTCGCCGGTGGAAAAGATGCTCTCGCTGCTGGAAAGCGGCGGCCTGCCCTTTGGCCTGCAATCGCTGGCCCGTCTGGCCTGGAAGCTGGACGCCATGGCTGAACGGATGGGGCTGATCGAGGCCGCAGGACATCAGGCCCGCATGCCGCCGGTCAAGGTCAGGAATTAGGACTCTTCGACGCTTGATGTGGAATTGGCCGGACGGTCGATATGAATTTCACCTCATGCCTTCCGTAGGGCCGAAGGCCCGTCTCGAAGGATGAGAGGAACAGGGACAGTGTCCGTTGGTTTCCTTGCTCACCCTTCGAGACGCGCTGCGCGCTCCTCAGGGTGAGGAATCATGCGGACCCATTTCTTCTTACCGCGTCGAGGAGTCGAAATTTGGTCGGGGATTCTCGAACGGCTGGCGTTTGAGAAGGGTCGTCGCCTCGTCGGCCGGCACCGGACGGCTGAACAGATAGCCCTGCAACAGGTCGCAGCCTTCTCGCTTCAGATAGTCCTGCTGGGCCTCGGTCTCGACGCCTTCCGACACCACCTCCAATTCCAGACTGTGGCCGAGCGAGATGATGGCGCGGGCGATTTCGGCGTCGTTGGCGCTGTTGGTCAATTCGCGCACGAAGGACTGGTCGATCTTCAGGCGATGCACCGGGAAGCGGCGCAGGTAATTCAGGCTGGAATAACCGGTGCCGAAATCGTCGATCGACATTTTCAGGCCGATCTCGTTCAGGCGGTTCAGGGTTAATATCGCCGCCTCGGCATCGTGCATGACCATGGATTCGGTCAGCTCCAGTTCCAGCCAAGAAGCGTCGAGGCCGGTATCGGACAAGATGCGCTTGACCACCGCCACCACATCCTGGCGGAAGAACTGCACCGCCGAAATATTGACTGCCATGGTGACCGGGCCCAGCCCCATATCCTTCCAGATGCGGGCCTGACGGCAGGCCTGGATCAGCACCCACTCGCCCAGGGGCACGATCAGGCCGGTATCCTCGGCCACCGGGATGAATTGGATGGGCGGAATCATCCCGCGTTCGGGATGTTGCCAGCGCACCAAGGCCTCGACGCCGACGATACGGCCCGTCTTGGCGTCCAATTGCGGCTGATAGTGCAAGACGAATTCGTTCTGTTCGATGGCGCGGCGCAGATCGCGCTCGAGCCCCAGCCGCGAGCGCGCCTCGTCGTTCATGTCCTGCGAGAAATAGCGGTAGCTGCCGGGATGCTCGCGGATGCAGCGGTACAATGCCAGGTCGGCGTTGCGAACCAGATCATCGGGTGTCGTGCCGTCGTTGGGCAGCACGGCGATGCCGACATTGGCCCCCAGTCGGGCTTCGTGGCCATCAAGGTGGAAGGGCTCGGCGACCACGCCATTGATGCGGCTGGCCAAGCTGGCCGCCATATCCGAAGCCTTGGGATCGACCAGGATGATGCCGAACTCGTCGCCGCCGATGCGGGCCAGGGTGTCGGCGGCGCGGGCGGCGATGCGCAGGCGCTCGACGACGCCGATCAGCAGCTTGTCGCCGGCGGTATGGCCCAGCGTGTCGTTGACGCGGCTGAACTGATCGAGATCGACGAACAGCAAAGCCAGTTCATAGCCCGACTCCAGCGCCCGGGCCACCGCGCTTTTCAGCCGCTCCAGGAACAGATGGCGGTTGGGCAGCGCCGTCAGCGTGTCGTAATGCGACAGATAGCGGATGCGTTCCTCGGCGCGGCGCTTTTCGGTCAAATCCTCCTGGACCACCACATAGTGGGTGACGCGCCCCTTGGCATCCAGCATCGGCGTCACCGTCTGCTCGACGGTATACAAGCTGCCGTCCTTGCGGCGCTCGACCATTTCGCCATGCCAGGTCTGCCCGGATTCCAGGGCTTTCTTCAAGGAATCGAACTCGGCGCCGCCATGATCCTTGACCGCCAGCAGATTGAGCTGGCGTCCCAGCACTTCGTCGGCGGAATAGCCCGACGAGCGGCAGAAGGCGGCATTGCCCCATTCGATTCCGCCTTTGGAATCGGCAATGACGATGGCCGAGGACGAGGCCTCCATCGCCGCCGCCATCAGTTCCAGCCGTTCCTGATCAAGCCCGGCCTGAACCATCAGTCCCAAACGGCCGGACAGGCGGTCGAGCGTGGAGAGGCAGGTTGGCGGAAACTGCTCGGTCTGGCTGTAGACGTGCAAGACGGCCACGACCTTGGAATGCGCCGACAGCGGAATGGCCGCCATGGCCTGGAATCCGCATTTCCAGACCGGGTCCAACATCTCGCCGAAACGATTGTCGTTGATGCTGACCGGTTGCGCGTCGCCGGTGGCGATGGCCCTGGCCGCCGGCCCGCCGGCATCCACCTCATCCGTGGGAATCGGCTTGGCCGACATGGCTCCGCCGCTGCCCTTGACGGAGATGGAACCATCCTTCTCCGAGAAGCCGACCCACACCAAGGGCAGCCAGAAGATGTTGGCGATGCCTTCCGACAGCCGCGTCATCAGGCCTTGCAGCCCCAAGCCTTCGGCAAAGGCGCGGGTCAGGGCGCCCATCATGTCTTCGATGCGCACGGAGATCTTGCTGTCGCTGGTGTCGCGCAGCTTGACCAGCTTGTGCGACAAGCCCTCGAACATGATTTCCGCCGCCGTCAGTTCCAGCGGAACATGGCTGCCGTCCCGGCGAATGCCCAAACATTCGAAACCCTTCGCCAAAGCGTCGCCGTTATTGGCGCCGCTTGCCGCCAGGCTTTGCGCCATGGCTTCGCCGCCGGGAATCAGCTTGTCGAGCGCTTGGCCGATCACCTCATCAGCGGCAAGACCGAACATGGCCATGGTCGATGGATTGGCCGATTGAATCAGGCCTTGCGAATCCAAGGTCAGAATGCCGTCGGCGGCGCCGTGCAGGACGGCGTTGAGCTGGCCTTCGCTCAGTTGCAGGCGCCGCTGGCTTTCCTTGGCCGCATGGCGGGCCTTTTCGGCGATGTCGCTCTGGCGGCGCTGGGCCATCAACAACATGCCGACGGCGATGGAAAGGGCCAGAAGCTCGGCCAAGGCGAATCCGGCGGGCGCGAAAAACTCCAGCGGGCGCAACCATGGGTAATTCAGCTTATGGACGCCCCATAGGAAGATGAGAAGGCCGATAAACTGTCCTCCCCATATTTTCTTTCGCCTGGAATGGATGATGAAGGACCAGCCGACATAGGCATGAACCAGCGCCGCCCCGACATAAAAGGGGAAGGTCGAGGCCAAAAATCCTAATCCCGCGATAGTGGCGCCGTACAACCAAAGTAAAAAGGCGGCGGCTATCAGCGCCAAATGGCGTTTGTTGACGGGGCGGCCAAGAAAAGCCCAAGTACCGGCAAGAAACAAAACGATGACGCCGACGTGAAGCGTTTCGTTCAAAAGCTGGGTCGGGCCGGCCCCCAAAAAAGGCTTCAAAAAGAAGGACAGCATGCGCAACATGTTGATGCCGAAGGCTAATCCCCAAATATTGAGACCGCGCGGCGCGTCCTTTTGCATGCTCAAATACAAGATCGCCGTCGTCAGCACGAGCGATCCCAGGGCCGATCCCATGATCGCCCCGGGAAGCATGAATTTGATGACTTCCTCGATCTCCACGCTGACGCTTCCCTTGGTTTTCCAGCCTTGATTCCGATTCGCCCCCTGTTTCCGGCGGCTCTGGAATTCAAGACGTCTCATGCCACGACCGGCGCGCTCTGACAACCCAGCCAAATGGCGATAAAACCGTCTGTTTTTTGGAATTCCTTAAATCGAAGAACCAGTTAAAATGATGGCCCGGCCTTAAAAATCGGTTAATAAATTTCTTGAACTTGCGATGGGCATAAGGTATTTGACGATCGAGAATCTTTGGGTGATACTCCCCTTCATCTTGTGGGTGTTTGTTTTTTTGGGGACTAAATGAAGATCAGGGCAGGACTTCTGGCTGGCGCGACCTTTATGGCGCTCGGCTTTGCGGGAACGGGGGGCGTGAGTGCCGCTGTTCTCGAGGAGGAACTGCGTGATCTCGTCGATAATCATCCCCAGCTTCAGCAGGCCCGCAAAAGTTCGGCCGCCGCGAAGGAAAGCGTGCGCGGCGCCGTCTCCGGCTACTATCCCAAGGTAACCGTCAACGGCGATGTCGGCCCCGAATATGTCGATACGCCGTCGCGGCGCAAGGACAACAAGGAAGCCTATTATACCGGCCGCGACACGGCGGGCATCACCATCACCCAGAAACTGTTCGACGGTTTCGCCACCCAGTCGGCCGTTGAATCGGCCCGGCTGCAAAGCAACGCCGCCAACGTCAATGTCGAACAGGTGCGCCAGACCGTGATGCTGGAAGGCGCCACCGCCTATCTGAACGTTCTGCGCCAAAGCGGCTTGATCGAACTGGCCAAGAACAACGAAGCCAATATCCAGCAGCAATTGACCTTGGAAGACGAACGGGTCCAGCGCGGTTCGGGCATTGCCGTCGACGTGCTGCAGGCCAAGTCGCGCCTGCAATTGGCCAAGGAACGCCACGTCACCTTCGAAGGCGCGCTGATCGACGCCCAATCGCGCTATACCCAGGTCTTCAACCGCGCCCCCGAAGTCGGCGCCATGAACGATCCGCAACCAGCGACCTCGCTGCTTCCCAAAAGCCTGGAAGAAGCCATCGACATCGCGCTCAAGGAAAATCCCGCCATCGCCACCAGCGACACCCAGGTGCAGTCGGCCCGCGAAAGCCGCCGCGCCGCGCGCTCGGGCTACTACCCCACCCTGTCGCTCGAAGGCAAGGCCAACTACGAAGACGGCAAGAACACCGTCACCGGCATCCGCCGCGACTGGACACTGCTTTTGAAGGCCAATTGGGATCTGTTCTCGGGCTTCTCGACGCAGGCTGCGGTCGCCAAGGCCGCTTTCGACTATGCCGGCGCCAAGGATAGCCTGGACTACAGCAAGCGCAAGGTGGTCGAGCAGACCAAGATCGCCTGGCAGGCCCTGCTGACGGCGCGCGAGCGCGTGCAGTTGCTCGAAAACGCGGTCAACATCGCCTCCGAAGTCTGGGAAGGCCGCAAGAAGATGCGCGAGGCCGGCAAGGAAACCACCATCAATGTGCTGGACGCCGAGAACGAGATCTACAACGCCCGCATCAACTATGTGAACGCCTCGTATGACGCAAGGGCGGCGATCTATCAGCTTCTGACGGCCATGGGCCGTCTCGATCTCGACGTCGTCAACGAAGTCGCCGCGAAGTAAGTCAGCGGTCAGCGGTCAGCGGTCAGCGGTCAGCGGTCAGCGGTCAGCGGTCAGCGGTCAGCGGTCAGCGGTCAGCAAGCTGGCTGTTTTTTTGTGCCTGGAGTGTCAATGCTGATAGCTGATAGCTACTTCGACTTCGCCACATAAACGCCGTCCCAATCGGCGCCAGGAGAATGTTCGCTGTAGTCGGCGATGCGCTCCTCGTACAGATCATACAGATGTCCGAGATTCAGCCACTCGCCCAATTCGCGGCATTTGGCGAGATGCGTCCGCGCCTCGTCCCAGTTCTGGGCCCGGTAAGCGGCCAGCAAGGCCTTGTGTTCGGTTTCCAGCGCCGTGAAGCGCGGATCCTTGCGCATGTCGGGCCGCCCCACCAGCGTGAAGATGCGCACCGCCTCGTACTTGCCCTTGACCTTGATGAGATCAAGCTCGAGGCAGGCATAGTCCGGCGCTTCGGTACGCGTATTTTCGCCGATGACGCAGGTGACGCCATAGGTTTTCGACTGACCTTCCAGGCGCGAGGCCAGATTGACGTTATCGCCCAGGACCGAATAGTCGAACCGCTGATCCGATCCCATATTTCCCACGCAGACCGGTCCTGAATTGAGGCCGATGCCGACATTGATGGGAATGTGCTTGCGCTTCTCGACGACGGATTCGGCCTCCAATTCCTGATTCACCGTGACCAGCCGCTCCTTCATGACCAAGGCCGATTCGCAGGCATGCGCCGCATGCTGCGGATCGTCCTCGGGCGCGTTCCAGAAGGCCATGATGCAGTCGCCCATATATTTGTCGATGGTGCCCTGGCGGGCCAGGATGACGTCGGTCATAGGGGTCAGGAAGCGGTTGATGAGCCGGGTCAGGCCCTGGGCGTCGAATTGTTCGGAAATGGTGGTGAAGCCGCGCACGTCGCAGAACAGCAGCGTCATGTCCTTCATTTCACCGCCCAGCGTCAGCTTGCCGGGATCGGCGGCCAGACGTTCCACCTGGGCCGGCGACAGATAGCGCGAGAATGCGTCGCGGACCTGACGGCGTTTCTTTTCCTCGCTGGCGAAATTGGCGTAGGTCAGTTCGATATAGATGACCAGCAGGATCAAGATGGGATTGGCCGGGTCGTAAAGCTCGTTGATGGTGACGAAACGGTACCAGGAAAATCCGGCGATGACGCCGGCGGCCAGCAGGAAGAAGCCCATGGTCCAGCGGGCGCCGATGATGGGCAGGAAGAAGATCAGCAGCAAACCCATGCCCAGCGTGTACAGGATTTCCTGGCCCAAGGCGTTGGCGGGACGCGACAGGAATTGCGTAAACAGAATGTTTTCGATGATGTTGGCGTGAACCTCGACGCCGGGCAGACGGGCCTCGATGGGCGTTGTCTTGATGTCGAGCAGCCCGACCGCCGAGGTGCCGATCAGCACCAGCTTGCCGGCCAGGCGCGAAGGATCGACTGTGCCTTCCAGAACCTGCTTGGCGGGGACGTATTTATCCTTGTCCATCTTCGAGAAATTGACCCAGATGCGCCCCTCGCCGTCGGTGGGAATGGCCACTTTCTGCTTTTGCAGCACGATGTCCTGAACGCCGGTGCCATCTTTCTTCGAGCGCAGAATCAGCGACACTTCGCCGGTGGCGACGCGAATCATCTCGATGGCCAGCGCCGGCACCAACTCGCCGCCGATATTCTCGACGGCGGGAACGCGCCTGGTGATGCCGTCCATTTCCGACAAGACGTTGAAGACGCCGCGCCCGGCCGCCACCTGATCGAACATCAGCAGATTGCGCACCATGCCGGGATAGGTTTGCAGATGGATCCTGGGATCGCCGAACAGTTCGGCGACGCTGGTCTGCGGACGCTCGCCCGGCTCGCTATATTCCTGGGTATCGACAGCCGACTGGCCCAGGATGACGCGACCGGTGCGGGCAATGGCCTCGGCCAGAACCTGGTCGTTGCTTTTCATGCTCAAGAGGCGCGATTTGATGGCGGGATCGAGCCCGGCCATGCTTTGCGCCACCTTGGAAGGCGACATGCGGTCCGGTTCGGCAAAGACAATATCGAAGCCCACCACCACGCCGCCATAGCCGATGATCCGTTCGACCAGATTGGCCACCGTGGTGCGCGGCCAGGGCCATTGGCCGATGGCGGCTAGGCTTTCGTCGTCCAGATCGACGATGGCCACGACCTTTTGCTGGGGCACCTCGCGCGGCTTCGTCGCCTGGAAATAATCGAATGTTTTCAGTCTGATGAATTCAAGCGGGGCCGGATCGTTGAGCATGGCGAACAACAGGGCGAACAGCAAGACGGTGGCCACCGGACGCCCGCCGCCGGCCAGGGCCTTGAAGCTCCATTTGCGGGCTTTCTTTGGAGCTGCTTTTTCTTTCTCGTCGCCGGCCATGGCTTGCCCTCCCCTGAAGTCCCCATAAATTAACCCGAGCCAGTGACTGGAACAAGGCCGCATGGAGTGCTATTGTCTTGTCCGGTCACTATTTTTAAGCACGGACGCATGCACCCCACCCTTCCCGACAAATCCAGCGACGCCGAATCGGGTCCGGCCCAGGCCGCCCTTCGTCATGAATGGGTGGCCGAGATCGTCCGCCCCCTGAAACCCATCTTCCTGGAAGTGATCGCGGTCTCGCTGTTCGTCAATATCCTGGCTCTTTGCGCCCCGATTTTCACCCTTCAGGTCTATGACCGGGTGGTCTTCTCGGGCGGCCTGACCACGCTGCAGGGTCTGGTCATCGGCATGATTCTGGTCGCCGCCTTCGATTTCGTGCTGCGTCAGGTTCGCGCCCGCATCCTGCAAACCGTGGCCCTGCGGGTCGATGTGGTGGTGGGAACGCGCCTGTTCGAGAAACTGATGGCCCTGCCCCTGCGCACGCTGGAAACCAAGCCCGCAGCCTTCTGGCAATTGCTTTTCCGCGATGTCGAAGTGGTGCGCAACACCCTGTCCGGGGCCTCGGCGGTTCTGGTCGCCGATCTGCCTTTCGCGCTGTTGTTCCTGGTCTTGATCTTCATTCTGGCGACGCCTTTGGGATTCGTGCTGCTGGTGGTGATGCCGATCTTCGGCTTTCTGGCCTGGTATTCGGCCAGGGCCCAGCAAAAGGCCGCCAAGCGTGAGAAGCGCACGCTGTCGGGCCGCGACACCCTGATCTCCGAGATGATCCAAGGCCGCTCGACCATCAAGGCCCTGGCGCTTGACGACCGCATGCGCCCGCTGTGGGAAGAGCGCACCGCCGCCTCGATCGAAGAGGCCATCATGCGCGGCACCAAGAACGACACCCATGTCAATCTCTCGGCCTCGCTGACCATGATGACCAATGTCACCCTGACCACCGTCGGCGCTTTGTTCATCGTCGCCCATGAAATGACCATGGGGGCGCTGATCGCCTCCAACATGCTGATGGGCAGGCTTTTGGGGCCCTTGAACCAGTTGGTCGGCAGTTGGAAAACCTATCTGGGCTTCCGCCAGTCGGTAGAGCGTCTGGGCGACATCTTCATCGCCCCGGAAGAGCTGAAGGAATCGCGCATCGATCTGGGCCGTCCCAAGGGCGAACTGGGCTGCGAGGGCCTGACCTTCCGCTATGCCAAGGACGCCGCTCCGACCCTCGATTCCGTGAACATGAAAGTGTCGCCGGGCGGCATCACGGCGGTGGTCGGCCCCAACGGTTCGGGCAAGACCACGCTGTTGAAGGTGCTGATGGGCCTGTATCCTTGCGATTCGGGCCGGGTGACGCTGGATGGCGCCGATATCGCCCAGTTCACCCGGCGCGAACTGGCGACCTGGATGGGCTATGTGCCCCAGGAATGCGTGCTGTTTTCGGGCTCGATCCGCGACAACATCGCCCAGGGCACGGCGGACGCCAGCGACGAACAGATCCTAAGGGCCTCGCGCCAGGCCGGCGTCCATCCCTTCATCATCGACCTGCCCGACGGTTACGGCACGCTGGTCGGCGAAGGCGGCGGCATCCTGTCGGGCGGCCAGCGCCAGCGCCTGGTTCTGGCCCGGGCTCTGGTCGGCGATCCGCCGGTGCTGCTGCTGGACGAGCCGTCCAGCAATCTCGACCGCCGGGCCGAGGAAGATCTGGCCCGCAACCTGATCGAACTGGCCAAGGATCACACCATCGTCATGGTCACCCATTCGCCGGTGCTGCTGTCGGTCTCGAACCGCGTGGTGGCGCTCGACAAGGGCCATATCCTGGCCGCCGGTCCATCGTCGGAAATTCTGCCCCGTCTTTTCGGGCGCCCCGCAGCGGCCCCGCAGCCGCAAACGCCGCCCCCCGCCCCGACGACGCCGACTCCGACGGCGCGAGGTGCGGCATGAAGCTGCAGCGCCTGGAAGCCCTGGTGGCCAGCCACCCCCTGCCCAGTTGGCGGCCCATAGCCTGGACGGTGATGGGGTTGTTGGGCAGCTTCGTCCTGTGGTCGATCTTCGCCCATCTCGACGAGGTGGCGATCGCCCAGGGCGAAGTCGTGCCCTACGGCAAGGTCAAGCTGATCCAGCATCTGGAGGGCGGCGTCCTGCGCGAAATGTCGATCCAGGAAGGCCAGATCGTTCATGAAGGCGCGCCTTTGTTCACGGTCGATCTGCCGGCCAGCGCCATCAACAAGGAAGAGCTGCAGGTCCGCCTTGACGGCGCCGTCCTGCAGCGGGCCCGGCTCGAGGCCGAAGCCAGAGGCGAACCGCTGTCCTTCCCCAACGTCGAGGCGGCCCGCCAGCCGGTTCTGCGCCAGGCCGAGGAGAACACCTATGAATCGCGTTTCAGCGAGCATCGAAGCACCATGGCCAAGATCGTCGAGCAGGTGCGTCAGCGCGAACTGGACGTCCAGGAGATGGAATCGCGCCGCCGCTCGTCGCAGGCCAATATGCGCATCGCCGAAGAAAAGCTTTCGATGTCCAAAAACTTGCTGAAGGACGGCCTGACGCCGCGCATGGAGCATTTGCAGGTGCAGCGCGACGTCGAAACCCTGCAAGGCGAGATCGCCCAGCTTGAATCCGCCGTGCCCCGGGCCAAGGCGGCCCTCTCCGAGGCCATCAACCGCCAGAACGAGGAAGAGCAGAAATACCGCCGCGAGGCCCGCGAACAGTTGGCCACCGCCGAACTGACCGTGGCCCGCACCCGCGAACTGCTAAGCCAGGCCTCGGATCAGGCCCTGCGCAGCCAGGTCAACAGCCCCATCGACGGCATCGTCAAGAATCTGCGCTACAACACCATCGGCGGCGTCATCAAGCCGGGCGACACGGTGATGGAACTGGTCCCCTTGAAGGACAAGCTGGTCATCGAGGCCAAGCTGAACCCCATCGACCGCGGCTATGTCGAGGCCGGCCAGAAGGCCCTGGTCAAGGTCAGCACCTACGACTTCGCCCGTTATGGCGGCTTGTACGGCAAAGTGTCGTTGGTGGCCGCCGACTCGACCATCGACCAGAACAACGGCAGCGCCTTTTTCCGCGTGGTGGCGGAAACCGACAAATCCTATCTGGGCGACGAAGAGGGCATCTTGCCCATCACGCCGGGCATGCAGGCCACGGTCGAGATCCATACCGGCACCAAGACAGTCATGGAATATCTGATCAAGCCGGTCATCAAACTCAAGCACGAAGCCTTCCGGGAGCGTTAGATCCCGGCACAGGCTGGAATTAGTGAAATCTTCACTCAATTAATCGATATTGCGTCATTAATAGGTATCGACCACAATAGATGCCATTGCCGGCGTAACGGAGCTGCCTGCCGACCATGTCTCTTCCGACAATCTTCGGTCTGATTTTCAGCCTTGCCCTCTTCGTCTGGTCGATCATCATATCGACCGACAATTACAAGGCGTTTCTCGATCTGGCCAGTTTCATCATGGTGGTCGGCGGCACCTTTGCCGCGACCTTCATCTCCTATGAAGCGCGCTATGTCATGCAGGCGCTGGGGGTGCTGAAAACCGTCATCATCGCCCCCAAGATCGGTCGCACGGCCTTGACCGGGGAAGTCGGGCGCGTCATCCGCTGGGGCTATCTGGTTCAAAAAAGCGGCCTGCCGGCCCTGGAAGCCGATGCCGGCAAATTACGCAGCCAGGACAAGTTTCTGTCCTTCGGCGTCGATCTGGTCATCAGCGGCTATACCGGACAGGAAGTGCGCGACACGCTGGCCAACACCATCGAATCGACCTTCCAGCGCGCCACGATTCCGGTCGGCATTCTGAAGAACATGGGCAGCAACGCCCCCGCCTTCGGCATGATCGGCACCCTGGTCGGCCTGGTCATCATGCTCGACAACATGGCCACCAATCCATCGGGGTTGGGTTCCGGCCTGGCCGTGGCCTTGATCACCACGCTTTACGGCGTGCTGTTCGCCCGCGTCATCTTGCTGCCAGCCGCCAGCAAGATCCAGCAACGCGAGGAAATCGTGCGCTTTCGAAACTATCTGGTCGCCGAGGGGCTGGCATTGCTGGCCGAGCGCAAAAGCCCGCGCTATATCCAGGACCGCATGAACAGCTTCCTCGATCCCAGCATCCATTTCAGCATCGACAAGCATATGAAGAAGTGATGGGCGACCATGGCCGATAAATTCGGAGCCCCCCAGAAAGACGCCGAGGAATGCGAAGACTGGCTGACCACCTATGCCGACGCCATCACGCTTTTGATGGCCTTCTTCGTGATGATGTTCTCGATCTCGAAGGTCGATCCGGTCAAGCTCGAGCAATTGCAGCAATCCCTGGCCAAGGACATCGCCAAGAGGGACGTGCTGCAACCGATCCAGCTCCTGAAGGATGACCTGAAGGATACGGCTCAGTCGTTGGGGGCCGAAGAGGTCATGGGCGTCATGACCGACGACAGGGGCATCGTTCTGGAATTCGCCGCCCAGGCCTTTTACGCCCCCGGCACCGCCGATCTGAAGCCCGAAGCCGAAGTCGTCATGAAGCGCGTCGCAGCGCTTCTGAACGCCGAACGCTATCAGGGCTTCCAGATCGAAGTCGAAGGCCATACCGACGACATTCCCATCGCCACCCCGCAATTTCCGTCGAACTGGGAATTGTCGGCCATGCGCGCCACCACCGTCACCCGCTATTTCATCGGCGGCGGCGTGGCGCCGGCCCGCTTGCGCGCCACCGGCTTTGCCGACGTGGCGCCCAAAGTGCCAAACCGCGACATGAACGGCAATCCGTTGCCGGCCAACCAGTCGATCAACCGGCGCATCACAGTACATATCATGCCGCGCCAGAATCAAGCCTCGGCACTGCCACAATAAGCGGTCGGCGGTCAGCAAGTTGGCTTCGTTTCTTTTGCAACCAGAGTGTCAATGCTGATAGCTGATAGCTGATAGCTGATAGCTGCTTACGCCAGCGTCAGTTCCATATTGTCCCTGGCCACCAACGTGCCGTCCCAAACCTGGCGCGACGTGTCTTCCAGCGATTCCATGAACTGATCGTCATGGTCGGGATCATGATGGAAGATGGCCAGCCGCTTCACCTTGGCCGCTCTGCACAGGCGAATTCCTTCCTGCCAGGTCGAATGTCCCCAGCCGACCTTGGATGGGAATTCGTCGTCGGTATAGGTGCTGTCATAGATGACCAGATCGGCCCCTTCGATCAGCTTCAGGACATTCTGGTCGGGGACGCCCGGCACATGTTCGGTATCGGTGATCACGCAGACCGACTTGCCCTTGTGTTCGATGCGATAGCCGGTGGCGCCGTTGGGATGGTTCAGCTTGGTGGTGCGGACCAGCACGTCCTTGTAGGGGCTGAAGCTGGTGCCGGCCTCGAAATCCTCGTAGGAGATCTCGGCCTTCAGCGCCGCCAGCGGCACCGGAAACATCGGATTGGCCATCTGGCTGGCCAGCACCTGCTGGATGCTGCGAATGCCGCCGGTATCGTAGCCGACATTCAAATGACCGGCCATGATGTGCAGCTTGAATTCAGGGCGGAAATTGGGGGCGAAGAAAGGGAAACCGTTGATGTGATCCCAATGCGTGTGGGTCAACAGAAGCTTGCATTCATCGACCTTGCGGCGGATGAAATCGTGCCCAAGATTGCGGATGCCGGTTCCGGCATCGATCACGATGACATGGTCGCCAAGGACGAATTCGATACAGCTTGTGTTGCCGCCATAGACGACATGGTTTGGCGACGGACAGGCGATGCTGCCGCGGACCCCCCAGAATTTGAGCTTATACCCCATGCGCACGGACACTCCAGACGACCGCTTCCCCGGCCAGCCGCCCCGGCAAGAATAAAGACACTGACGAAACCTCGGGAATGATAGCAGAACTTATGAATCCATGCGCTGGATTTTTCATGAAAATTAAGCCTGCAGGACCGTTATCGACTGCCCCACCGCCAGTTTCAGGATTTCAGCCGCATTTCCTTGATTTACAGCTAGTTCCGCCAGTCCCTGGGCATTCTCGTACCAAAAGGCTTGGCCGGACTCGGCATCGGAAAAAGTACGTAGCCTGGGCAATTCCCGACCCCTGGCGGCCAGCCTTGCGCCTGCCGGCAATTGCGATGCCCGCAGCCCGGTCATGACGTTACCGAAACGGTCGATATAGATGGCCGCCGCCCAATCATCCGGCCAATCCGGGCGCCTTACGTCATCGGCATCGAGGCGAATGAAATCAGGGGGATCACCCCGGCAGAGACGTGCCGCCACCGGCGCAAACAGGTCGCGGCCATGAAAGCTGGGCGACAATTTTGCCGGACACCAAGCGATTTCGTATATTTCCGCCGTTTCAGCCTTTCTCAGGACAAGTTCGAACAATCCGTTGTCCGGCCCCAGGAACCAGCGGTCATCCGCCAGCACAGCCAAGGCGCGCCTTGCCGAGCCGACTCCGGGATCGACAACCGCCACGACAACGGCGCCAGGGGGCATTTCAACAACCAAAGAGGCTAGAAGATAGGCCCCGGGCTTGGATTCAAAGGCAGGAACGTCATGCATTAAATCGATGACAGGCATGCCCGGCTCGTATCTGGCCAGCACGGACTTCATCTGGCCGACATAGGGGCCTTCGCAGCCAAAATCGGTGAACAAAAGGATCATGCCCCTGAAGATAGCGCTAAATTGTCATCGCGTCAGTCTTCAAAATCTCTCTATATTTACTTATCAAGTCAAAACTATGCTGAAACTATGTCATGACAAAATGGCGCGCTCAGCACGAATTTCTTAGAAAACCAAGGGAAAAAACATATATTTCAAATTATGGACCTTTAAATCAGCTTGACGGGGGTCAATTTCTCACACTACAATTTAGCTATAATAAACTCAACAACGTGTTTATCACGAGGGATCAACGATGCTCGCAAAATCTCTTTCCATGTCACCCGTCCGCCCGCCGATCCGGCTGGTGGCGGATAATCCCGATCTTGCCATCCGTAAAAGGCTTCCTCGCCAGGAACGCGAGAAACTGATCGTCGAGGAAGCCATCCGCTTCTTCGCCGAGGTCGGGTTCGAAGGACAGACGCGCGCTTTGGCCGAGCGCCTGGGCGTCACGCAGCCTTTGCTCTATCGCTACTTTCCCGACAAGAGCAGCCTGATCGACCGCGTTTATCAGGAAGTCTATCTGAATCGCTGGAACCCAGCCTGGGATTCACTGATCTCGGATCGCTCGCGCTCGCTCAAAGAACGCCTGACCATCTTTTACCGGCAGTTCTACGACACCTACTACACCTATGAAAGCGTTCGTATTTTCCTATTTGCCGGCTTGAAGGGCCTGGATCTCAACACCAGGGGATTGAGCGACCTTCTGCAACGCGCCGTGCTGCCCATCTGCGCGGAAATCCGCCATCAGGCAGGTCTTCCCGGCATCGCCGAAGCGCCGATGATGCCCGCTGAAATCGAGGCTTTCTGGACCATGCATTCGCGCTTCTTCTACCGCGCCGTGCGCCAGCATGTGTATGGCCTGCCGGTCACCGACGATCTCGAGAAAACCATCGCCGGCCATATCGGCGAATTCTCGGAAACGGCGCCCGAGCAGTTCAAAAAGTTTCACGGCAAAGCCTGAACCTGCAATAAAGCTCCCTTCCCATGAATTTCCCTCATGGGTCGGGGGACAAGCTTTTCTTGTCTGCAAATCACATGGGCGTCCATAATGGGCGCCCATGTCGCTTCCTACCCTATCCCTTGGGCTTGCCGCCCGCGTCTTCCTCCCCTTCGCCGGAGGCTATTTCCTTTCCTATCTCTACCGCTCGGTCAACGCCGTCATCGCCCCCGACCTGGTGCGCGAACTGGCGCTGTCGCCGGCCGATCTCGGCCTTCTGACCAGCACCTATTTCCTGACCTTCGGCCTGGCGCAATTGCCTCTGGGCATCCTGCTCGACCGTCTGGGGCCAAGACGGGTCGAAACGGCGCTGCTGCTCATCGCCGCCCTGGGCGCCGCCGTCTTTTCCCTGTCGCCCGGCATGGACATGCTGATCATGGGGCGCGGGCTGATCGGCTTTGGCGTCGCCGCCTGCCTGATGGCCTCGCTGAAAGGCTTCACCCAATGGTTTCCCTACGAGCGCCTGCCCCTGGTCAACGGCCTGTTGCTGGGCTGCGGCGGCCTGGGGGCTTTGGCCGCCACCAGCCCCGTCGAATGGGCGTTGCACCATACGGGCTGGCGCAGCCTGTTCTTGCTGCTGGCCGGCGCCACCTTGCTGGCGGCGGCGGTTATTTTCTTCGTCATGCCCGACAAGAAGCGAGACGCGGCGTCGCATCCCCACGAGACGCTGGATCAGCAGATCGGGGCCGTGAAAGCCATCTTCAAAAGCCCGAAATTCTGGTCCATCGCCCCGGCCTCGGCGGCCGCCCAGGCCAGTTTCATGGGCATCCAAGGCCTGTGGGCCGGGCCCTGGCTGCGCGACGTCGCCCAGCTTTCCAGAGACGATGCCGCCTTTCATCTGTTCGTGATGGCGGGTGCCGTGGCCCTGGGCTTCGTCTCCACCGGCGCCGTGGCCGACTATCTGCGCCGTTTTTCGATCCGCCCGATCGAGGTCGCCTTCGCCGGCATGATTTTGTACATGCTGGCGCAACTGGCCTTCGTGCTGGGCGCCACCACCGCCACCCTGCCCCTATGCTTCCTGTTCGGCCTTCTGGGCACCGCCAGCGCCCTCAACTATGCCAATCTAGCCCAGCTTTTCCCGGTTCATCTGTCCGGGCGCGTCTCGACCAGCTTCAATCTGCTGGTCTTCGCCGCCTCTTTCGCCGGGCAATGGGGCATGGGCGCCGTCATCGGCCTGTGGACGCCGGACGCGGGCGGACATTATCCCGAAGCCGCCTTTAGCGCCTCGTTCGGCCTGATGCTGGCCCTGCAAGGGATCGGCATGGTCTGGTTCTTCATCTCGCGCAAAAGGCTTGGCTTATGAAACCAAGACTGATCGTCACCCGCCGCTTGCCCGAATCGGTCGAAGCCAGAATCCAAAGCGAATTCGACGCTGTCCTGCCCGCCATCGATGGCCCGATGCCGCAAGACGAATTGCTGAAACTGGCCCAGAACGCCGATGCCTTGCTGGTGACGCCGACCGAACGCATCGACAAGGCGCTGATCGACGCCCTGCCGGCCTCGGTAAAAATTATCGCCACCTTCTCGGTCGGCTACGACCATATCGATCTGTCGGCGGCCAGAAATAAGGGCATCGCGGTGTCGCATACGCCGGGCGTGCTGACCGACGCCACCGCTGAAATCGCCCTTTTGCTGATTTTGGGGGCCTCGCGCCGCGCCTATGAGGGCGAGAAGATGATGCGCGAGAACGCCTGGACCGGCTGGACGCCCACGCAATTGCTGGGCCGCCAGCTAAGCGGCAAAACCCTCGGCATCCTGGGCATGGGGCGCATCGGCCAGGCGGTGGCGGCCAGGGCGCGTCCCTTCGGCCTGACCATCCATTATTCCAACCGCAAGCGGCTGACCGCCGAGCTGGAACAGGGCGCCGTCTATCACCAAGACCCTGAAGCCATGCTGCCCCAGATCGACATTCTGTCCCTGAACGCCCCGGCTTCGCCCGAGACCCATCATTTCCTGAACGAGAAACGCATCGGCCTGATGAAACAAGGCGCCATCGTCGTCAATACAGGCCGCGGCGCTCTGGTTGATGACGAGGCGCTGATCGCCGCCCTGAAAAGCGGGCGCATCGCAGCCGCCGGCTTGGACGTCTACGAGAACGAGCCCAGGGTCCATCCCGGCTACAAGGATCTGCCCAACTGTTTCCTGTTGCCGCATCTGGGCAGCGCAACCCTGGAAACCCGCCATGCCATGGGGATGATGGCGCTCGACAATATCCAAGCCGTGCTGAGTGGGGGAACCGCTCCCAACGGGCTTTAAAATGTATCCATATATTTCAGCACATTAGAAGTTTTATTGCGTTTCGCAATAATGACTGCCGGCCATAGATGTTGTATTTTGCAACATTTTTATTGACGCTGGGGAAAAGCAGGCATATCAGTGACAGCTAAATTAACGCTTGTTGCTGAAGCCTTGAGGATTCCCGTCTTGACCCTGCACCGGCTGGCCCGTCTCGCTTCCCTTTCCATCCTTGTGCTGACCCTTTTGGCAGGCGGACTGGCTCAGGCCGCCGATTTGCCGACCGAGGCGACATCGCCCGAGGGCCTGCCCTGGTGGGGCTGGGCCGTCGCTCTTTTCGTCGTTTCCTTTGGCTTGGGCATCGTGGCGGTGTTGGGCGGCGTCGGCGGCGGCGTGCTGTTCGTCCCCATCGTCGGCGGCTTCTTTCCCTTTCATCTCGATTTCGTGCGCGGCGCCGGTCTGCTGGTGGCGCTGGCGGGCGCCCTGGCCGCCGGACCCGGCCTGCTCAGTTCCGGCATGGCCAGCCTGCGCCTGGCCGCCCCCCTGGCCCTGCTGGCCTCGATTTCCGCCATCGCGGGCGCCATGATCGGCCTGGCCCTGCCCACCAATGTCGTGCAACTGGCGCTGGGCACCACCATCCTGGGCATCGTCGTTCTGATGTTCTTTGCCAAGAAATCGGAATATCCCGAGGTCGGCAAGGCCGACAATCTGTCGGCGGCGCTGAAGATGAACGGCGTCTTCAACGATGCCTATTCCGGCAAAAGCGTCGATTGGAAAGTCCACCGCACGCCGCAGGGGCTGGCCATGTTCGTCGTCATCGGCATGATGGCCGGCATGTTCGGACTGGGCGCCGGCTGGGCCAATGTGCCGGTGTTGAATCTGCTGATGGGGGCGCCGCTGAAAGTGTCGGTGGCGACCAGCAAATTCATGCTCTCCATCGTCGATACCGCCGCCGCCTGGGTCTATCTGAACCAGGGCGCCGTGCTGGCCATCATCGCCGTGCCCTCGATCATCGGCATCATGCTGGGCTCGCTGATCGGCGTGCGCCTGCTCAAGCGCGCCAACGCCTCGCTGGTCCGCAAGGTGGTGATCGTCATGCTGCTGCTGGCCGGCAGCCGCGCCCTGCTTAAAGGACTTGGCATCTAAGAAGGAAGGAATGACGCCATGGACATGACCCTGCCTCAGACCGCCGCGATCACGTTGACCGAAACCGTTTCGGCCCCCAAGCCGCCCGCGGTTTCCGAAGAACAGATCGTCTACGCCAAGCTACTGGATATCGGCATGAAGGCCGGCATGGCGCTGTTGGTCGTCACCTTCGCCATTTACGTCCTTGGCCTGGCCACGCCGGTCGTGCCCTTGGAGGATTTGCCGAAATACTGGTCGATGCCGGTGGGCCAATATCTGGCCGCCACCGGGCTCGGCACCGGCTGGAGCTGGCTGGGCTTGATCGGGCGCGGCGATTTCATGAATTTCATCGGCATCGCCTTTCTGTCCGGCGTCACCATCCTGTGCTATTTTCGCATTCTGCCGATTCCTTTCCGCAACCGGGAATTCCTGTTCTCGGCCATTCTGCTGTTGGAAACGGTGGTCTTGATCCTGGGCGCTTCCGGCATCCTGTCCGCCGGCCACTAAAAGGAAATCGCCATGTCGTCGCTTGATCCCCTGGCCCGTTTCGACCGTATCCTGGTCGCCAGCGACGGCTCGAATTTCAGCGATGGCGCCATCCGGCTGGGCATAGACTTGGGCGTCAAGGCCAAGGCCCGGCTGACGGTGATGACCATGGTCCTCACCAATCCGGAATACGAAGCCCTGGCTCCGGCGCTGGTGGCCAAGAAGGAAGTCGAAGCCGGCCAGCATCTGGACGGTTTGGCCGCCAAGGCCCGGGAGGCGGGACTGGACTGTCAGCCGATGCTGTGCCGGGGCGACGAGCCGGCGCGCGAGATCGTCGAAGCGGCCAGAAAAATCAATGCCGATCTGGTCATCATGGGCCGGCGCGGCAAGCGCGGCCTGGCCCGACTGATGGTCGGCGACGCCGTGGTCAAGGTTATCGGCAAAGGGCCATGCAGCGTGCTGGTGGCCCCGCAGGCGGCCCAGATGTGGACGGGGCGCATCCTGCTGGCCACCGACGGCTCGCGTTTTGGCGACGCCGCCGCCGTCAGCGCCGGCATGATCGCCAGATGCTGCCCGACCGCCGTCACCGTGGTCACGGCCCTGGTGCCCAGCCACAACGAAAAGCGCCAGCAGGAAGGCAAGGCGGCGATGGCGCGCATCGTCGCCCATCTGCTAAGCCAGGGCATCGACGCCGTGGGCGAGGCGATCACCGGCGAACCCGATCAGGTGATCTTGGAGACGGCCCAGAAATGCGGCGCCGGCCTGATCGTGACCGGATCGCATGGACGCACCGGTTTCGACAAGGTGCTGGTGGGCAGCGTTTCCGAGCGCGTCATCGGCAAGGCCGCCTGCCCGGTTCTGGTGGTAAAAGCGTAGAAAACGCCCTTTCGCCATGGCACAGTGGCGCCATGACGTCCCTGCGTAGAAAAATCATTTTCGGTTATCTCGTCGTCGGCCTGTTCGTCGTCACCCTGTCGTTGGTGACGGTATATGAACTGCTGCGCCTCGAGCGCGGCCTGGCCATCGAGGAATCGCTGTCCAGCTTGGTCGATGCCGTCATGGAAGCCAGGCGCTTCGAGAAAAACTACATCCTGTATCAGGATGCCGGCGATCTGGCCCAGAACAGCGGCTATGTCATTCAAGCCGGCGACATCCTTGAAAAAAACGCCGATATCCTGGCCATCATCGACGCCCCCGAGATGGGCCGGAAACTGGCCGCAGATTTGAAAAACTATCGCCAGAAATTTCAAGATTACGTCAATTCCCCAACGCCGGACAGCGAAAACGCCTTGCGCCTGAGCGGACGCGACATGACCGAGGCGGCCTATGATCTGGCAGCCTGGCGGCGCAACGATCTGCACCGGGCCATGCGCATGCACCGCCTCGTCCTGATCGGTGTCGTGACCGGCGGCCTGGCCCTGATCCTGATTTCCGGCACCCTGGTTTCCCTGGGCGTGACCAGACCCTTGCGCCAGATGCAGCGGCGCATGGAGGACGTGGCGGCGGGCGAAAGCCTGAAACGGATCGATCTTCCTTCCCAGGACGCCGAAATCCGGTCCCTGACCGAGGCCTTCAACCGCGTGCTGGGCGAGTTGGAACTGCGCGGCCAGCAGATGCTGGTTTCGGAAAAGCTGGCCTCGCTGGGCGTCATGCTGTCGGGGGTCGCCCATGAGCTCAACAACCCCTTGTCCAATATTTCCACCTCCTGCCAGATCCTGCTCGAGGAAGGCCCTGCGGTCGATCCAGATTTTCTGGCCGAACATCTGACCCAAATGGACGAGCAGACCCAGCGTGCGCAACGCATCGTCGCCTCGCTGCTGGATTTCAGCCGCCATCAGAAATTCATGATGGAAAGCGTGGCCCTGCTGCCGCTGGCCCAGGAAACACTGGCCTTCGTGCGCGGCCAGATGCCCGCCGGAGTCAGTATCGACATCGATATTCCAGAAGACCTGCATCTGCCCGCCGACCGCCAGCGCCTGCAGCAGGTTCTCATCAACCTCTTGAAGAACGCCGCCGAGGCCAGCGGAACGTCGGGCCATGTCCATTTGAGCGCCAAATCGGAAGGTGGCATGGCCGTCATTGCCGTCGCGGATGACGGGGCCGGCATTGCGGCCGATGCCCTGCCCCATATCTTCGATCCCTTCTTCACCACCAAAGAAGTCGGCAAGGGATCGGGCCTGGGCCTGTTCATCGTCCATGACATCGTCAAGAAGCATGGCGGCAAGCTCGGCGTCTCGTCGGCCCCCGGCAAGGGCACAGAGTTCTTGATCCGTTTGCCGCTTGATGACAACACTAACGATCCGGAATGACAGGTGACGGAATGGCGGAACTGGGCCGGTTGCTGATTGTCGATGACGAGAAGGTTGCGCTGAAGAACCTTGAGCATGTGCTGCGCAAGGAAGGCTATGACGTGACTTGCGTGCAAACCGGACAGGCCGCCCTCAACAAGCTGTCCAAGGAAAATTACGACCTCGTGCTGACCGATCTGCGCATGGAGCGCATCGACGGCATGCAGGTGCTGAAATCCTGCCGCGAATTGTCGCCTTCGACCGAAGTCATCATGATCACCGGATTCGCCACCGTCGATACCGCCGTCGAGGCCATGCGCGAGGGCGCCTTCAGCTACGTCGCCAAACCCTATCGCTTGGACGAGGTGCGCCGCGTCGTGGCCGAGGCGCTGGACCGCGTCCGGCGCCGCCAGACCCTGGCCGCCATGAGCGAAACCAAGACCGGCGAGGAAGCCTTCCTGACCCGCACCCCGGCCCTGCAGCGGGTGCTGGCGACGGCCAAACAGGTGGCCAAGCTCGATTGCCCGGTGCTGATCGTCGGCGAACAGGGCACGGGCCGGCGAGCCCTGGCCCGCACGCTGCATCAACTGGGCCGCCAGCCCGAAGCGCCGTTCCAGATCCTGCGCTGCAGCGCCCATGACAATACGGCTCTGGAAGCCATGCTGTTCGGCCCCGAGGCCCCCAAAAGCGGCACGCTGCTGCTTGAGGAAATCGAAATGCTGCCGGCCAGCCTGCAGGCCCGTCTGGCCATGGCCCTCGACCAACCGGGCGGCGACGAGGCCTCGGCACTGAAACCAAGGCTGTTGGTCAGTACCCAGGCCGATCTCGACGCCCTGGTGCGCGAGGGCGGATTCCGCCAGGATCTTCACCTCATGCTGCGCGTGGTCACGCTGACCCTGCCGCCCCTGGCCTTGCGCACCGAGGACATTCCGCTGCTGGCCATGCATTTTCTGAACAAGGCCTGCGCCGAAAGCCAGCGCTCGCCCTTGCGCCTGTCCGATGACGCCTTGGAACTTCTTTCGGCCTATGACTATCCCGGCAATGTGCGCGAGTTGGATACGGTGATCCGGGGCGCCGTGGCGGTCTGCGACGCCGATGTCGTCGAGCCTCGGCATCTGCCGCCCAGCGTGCGCCACGCCAACCGCGAGGCCCGCAGCAACCGCCTGCAGACGCTGGAAGAGCGCGAGCGCGAATATATCATGTGGGTGCTGGAGGAAGTGGGCGGCAACCAGACCCTGGCCGCCAAGGTGCTGGGCATCGACCGCGCCTCGCTCTGGCGCAAGCTGAAGCGTTATGAGGGCGAGAAGAACGCCTAAACGTTCGATGGATACCCATTCCATTCCAACCTCATCCTTCGAGACAGCCGCTGCGCGGCTTCCTCAGGATGAGGAAATACTCATTGATCTTCCCACGCCTCATCCTGATGGTGTGGACGGCCCCTGCTCAACGGCATCAAAGTGCCATAACGTGGTCGTATCGCAACGCCACAACAGAGGGGGCCGTCCGTCATGCAGATTAGCACCATTGGCTTAGACATTGCCAAGAATGTCT
>JACRJC010000006.1 GCA_016215555.1 Rhodospirillales bacterium | reverse complement strand
CATCAAGGCCAGCGGTCGCAAACACCGCGCAAACAGGCCGGACACATGAGCGCAACCGACCAAGGTCATCTAACGTCAAAAATGTCCTTGCCTTTCAGGGGCCGTCCACACATGAGGAGCGAAGCGTCTCGAAGGATGAGGTGGCCGCACCCTTCGAGACAGCCGCTGACGCGGCTTCCTCAGGGTAAGGCAAAGGCTTTGCACAGGGAGTTTGGTTAAGATGAGCCGCTACGCCTATGTCAACGGCCAGTATCTGCCCTTAAGCGTGGCCGGCGTGCATGTCGAGGACCGGGGTTATCAGTTCGCCGACGGCGTTTACGAGGTCGTCGCCGTCGCCAACGGCCATGCCATCGACGAGGAAGCGCATCTGGCCCGGCTTGACTATTCGCTGAAGGAAATGAGCCTGGCCTGGCCGGTCTCGAAAGCAGCGCTCAAACATATCCTGAAACGCATGGTGGCCTTGAACCGACTGACCAACGGTCTGTTGTATCTGCAGATCACCAGAGGGGTCTCGCGCCGCGACCACGGATTTCCCAAGCCCGGCGTGCCGCCGGCCCTGGTGGTGACGGCCAAGAATATGAAGCCGGTTTCGCCCGAGCTTTTGGAAAAGGGCGTGGCCGTCGTCACCATGCCCGATCTGCGCTGGAAGCGCTGCGACATCAAATCGGTCTCCCTGCTGCCCAACATCCTGGCCAAGCAGGCGGCCAAGGACATGGGCGCCTATGAAGCCTGGCTGCTCGACGACAAGGGTTATGTCACCGAGGGCTCGTCCACCAACGCCTGGATCGTGACCGACAAGGGCGAGATCGTGACCCGGCCCTTGGGCGCGCCGATTCTGGCCGGCGTCACAAGGCGCGCCATTCTGGCCTTGGCCAAGGAAGCCGGGCTGAAGCCGGTCGAACGTCCCTTCAAGCCCGCCGAGGCTTTGAAGGCCAAGGAAGCCTTCCTGACCAGCGCCACCAGTTGGGCTTTGCCGATCACCAGGATCGACGGCAAGCCGGTGGGCGATGGCAAGCCCGGCCCGATGACGCTGCGCCTGCGCGCCCTTTATGCCCAAGCGGTCGAGAAGGGGCTGTAATTTGGCGGCGCCGTCCTTCCTGATTCTGCCTGGTCTAGCGCACGATCGTTTAACTCCAAGTCACACAGTGGCGCGGAGTTAAACGTGAATCGTTCGCTAAAACAAATTGGTAGAGCAGATTCACGCGCGAAGCCAGAGCCGTTTAACGGCTCTGGTTTCTTCCGATCTGCTCTACGCAATTCGGGCCCCGATCATTGGCAAAGCCATTGGGAAGCCAAATTGCCGGGGGCCAGGCGGGTGGTTCAAGACGACTGGGACCATCCCGACAAAGACTCGTGGATCGCCAATCTGGATGCTTGCGTTGCCGAGGCGGATGCCCCGATCGTCCTGATCGCGCACAGTCTGGCCTGCGCCCTGGTGGCTCATTGGGCCGGTGCTTCCGAACATGTCGCCAAAGTCCATTCGGCGCTTCTGGTCGCCCCCGCCGATGTCGATTCCGAGCTTCACACGCCGCCCGTGGCGCGTTGTTTCGCGCCCATGCCGCTTGATCTGTTGCCCTTCAAAAGCCTGGTCCTGGCCAGTCAGGACGATCCCTATGTCGAACCCCTGCGCGCGCATTTCTTCGCTTCTTGCTGGTATTCGGGTTTTTTGGACGTTGGCGCGCTCGGTCATGTCAATTCCGACTCGCATCTCGGCGATTGGGACGAGGGCCGGGCTCTGCTTGAACAAATTCTGCCGCCGTCATGAGAACAAGCACGCCTCAATTCCTGATCTTCGATTGGGACAATACGCTGGTCGATAGTTGGGCCTGCCTGCATCGTTCCATCAACATCACCCTGGAAGCGATGGGCCAGGAACCCTGGACCCTCGACGAAGCCAGGGCGCGCATCGCTTTGTCGCTCAGAGAACATTTCCCCATTCTGTTCAAGGAGCGCTGGGAAGAAGCGCGGGCGATTTTCTACGACTCCTTCAAGCGCATCCATCTCGATTACCTGAAGCCTCTGGACGGTATCGACGAAATGCTGTCGGAACTGAATGGGCGCGGATTTGCGATGGGCGTGGTCAGCAACAAGACGGGCCAATATCTGCGCGAGGAAGCCGAACATCTGGGCTGGACCGGCTATTTCCATCGTCTGGTCGGCGCCACCGACGCCGTCCGCGACAAGCCAGCCCCGGACCCCGTGCATCTGGTGCTGGAAGGGACGGGCATCGCCGCCGGCGAACATGTCTGGTTCCTGGGCGACGCCGCGGTCGATATGGAATGCGCCCTCAATACCGGCTGCAGGCCGATCTTGTTGCGCACGCATCCTCCCAAAGCCGGGGAATTCCATAGCCATCCCTTTCGGACCCATTTCAAGACGCCGGGAGATTTGCTCTTGTATCTTGAGAGTGGGCGCTAGGCTCGCTGCCTTTGCCCGACCGCGAGCGCACGATCATCAACTCGCCATGCAGCCTCGCAAGCAGTACGACGATTTGATCCTTAAGATGCACCAGCTTGGGCACCAACTCGCGCGCCTCGTCCAGCTTTCCCTCGGCATGAAGCCTGACCATCCTGGCTCCGGTTTCATGAATGGAGCGATGCAGGGGGCCAATCTTCTTGAAGTGCCGTTTCTGGCCGAAGGCCTGAAGGCCTTCATGATCGTACCATTGGCCAAAGCGGCAGGCATGGGGGTCTTCGATTTCCTTTCTGGGCGGCTCGCTTTGCGAATCGTCAAGGCTGGCAACGATCTGCTGCACCCATTTGAGATGATCGTATTCAGCCAGCACCAGGGGCAGGTGAGTGCGGTCCCATTGCTGATGCTGTGCCCAAAAGCGCCAGTCATCGGGTAATTCATAGGCAGCGCACCAAGCGGGAATGTCGGCCGCCGGCATGGGCCTGGCGATGCAATAGCCTTGCGCGAAATTGCATCCAACGCGCATCAAGAGAATTCCCTGCTCGATGGTTTCCACGCCCTCGGCAATGACGGTCATGCGAAAGACGGAAGCCAAGCCGACGATACCCTCGACAATGGCCAGATCTTCCTTGTCATCCAGAATATGCCGAACGAAGGAAGCATCGATCTTCAAGGTGTTGGCAGGCAGGCGCTTCAGATGGGTCAAGGTCGAATAGCCGGTTCCGAAATCGTCGAGCGCCAAGCCAACTCCCATTTCCCGGCATGCGACAACAACGGAACGCACGCCTTCGATGTCGGTAATGGCAGCGCTTTCAAGGACTTCCAGTTCAAGTTTGTTCGGCGAGACTTCGGGATACATCGCAAGAATACGGCGCAGGCGGGGCACGAAATCGATGTGTTGGAATTGCCTGGCCGCCACATTGACGCTGACTTTCAGGTCAAGCCCCTGCTTTGACCAAATCGACATCCGCGCCAGGGCCTCTTCGATCACCCATTCGCCCACTTCGACGATCAGGGGCGTCTTTTCGATCTGCGGCAAGAAACCCGCTGGCGGGATCAAGCCCTTCTCCGGGTGCAGCCAACGGATCAATGCCTCGGCCCCTTCGATGCAGCCCGAGCGCATATTGATCTTGGGCTGATAGAATAGGCAGAACTCCTTGTTCGCCAGACCCTCGCGCACCTGGTTGAACAATTCGCGCGCCACGCTGATTTCGGCGTGAATGCGCGTATCGAACATCTTCCAATTGTTTCGGCCCATGTTCTTGGCGTCGTACATGGCCTGATCGGCATGGCGGATCAAGGTATCCGAATCAACCTCGTCCAATGGATAGACGGTTATGCCAAGGCTGCCGGAAACGCTGACCTGAGTTTCGTTCTCATCAAGAGAGATCGGCAGCGCCACTTCCTCAAGAATACGAATAACCGCGGTTTCAATTTCATCCACGGTGGAGAAATCGGACAATAACAGGACGAATTCGTCGCCGCCCAAGCGAGCCACGAAATCGTTTGAGCGAACGGAATTGTTCAGCCGTCCGGCGATTTCCACCAGCACCTTGTCGCCGGCCACATGGCCGTGGCTGTCGTTGATCGGCTTGAACCCATCAAGATCGAGGAAACAGACGGCCAGCAGCTTCTTGTGGCGATTGGCCGAGGCGATGGCTTTTTGCAAGAAGGTGGAAAGGGCGATGCGGTTGGGCAGGCCGGTCAGAGCATCGTGAACCGCCATATCCTCAAGCCGTTCCTGGGCCCGCTTGACGGTCGAGATGTCGTTGAAGATCGAGAAAAAGTTGGCGATCTTGCCGTCATCGCCCCAAAGCGCCCAGATGGAGCTGTTTTCCGGGAAAATCTCGCCCGATTTCTTTCGGTTCCACATTTCCCCCGACCATTTTCCGGTCGAGATCAAGGTTCCCCATAATTCCTTGTAGAAGGTCTTGTCGTGCATGCCCGATTGCAGCAAGCGCGGATTGCGGCCGATCGCCTCTGTGGATTCGTAGCCGGTCAGCGCCGTGAAAGCCTTGTTGACGGAAATGATCGTTCCCTTGGCATCGGTAATGATGATGCCTTCTGGGGCATGCTCGAAAATGCTGGCATGCAGGCGCAAATTCAATTCCGCCTGTTTCCAGTCGGTCCAATCGCGCAGCGTTTCGATGGCGCCCACGACGGCGCCGTTTTCGTCATGGATAAGTCCCACGTCAATCGACAGGTAACGGTTCACGCCGCGCAGCGGCATGACGCACCAATTCTCGGCATGGACGCCGCCATAGAGGGCAGCGGAATTATCGTTGGTCACGTAAAGCTGATTCATGCGATCCAGCCTGCCTGTCAGCACCAGATCGGCCAGCACGGGTCTGGGCTCGGCATAAAAAGCCCGCCAATGCTCCTTGGTGCCCACAACCTCACTGGCGAGCATGCCGGTCAAACTCTCGCAAGCGAGATTCCAGACCGCCACACTCCCGTCGGGGCCAAGAACGAAAGCCGGCACGACAAGCTGTTGCACCAAGGCTTCGAACGAGCCTTTATAGCGATCCATGACGCTTCCCTTCCCTGGCTGCCCTTGGCAGGGCATTCGGGGTCTACGCCCCTCTTGTCAAAACAGAATATCGCGCCAGCGGCGGCAGGCAAGGCCTTGAATTAACCCTAATTATAATATGGCTATTTCTCTGGGAAAGCTCTTCGCAATAAAGCCAGAACACAATGATTATAAAGGGAACCGGCTCAGCGTAATGCCCAGGTCAAGAGGGGGGGGGTTCCCTTGAAAAGAAAATGATGATAATCCTGGCCGCAAGGTCCGGCCCCCGGTGGGCGCCCGGTCCGTTTGAAAAATAGGAACCACCCAAAATCAAGGACCAAACAATGTCTTCCGAAAAGTCCCAAAACGTCCAAGACGTTTTCCTCAATTACATCCGCAAGAACAAGACGCCCGTCACCGTCTTCCTGGTCAATGGCGTGAAGCTGCAGGGCATCGTCACCTGGTTCGACAATTTCTCGGTGCTGCTGCGCCGCGACGGCCATACGCAGCTCGTCTACAAGCACGCGATTTCGACCGTGATGCCGGGTGCTCCGATTTCGCTCTTCGAGCCGCCGATCAAGGAAGACGGCAACGAGTGAGTCCCGTTTGAATCCCGAAACGCCCCAAGGCGCCGGCGACGGCGCTTCTGGGACGCGCGCGCTTGTGGTGCATCCCTATATGAAGGGAACGGCGGACAGCCGCGATCCCGAGCAGCGGCTGGAAGAGGCCATCGGATTGGCCCAGGCCATCGCTTTGCTGGTGGTTGGGGGCGAAAGCGTGGCTTTGTCCAAATACCGGCCCTCGACCCTGCTGGGCGAGGGCACGGTGGCGCGCCTGAAGGAGGTTATCGAGGAGAACGAGGCCGAGCTTGTTATCGTCGATGGCACGCTGTCGCCGATCCAGCAGCGCAATCTGGAAAAGGCCTGGAACTGCAAGGTCATCGACCGCACAGGGCTGATCCTGGATATTTTCGGCGCCAGGGCCCGAACTCGCGAAGGTGCTTTGCAGGTCGAACTGGCGGCCCTGTCCTATCAGAAAAGCCGCCTGGTTCGCTCTTGGACCCATCTGGAACGCCAGCGCGGCGGCTTCGGCTTTCTGGGCGGCCCCGGCGAGACCCAGATCGAAACCGACCGCCGCCTGATCGGCGAGCGCATCGCCCGGCTGAAGAAGGAACTGGAAGAGGTCAAGCGCACCCGCGATCTGCACCGCAAGGCGCGCAAGCGGGTGCCTTATCCCATCGTGGCCCTGGTCGGCTATACCAATGCCGGAAAATCGACGCTGTTCAACCGGCTGACAAAATCCGAGGTCTTCGCGCAAGACCTACTGTTCGCCACCCTGGACCCCACCATGCGCGGCCTGCAACTGTCTTCGGGACGCAAGGTCATTCTGTCCGACACGGTGGGATTCGTCTCCGACCTGCCGCACGAACTGGTGGCAGCTTTTCGGGCCACGCTGGAAGAAGTGCGCGAAGCCGATCTGATCATCCATGTCCGCGACGTCGCGCATTCCGAATCCGAGGCCCAGAAAAGCGATGTCGAAACGGTCTTGAAGGAACTGGAGCTCGGCGACGCCTATGAACTGCGCCTGATCGAGGCTTTGAACAAGATCGATCTGCTGGCCCAGGATGAGCGCGAAGGGGCGCTGGCCCTGTCGGCGCGCTCGCCTGCCAAGGTGGCGGTGTCGGCCCTGACCGGCGAGGGCTGCGCCAGTCTGTTGGAGCGCATCGACGCTTTGATCTCCCGCACGATGAGCCAGATCGGCGTGACCATAGCACTTGGCGACGGGGCCAGCATCGCCTGGTGTTACGAGCATGGCGAAGTGCTGGAACGCATCGATGGCGAGGAAACGGCCCGCTTGAAGCTGCGCTTAAGCGAGGCCGATCTCAAACGCCTGCAATCCCGAGCCGGGATCGTCGTCGATGGTTGATCTGGGGCGCGTCGAGACGATCATCCGCGATGTCGCCGAAAGCGCCATCCTGCCGCGCTTTCGCAATCTGAAGGCCGGCGATGTGCGCACCAAAACCAGCCCTCGCGATTTCGTCACCATCGCCGATTTGGAATCGGAACGCTTACTGACAAGGGCGCTGACCGATCTGTTGCCGGGTTCCTGCGTCGTCGGCGAGGAAAGCGTGGCTGTCGATAAATCGGTGCTGGACCTGTTGAAAGGCGAGGCTCCGGTCTGGGTCATCGATCCCGTCGACGGCACGGCCAATTTCACCGACGGCAATCCCAATTTCGGCGTCATGGTGGCGCTGGTGCAGGCGGGCGTCACCCTGGCCGGCTGGATTCACGATCCCCTGGGCAATCGCACCGCCATGGCGAAACGGGGCGAGGGGGCGTGGATGACTGGCGAGCGCCTGCGCGTGGCCGAGACGGTTCCGGTCGGCGAGATGACGGGCGCTTTCTATTCCAAGCGCGCGCTGGCGCGATTGGCCGAGGCGGTGAAGAAGCGCCGCTGCACCGGCTGCGCCGCCTTCGATTATCTGGGCACGCTGACCGGTCTCAGTCATTTCGTGCTGTTCACGCGCCTGATGCCCTGGGACCATGCCGCCGGGGTGCTGATCCATGCCGAGGCGGGGGGATTCTCGCTTCTGGCCGACGGGCGAACCTATGCGCCGCAGCCGATGGAAGGCGTCTTCATCGCCGCTTGCGCTGAACAAGCCTGGACGGCTGTGAAGGACTTGGTGGATTGAAACGCCTATTTCCGGCATCCCCAAGCCGGCGATGTCGGGGACTCGTACAGATTCAGCAGCGGGCGCAGGGTCTGCAGAAAGGCGTCGTTGGGGTTATGGGCGTGGCCATGGGATGGGGCGTGCTGCGAAGGGAGGGAATTTTCCCCAGGTGCCGAGGCGCTGGATTCGATGGCCGCAGAGGAACTGCCTTGGACGGTCGCTTCATGCGTCATGGGACTCTCCTGAAGCTTGGCTTCGGCAGTTCGATCCCAGGCATAGGCTTGTTATTGATTAGGCGAATACTACGTCAAGCTCGCTTGGCGGTCAAGATAACCATTTGATTTTACTGTGGATAAATCAATTCGAGGCAAATTTTAGTCAAATGCCGCTTAGCCGCGCCGCTCGACCTTGAAGCCGGCGAAGGCCTGCTGGGTCGGCATCACCTCGATCGAATTGATGTTGACGTGAGCGGGCAGGGCCGTCGACCAGAAAACGGTTTCGGCGATGTCGTCGGCGGTCAGCGCATCGACGCCCTGATAGACCTGGTCGGCGGCGCCCTTGTCGCCCTTGAAGCGCGTCAACGAGAATTCCGTGTCGGCCATGCCGGGCTCGATATTCGTCACCCGCACATTGGCCCCCAGCAGATCCGAGCGCAGGGCCAGCGAGAATTGCTTCACGAAGGCCTTGGTGCCGCCATAGACATTGCCGCCCGGATAGGGATAGCTGCCGGCCACCGAGCCGATATTGACGATATGGCCCTTCTTGCGCTCGACCAGGCCGGGCAGCAAGGTGCGGGTCACCGTGACCAGGCCTTTGACATTGGTGTCGATCATGGTTTCCCAATCGTCCAGATTGACCTTGTGCGCGGGCTCTAGCCCCAGGGCCAGGCCGGCATTGTTGACCAGGATGGTGACCTTGGCGAAATCGGCGGGCAGGGCGGAAAAGGCCTTTTCGATGGCATCGCGGTCGCGGACGTCCAGTTCCACGATATGGACCGGCGCCTTCAATTCCTTGGCCAGCTTTTCCAGCCGGTCCTTGCGCCGGGCGGCCAGGATCAGGCGCGCTCCATGTTGGGCGAAGCGGCGGGCGATGGCCTCGCCGAAACCCGATGAAGCGCCGGTGACGACGACGATCTCATTGCTCATATCGGTCATGCTGTCCTCGTCAATGCATCTTGAAGATCAGTTTGGGGGCGGGAGTCTGGTCGTAGCGCGTGACTTGCCAAGTGTAAATCTTGGCCGTTCCCTGCTGGGCCGTCTGCTGGGCGTTGCTTTCCAGGATCGGCAGGTCGCTGATGACCTTGACCGTGCCGTTGATGCTCATGCCCAGGCTGGCGGCCCGCTTGGCGTCTTCGGCGCCCAAAGTGTCGAACCAGATCGAGGCCCGTCCGTCCTTGCCCACCAGCACCTTCATGATGGCGGCGTTGCGGCGCACGAAGGTGTAGATGAAGGTGTCGGTGATCTGATCGTCATGACGGTAGCGCACGCGAAAGCGCCCATTGGCCATGGGGGCGACTTCCTGGAAGCCGGAATCGCGCCTGAGATCGCGCTCCAGGATCGCCATCTTCTTGCTTTGCTCCTCGATGGCCAGACCCTTGGTCTTGATGTCGTAGACCAGGGGCGCGTAATCCATCGTGCCCTTGTATTGGACCGCGAATTTGCCGTCCTTCATGATCTGGATGACCGCCTCGAACTGGTTGGGCAGCCAGCAGGACGACAAAAGGGGGATCAGCAGGGCCAGGATCAAGCTGCGAAAACGAATCATGGCCCGAGGATAGCATAGGCCGGGCGGTCAGCGCAGCCTTTCAATGGCGCGAAGCCCCAGCGACAGCGCCAGAACGATCAGGCACAACAGGGCGATGAAATAGGGAGCCGCCGCCCAAGAACCGGCGCCGTGAACCAGAAAGGCCAGGATCGGGGGGCCTGCCAATTGTCCGATGCTCAATCCCTGGACGATCATGCCCCCCATGGCGCCGACATGGGCCGGGGTGGGGGCGAATAGGGGAACGGCAATGAAGATGATGGCCGGGATGACGCCACCGACGGCGGAAAAGGCCAGGCACAGGCCATAGCGCAGGGGCAGGGACAGATCGGCCGAGAAGACGCCGAAGGCGCTGAGCCCCATGACCAGGCTGGCGATCAGGATCACTTGCCAGCGGGCCAGGCGGTGGCGGATGAACCAGGCCGCCGACAGGTTGCCGGCAACATTGGCCAGTATGGCCAGCGCGGTCAGCCGGGCCGCCAGGGCCGGTTCCAGATGCTGTTCGACCGCCAGATATGAAGGCAGAAAACCGAAGACGGTCTGAAAAGCCATGCTGTAGAAGCAGAAACTGGCGGCCAGAATCCAAGGAGCGGGCATGGCCAGCAGATTGCGCAGCCGCCCACGGGGCCGGTTGGAATGCAGTTCAGGATCGGGACTGACCAGAAAGAGGGCCGCCAGCAGGGCCAGCAGGGTCAACCCGGCGCTGACCTGCCAGTTGGCCCGCCAGCCGCCTGCGGCCAGCAGCAGGGGCGACAGCGCCATCATCGACGCTGCGCCGGCCGGCATCCAGGTGCTCCACAGGCCGAAGGCCAGGCGGTGATCCTTGGGCTGGCATTCGCGGAAAATCAGGGCCGGGGCCGCCACCACCACGGCGACGAAGCCGATCCCCTCCAGGGCCCGGCTGGCCAGCAGCAGCGAAGAAGCGGGGGCGAAGGATCCGGCGGCGCTGCCCAGAACGGTGCAGGATAGGCCGAAGATCAAGGTGCGTTTCTGGCCCAGACGGTCAACCAGACGCCCCACGCCCGAGCCGGTGCCGGCCCCCAGCAGGGCGAAAAGCGACAACAGCCAGCCCGAGGCGATCAGGCTCATCTCGAGTTCCGACGACACCAGCGAGACGGCGGGCGGCACCTTGCCGACATGCATCGACATGCTGATTCCGGCCAGAAGCACGGAAATCAGGGCCGCCCAATTTGTCGGGGCCGGCTGGCTACTGGGCATCATTCAGCCTTCTTGGCTTGTTCCCAGGCCGCTTCCATGGCTTCGGGCGTTGCGGCTCCGCTGGCCTCGACGGAATTGAAACGGCGCTCGAATTTGCGGTTGGCCGAGCGCAGCGCCGATTCCGGGTCGATGGCAAGCTTGCGCGCCAGATTGACGCAGGTGAACAACAAATCGCCCATTTCCTCGAACAATCCGGCCTGATCCCTGGCCGCGATTTCGGCCTCCAACTCCGCCAGTTCCTCTCTCATCTTGCCGATGACGGGGGCGGCGCAGTCCCAATCGAAGCCCTTGCGGGCGGCGCGCTTTTGCAATTTGGCGGCCCTGGACAGGGCTGGCAGGGTGACGGCCACGCCGTCAAGCGCACCCAGCCGGGGCTTTTCCTTTTCCTTGTGGATTTCCCAGGCTTTGGTCTGGGCCTCGGCGCTGGCTTCCTTGGCGTCCCCGAACACGTTGGGATGGCGGCGGATCATCTTCTCGGCGATGGATAGGGCGATGGCGTCGAAATCGAACAGACCCTGCTCGCGGCCCAACTGGGCATAAAAGACGACCTGGAAGAGAAGGTCGCCCAATTCATCCTTCAGGGCATCCCAGTCCGCCGTCTCGATGGCCTCGGCCACCTCATAGGCTTCCTCGATGGTGTGGGGGACGATGGTGGCGAAGCTTTGCTCGAGATCCCAGGGACAGCCGTCCTTGGGATGGCGCAAACGGGCCATGACGGCCAACAGATGGGCAAGGGGGGGCAAGGGGGTGGGGGGCAGGCCGCTCATGCCGGCAGCATAGCCCCCCTTTCTTCTGGCACAAGCGGAATCAGCGCCAGCCGACACGGTCAAAAATGCGTACCGCCAAGGCCGAATTCTCACCCAGCATGGCCACATTGATGCTTTCGCCCTTGAAGCTGCCCCAAGCCGCGACATTGGAAGCCAGCTTGGCCGAGGGCAGGACCGGGAATTCGTTATTGGCCTCGGCAAACATCTTCTGCGCCTCGGGACCAGACAGGAATTCCAGCAGTTTCACGGCTTCGGTTTTGTGTTTGGCCGAGGCGGTGACGCCGCCGCCGGCCACGTTCATATGAGCGCCGCGGTCCTTCTGATTTGGAAAGAACAGTCCGACTTTGGCGGCGACCGCGCGTTCGTCGGCCTTGTCCGAGATTTGCAGCCCACCATAATAGTAGGTATTGGCAATAGCCAGGTCGCATTGACCAGAAGCCACGGCTGCAATCTGATCACGGTCGCCCCCTTGCGGCTTGCGGGCCATGTTGCCGACCAGGCCCTTGGCCCAAGTCTCGGCCCTTTCTGGGCCCAGAACGGCAACCAGCCCGCCCAGGAGTGACTGATTATAGGCGGAACTGGAGCTGCGCACGCAGATCCGGCCCTTCCATTTCGGATCGGCCAAATCCTCATAGGTCGATAGTTCCTCGGGCTTCACCCTGTCCTTGGCGTAGAAGATGACGCGGGCGCGGGCCGACAATCCGAACCAGTAACCCTGAGGATCGCGGTAATGCGACGGTATGTTCCTGGTCAGAATGTCGGAGGCTGCGGGTTGCAGAACCCCAGCCACGCGAGCCTTGTGCAGATGCGCGACATCGGTGGTGATGAAGAGATCGGCGGGGCTGTTGGCGCCTTCGTTCTTCAGGCGCTCGAGCAGCTGATCCTCGCCGGCCGACAGCAAATTCACCTTGATGCCGGTCTTGGCACTGAAGGCGTCCAGAACCGGCTTCAGCAAATGGTCTTTGCGGGCCGAGTAGAGATTGACCTCGGTCGCGTGCACGGGGGCGGCGATGGCAAGGCCAAGAAAGAGGAGCAAGGAAAGCCGGAGGGAGGAGGTCATGGGCTAAGCATCCAAGAGTGGGGAAGGCGAATTGTGCAACTGAGAACTATTCGCATAATCCTCTCCTGTCAACCTTTATCCTTCAAGGAGTGTGGTTATGCATCTGAACTTATTGGAAACAAAAAGATTTGGCTGGAATCCAATTCCAGGGACGCCCGCGAATTCTCGGGCGGCAACAGGCGGCTGGCCAGCCGGGCATGAAGATGGACCGGCGTGCCGCCAGGATTCTCCACCTTCAGATGGATCAGGCTGGTCCGTCCCAAAAGGCGTGATGCCAAGACGACGGCTTTGCCGTCGGGGTCGGGAAGGACATTGACCGCCTCGGGGCGGATCAAAAGTTCGACCTTGGCTCCGTCAATGAAATTTCGGGCATCGAAGGAACCCAGGCAGGTCTCGATCCGGCCGGCACGGACCTTGGCCTCTACGGAATTCACCTCGCCAAAGAATGAAGCCACGAAAGGATCGGCGGGTCTGGAATAAAGATTGACCGGTGTGTCGCATTGCACAATCCGCCCTTCCTTCATCACAGCGATCCGGTCGGCCATGAACATGGCTTCCTCGGGGTCGTGGGTGACCATCAGGGTCGAAACCCGACTTGATTTTAGAACATGCAAAGTCTCATCGCGCACCAGGTCGCGCAGGCGCTTGTCGAGGCCCGAGAAAGGCTCATCCAAAAGCATCAGGCTGGGATTGGGCGCCAGCGCGCGGGCCAAAGCCACTCGCTGCTGCTGCCCACCCGACAATTGATGCGGCCAGGCATCTGCATAGCTCAGCATGCCGACCTGTTCCAATTTGTCCAGGGCCTGCCGGCTGCGGTCTCGAGCGGGCAGATCGTCAAGGCCGAAGGCGACATTGCCCAGCACGTTCAGATGGGGGAACAGGGCGTAGTCCTGAAACAGGAAGCCGACATGGCGCGATTCCGGCGGCAGATGCGTTCCGTCGCCGGACACCAGCCTGCCGTTCAGAAAAATGAGTCCCTTGTCTGGCTTTTCAAGTCCGGCAGCCAGTCGCAGGGTCGAGGTTTTGCCGCAACCAGAAGGCCCCAACAGGCAAACCAGCTCGCCAGGTTCGACGGTCAAAGATACGTCATCGACGACGCGACGCCCGCCGAAACCCAATACGACATTCTCGAGAAGCAGGCCTTCCTTGACGCTCATCAGGAGTCCTCGCCGGGGCGGGAGTGGGCAATGGCCGACGAAAGCAAGACCACCGGCAGCAAGCCCACGGCCACAATGGCCAGGGCCGGAAAGGCAGCTTCGGCCAATCGTTCGTCGGAAGCCAGCATGAAAACCTTGGTCGCCAACGTATCGAAATTGAAGGGGCGCATGATCAGGGTGGCCGGCAGTTCCTTCATGACATCGACGAAAACAAGCAGGCCGGCGGTCAACAGGCTGCCCCGGATGACCGGCATGTGGACCTTGGTCAGCCTTTTGAAGGCGTTGAGCCCCAGCGTTCTGGCCGCCGCCTCGAGCGAGGGGGTCACCTTGGACAGACTGGCTTCGACCGTCTGAACCGAGATGGCCAGGAAACGGACGCAATAAGCATAGATCAGGGCGCCGATGCTGCCGGTCAGCACCAGTCCGCCAAGGTCGATGCCGAAAAACTGAGCAAGAGCCGTCGAGATCGCCTTATCCAAAGAAATCAGCGGAACAAGAATGCCGATAGCGATCACCGACCCCGGAATGGCATAACCCAATGCCGAGAGGCGCAAGCAGGTTCTGATCAGTTTCGTCGGATGGAGACGCTGGGCATAGCCCAAGATCAGCGCCAGCAGAACCGCAAGCAGGCCGGTAATCAGGGCCAGGATCAGGCTGTTCCGAGCGAAATATATGAATTCAGATGATATTTCAGTGTTGTAGCTGCCAATCGCCATGACGCAGAGAAGGCCTGCCGGAATCAGGAATCCCAGCAGAACGGCAAGCCCGCAAAATGCCAAAGCCAGAAAAGCCGGGAAGGGGGTCAGGCGCACCTTAGGCAGATTGCGATAGCGCCCGGTGGTGTGGTGATGCCGGGCGGCACCCCTTGAAAACCGCTCGAGGAGCAGCAGGCCCAGGATGAACAGCATCAGCACGGCGCCTAGCTGTCCGGCGGCGGCGGGCTGGCCCATGCCCAGCCAAGTTCGATAGATGCCGGTGGTGAAAGTATCGACGGCGAAATAATGGACGGTGCCGAAATCATTCAGCGTCTCCATCAGGGCCAGAGCGACCCCGGCGGCGATGGAAGGCCGGGCCAGGGGCAGGGCGACCCGCCAGAAGGCCCGCCAAGGACTTTGACCCAGCGTCCGGCTGGCCTCCAGCACGCAGACGGATTGTTCCAGAAAGGCCGAGCGGGCCAGCAGATAGACATAGGGGTAAAGAACCAGGGACATCACTAGAATGGCGCCGCCCAGAGAACGAATTTCAAAAAACCAGTAGTCTCGTGCCGATGTCCAGCCGAAGAGGGTTCTAATCAAGCTTTGCAGCGGACCCGCATAGTCGAGCAGCCAGGTATAGGCATAGGCGACCACATAGGCTGGCATGGCCAGGGGTAGGAGTTGAGCCCATTCCAGCAGGCGCGAGCCCGGAAAGCGGCACATGGTCACCAGCCAGGCGGTACCGACGCCGCCGATGGTGACACCGAAACTGACCCCCAACATCAGCCACAAGGAATTGACGACATAGCCGGCCAGGACCGTTTCGGCCAGATGGGTCCATAATTCGGTGCTGGGAACAAATAGATTTCCGGCGACGAAGAGAACAGGCATGGCGATGCCGAGCCCCGTCGTCAGGGCCAGCCAAGGCCAGACGGACAGAATGCCGTCAAATGACCTAGGCCAGAACGGCTTGGCCAGAAATTGGGGAATCGTCATCGCATGGGGCAGAAGGCAAGACGTGAAAGGTCGGCGACAACATCATAATGCAAATCATTTTCATCACAAGAGGTATGGGAATCTCTCTCGGCTTGTGCGAGTTGATTTAGAAATGGAAAAGGGGCCCGAAGGCCCCTTTGTTGTTCGATCAGCCTAAGAATTTCAAGGCGGCAATGACCATGCCTGCGGTTGCGAACCATCCTGCAACGTACCATTTGATGAGTTCGACCTTCATTTCCAGCATGTCGCGGCGGATCGATGCTTCCGCTTTAACCATATCTTCTTTTGTGGCGGTTCGTTCGTCCATGAATTCAGCCAGGGCTTCGACCTGATCGTTGGTGAAGCCGGCATGTTGTAGTTTGAGGACGGCTGAAGCGCTCATGGGGCTGTCTCCTTGTTAATGATGATAGGTCTGGTTGGTTCTGTCGTCAATCTGGAGACTCCTCCTGGATGGGAAGGGTGTGCCTTGTGAGATATTCATTCTTTCAATAGTGCCGTTGAAGGGACTCAAGAATTCAGGATCCCAGTTTGTCGCATAATGTATATTATGGAAGAAATGGTAACCAAAAAAACATCTAAAATAATGCAAAGGCAACAATCTATTGCGCTAACAACCTATGACACGACATCAATAACCATGCCGTCATAACCAGGCTCGATATGCGACGGCAGCCGCGCCTTCAGGGCCTCGTAATCGAAGTGATAAGACAGATGGGTCAGCACGGCGCGCTGGGGTTTCACGCGCTCGACCCAGTCCAGGATCACCGATAATTCGGCATGGGTCTCATGCGGGAAATCGACGGTGCATGAGACGATCCAAGTCCCTACCCCCTCCAGTGCCTTGAAGCCGGCCTCGTCCAGGCGCACGACATCGGTGGTATAGGCCAAGGGACCGAAACGAAAGCCCATGCTGGTCGAATAGCCGTGATCGAGCGGTATCGGCACCACCGGCAGGCCCTTGAGATCGAATGGGCCATCGATAATATGCGGCCTTAACAAAGGTTTGTAGATGACCTTGGCCTCCGGATGCTGAGGCTCGAAGACATAGGAGAACCGCTCCCGGATAGCCTTCATGGTCCCGGCATCGGCCCAGCCGTCGATCCAATCATGCATGCAGCGATTGACGTCGCGCAGATCGTCGATGCCATGCAGATGGTCGGCATGGCCATGCGTATAGAGAACGGCATCCAGGCGGCTGATATCGGCATCCAACAACTGCTGGCGTAGATCGGGGGATGTGTCGATCAAGATATTGAGGCTATCCGTTTGAACCAAAAGGCTTGGCCTTTTTCGCCGGTTCTTGGGATTGTCGGGATCGCATTTGCCCCAGCCGCGCCCGATCATGGGAACGCCGGTGGCTCCGCCCGAGCCCAGGACCACGGCCCGGATCATGGCCGAGGAACCTTGGCAAAAAGGCGAAAGAAGTTGTCGGTCGTCGCCTGCTCCACCTCGGCCAGCCCCAAGCCCTTGAGTGCAGCCAGCTTGGCGGCCACGCGGGGAACATAGGCGGGCTGGTTGCGCTTGCCCCGGAACGGCATCGGCGCCAGATAGGGAGAGTCGGTTTCAATCAGAATGCGCTCGAGAGGCGCCTGCCGGGCCACCTCCTGAAGCGCTTCGGCCTTCTTGAAGGTGAGGATCCCCGAGAACGACATATGGAATCCGATTTCAACTGCGAAATCAGCCAGTTTCTGGCCGGAACTGAAGCAGTGAATCAACCCCGGAAATGGCCCCTTGATCTGTTCCTCGACCAGAATGCGCCTTGTGTCGTCGTCGGCGTCGCGGGTATGAACCACCACCGGCAGGCCGGTCTGGCGCGCCGCCTCGCAATGCAGGCGGAACAGCCGCTCCTGGGCGTCCCTGGGGCTATGGTCGTAGAAGAAATCCAGCCCAGTCTCGCCGAATCCCACCACCTTGGGATGGCGGGACAGTTCGACCAGGCGTTCGACCGTACACAGCGCTTCCTCGACCCCGGCCTCGTGCGGATGGACGCCGGCCGTGCACCAGACATTCTCATGCGCCGAGGCGATGGCCAGCACCGGCTGGAACTTGGACAGCCTGGTGCCGATGGTCAGCATCAAGCCGACATTCGAGGCCTTGGCCTCGGCCAGCACGGCATTGAGGTCGGCCTGGAAGTCTGGGAAATCGAGATGGCAATGGCTGTCGATGAACAAGTTAGGACGCGGCCTCTTCTTCCTGATAGCGCGGGAACAGGCCTTGCGGCGCTGTCAAGGGCGTTCCACCCGCCAGCGCCTTGGCAAAGGACGAGAAGTCCCGCTGGTCGGCCGGAACCGCCAACTGATCCAGCAACCTATTCATGGAAGCGGGCATGAAGGGTTGCAGGATCAAGCCGATGCAGCGCACCGTCTCGGCAAGGACATACAGCACCGTGCCCATGCGTTCGGGATCGGTCTTTTTCAGAGCCCAGGGGGCCTGGCGATCGACATAGACATTGGCCGCGCGTACCTGCACCCACACCGCTTCCAGCGCCTCGTTGAAAGCCTGGTTGTCGATGGCGGGCCGCAGGCGTTCCAAAAGCCCGCGAGCCGGGTCAAGCATGGCCCTGTCCTCATCCGTAAAAGGGCCTGGCACGGGAAGAGCAGCCCCGCAATTCTTGTTGATCATCGATAGCGAACGCTGGGCCAGATTGCCCAGGTCATTGGCCAGCTCGGTATTCAGGCGCCCCACCATCGAGCGATGCGAAAAATCGCCGTCCGAGCCGAAAGGCATTTCGCGCAGCAGGAAGAAACGAACCGGATCAAGGCCATAACGCTCGACCAGGGCGGAGGGCGAAATCACATTGCCCAGGCTTTTGCTCATCTTCTGGCCTTCGATGGTCCACCAGCCATGGGCATAGACGCGCTTGGGAGGTTCCAGCCCCGCCGCCATCAGGAAGGCCGGCCAATAAACGGCATGAAAGCGGATGATGTCCTTGCCCACCATATGCAGATCGGCGGGCCAATAGCGGGCATAGTCGCCGCTCTGGTCGGGAAAGCCGACGGCGGTGATGTAGTTGGTCAGCGCGTCCAGCCAGACATACATGACATGCTGGGGATTGCCCGGCACCGGAATGCCCCAGCCGAAGGTGGTGCGCGACACCGAAAGGTCCAAAAGACCGCCCTTCACGAAGCTGATGACCTCGTTGCGGCGCGAATTGGGGCCGATGAAGTCTGGATTGGCCTCGTAATGGGCCAGCAGCCGGTCCTGCCAGGCCGAGAGGCGGAAGAAATAGCTGGGCTCCTTGACCCATTCGACCTCGGCCCCCGAGGGAGCGCGCTTCTTGCCGTCGGGTCCGACCGTCAGTTCGCTTTCGGTATAGAAGGCCTCGTCCCGGACCGCGTACCAGCCCTCATAGGCGCCGAGAAAGATTTCGCCCTGCTTCTCCAACTCGGTCCACAGGGCCTGGCAGGAACGGGTGTGGCGCTCCTCGGTGGTGCGGATGAAGTCGTCGTTCGAATAGCCCATCTGGGCCGCCATGTCGCGGAAGTTCTGCGACACTTTGTCGGTGAAGTCCTTGGGCGCAACACCTTGGGCCTCGGCCGATTTCTCGACCTTCTGGCCATGTTCGTCGGTGCCGGTCAGGAACTTGACGTCAAAGCCGTCCAGGCGCTTGAAGCGCGCCATGACGTCGCAGGCCAGCGAGGTATAGGCATGCCCGATATGCGGCGCGTCATTGACGTAATAGATCGGCGTCGTGATGTAGAAAGTTTTGGAAAGCAAAGCTATTTTCCTTTTTTGCGGTACTCATCCTTCGAGACGGGCCTCTGGCCCTCCTCAGGATGAGACTTACTATTTCCTCACTCTGAGGCTTACCATTTCCTCACCCTGAGGAGCGCGAAGCGCGTCTCGAAGGGGGAGGCGGAGATTCCTACTCAGCCCGCTGCAATCTTTTCCACCGACAGGAAGGCGCTGAGGACGACCTGCTTGCGATCCAGATGCACCGCTTCGGCGCGCTGGAATTGGTGGTTCAGCTTTTCCCACAGCTCCACCCAGCGATCAAGCGAAGAGCGGGCCAGAAGCCTAGCCATGATCTCGCCCTCGCCGGTCACGACCTCGGCCACCCTGCCCCCGCCGCCCTGCCGGGCCAGACGAGCCAGCCAGCCCGAGAACAGGTTGGAGAGGGTCTGGAAGGCCATGGCCCCGTCGGCCCGGGACAAACGGTCGCCAAAGGCGTGCAGGGCCGGAATGTCCATCCGGGGCACAGCTTTCAAAAGATCGATCATTTCGCGGTACAGCCCCAGCCCGCCCTCGGCGTGCAAATCCAACGCCCTGCCCAGGCTGCCCTCGGCCAGACGGATCAGGGACCGCGCCTCTTCGGATGGTATTTCAGGGGCATAGCGGCCCATCAGGCGCACCGACAGATCTTCGGGCAAGGGCGACAGGGCCAAACGGCGGCAACGCGAGCGAATGGTCGGCAGGATGCGCCCGGGCTGATGGCAGACCAGCAGCAACAGCGAGCGCGCCGGGGGTTCCTCCAACAATTTCAAGATGGCGTTGGCGGCCGAGCGGTTCATTTCATCGACCGCATCGACGATCACCAGACGCCAGCCGCCCTCGGCCGGCGTCAGGCTCAGGAACTGGCCCAAGCCGCGCACGTCTTCCACCACGATTTCGGTCCGGGGCTTGCCCTGATCGTTGACGCCGCGCTCGACCACCTTGCAATCGAGGTGGCCGCCCATGGAAATGCGATGGAAAAGCGGCTCCTCGGGAGCCATGAACAGGCTGGTGGGCGGTGGCGGAGCGCCGAACAGCCCCGCCCCCTGCCCCTCGAACCGGCCCTGATCGAGCACGAAACGGGCGATGCGATAGGCCAGCGTCGCCTTGCCGATGCCCTTGGGACCGGTCAACAGCCAGGCATGCGCCAACCGCTTGGTGTTCCAGGCGCCCAGAAAGGCCTGTTCGGCCTCGTCATGGCCTTCCAGATGCGGGTTGTTGCGAGGTTCGGGCAGTTCGACGGACATGAGGGGCATTATAGACGGAAACGATAAGTTTGCCGCCCTATGATTTCAGCCCGCTGACCCGGGCCCGCATCGATTTCAGCAGCTCGTCCATCTGCCGCTGCTCGTCGCCGAGGCTGGCGGCGGGAGCCGTGGGGCTGTACGGCGTCAAGGCGGGAAGGCTGAAAGCGGCTGCCGCCGGTGGTTGCGACGGCGCCCTGGAGACGGGCTGAGGCTCGTCGAACATGCTGTTGTAGTCGATCATCGGCATCTTGCCGGGGGCGCCGTTGCGGATGTCGCTGTCGCGCTTCTGGCGGTACAGACTGCGCAGCGAGGCGTAATAATCCAGCGAGGTGCGCTCGACCTCGTCCAGTTCCTTCAGATATTTCTCGCGCTTGTCGATGCCGCCGACGACTGTGATACCCGCCATGCCCGCAGGCGGCACCACCAGGGCCAGGGCCAGACTGGCGGGATCGGCCACATAGCCGACGACCGTGCCGACGGCGTCGCGGGGGTTCGAAGGCCCAAGGATGGGCAAGGTGACGAAGGGCCCCTCGCCCACGCCCCAAACGGCCAGGGTCTGGCCGAAATCTTCCTCATGCGCCGGCCCCAAGGTCGTGTCCATGAGGTCGAAGAAGCCGAGAACGCCCGCCGTCGTGTTCACGCAAAAGCGCCCCAATGTCTGGCCCGACCGCTTGATTTCGCCCTGCATCACCTCGTTCATGAAGGTCCAGGGCTCGTGCATGTTGGTCAGGAACGAGCGGATGCTTTTGCGAACCGGCTGCGGAATATACTGATAGCCCTTGGCCACCGGCTTGATGGCATAGTCGTCGAGCCCCTTATTGACCGCGAAAATGGCTCGGTTGGTGGGCTCGCCGGGATCGTTGGTCTGCTTGTATTCGGCATAGGCCGCCTTGTCGGATTCGGGAGGCGCCGAGGCGCAGCCGGACAGCAGCAACAAGGACAGGCCGCAAACCGCCAAGAGAGACTTCTGGATGCCCATGCCGTTCCCCAATCTGACTTTTTTTTGCGAAGCGCCGGAAGGTTCACCTGAACCGTCTCAAGCCAATTCGAATTTCCCGGCAACAATCTGCTGAATCTGCGCCGCCACGTCATCCATATTCTTGCTGGCATCGACGATTCGACAGCGTTCCTGGTCCTTGGAGGCGATCTCCAGGAAGCCTTGGCGCAATCTTTCGTGGAAATCGATCCGCATGCGTTCATATCGGTCTTCTCCGCCGCCCCTGTGGTTGGCGCGCTTCAGCCCCTCTTCCACGGGCAGATCGAGAATCAGCGTCAGGTCCGGCATCAGCCCGTCATTGGCCAGCTTGTGCATGTCTTGCACCCGCCCGGCCCCCAAGCCATGCCCATAACCTTGATAGGCGACGGTGGAATCGACGAAACGATCGGAAATCACCCATTGCCCCGTTTCCAGGGCGGGCAGAACGGTGCGCCGCAAATGGTCGCGCCTGGCCGCCGTGTGCAGCAGAGCCTCGGCCATGGCGTCCCAACGCCCCGGCTCGCCGGAAACCAGCAATTGGCGGATATCCTCGGCCCCCGGGCTTCCCCCCGGTTCGCGGGTCAGCAACACCCGCTTTCCAAGGCGTTCCAGGAACGAGGCCAGGCGGTTGGCCTGGGTCGATTTGCCGCCCCCCTCCCCGCCTTCGAGGGTGATGAATTTTCCGTTTGTCATCTTGTTCCTTCATTCGCCGCCAAGGGCGGCGCGCCAGGCTCCGTCCTGGCGAGAGCCAAGCACGCCGGAGGCGTGCGCGCGGCGCTTGAGCGCAAATACAAGCTCTTTTTACCCATTCGGGCCCCAGACGATATATTTGAAGGCGGCGACGAGACGGCCGAAGAAACCCAGGCGATCGACGGGTTCCGTGGCCCGCAGGGGATATTCCAGGGTTTGAAGTTCGGGACCGGAAACCACCAGCTTGCCGATCACGGCGCCCTTGGCGACAGGGGCCGAAACCGGCGACATCATTTCCACCGCCACCTTCATGCCCTTGCGGGCCCGCTTGGGGACGGTCAGTTCCACCCTCTGGCTGATCGCCATCGCCACCTGCGGCCTATCGCCCAGCCAGACCGGGGCCTCGGTCACCACCTCACCCGCCTTGAAAAGAGCGACATTGTCATATTCGCGAAAGCCCCAATCGAGCAGACGCCCCGCCTCCTCGATGCGCTCCTTCATGCTGGAAAGACCGTTGACGGCCAGGATCAGCCGCTTGCCCTCGCGTGTGCCGGAAATGACAATGCCGAAACCGCCAGCCTCGGTATGGCCGGTCTTCAAACCATCGACGCCCAGATTGCGTTCCAGCAGCAGATTGCGGTTGGGCTGGGTGATGCCGCCATAGGTGAATTCGGTCTCGCCGAAATAATGGTAATATTCCGGGAAATCGGCGATCAGGCGACGGGCCAGGATCGCCAGGTCTTCGGCTGTCATCAGATGTTCGGGGTCGGGCCAGCCGCTGGCGTTCTTGAAATTCGAATGTTTCAAGCCCAGGGCATGTCCCTTGGCGGTCATGTCGTCGGCGAAACTGGCCTCGCTATGGGCCAAGCCTTCAGCCACCACCACGCAAGCGTCGTTGCCCGACTGGATGATGATGCCGCGAACCAGGTCTTCCACCCGCACCTTGTCGCCCACTTTGACGAACATCTTCGAACCGCCCATCCGCCAGGCCTTTTGGCTGACGGCGAAGCTGTCGTCCAGCCTGACGGCGCCGCGCTTCACGGCGTCGAAAAGCATGTAGATGGTCATCAGTTTGCTCATCGACGAGGGCGCCATCAACTCGTCGGCATTCTTCGACAGCAGAACCGCGCCGGTCCGATAATCGATCATCACCGCCTGTTGGGCGTTGGTGTCCATGGCCTGCGCCCGAAAAGGAATCGTCAGGGCCAGGACGGCAAGTATCGTCATGCGCAGAAACAAGGGCATCGTCATCCTTCAATCGTCGTCAATCGACGATCAGGCGGGCGTCGGGAGCGCCCGAACGCACGATCTGATCGAGCATGCGGTCGGCATCGTCCAGGCTGGCGATGGGGCCGATGCGCACGCGAAACATCGGCTGCTGGCCGATATTGACCTGGGTGATGCTGGCCTGGCCCACCGTCGACAAGCGGGCGCTTAGGCGTTGCGCATTGTCATAGCGGGCGAAAGATCCGGCCTGGATGAACATATTGGTCGAGCGCGGCGCCACCTGCTGCACCGGCTGGGCCTTCAAGTCAGGAAGCGGCGCCGATGTAATGGCCGAGGATTTCGCCGGCTGAGTCGAAGCCGTGGTCACGGTCTTGGGCGGAGCCGACGCCGGGGCGCCCTCCAGCGATTGCGCCGAAACGCTTTCGCGCGGCGCCGCCGCCACCTGCGTTCCCTTGTTGGCGCTCTGCCCAGCATAAGCCGCCGCCAGTTGGCGGCTTTCCTCGGGCAGAACCTGCACGCGCACATGCGCCGTGCCTTTGCCTTCGAAACCCAGCAACTGCGCCGAGCGCCGCGACAGATCCAATATCCGCCCCTGGGCATAAGGACCGCGATCATTGACGCGCACCACCAGCACGCGGCCATTGTCGAGATTGGTCACCCGCACCAAGCTGGGCATGGGCAAGGTACGATGCGCCGCCGTCACGTCGTTCTGATCGAAGGTTTCGCCGTTGGCCGTGGATTTCTGGTGAAAGCCGGGGCCGTACCAGGAAGCGATGCCGGTTTCGTCGTAAGTGTAATCCTCGGCCGGATAGTACCAGATGCCGTTGATCTGATAGGGATTGCCGACCTTGTAGACGCCCGGCAGCGCACTGGCGTCGTTGCCGACCTTGGTCGCATGCATGGCCAGCCTGGCCTCGGAACAGGCTCCCAAGGCCAGCGCCAGTCCCAGGGCCAATGCCGCCTGCTTGCGCAATTTACCCAGCATCTTGTGTCGCTTCCATCCGGATCAAAATAGGGATGGTATATTAAGGCGAGCCGATGCGGTCGGCAAGATGTCCGACGGCCAGAGCGAAGAAATGCGAACGGTTCCACTTCATGATGATGCGGTAATTGTCATAAATCAGGAAACGGTCGTCGGCGCCGGATTCGGGCGAGATGATCGAGGCGTTCAGATGGCGCTTGGGCAAAGGCTGCCCGTCCTCGGCGGTCACGCCCAGATTATCCCATTCTTCCAGGCTTTTGCGGGTTTCCAAACCCAGCAGGGCGGCATCGAAGCCAGCCGGCGTGCGCACTTCCCGCCCCCAGCCGTAATCGTCGCGCCAGCCCAGCTTGGACAGATAATTGGCCGCACTGGCCAGGGCGTCGGGCGTCGTGCCCCAGATGTCGCGCCGTCCGTCGCCATCCTCGTCAACGGCGTATTTCAAGAAGCTGGAGGGCATGAACTGCACCTGGCCCATGGCGCCGGCCCAGGAGCCGACCATGGCGGCGGGGGCGATATGGCCCTGATCGAGGATTTGCAGCGCGTTCATCAATTCGCCGCGAAAGAAGGCCGAACGCCGTCCGTCATAGGCCAGGGTGGCCAGGGCGGGAATCACCGGAAAACCGCCGGTGACGCGCCCGAAATCGGTTTCGATGCCCCACAGCGCCACCACGAAACGGGCCGGAACGCCATATTTGGCGCTGATCTCGCGCAGCAAATCGGCATGCGTCTTCATCATCTTGCGCCCCTTCTCGACTCGGGACAAAGGCACCACCCGCTCCATGTATTTCCTGAAGGTGAGCTTGAATTCCGGCTGCGCCTTGTCGAGTTCGAGGACGCGGGGAATCGGCTGCACATTGTCCAGCGCCGCCGACAGCGTCTCTTCCCTGATCCCAGCCCATCTGGCTTGTTTCTTGAGATTGGCCAGCCAGACCGCGAATTCCGGCTTCGGCCCTTCGGGCTGGCCCAAATCGGCGGGCTTGCCATCCTTTTCCGTCACCGGTTCGGTCGGGCTGGGGGCGCAGGCGGCCAGGAAAACCAGCGGAATCAGGAATAAGGGGAATCGGCGCATGATTGGAACCTTCCTTTAAGCAGGCGTCCTTTTCGCAGAAAACGGCTGTTTTCTCAAGGGGCGGGAAAAAGGGCGTCGCTACGGCCCATCACGTAATAGGAAAGCAGCCCCAGCCATTCATGAATGGCCGAGCCCAGCAATCCCAGCCGGCCCGACAGGTTGAAATCGAGGCCAAGTCCGTAACTGCCATCGGTGATGTGATCGACGGGCCAAGCCTGAACCGGCCAGCCCTGTTGGCGAAAACAGCCCATGGCCCGGGGCATATGCGCCGCCGAGGTCACCAGCAGCCAGTTTTCGTCCTTCGTCGGGTTGGCCATCGGCTTGGCATAGACGGCGTTTTCATGAGTATTGCGCGAGCGGTCCTCGAACTGGATGCGGGCGGTGTCCAGAGAAATGCCGGTCAGGAGCTTCTTGACCAGCGGCGCCTCGCGGGCCTCGGGATACAGAACGCTGCCCGAGCCGCCCGAGAAAACGATCCTGGCCTGGGGATAGCGTTGCGACAAGTCGATCAGGGCGAACAGGCGTTCGATGGCCCCGCCCAACTCGACCTGCCCGGTCTTCTGACTGGTCACCGTATCGACGAAACCGCCCAGCACCACGATGCCATCGACTTTCCCGGGCAATTCCTGAGCCGGAAAACGGGTTTCCAGGGGCACGAACAGCCAGCGTCCCAGCGGCAAGGTGGACAAGACAAGCAGCAGCGCCGTTATCAGCGCGGCCAGTCTCCGCCCCCAGGCGAAACGACGTTTCGTGAAAAGCAGCGCCACGGCGGCGATCAACAAAAGCAGCAGCAGATTGCCGGGATTGACCGCCAGCCACAGCGCTTTGGAAAGGATGAAGTCCATCCCCGAAGTTTAATAGAAAAAGACCGTCAGCGCATAGAGGCCATAGGCGATGCCGCCCGCCGCCGGAATGGTGAATATCCAGGCCCAGACGATGTTGGCGGCCAGGGTCCAGCGCACCGCCGACATGCGCCTAGCCGAGCCCACCCCGACGATGGCGCCGGTGATGGTGTGGGTGGTCGAAACCGGAATCCCCAGCCAGGTGGCCCCGAACAGGGTCATGGCCCCTGCCGTTTCGGCGCAGAAGCCTTGGAAGGGCTTCAGATCGGTGATCTTCGAGCCCATGGTTTTCACGATGCGCCAGCCGCCGAACAAGGTGCCCAGGCCCATGGCGATCTGCGCCGAAATGATGACCCAGCCGGGCACGTAGAATGTGTCGCCAAGATGGCCCTGGGTGAAAAGCAGCACGGCGATGATGCCCATCGTCTTCTGAGCGTCGTTGCCGCCATGGCCCAGGGAATACAGGGCCGCCGAAACAAGCTGAAACAGGCGGAACTTGCGATCGACCTGGGTGGGAATCATGCGATGGCAGATCCAAGAAACGATGACGATCATCACCAGAGCCAGAAGAAATCCGACCACCGGCGAAAGCACGATGGCGAATCCGGTCTTGGCGAAGCCCGACAGCACGATGGCGTCGGTGCCGGCCTTGGCCAGGCCGGCGCCGGCGATGCCGCCGATCAGGGCATGCGAGCTGGACGAGGGAAAGCCCAGCCACCAGGTAAACAGGTTCCAGGCGATGGCGCCCAGCAGCGCGGCCAGAATCACCACCGGATCGATGACGCTGGGCGAGACGATACCGGTCCCCACCGTCTGCGCCACATGCAGGCCGAAGAACATGAAGGCGATGAAATTGAAGAACGCCGCCCAGGCGACGGCCCATTTGGGCGGCAGGACGCGCGTGGACACCACGGTGGCGATGGAATTGGCGGCATCGTGCAGGCCGTTGATGAAATCGAAGGCCAGGGCAATGGCGATGATGCCGATCAAGGCCGGCAGGGTGAGCGTCATGGCGTCCATGTAGACCGGGTTTTCTTGGCGGAAAGAAAGACTTAGGCTTAGACGTGGTCGAGCAGAATGCCTTCCATGAGATCCGAGACGTCGTCGCAACGGTCAGTCACGGTTTCCAACAGTTCATACACTTCCTTGCGGCCCAGGAATTCGATGGGAGGCGGCTCTTGGGCGATCAGATCCGACAGCGCCCGGCGCAGTACATGGTCGGCCTCGCTTTCGATGCGGCCCACGCGCTCGCACAAGGCGTTGATGCGCTCGGCATTGCGCGAAATATTGGTCAGCAGCGGAATGGCCTCGGTCAGCAAACGGCCGCCATCCTCGATCATGGTGCACATTTCCAGCATGACCGGGCTGAAGCTGGTGACGCGGTACAGCACTGCATGCTGCGCCACTTCCTCGATCAGATCGACGGCGTCGTCAAGCGCGCTGGACAGCGCGTGAATGTCCGAACGGTCGAACGGCGTGATGAAGGCCCGATGCAGCGCCACCATGGTTTCGCGCGCCACCATGTCGGCCTCGCCCTCGATGCGGCACACATCCTTGAAATGCTTCTCGCGCTCGTCGGCGCTGGTGGCCTTCATCATGGCGCGAAGCGCCACCGAGGCGGTGACGATGCAGCCGGCATGAGCCGAAAAATACTCGATGAAACGCTCTTCCCTGGGCATCAGATAGCGGATAAAGCGCATCAGGCGGCTCCATTTTTGGTTTTTGTTTTTGTTTTCGGCTTGGCCTTGGTTTTCGACTTCGGTTCCGGCTTGATCGCAGGGGCAGATTTCGGCTTCTTTTTCGTTTTCGTTTTCGCTTTGCTCGTCTTTGGCGGATCCTTGGGGGTCAACTTCCCCTTGGCCTTCGATTTCGGTTTGGATTTGGATTTTCCCTTGGCCGCCAAGCCGAGCGGCTTCAAGCGGGCCAAGGCTCCCTCGGGATCGGCGGCCAGTTCCAGGAACAACAGCACCAGCCCCGCCTCGCCGGCATTGTGCGCGGCTTCGGCAAAGCTCATCCAGGCCCTTTCGCGCTCGCCCTTTTCCGGCCAGCGTTCGGCCTGTTTCTTGACGGCCAGCGAAAAGACCCGCACCCGGCAAGGCACCTGTTTGCCGGATTTCAGGCGCTTGATGGAATCGAAGGTGTAAAAGGGCTTCTGACTGGCCCTGCCCTTCAGACCGGCCTCCTCGAAGGCTTCCTCGGCGGCGACCATGAAGGATTTGGTGTTCTTCTTGGGATTGCCCTTGGGCAGAATCCAGCGCTTGGTCTCGCGCGAGGTGACCAGCATCACCTCGGGCTCACCCTGGCCCTGCCGGAACGGCATGGCGGCGTATTGAATCAGATTGCGACGCTTTCCCAAAAACTTCCCCTGATCGATGGCCGAGACGTTTCCGAATAGGCGGCGTAATTATTACAGATTTGTGACGGTTGTCAATATATTGGGGCTGCGACCTAAGAGGTGCCTAATTCTTGTGGGGGGAATTCTTACCGTAAAGCTACTCCTCAAAAAGGAGAAAGCGGCCCGTTTGTCAAGCCGCATGAGCCGCAGGCCCAACCCGCACCCCATTGCGCCCCCGCCCCGGCTGGGGTAAAAACCGCCACCGCAAGCGCTTGCAACCCGGGCTGGACGATGATGGTTGGACGATCGTTCATGACCGGCTAGGCTCCTGCCAGGAAGGGTGGTCGAGCGGTTTAAGGCACCGGTCTTGAAAACCGGCGTGGCAGCAATGCCACCGTGGGTTCGAATCCCACCCCTTCCGCCAATGAAAACGGCCCCCTAGCGGGGCCTTTTTCGTTGGCTGACAGGGATGCGGTGAACGAACCCAGGTTCGACCGCGAGCGCACATGACTCGCTCGAGCGGCGGGGAGCGAAGCGACCCAATCCCACCCCTTTGGCCAAAACAATCGTCATTCAAATCTCTGTTACACGCAAAGCCGCATTCATCTTTCATCATTGCCTTTTAACAACAGAGTTTAACGCCTCATGATTTCCTGATAATTTGAGGCACTCACAGCGCGATGACAATCTGATAAACCGCGCTTTGAAGTCTGGGGAGACATGATGGTGTTGAGGTATTTTCAGGCACAAGCTGGAACGGCAAATGGCACTTCCCTATCTCCTCATAGATTGTTCAAACGATTCGGTCTGAAGGCACAGATCACCACTGTGGCTGCGCTTGGTATAGCCGGCCTGCTTGTTTATAGCCTGCTGTCGCAACTGGGTACGATGGCCGGCGATGGCTTTCAGCGCATCGCCAACGAAGCCCGTGAGGAACGGGAACTGATCGTCGCCCTCCATTCCGAGATTTTGCAACTGCGGCGCATCGAGCGCGATTTTCTTCTTCTGCGCCAAGACTCCTATTGGAAGAAGCACAAGATCCTGGCCAAGGATATCAGCGAGCGGATTGCCGCTTTCGGCAAGCGTGTCGAGGAAAGTCAGAAGAGCGGTTTGCTGCCTGAAACCGCCGATCTGACAATCCTTGTCTCCGACATCATCGACATGAATGCCCGGCTTGATTCATATGCCCTTCAGTTCGTCAGCGTCGCCTCGCAATACAACAATGTCGGCCTTGACGACCGCTACGGGCTGAAGAAGCTTCTGCGCGACGACACCGACGCTCTTGGCGATGCATTGAAAGCAACTCGCGACCCAACATTGGGACGCCTGTTCATCGAGTTGCACATGATCGAGCGCGATCTGGTACGCCTGATTGGCGAGCCCTTGGGCGAGCGCAACTTCAAGAGCGAGATTGGTCAGATTGGCGAGATTCTCGCAACACGGCTTGACAAGGCCGCCATGCCGACATCCGACCGCGCCAATGCCAAGGAAGCTTTGCAGGCCTATGTCAAACATTTCGGCTGGCTGGCTGACCGTGCCAAGGTGCTGGCGCCGGAAACCCGCAAGTTAGAAGATATGGCCGTCAGGCTCGAGCAGGAATTCAAGAAAATCCTGGGACAGGTTGAATCTCACTTCATTGCCGCCACGGCCAGCCTGGACGACAACCAGAACCGCACCGCCGAACTTTTGCGCTTCACCCTGATAGGCATCATGTTATTGGTCGGAGGGACCAGTTATCTGGCAGGACGCTCGCTGACCGGACTGATTTCAGGCATCGAAGGCTCGATGGAACAGCTGGCAAGGGGCAAACGCGACGTCTCGGTCGAGGGTCTGGAACGAACCGACGCTATCGGCCGCATGGCGTCGGCTCTTGAAGTTTTCCGCCAGCAACTGGCGGAGGCCGAGCAAACCCGGGAAGAGCAGGAGCGCTTCAAACGCCAAGCCGCGGAAGAACAGGCGGCCATCTTTGAGTCCTCGACCTTCGGCATCGCTTTCATCAAAGACCGGATCATGGTCAGAGCCAATTACCGCCTAGAGGAATTGCTGGGCTATGAACAGGGCGAGCTTTGCGGCCAGCCGACGGAATGCTGGTATCTGGACGAGGAAAGTTGGCGCAGCGTAGGCGAATCTTACCGAGAACTTCAGCATGGTCAGACCCACCGCCGGGTCATCCAATTGCGCCGCAAGGATGGATCGCTGTTCTGGGCCAAGCTGAATGGCGCCGCGCTGTCTTCCGATCTGTCGCGCGGATCGGTCTGGACGGTTGAAGACATCACGGCGGAATACGAAGCGTCCGAAGCGACCTTGCTGGCGAAAGAGGCCGCAGAAGAAGCTGAAGGGAAACTTCGCGACAGCTACGCAGAACTGGAAGCCGCCAACCAGCGACTGCTGGAGCTGGATAAGTTGAAGTCGGATTTTCTTTCCTCGGTCTCCCATGAACTGCGCACGCCTTTGACGTCGATCCGCGGCTTTGCCAGCCTTATCGACCGAGAGTTCTCCCGAAGCTTCGCCCTTTTGGCGTCTGAAGATGGTGCATTGCAGAAAAAGTCGCAGCGCATCAGCGATAACCTTGCCATCATTCTGAAGGAATCGGAACGCCTCACGCGGCTGATCAATGACGTTCTCGACCTGTCGAAGATCGAAGCGGGGCGTATTGAATGGCGCAACGAACTGATTTGCGCCGAAAAAATGGTCATGGATTCGCTTAACGCCGCGCAAGGCATGTTCGACCTGAAGCCGGCGGTTGCCCTGCATTTTGAAATTCAAGAGAATCTGCCCAACATCGCGGGTGACACTGACCGCCTGCAGCAAGTCCTGGTCAACCTGCTCAACAACGCCGTCAAGTTCACGGAACAAGGCAAAGTGACTGCCAGGGCATTTTTGAATCAGGAACACATGATCCAGATCGATGTACAGGATACCGGCGTTGGATTTTCGCCCGAGGATGCCGAGGCCATCTTCGATAAGTTCCAGCAATCGAATAAGGGCGATACGCTGACCAGCAAACCGCAGGGCACTGGTCTTGGCCTGACGATTACCCGCGAAATCATTACTTGGCATGGCGGCCGCATCTGGGCCAGGTCAGAGCTTGGCAAGGGCAGCGTCTTTTCGCTTGTTCTACCGCCGGCGAAAAGCAACAGTTCGGCGGAACTCGCTTCGGGTGAAGCCCCGGCTAAGGATTTGTTGCAGGAAAATCACCTTGATCGGCATTGCATCTTGGAAATGCCCAAGGTGCTGGTTGTCGATGACGATGCGAACGTTCGCGACTATCTGAAGCAACTTTTGCTGGAACAGGGCTGCAATGTCTTGACCGCCACCGACGGCCAGAGCGCCCTGATTGCCGCCAAGGAATTCTCTCCAGACCTTATTACCATGGATCTTGCGATGCCCGGCATGGATGGTCAAACCACGATCGCCAGACTGCGCGCCGATCCGGAGATGCCGCGCATACCGATCATCGTCGTGTCGGCCATTCAAGGCCGGGAAACGGCAGGCGGCGACATGACCATGGGCAAGCCAATCGACGAGACTCGATTTCTTGACAACATCCACCTGCTATTGGGCGGCGGGGAACCACGTGATGCCAGATCGGTACAGTTTTTGATCGTCCACGAGGCTGATAAATCGCCGCTTGTGACGCCGTCGATCTTCAAGACCAGAAGCGCCCCGACCTTCTGCCCGGTTGAAAACCTGGCTAGCCGTGTCAGCGACGGGTTCAAAGGCATGGTGGTTATTCCAACAGAATTGATCGACAGAGTGGATTTGAAATTACTGCAAAGCGCGCCGTCACTGGAGCTCATCCTTATGCCAGACCGCGTCGCCGAGACAAAGTCCGTCAACTAGCGCGCGATCATTTTAATTCAAGTCGCTTTGTGCCACGGATTATAATGTGAATCGTTCGCTGAAATATTGTATATAGGGCGAATTCACGTCTGCAGTCGAAGCCTAAACCGGATTCGATTCTGGCGTGAACCCGCTAAAAATTGCTGGCCGCCAGGCATTTGCCTTCATCAACGTCATCGATCTGTTCCGACGAAAGATATTCCCGGGCGTACTCTTTATAGACGCCCTGACGGATGAACAGATCGAAAAGGTCAGGGTCGATATGGCCGCTTCGGCTCATATCGGCCAGAATGTCGATGGCACGGCTCAATTTCAGAGGCGCGCGATAGGGCCGGTCGGGTGCGGTCAACGCCTCGAAAACGTCGGCCAGGGCGATAATGCGCGCTTGCAATGAAAGATTGCTGCTGTCCAGCTTCAGCGGATAGCCTTTGCCGTCCATTCTCTCATGATGCCCGCCCGCATGCCGGACCACGTTCTTCAGTTCATTCGGGAAGGGGATTTTGCTAAGCATGCGGATCGTATGCCTGACATGATCCTCGATGACGCTCCGCTCGCTTTCCGTCAGCGTACCGCGCCTAATCAGCAAGCAATCCAGTTCATTTCCGTCGAGTATGGCGTATGACTTGCCGAAGCAGTCCGTCCATCGCAATTCAGCCAACGCCCGCAAACGTTCAACCGTCTCGTCGGACATGAACTCCTTGCCAAGATTGCAGGCCCGCAGGAAGGCGGCATCTTCGTCCAACTTCAGAATTTGCGCATCAATGTCCGTTCGAGCATTCTCGGCTGGGCTCCCATCGGTTTGCCGCATTTGGCAATTGGAAATCAAATGATGTTTCAGCAATTCGATGCGAAAAAGAATTACATCAATCCGGTCCATCACGCCTTCCAGCTTTGTCGACTTGTCGATCAGCCAGCTTGGCGTGTTGACTTTGCCGCAATCATGAAGGCTGGCGGCCAGATGAAGCTCTTCCCATTCGTCTTCACTAAAACAAACACTCCTGAATGGCCCCTCGGAGGACTCATCAACCGCCTGGGCAATAAGCTGGGCAATGTTGGGCACACGCAAGCAATGACCTGCCGTGAACGGCGACGCAGCGTCGATTGCCGACGACATGACATCGACGAATGAATGGAACATGGTCTTGTGGGCGGCGAACAGCTGCGCATTGCGGATCGCCGTTCCCGCGACTGAAGCCAAGGTCTCGGCACGCTTCAAATCGCTTGAGATGAAAGCTTCGGCAAGCGAGCTGCCCAGGACAAGTGCGCCAAGATTCTCGTCATTGGACAATAACGGCAGTATCAGCAGAGCTTCGACCCCCGCCACCTCCAGAGGCCAACGGGGATGATGGGCAATGTCGTTCAGAATTCCCGGGGCCGCATCCAGCAATGACATGAATGACGTGGCTTCAAGCTGATCGAAAAGGATGCCGGACCTTTCACCGACGGAATGCAGCCGCTGATACTCGCCAGTCGTGGAATTACGCCGGTAAACGGCGCCGAATTCCATTTTTGAAGCACGCCCATCAATTTCCTTCAAAAGAACTCTGGCTACTTTTTCCGGCTTCAAGGTCTGATTGAAATTGTGCACCGCACGTTGCAACAACGCCATTTCCCGGTAACTTTCCAGCGTTTCCGCGGTAACGGAACGCCTGGACACCTCGGCATCGATCATGGATTGAAAGGCTTGACCAAGAAAAACATGAACGGCGCCGATATGCTCGCCTTGACCTTCATTTGCGGCGTGTAAGATCAAAGCGCCGATCTGTTCCCCATCGATCCGTAGCGGGAATTGCTTGACGCCGGGCTCCATTGGCGACAAGACGCCCCCCCCCTCGCCCGCACTGGCGATGACGCCTTCTGGCGACCACAAGGCAAGGCGGCCGCCAGGCGGCAGAAGCAGCAGCCCTCTCTCGAGATGCGGGCGAGACTTGTTTGGCTTCAGAAGCTGGCGCAAGGGCGTCACGACGTCACTTCCGGCAAGGGTTGTTTCTCCTCGCTCGCCTCGTCGGGCATGACAAGAAGCTGCAGCGACTTGTTCTTTTCTAGTCTCGAGAAATCAACGTGCCGTAACATCCCGGTCGGGATGACGACGACGCCCTCGAAGCCCTCATTCACACGCCGCATGAAATCCGAAAGCGTACAAAACTCGGCATGTCCCGTTCGAATGTAGGGCGGCATTTTCTTGGGAAGCTCGTCTGGACATAAGACAAGACAGGGCACAGCGATTTCCCTTGGCGGGGGAATTGTTTCAAACTGATGCAAATTCAGAAGCGAACGGATCGTGTCAAGAAGCTCGGTTTCGTCAACCGGCTTGCCAAGAACGGCATCACCGGCCGATTTATCGCGGCTGGGAAGCGCTGAAACGACAACGACGGGAATATTGCGCAATTGCGGATCCCGGCGAAACTGCGCAATGGCCGTATCGCCGTCCATGACCGGCATGGCAATGTCCATAGTGACCAGATCCGGGCGCTTAGCCGCCGCCAATTCGAGCGCTTCCCTTCCATTGGCGGCTGAAATCGTCTGGTATCCCTCCTGATTAAGCAGTTGCGCCAAATAGCCGCATACATTCTCATCATCATCGACGACGAGTATCAAGGGCATCAGGCGTTCGAGGGAAGTTGGCATAGTCGACAATGCCGGCTTGGCGGTGCGCTTGGCTGGGATGCCAAGGGATTCTGTTTCAAAGCGCTCCGGCGTTTCGGCGGGAATCTGAACTTGCGTCTTTGTCTTTGCCGATGCAGGAAGAAGGATTGATATTACCGTCCCGGCACCCGGCTGCGATTCCGCCCAGATGCGTCCGCCAAATTGCTCGACGATCTCACGGCAGATGGCCAAGCCAAGACCCGTTCCCTTCGGCTTGTCGTGCAAGGTGTCGCCATGAATGACTTGGCGGAACTTGTCAAAGATAATCTCTGCATCCTCGGAAGAAAAGCCCTCGCCGGTGTCTTGCACCGTCAAGAGAACGCCTCCGTCGGCGCCAGGCGCTGTCTTAATTCTCACGAATCCCTTGTGCGTGAACTTTGCGGCATTGTTAAGCAGATTAATGACAACCTGAACCATGCGATCACGATCGACGTTGACGTAGGGCAGCCCAACATCCATGTCGATCATCAATTCAACGTCTTGTTTGTCCGCAAACTGGCCGGTGCTGGCGGCCACAGCCTGCTCAACAAGCTTGGCAATATCGCAAACCTCCATTTTCCAATCGATCCGCCCCGACTCGATCTTAGCCAAATCGAGCACATCGTTAATCAATCGCGTCAACCGTTCGCCTTCTTCCTGAATGATCGCCAGATTGCCGTTAATACGCTCTGCCCTTGCCAGTAGCTTCGTATCCTTAATGTCCAACTTGCTAAGAATCGCCTCCAGATCGCGCCCGACCAGCTTGGCAAAGCCCCGGATCGATGTCAGGGGGGTTCGCAATTCGTGCGAAACCGAGGATAGAAAATCAGACTTTAGACGGTCAAGCTCCGACAGCTTCTGGTTGGCGTTAGAGAGCTCATCATTAAATCGTTGAACTTCCTGCGTCGTATCCTGAAGCTCCGACATCAAACGATCAGCTTTTTCAAATTCCTCGACCACCATGCGGGCGGTGATTTCCGCCGCCTCGTGAGCCACACGGATTTCCGCCCGCAGAACTTGGTTCTCGGCGGTCAAGGCCGCCAGACTATTGGGTTCAACGGCTATGGTTGACAAGCGATCAGACATATCCATGTTCGATGAGCTCCAGACAGCCATTGACGACTTGCCGAACCAAAGGCGGCGTTGCCGGACCGGCGGCGCCAATCAGCAGTATTTCAGGCAGGGGACCGGAACAGACCTTCGGCATGACGGAGAAGAGATATGGAAGGCCGGCGCTGTGGCCGAAATTAACTGCGAATCCGGCGACTTCTTCGCGTTCCATAATCCGTACGGCATTTGGGCCATCCGCAAAATCCAGGGCATCCACGAAGACGACGCGGCTGCGGTTTTCAACAAAGCCGAGCAGATCAAGACCCTTCAAGCCACCATCAAAAACTTCCGTATCACCGGGCAGATTGGGAAGCGATGTCAAGGCGTCATAGACAAGCCCCCCCAAGGCATCAGCCTCGTGCATCCTGTTGCCTACACAGATGATGGCCTTACTGGACATGGCGGCTACAGTTGAAGGACGGCGCCCGAACGGCCAACCCGATGCACCGTACAGACAAGACATGGGTCATAAGATCGAACGACATGGCCAACTTCGACCGGATTGTCGGGGTCTTTGACCGGGGTTCCGATAAGCGCCTCCTCCCAGGGGCCGCGACGCCCTTCGCCATCGCGTGGCGATCCATTCCAAGCCGTAGGCGTAATGATCTGGTAATGCGATATCCGACCGTTCTCGATGCGAACCCAGTGGCCCAAGGCCCCGCGAGCGGCCTGAATGAGCCCAGCTCCCTCGCCTTCAAGCTGCGACTCGTCGACCGGCGTATAACAGGGTGAGCCACTGTGTTCTAAAATTTCGGACAGCCAGGTTTCCATGGCCGGAATGGTAATGGCGGGGCGGGTCAGCCTCGCCAACTGGCGCGTAACCAGATTGTTTCCCCGGCGCGAAATCAAATCAGTGAACAGGGGATCGCCTGCGATCAATCTTTCCGCCAGGGGGCCGGTTTCGGCTGGCAGACCATCGTACCGCGGCGCCTTACTCCAGGAATATTTCTTGCCCTCCGAACCGCTGGCATAGGGCTCGGTCATTCCGTGAGAAGGATGAAGCGGTTCGGGCTCGTCGGCATACCAGGAGTGATCGACATGCTCCAGAATAAGATTGGGATTGAAAAGCTGCACCCGTCCCTTTTCATACAGTCCGGAAGGGATCAACTGCGTTCCGCCGTCACACGAGCGCAGCATGGTGTCGTCAGGAAGGTCAAGTGAGCCATAGGACAAGAACCGCTCGCTTCCTCGGCCAAGACCATCCAGACCCGTCTCCTTGGAAAGGCGCAGGAGAAATGCGACGTCACTTTCCCGATGGGCCTTGTCAGCCAGCCATGCGTCAAGGTCAGAAACGCTGGCAAGGGCGTTCCAGGTCTCCAAAGGACAACCCAACACGTTCTTTTCATACCAGAGGCGGAAATTTCTAAGAATGTGGCGGCACGAAACGATGTCGGGGCCGTTCACGGGATAAGCGACGCCACCGGGCACCATGTACGAACTATGCGGCCATTGGCCGCCGATAAGGGAGACAATCTCCAGCATGTACTTGGTCGCCTTGATGACGTCGATGCATCTTTCGCCTGCCAAGGGCGCGTAACGTTTCACGACCTCGGCATGAAAGCGATAGCTCGCATAGGCCGGATTGGCAAAATCAACCAAAAACATCAGAACCGATTGACGAACGTCGCTTTGCACCGTCTCGGCCATTAGCGCCAGATTCCGCAATCTGATCGCGTTTCCCGGAGGACGAACCTTGGCTACGGCGTCAAGGGCCTGAGCCGCCGCCATCAAATGTGTGGTCGAGCAAATGCCACAGATCCGCGGGGTGACGACAAGTCCGTCAAACGCGCCACGGCCAACCAGAATTTGTTCGAACCCGCGGAACATGGTGCCGACGCTCCAGGCATCGACGACATGACCGTCATCAATGGCCACCTTGATTTCAAGATCGCCCTCGGCTCGATTGAGGGGAATATCGCATACAATTCGATTGGCCATAGCCACGGCTCCCGTTCGGTCAGATGTCTGTTTTTCTGGATTTCAGTCGCTCAGGCGCCGCCGCAGCAGCCATGGTTTTGTAAACAAGATAATTCGCCCGGTTGATGCCCTGCGGCAGCGCCACCGGCACCCCTTCGATATTGCGGGTTTGGAAAAATGGATAATCCTGAGGGAAATCGGGACTCGTGCAACCGAAGCACGGCACGCCCGCACGCGTCTTTGACGATCGGCGGTTCCATAATAGCTTGTTGCAGGGGCCGGTCACCAGCGGGCCATGGCATCCCTTGTGAAAGAACAAACAACCCTTCTGCCCGAAGTCTGTCTCCTCCACGCGGTATTCATGATATTCGTTTCTTGTGCAGCCTTGGTGAATCAACATGCCATACCAGGCCAAGGGCCGGTTGAATTCGTCGAGAGGCATTTTGACACCCTCGACCAAAGCCGAAAGCGCCCCGGAAATGACGCCGGGATGACAAGGACATCCCGAGAGATTGATCACAGGCAAGCCGGAAGAGGCCAGAAAATCGGCGCCCAGCAAACCTCCAGGCTCGCGCTTGTGGAATTGCAGGCCTGTCGACTGCACATAAGTGTCAGAGCCGAAACCACCGAATGAGGCGCAAGTGCCGACCGCTACGACAAATCGCGCACGGCGGGCCATCGCCGCCACAAGATCTTTTTTCGGACGGCCGCGCTGAACATCGAACATTCCCGTCCGTGTGGGACCACGTATGAGACTGCCCTCGACGACGAGAATATCAAGCGGACGCACGCCGTTTATGATGTCGTCCTGAAAGGCAAAATGTTGTTTGGCGGAAATGTTAGAAAGAGATGGGTGCCACAAAAGATCAATCTTCAGGGCGTCAATTAATTGTATCAGGTCAGGTTCCTCGGCATTCAGAAAAGACATGGTGTCGCCACCGCATCCGCCGCACTGGAACCAATATAGTGAAACGCCCATCAAGCCCTCCCCTGGACAGCAAAGGAAATGCGAACTCTCAATTCAGGCCAAGAATCTCCTTAGCCCGCAGAACCAATTCATCAGGATCAAACGGTTTGGTGATGTAATCGAAAGCGCCGGCGTCGATGCCCTGCTGACGGTCCACTTCTTGCCCCTTGGCGGTCAGCAATATAATTTTGACATCGGCCAGCCCATGAACCTTGACGGCCCGACAGACGTCGTAGCCATTCATCTCGGGCATCATGACATCGCAAAAAACGAGTTGCGGCTTTTCCCTCTGAATGATCTCAAGCCCCTCGCGGCCGTTGACGGCCACCAGCAACTCAACATCAAAATCCGTCTCAAGATCTTCGAGCGTCTGTTCCAACAAAGAGCGGATGTGAATTTCATCATCGATAATGGCGATCTTAAGGCTCATATCTTCCCCTTCAACTTAACTGGCGAAACGAGCCCCACCCTTGCGCCAAGTTTTCAGATGAAAAACTTAGCATGCAATGACTCGAGACAACAAGCGCAGTTTAGAATCCTGTCGCAATTAACACAACTCCACAACACCGCATAACCAATTGAGATAAAAAGAGACTCTTACTCTACAGTGTCATTTTGGTACGACTCAAGCGAAATTGTGAATGTCGCTCCCTGGCCCAAAACGGAATTGACCGAAATAACGCCTCCGTAATGATCGACGATCTGCTTGCAAATGGCTAGACCAAGTCCCGTTCCCCTAGGTTTATCGACCAGCGCATCGGCATTCAGCACCTGATGAAAATGCGAGAATATCCACTTCAATTGGTCAGGTGGAATTCCGAGACCAGAGTCCTGCACGGAAACAAACAACTTGCTGGGTAATTCAACCCAGGCCTTCAAGGTAATCGCCCCATCCTCAGTAAACTTGACGGCATTTTCAAGAATGTTCTGAAGAACCAGGGTCATCCGCGATTTGTCGCAATACAAAAGCGGCAACTCAGTTGGGCAAACAAGAACCAACTCAACGCCTGGCTTTGCGCCAAGATCCCCTCTTATTCCCTCTATCGCCTCCTCAATCATTTCCCTGGCATTGAATACCGTTTCTCGCCAGACCGAACTGCCGGAAATCAAATCGGTGTAGTCAAGGACATCGTTTATCAAGTCTGTCAGCCGCACGCTTTCTCGTTCGATGATGTCAATATCCTCATCGATATGTTTCCTTTTGCGCAAAAGCGTTGCGTCGTCCTTGGCGAACGGCGCGAAATGCTTGTCAAACTCGCGCCGGATGATGGCGAGGAAGCCACGTATTGACGTCAGCGGCGTGCGGAATTCATGCGAAACCGAGGTCATGAAATCCGACTTCATCTTGTCGATTTCCTTGAGTTTCTCGTTGGCTTCCCTCAACTCGATCGTTCTGGCCATGACACGCGAGTCAAGATGCTCGATATCTTCACGCAGACGATCGACCATGTCGTTGAAGGCCAGGGCAAGATCGCCGATCTCGTCTGCTTGGCGAATATCCGAGGATACAGACAGATCGCCGTCGCGAACCTGCTTGGCCATCTTCGACAGATGGATGATCGGCTTCGTCAGACTGCTGACGAACAAATAACCCAAAAGCGATGAAATCAGCAGGAACAGGACCGAAATCTCCATGACCCGCTGTCCAATCGCCTTTGATCCGCTACGCAATTCATCGGTATAGACCGACGAGGCGACGTACCAGTCATATTTCGGAAAATAGCGCACCCAGGAAATCTTGTCGTAGACGTAGTTCCCCGGATCGTTGGGCTTGTCCCATTTATAGCGCAGCCCGACTTTGTTGTCGGCGACAGACTTTAGTTGTTTGAGAATGGGGATATTGGTTACCGGTTCTAGAAGGCCGCCGGCATCGGTTCCGTCAACGTTCGGGTTTGGATGAATGACCATCCGGTTCTGGCCGTCGAAGATGTAAAGATAGCCGGTATTGGCAAGCTTGATGTTCGACAGTTGGTCTCTCAGCCGGCGTAACGCCTCGGTCTTTCGCGTCTCCATGACCTTCTTCAGGTCATCCAGAAAAAAACCGGCGCCAATGACCATCTTAAGATCCGCCATGTTCTTGTAATAGGTCAGCTTCTCGCGAATCTCCGTCTGCCCCAGACTTTTCCACCAATAAACATAATAACCATCGCCATAGGCCTGCGCCCCCTCGACCATGGGCGTCACGATCGGATTGCCATGGACATCGGCCAACTGGGAGGCATCCTTGTCGTGCAGCTCGTCAGAGGGATGAGAAATCAGGCGCGACTGGTAATCGGATATCCAGACGTAATCATTATTGCCGAAACGAAACTGACGCAGGCCGGAAAGGAATTGCCCCCTGGCCTGCGCCGGGGTCAGACGGCCTTCCTTAACGTCCTGAAGCTTCAGTTTGACAAACGCTTCCCCAAGATCGACGGCCGTCTTCAGGTTACGCTTTTTCTCTTCCAACGCAGTTCGTTCGATTGCCTCCAGTTCGGACGCCGTTTGGGAAACGAGTTCATAGACGTTGTCAAGGATGGTCCAGCCGGATGTTTCTTCTATTTGATCGACTGTGTCGTCGATAATGCCGGTGGTGATCAGATAGATCGAAACTGAAAAAACCACGACTACCGCAAGAATGACGGAAAATGCACGGAAGAATAGTTTTGACCACATTAAAGGTACGCGCATTTATGGTGCCTCTCCAGAAAGCGCCTACATGATGGCTGGATCATAATGAAAATACAAGAAATACGCCTTGCTTTACCCAATATGGAGCTGGCCCCGTTTGTTGGGAGGGGGCGGTTGGCGGTAGCCCCCCCTCCTCCCCCGCTCCCGTCCCCTTTTTGCCGGGTCGCCCTGCGGCAGGCGGGCAATAATGGCCCGGCTTCAGCGCATTCTTGCCGTTAGCCTCTCGTTTTCTCCCAAAATCCGTCAATCATTCATTTGAAACGCCCTGGAACGGCGCCTGCTTGGAACTGTCTAGAATTCATTTTCGGGAGCAGAGCCATGTTATGGGGAGCCTTCACCAACAGCATGACGGCCATGATGTCGCAAAGCCACGCCATGAACGTCATCAGCCAGAACGTCGCCAACGTCAATACCGGCGGCTATAAAAGCGCTGTCGATACTTTCCGCACCATCTTGTCGGAAACGACGGCGGGGACCAATCTTCTCGGGGTCACGCAAACCACCCGCCAAAGCGTCGAAAGCCAGGGCAACGTTCTTAGCACCGGCGAGAATCTGGACATGGCCATCAACGGCCAGGGGATGTTTCTGCTGAGCGGCGAGGCAGGCCAGCCGGCCAACCTGTCGGATTACGTCTTTGGCCGCTATGGCAGCTTTCAGTGGACGGTCGATCAGACCGCCTCGGCATCGACGGCCAGCGCCCAGGACTACGACGTCGTCTATGACGATAGCTGGAACGGCACCGAAACCAACGGCGACAATCCCGCCGCCAGCAATCAGGTGACCTATCTGACCACATCCGACGGCTATTATCTGCTGGGCTACGCCGCCGATCCCGAGACCGGGGAATTCACCACCTCCAGCAGCCTGTCCGGCCTGTCGGCCATCCGCACCGACCGCTACGGCCTGGCCGGCGGACAGGCGACCGACAGCATCGATCTGCGCGCCAATGTCGATTCCGAGACCGAGGCCACCGACAGCGCCAGCTTCAACATTCCCGTCTATAAGCAAGTCGAGAATCCCGATTCCGGCGTCACCGACTATCTGTCCGACCAGATCAACTTCGTGATGACGCCGGACCCCAGCCAGGAAAATGTCTGGTCGCTGGAACTGACCTGCGGCAGCAACGGCACGTCGGGAACGACGGTCGGCGGACCCTATACGCTCACCTTCGACGGCGACGGCAATCTGACCAGCGTCGTGCCCGACGACGGTTCCGGCGGTTTGTCGATCAAAGCCACCGTCGAATGGAACGATATCGATTTTTCCTCGGCCAGCACCGCCTCGGGCAGTCTGACCCCGGCCTCTTCCACCCTGTCGATCGATTTGACCAAACTGACCCAGCTTTCCGGCGACAGCAAAATCGGCAGCTACGACCAGAACGGCAACGTCAACGGCTATCTGAAGGACAGCTATTTCACCAGCGACGGCTTTCTGGTCGGCAGCTATTCGAACGGCGAAACCAAGCAGCTTTATCAAATTCCCGTCGCCACCTTCAACGCCGTCAATCAGATGGAGGCTCTTTCGGGCACGCTGTGGGCCTATAACGAGAATGCCGGCGACATCGTGGTGCGCAGCCAAGGCGTGAACGACGAAGGCCTGACATCTTGGACGGCCAATGCGGTCGAGCAATCGAATGTGGTGCTGGAAGACGAATTCACGAACATGATTCTGACCCAGAAGGCCTATTCCATGGCCAGCAAGGTCTTCCAGACCGCCGACGAGATGACGGTCACCGTCCGCGACCTGAAATAGAATGGTTCCTGATGATGCAGTAGGGAATGGGCAAACCTGTTTCCTCACCCTGAGGAGCGCGCAGCGCGTCTCGAAGGGTGAGGCGACATTTCGGCGCCCATCCTTCGAGACGGGCCTTCGGCCCTCCGCAGGATAAGGTGAAATTCATCTCAGTCGTCTGACCAATTCCACTTGAAACGCCAAAGAGCCATATCCCCCAACCGGGATAGGCCGGCCGGGGGATGGCTGGTGGATCGATGCGTCAGGTCGAGACCGACGTCGTTGTTTCGTCGCTGCTCGCCGACGAGCCGTAATTCTTGTAGCTCTTCAAAAGCTCGAGCAGAGATTGCGACAATTGAGTGCCCTGGCTGGAAGCCATGGACGGCGGCTCGGGCTGGTTGGCTTCCATGGCGGCGATGAAGTCCTCCTTGCTCAGGCTGCCCGTTCCTTCGCTGTCCAACTGGTCGAACATCGAGCCCGCCTGTTCCTCGCTGACCTCGTCGGGGCGGCTGGCGATGAATTCCTCGCGCGTCACCGTGCCGTCGCCGTCGCTGTCGGCTTGGTTGAAGACATCCTCGGGCTTGGGCGGCTGCGGGCGGCTGCCCTGCCCCTGCTCTTGGATGAGAGCGCCTTGCATCTGGCTGTCCAATTGCTCGAAAGCGCTTAGAATGTCGCTTTCGCTAAGCGAGCCCGAGCCCGAACTGTCGAGCGCGTCGAACAATTGCCCGGCCATCTCGCTGCCGACATCCTCGGGCGCGCCGTTGACGAATTCCTCGCGGGTAACGGAACCCGAGCCGTCAGCGTCTATCTTGCTGAAAAGGCTGCGTAATTGCGACGTATCAAGGCTGCCGCCGCCAATTCCTTGCAACATGGTTGGCTCCTCTTCTAGGTTGCCGGTGGATAAGATAATGGCTTTCCCATGATTCCACGCTCGAAGCCTGGCCGGACTTGCGGATTTTCCAAAGGACGCAATTTGCGCAGGGATTGCCCATCCAGCCCGTATAATGGAATGAAAGTTCACGTTGGAGGTCGATTGAGCCAGGAAGGCCGGGACGAGGACGATGACCTTCTGAGGGCCATCGCCGCGGGCGACAGGGACAGTTTCCGTCGCCTGATGCAGAGGCATGTCCGCCCCGTGACCCTGCTGGCGCAACGGATCACCGGTAATTCCCAGGATGCCGACGATGTGGTTCAGGAGACATTTCTGCGGGTCTGGCGGCTGGCCGGCGACTGGCGGCCCGACGGGAGGGCGCGTTTTTCCTCCTGGCTGTATCGGGTCGCCTATAATCTATGTATCGACAAACGCCGGGCCAGGCCGATGCTCCCCTTGGACGAGGCGCTGGACTGCCCCGACACGGGGCCTGGCGGATTGGAAGCCAGCATGGAGACCCAGCGCAGGGCGGTGCTGGCCCAGGCCGTCGGCGAACTTCCGGCAAGGCAGCGCGAGGCCCTGGCGCTATGCTATTACGCCGAGATCAGCGGACCCGAAGCGGCAAAAGGCTTGGGCATCAGCCTGCCCGCCCTCGAGGCACTGCTGGTCCGAGCCCGCCGGACATTGAAAGACAAGTTGCTGCGACGTGGACTGAAGAATTTCGGAGACCTGTCATGACGAACGACCCATTCGAGACCTGGCTGAAGGACAATATCGGACCCGCCCGGATCGATGAGCGGCGCCTGGATGGCCTGATCGAGGCGACGATGCGCCGATTGGGGCCTCAGACCCGGCGCCGCACGCTTTGGGACCGTATCCGCGACGTTCTGAACCGACCCGCCTTCGATCTGCCGTTGCGCTTCGGCGTTCCCATGGCGGCGGGGTTGATGCTGGGCATTCTGATCGGCGGCGACGGCTTGCAGGCCGAATCGACCGCCCTGGCTTCCTATCTTTGGACTCCCTCTTTCACTTTTGAAGGTTTGTGACGGACATGAAGAATCTCATGCGCTGGCTCTTGCCCCTGTCTCTGGCCGCGAATATCTCGCTGGCCACCATCGTCGTCATGCATGCGATGTGGGAGCGTCCGCAATATCCCCCCGGCCCGCCGCCGGGCGGACCGCCCAACTTCCTGCATATCGCCGAGCGCGCCGCCAGCCATCTGCCCAAGCCGGACGGAGAGGTTTTGATCAAGGCCTTCAAGTCGCAGGAAGCGGCGATGACGAAGGGCCATGCCGCCATGAAATCGGCGCAGGAAGGCGTGCGCCAGGCCCTGGCCTCATCCGAGCGCGACGCCGTCCAATTGAAGAAGGCTTTCGACGGCATCCGCCAGGCCCGCGACATGCTGGACGATGCCCTGGCCGAGGCGATGGTGGCCGCCGCGCTCGAGATGAGCCCGGAAGGGCGGCAGAAAATGGGCGCCATCGGAATGGGTCCGCCGCCGCCGGGCAAGGGCTTCGCGCCTCCCCCGCCCCCGCCAGGCTATTAAAAAAGCTCGCAGAAAGCGCCAATTATCCTCGTGCTTCGAGACGGATGCTTCGCATCCTCCTCAGCATGAGGATAACTCTTTGAAATATTCCCACAAACCTCATCCTGAGGAGCGAAGCGTCTCGAAGGATGGGGGGTCATGAGTCACTCATTGTGCAAACGGGTATAAGGCCTCCACAGACGGGCGTCGGGCGGAATCTCGCGGAAACGGTGGCGCTTGGCCAGCTTGTCTCGCCACCAGTTTTCGTAATCCTCGACCGCCAGCAGATCCATGGCGTCATGGTCGGCATCGGCGCTGGCTTCGAGATAGACGTCGAGATTGGCCAGATCCGGCTTGGGCAAAGCGCCCCTTTCGAAATCCTGCCACATGCGGCGATATAATTCCTCCAGATGCCTGGCCAGAAGCGTCGTGTCGAACAGCGTGCAGGAATCGCGCCCTTCTTGCAGTTGCCGGCGGTATGAAACCAGTTTTTCGCGGTCGCGGCCCAGGGCCACGGCCCGGCCCACATATTCCTGGCGTGACGAACAAACCAGCTCGGGCAATCCCGCCGACCGCACCAGACTGCCGCAAACCCTTGACGCAAAGGACCGGCCGCTCAAGGTCAGCACCGGCACGCCCATCCATAGCGCATCCGAGGCCGTGGTATGGGCGCCGTAGGGGAATGTGTCCAGAAACAGATCGGCCAGCGGATAGCGCGCCAGATGGAAGGGATTGGCCAGTTTGCCGGCAAAGATCAGGCGAGCGGGGTCAAGCCCCTTGGCGGCGGCAAAGCCCCGCAGCCGGTTTTGCGCCCCTTCGGCGCCGGAAAGCAGCCACAGCACGCTGCCCGGCACCCGCTGCAAGATTTCCAGCCAGCTTTCGAAGGTCACGCGCGTCAGCTTGTGCAATCCGTTGAAGCAGCATAGAACCATGGCTTCGTCGGGCAATCCGGCTTCGGCCCTGGTCGGCTTGGCATCGGCGACCACGCGCTTGCGGTCATTGGGCTGGTAACAAGGCAGGCGCAGCACTTTTTCGGAATAGAATTTCTCGGACTCTTGGGAAATCAGCCAGTCGTCGGCGACCAGATAATGGTGATAGGGACTGCCCATGGTGCCGGGATAGCCCAGCCAATTGACGATCACCGGAGCCGGGCGCAGAGCCACCAGCTTGGTGCGTCCCTCGCGGGTATAGCCGTTCAAATCGATCAGAATCTGGATGCCGTCGTCGGCGATGCGACGGGCCGCCTCGGCGTCGCTGAGGTCCGAAATGTCGGTCCAGTGCTCGAAGCGGCTTTTGATGCGCTGGCAAAGCGCGTCATTGGCCTTGATGCCGCAGGAATAGGCGAACAATTCGACGGCGTTGGCATCGTGCTCCTCAAACAATTCCGCAGTCAGATGGCCGACCGCGTGCTCGCGCAGATCGGACGACAGATAGCCGATACGCAAGGGCTTGTCCCCGCCCCGCTCGCGCGCCGCCCAATGCGACTCGATGAAACCCGCCCCCGGCAGGCCGACATCCAGGCGGTTGTAATTCCAGGCCGTGGCCAGATGCAGCATCGGATCGTCGGCATGGGCGGCGACCGACAAGGGCGACATGCCGGCCAGAAGGGCGTCGCGAGGGACGCGTTCCCAGGGCTCGACCACCGGCCATTCGCATTGACGCTGGCGCAAGGCCACCAGATGCTGCAGGGCTTCTCGCTGATGGCGGTCGAGTTCCAGGCTTTGGCGAAGCATTGTCTCCGCCGTCTCGTCTTGCTGGCTGTCCTCCATGACCCGGGCGATCTGGTTGAGCGCCGTCGTCTTGTGGGTAATGGCCGAACCGGTCACAGCGGCCATGCGCTCCAAGGCCGCCGACCATTTGATCGCCGCTTCCTTGATATTGCCCTGGCGCTCGTGCAAGCGGCCCAGATTGATATAGGCCGGCATGAAGTCAAGATTGAGGGCCAAGGCCTCTTCCAGACTTTGCCGGGCCGCGTCCAGATCGCCGTGATCCATCTGGGCGACGCTGAAATTGAACAGCACGGCGTACAAAAGCGGATTGCCTTGATTATGCCGAACCCAGATATCGTAAAGGGCCAGCACGGCCAACAACCCCTGGCTGGCCTTGATTTGCTCGGCAGCCCGGATCAGATCGAGCACGCCAAGACTTCCCTTTTCTGCATCGGCGATCAGATTCGGCGGTAAAGAATAACTCATCAAAGCTCCTGGTCTTTCCTATCTCACGACAAAGCGGCTTCCAGACCTGCGATTTGCTCGGCCGTCATGCTGTTCAACTGCGTATCGGTGAAGGCGGCGATCTGGGTGTAGGACAGGTTTTCCAACTGGCTGGGAGTCAGATAGTCGATGGCGGTTTCCGCCAAGCCCGTGACCTGGGTGGTGGTCAGACCGCTAAGTTGCGTGACCGACAGCGCGCCCAGTTCCGTCGGCGTCAGATTGTTGAGCTGGGTGGCCGACAGAGCCGCGATCTGATCCTCGTAAAGGGTGGCGAATTGCGTGCTGCTGAAGGACTGCAATTGCGTCGAGGTCAGATTGCCGACCTGGGTCGGCGTCAGATACAAGACCTGGGTTTCAGACAGGACGCCGATCTGACCGGTAGACAAAGACCGGATCTGGACGCGGCCCAGGCCGCGAATCTGGCGGGTCGACAGATCCTCGACCTGTTCGACCGACAGCGAGGCGATCTGGGTTTCAGTCATGGCCCCGAACTGGGTCGAGGTCAGGCCAGAGAATTGGGTGGTGGTAAGTTCGTCGATCTGCGTTTCCGACAGGCCCGCGACGCCCGAGGTCGATAGCGCCGCAAGCTGCGTCGAGGTGAGGACCGCCATCTGCGACGAACTGAGCGAGGCGATTTCCGTCGCCGTCAGGCCGGAGACGCCCGTCGTCGACAAGGCCTTGATCTGCGTGGTTGACAGATAATCGATCTGGGTCGTCGAAAGTGCTGCGACGCCGGTCGCCGACAGGCCGCCGATCTGGGTCGTGGTCAGGGCCGATATCTCGCCGCTGGTCAGGCTGGCGACCTGCGCCGTGGTGAGATGGCCGATCTGGGTGGCGGTCAGGCTCTTCAATTGCGTCGTCGTCAAGGAAGCGATCTGGGTGGCGCTAAGTCCTCCGATGCCGGTCGTCGACAAGGAGGCGATCTGCGACGTCGTCAGGCTGCGCAATTGCGTCGTCGAGAGCGAGGCGATGCCGGTGGTGGACAAGCCGCTTAGCTGGGTCGCGGTCAGGGCGGCGATCTGGCTGGTGGAGAGGCCGGCGATCTGGCTGGCGGTCAGAGCCCCCATCTGATCGTCGGTCAGGCCCTTGACCTGAGTCGTGGAAAGCGAGGCCAATTGGGTGATCGCCAGGCCTTCCAGCGCCGTGGTCGTCAGGGAACCCAGTTGATAGGCGCTAAAGCCCTTGATCTGCGTTGTCGTCAGGCCAGCCAATTGGGTCTCGGTCAGTCCTTCCAACCCTTCCTCGGACAGGGCCGCGATTTGCGTCGAGGTCAGACGGTCGATCTGCGTATCGGTCAGCGCCGCCAGGCCGGTCGAGCTGAGCCCGTAGATCTGAGCCTGGGTCAGGGCCTTGATGTCCGTCGTCGAAAGGCTGCCGACCTGTTCGGCGGTCAGGGCTCCCATCTGATCGCCGGTCAGGCCCTTGATCTGGGTGGTGGTGAGCGAGGCCAATTGCGTGACCGACAGACCCTCGATGGCGCTGGTGGACAGCGCCGCAAGCTGGGTCGAAGACAGATTGTCAAGCTGCGTGACCGAGAAGCCCGACATCTGGGTATCGGTCAATCCGCTCAATTGCGTTCCCTTCAAGGCGGAAATCTGCTTGGCGGTCAGGCTGGATATCTGGGCCGTGGTCAGAGCCGAAAGGCCGGTCGCGGATAAGCTGCCCAACTGAGTTTGAGTCAATGTAGCCAGATCGCTGCTGGACAGGCCGGCCACCTGTTCCGAGGTCAGGGCGCCCATCTGGGCCACCGTCAGACCGCGCAATTGGGTGGTGGACAGGGCCTCGATCTGCTGGGGGCTCAAGCCCGCCACGCCGGTGGTCGAGAGGGCGCCGATCTGGGTCGAACTCATCCTCGCCAGTTGGGTCGTCGAGAGCGCCGCCACCTGTTCGCTGGACAGGCCGGAAAGCTGGGTGACGGTCAGGGCGGCGATCTCGGTGGTGGTCAGGCCCAAGAGCGCGTCCAGCGACAGTTCCGACATCTGATCGGCCGAGAAGGCCTTCATCTGCGTCGTTGTGAACGAGGCCACCTGGACGTCGGTCAGGCTGGCGATTTCATCGTCGCCCAAAGCCGAAATCTGGCTGGTCGTCAGGCCATCCAACTGCGTGGCGGTCAGGGACTCGATCTGGGATTCGGTCAGGCCGTTGATTTCATCGCGCGACAGGGCGGCGATCTGGGTCGAGGCCATCGCCGCCACCTGGATGGCGCTCAACTCTTCGATCTGGGTCTCCTGCAGGCCCTTGATCTGCGTGGTGGTCAGGGAAGCGATCTGGGTCATGTCGAAGCCGGCAACGGCTTCCAGCGACAAGGCCCCGATCTGCGTCTGGGTGATGGCGCGCAATTGGGTGGTCGAGAGCTGGTCGATCTGTTCGGGCGAAAGGCCGCCGATGGCGTCGGTCGAAAGGGCGGCGATTTGCGACGTCGTCAGATTGCCCATTTGCGTTGACGTCAAGCCGGCCACGGCGGTGGATGATAGGCCCGACATCTGGGTGCGAGTCAGGGCCGCCAATTGCGTGGCGCTTAGAACGGCGGCCTGACTGTCGGAAAGTCCTTCCAGCGACTGTACGGACAAGGCCTGGATTTGCGCCGTGGTCAGGGCCGACACCTGGGTCAGCGACAAGGATTCGATCTGGGTGGCGGTCAGGCCGCCCAGTTGCGTCGTGGACAAGGCCGCGAAGACGGTCTCGGTCAAGCCGCCGATCTGGGTCGCCGTCAAGGCGCCGATCAAGGTCGAGGTCAGGGCGTTCAATTGCGTGGCCGTCAATTGCGAGATCTGGGTCTCGGTCAGGCCGGCGATGCCGCCGTCGGGAAGGGCGGCGATCTGGGTCGCCGTCAGATAGCCAAGCTGAACTGCCGTCAGGGCTTCCAACTGCGTGTCGGCCAGGCTGCCGATCTGGGAGGCGGTCAGCAATCCGATGCCGGTCGTCGATAGGGAAGCGATCTGGGTGGTGCTGAAGGCGGCCAACTGGGTGGCGGTCAGATTCTTGATATGGGTGGTCGACATCCCGGCCACCTGGGTCGGGCTAAGCCAGCCGACCTGATCTTGCGACAAGGATTTCAACTGCGTGGTCGTCAGGGCCGCCAGTTGGGTGGAAGCCAGGCCGGCGATCTGAGTTTCGCTGAGCCCTTCCAGACCATTAAGCGACATCGCCGCCATCTGCGTGGTGGAAAGCGTCGCCAATTGCGTCTCGTTCAGGGAGTCGACTTGCTCATCCGTAAAGCCGGCGATTTGCGAGGTCGCCATGACGCCGATCTGCGTCACCGTCAAACCGTCAAGGCCCGATGTGGAAAGACGGGCGATCTGCGTAGCCGACATGGCCCGTATCTGGCCGGTGGACAGTTGGGAAATCTGGGTCTCGGTCAGACCGGCCACACTGTCCGCCGACAGGGCGGCGATCTGGCTGGTGGCCAGGCTGTCGAGTTGGGCTTGCGACAAGACGGCCAACTGCGTCTCGCTTAACTTGCTCAACTGAACCGTTCCCAGCGCCGACAATTGCGTCGTTGCCATGCCGGAAATCAGGGTCGTCGTCAGGCCGCCCAGAGCCGAGGCCGACAGCGCCTTGACCTGGGAGGTCGACAAGGCCGCCAGTTGGGTCTCGCTTAAGGATTCAAGCTGCGCCGAGGTCAGCGCCGCCAACTGGGTCGTGGACAGGGACGTCAGTGACGTCGTCGATAGAGCTTCGATCTGGGTGTCGGAAAGAGAAACGATCTGGCCGGCCGTGAAGGCGCGCAACTGCGTGGTGGACATGGCGGCGAAGTCGTCCGCTTCAAGCCCCGAAACACCGTCCCTGGACATGGCGGCAAGTTGCGCTGACCATAATTGCGCCACCTGGTCCGAACTGAAAGCGCTGACCGTCTCGGCGCTTAAAGAAGCGACTTGCGTGGTCGTCAGGGCCATCAATTGCGTGGCCGTCAGGCAAGAAATCTGATCCTGGCCCAGGGCCGCCAATTGGCTCGAGGTCAGGCCCTTGACCTGGGCCGCCGAGAGAGCGGACAGAAGGGTGACGCTAAGCTGCGAGATTTGAGTCGTCGAAAGCCCCGCCACCTGCGTCGAGGTCAACGCCCCCAACTGCGACGAGGACAGCGATTCGATCTGGGTCGTCGTCAGGCCCGAAACGGCGTCCGCCGACAAGGAAGCGATCTGGCTGGTGGTCATGGCCGCCAACTGGGTTTCGCCGAAGGCTTCGATTTGCGTGGCCGTCAGGCCCTTGACCTGGGTCGTGGTCAGGGCGGCCAGGGCGGTGTTGGAAAAGCCCTGCAGCGCGTCTTGGGAAAGGGCCGCCATCTGGGTTCCGGTCAGGGCCTTGGCCTGGCTGGAAGAAAAAGCCGCCAATTGCGTGCTGGAAAGGCTGTCCAGCGCGGTTGCCGGCAAGGCGGCGATCTGGCTGGTGTTGAGAGCCGCCAATTGCGTAACCGACAAGGCGGCGACCTGATCGTCGGTCAGGCCGGCGAACTGGGTGACGGTCAATTGCGACAGATGGGTCGCCGACAGCGATTCGATCTGCTCGACCGAAAGGGCGGAAATCTGCGTGCTGGTCAGGCCGCGCAATTGCGTGCTGGAAAGAGCGTCCAGCTCATCGCCGCCCAGGGTGGAAACCTGTTCTTCCGACAGGCTGGCGATCTGGGTCGATGACAAGGCCGTCAATTGGGTCAGGCTGAAGGCCTGCATCTGCTCTTCCGACAGGCCGGAAACGCCCAGCGCCGACAGGGCGGACAGTTGCGTCGGCGCCAAAGAGGCGATTTGATCGACACTCAAGGCGCTAACGTGATGAGCCGCCAGGCCCGAAAACTGGGTGGTGGTCAATTGAGCGAGATCGGTCGCCGACAGGGCGGCCATCTGTTCCTGGCTGAAGGCGGCGATCTGGGTCTTGCTGAAAGCGCGGACCTGGGTCGAGGACAAGGAAGCGAACTGCGCCTCGCTTAGGCCGGTCATGCTTTTGGTGGCGATGGAGCCGATCTGCGCCGCCGACATCGCGCCAAGCTGGGTCGCGGTCAGATAGGAAATCGCCGTTGACGTCATGCCGCTGATCTGGCTGGTCGACAGCAGCGTCACGTCTCCGGTCGAGAGGCTGGCAATCTGTTCCGACGACATCGCCGACAATTGCGTCGTACTTAAATTCTTGACCTGGGTCGAGGTCAGGCCCTCGATCTGGGTGGTGGAGAGATATTCGATCTGGGTCTCCGACAGGCCCAGAATCTGTATCGTGGTCAGCGCCGCCAGTTGGGTGTCGGTCAAGGCGGCCAGTTGCGTTTCCTTCAAACTGCGGATGGCGTTGGCCGACAGGGCCTCGATCTGGGTGGTCGACAGCGCCGCGATCTGGGCGGTCGTCAATTCCTCGAGGCTGATATTGGAAAAGGCGGCCAGTTGCGAACTGGTGAAGGCGCCGATCTGCTCGTCGGAAAGGGCGGCGATGGCCGATGGCGTCAGGGCATAGACGCTGGTGACGGAAAGCGACTGGATCTGCGTGGTGGACAGGGCGGCGGCCTGCTCGCTGCTGAGCGCGATCGCCTGGGTTCTGGTCAGGCTGGAAAGCTGCGTCGTCGAGAGGGCGGCGATCTGGGTGACGGACAGGCTTTCAATCTGGGTGGCGTTGAGGCCTGCGAATTGATAAACGCTGAGCGAGGCCAGTTGCCCGGGCGTCATCCGGCTAACCTGATCCGAAGTGAAGGCCGAGACTTGCGAAGCGCTTAATCCCACCATCTGCGTGGTCGAAAGCGCCGCCACCTGGGTCGTGCTGAGACTGGCGATTTGCGTCGTCGTCAGGCGGGTCAACTGGCCCGAGGACAGGCCCGCCAATTGCGTCGTCGAAAGCTGGGTCAGTTGATATTCGCTGAGCCCCGAGACCGAAGCCGCGGCCATGGCTCCCACCTGCGTCGAGGACAGGGCTTGAATCTGGCTGTCGCCCAGGGCGGCGATCTCGGTCGCCGTCAGGCCGCGAATTTGGGTCGTGCTCATCGCCGCGATCTGGGTGACGCCAAGATTGGAAATTTGCGTAGCGCTCATCCAGGCGAATTGCGTCGAGGTCAGGGCCGCGAATTGCGTGTTGCTGAGGGCCGCCATCTGCGTATCGACCAAGCCCTCGATAGCCGAGGTCGAAATGGCGGCGATCTGGGTTTTCGTCAAAGCAGCCAATTGCAAGGTGGTCAGCCCCGCCAGCGCGGTTTCGGTCAGCCCCGATATCTGCGTCGTCGTCAAAGCGGCGACGTTGGTGCTGCCGAGGCTGGCCAGCTGCGTGGCTTCCAGCCCCGTCAATTCGGTGACCGTCAATCCCTTGACCTGCGTCGTCGAGAGCGAGGCGATTTCCGTCGCCGAGAAGGTCCGCAATTGCGTCGAACTCATGCTGCCAAGCTGAGCGGCGGACAGGGCGGCGATCTGCGTTTCGTCCAGCGATTCGGCGGCCGTAAACAGCAGGCCGGGCATTTGGTCGGTGCTGAGGGCGCTGATTTGGGTCGTCGAGAGATAATCGACCTGCGTCGCCGTCAGGCCCTTGAGACCGGTCGAGGTCAGGCCTTCTATCTGCGTCGTCGAGAGAGCGGCGATCTGGCTGGTGGTCAGGCCCGCGACCTGGCTAGAGGTCAAGGCGCCGGCCTGGGTCGAGGTCAAGACCGCAAGCTGCGTGGCCGTCAAGGCGGCGATTCCGGTCGATGACAAGCCCGACACCTGGGTCGTGGTCAGGTCGCCGATCTGCGTGGTCGAAAAGGCGTTGAGCTGGGTCGTGGTCAGGGACTTCATGTTGGCGTAGGTGATCCCCGATAGCTGCGTCGCCGTCAACGCGCTCAGGGCCTCGGTCGATATGGCCTCGACCTGGGCCGAGGTCAGCGCCATCAACTGCGTCGAGGACATGCCAGCGACCTGCGTGGCGCTCAACGACGCCAATTCCTCGGTGCTGAGATATTTGACTTGGGCCAGGCGCAAGGCCCCGATCTGCGTCGAGGACAGGGCCTGGAACTGCGCCAAGGTCATGCCCGACAATTCGGTCGAGGTCAGGCCTTTGATCTGCAAGGTGCTGAGCGCGGAAACCTGTTCAACCCCGAAAGCCTCGAACTGCGCTTCCAACAGCACCGCCAACTGCGCGGTGCTGAACACCATCTGACTGCTGGACAGAGCGGCGATCTGGGTGGTTTCCAGCGCCGTCATCTGTGTCGTCGTCAGCGACTGCAACTGGGTGCCGCTGAAGGCTTCGATCTGCGGGACGGTAAAGGCGGCGATCTGGGTGTTTTCCAGATCCTGGATGTCCGAGGCGGTCATGGCCTGAACCGCGGATATGCTCATCTGAGCGATCTGCGCTTCGCTGTAGGACGAGATGGGAGAAACCATGGCGGACGACCCTGAATTTGCCGATGTGACAACCACCCACCCCGGCCAGTCGCCGAACGGGCTTAATTCTCGATTACTAGGAAGCAATCGACATGCCAGGGCATATTAAGCAGGGGTTTTGAAAAAATGATTAATTTTCAAGGCATAGCCGAGTCGCTACGCTGCTCGGCAAGGCCGCAGCCGGGTAAAAATTGCCGGGTATCAACAGGATGAACCCCATTGACCCTAGCGATTCTTGTCTTCGGACAAAGCAAAAAAATCCGGCGCGACGGGGGAGCATCGCGCCGGGGGGCCGAGTCGCGCCTCGGCTATTTTCCGCCCAGTTCCTTGTTCAGCATTTCTTCGGCCTCAAAAGTACCCTTGGGCAGATGATGGGCAACGCCTTTGTGGCAGTCGATGCAGGTCTTTTTGTCCTGCACGGCGTCGAGGTGACGGCTATGCGCGCGCTCGTTCTGGCGACTGATATCCATGGCCTCGAAGTTGTGGCAGTTGCGGCACTCTCGGGAATCGGTCTCCTTCATCGCCCGCCAGACATTGACCGCCAGTTGCAGGCGTTTGGCTTCGAATTTCTCGGGCGTATCGACGGTACCCAGGAAGTGATGAAACAACTCGTTCGACGCCTGAATCTTGCGGCGAACCTTGTAAATCCATTCCTTGGGAACATGACAGTCCGGGCAGGTGGCGCGTACGCCGCTTTTGTTGGCGTCATGCACAGTACCTTGGAATTCCGCGTAGTTGATAACCTTCATCTCGTGGCAGGTGATGCAGAAAGCCTCGGTATTGGTCAGTTCCAGCGCCCAGTTGAAGGCGCCCCATGCCATGACGCCGCCGATGCCGCCAACCAGCAACAGCACGCCCAGCGCGTAGCGGGGCGACGGCGCCTTCAACAGCGGCCACAGGCGACGCCACCCTGATTTTTCCGGATTGCTCATGTCGTCCCCGCTTTCGTCAATTCGTCGGCGCATCAGGCGTGAACTGGTTCCTGACCAGCGGCCTGGCGTCAGTCTGGGGCACGTGGCACTGGGTGCAGAACCAGCGCGTGCGCGACACCTTGTCCAGCTTCTTGCCCTCGCGGTCCATGTAATGGGTTTCGCTGATCTTGGTCGCCCGTTCCTGCGAACTGTAGGGCCAGTCGTGACAGCGCAGGCATTGATTGACCCTGAGATCAATCTCGTATTTCTCGATACGATGCGGAATCAGCGGCGGCTGTTGGCGATAAGCACGGCCCAGACGTTGGTTCTCGACCGTGGCGTGAAGATCGGGGGCAGGATTCGTTTGATCGACTTTGGCGGCCGGATCAAGTTGCTTGACTTGCGCCAAGGACGGATCCGAAGAGATTACGGCAGCCGCCAGGAACAGCATGCCCGTCGTCAGGAGTGTCTTGATCCAAGTGTTCACGGCGAAGTCTCCCATTCCAGAAACGTCTTCCCTTGCCCGCAGATGACTGCTAGGCGGCTGCTTGCGACGTCTTGTCGGGACGATTCCCGGTCAGGACGTCATGTGTCGCGTGATTCTTCCAACGCGGTCCGAAGTCGAAAACCCGCTCGGGGCAAACATCGATGCAACGAGCGCAATTGGTGCAATCGCCAGACAAGACGACCGGCCCCAAGCCCCTGCCCTCCCCCTTCAGCGCCGGCGAAATGACATGAGCCTCGGGGCAGACTTTGTAACAATCCAGGCAGTCGTCGCATTTCTCGCGGGCTACTGCGCGTACACGCAAAAGGCTTTTGTTCCCGATCAGGCCATAGAAGGCGCCGACCGGGCACAGGCGCCCGCACCAACCCCTGGAACTGACGGCCAGGTCGAAGAGAAACAGGGCCGCCACGACGATCCAGGCCAGACCGGCGCCATACAGCGCTCCGAACACCAGACCGCGATGCAGAATGGCGATGGGATTGACGAATTCCCAGGCGGCGGTGCCGGTCAGCGCCGAAACCACCAGCACGGCACCCAGAATCCACAAGCGCGTGGACCGGTTGAGAGCGACCCCTTCAGGCAGATCGAGGCGGGCGCGCAGCCAGGCCGAGGCGTCCGTAACCAGATTGACCGGGCAGACCCAACTGCAATACATGCGCCCGCCGATCAGGGCATAGACCGCCAGCACGATCAGGGCTCCGATGACGGCCTTGCCTTCCAGCGCGTGATGGGCCAGCAGGGCCTGCAGCGCGAAAAAAGGATCGGTCAGCGGTAGAACGTTCAGGGTCAGGCTGGAAGTCAGGCTGCCTTTGGCGATCCACAGTCCGAACAGGGGGCCGGTCAGGAACAAAGCCAGGAAAAGCAATTGCGACAGGCGGCGCAGAATCAGCCATCTGTTGGCCTGCCAGAAACCGTGCCGCGCCACGGCGGCAGAACCCGGCAGACGCAGGGAAGTGGCAGGCTTCATGGCTTGAACTCCTTGAAGCCGCCCTGGCTGTTGCGATCAGGCGCGTCATAGCCGCGGTCGGGCAGATCGATGATGCCTTCAATCAGCGGCCCGCCATGCTTCCTCTTTTCCTCCCAACCCAGCTTGTAATGCGCTCCCAAAACTCCCAGCGCCAGTTTTGGCGGCAGAACCTTGATCGCCGCCTCTTCCAGAACGCAGGCCTTCTCGCACTTGCCGCAGCCGGTGCAGGCATCGGAGTGAACGGTGGGGATGAAGACGGCATGCCTGCCGGTGCGTTGATTGTGCAGCACCTCCAGCGTGATCGCCTTGCCGATCAAAGGACAGGCGCGGTAGCAGACGTCGCAACGCAGGCCCAGAAAGTTCAGGCATGTTTCGTGTCCGACCAGAACGGCGACGCCCATCTTGGCCTTGGCGATGTCTTGCAATCCATGATCCAGCGCCCCGGTCGGGCAGGCGGCCACGCAGGGAATGTCAGAACACATCTCGCAGGGTACTTGGCGGGCCTCGAAATAGGGCGTGCCCACGGTCGGGCCCGAACCGGGTTCGGCCAGTTTCAACGTATCGTAAGGACAATCGCGCACGCACAGGCCGCAACGGGCGCAGGCACCCAGAAAATCGCGTTCGGCCAGCGCCCCGGGCGGGCGCAGCGCCGTGGCCGGCAGCGCTTGCGATTGACGGACCCAAAGGGCCAGAGCCGTGCCGAAGAAGCCGGCGGCGCAGGCCGTGCGCGCCGTGCCGGCCAGGAATTCCCGGCGACTGGCTTCTTTGGGGGAGAGGGGCTCGGCCATTTCAACTTTCCGTTCCGCTTAGACCTTCACCACCTTGACGGCGCACTTCTTGAAGTCCGTTTCCTTGGAAATCGGACAAGTGGCATCCAGGGTCAGCTTGTTGACCAACTGGCCCTCGTCGAACCAGGGAATATAGACCAGACCCTGCGGCGGCTTGTTGCGGCCCTGGGTTTCGACGCGGGTCACCACCTCGCCACGCCGCGTCACCAGCTTCACGGTTTGGCCCCGGCGCAAGCCGCGCGACTTGGCGTCTTCCGGATGCATGAAGACCTGGGCATTGGGATAGGCCCGATGCAGTTCGGGCACGCGCCTGGTCATCGAACCGGAATGCCAATGCTCGAGGACGCGGCCCGTGACCAGCCACAGATCGTATTCCTTGTCGGGCATTTCCGCCGCCGGCTGATAAGGCAGCGCGAAGACCCAGGCCTTGCCGTCGGGCTTGCCGTAGAACTTCACCCCCTCGCCCGCCTTGACATAGGGGTCATAGCCTTCGCGGAATCGCCACAGGGTTTCCTTGTTGTCGATGACTGGCCAGCGCAAGCCGCGTGCCTTGTGATAGGTCTCGAAATCCGCCAGGTCGTGCGCATGGCCGCGCCCGAAAATGGCATATTCCTCGAACATGCCCTTCTGGACGTAGAAGCCGAAATGCTTGGATTCGTCGTTTTCGAAGCCCTTCTGCAAATCGGCCAGGGGGAATTTGTTGACCTGACCGTTGGCATACAGCACGTCGTACAGGCTCTTGCCCTTGTATTGCGGCGCCTTGGCCAGCAACTCGGCATCCCACACTTCTTCGACCTTGAAACGCTTCGAGAATTCCATCAGCTGCCAAAGGTCGGACCTGGCCTCGCCCGGCGCCTTCACCTGCTGGCGCCAGAACTGGGTGCGCCGCTCGGCATTGCCGTAGGCCCCTTCCTTCTCCATCCACATGGCGGTGGGCAGGATGAGGTCGGCCGACAGCGCCGTGACGGTGGGATACGGATCCGACACCACGATGAAATTGTCAGGGTTGCGATAGCCCGGATACCCCTCCTCGTTCATGTTGGGGGCGGCCTGCATGTTGTTGGTGCACATCACCCAATAGGCGTTCAGTTTGCCGTCTTTGAGCATGCGGTGCTGCAGCACGGCGTGATAGCCGATCTTGGGGTTGAGGGTTCCGGGCGGCAGCTTCCAAACACCTTCGGTGATTTCGCGGTGTTTGTCGTTCATCACCACCATGTCGGCAGGCAGACGGTGCGCGAAGGTGCCGACTTCGCGCGCGGTGCCGCAGGCCGAGGGCTGGCCGGTCAGCGAGAACGGGCTGTTGCCCGGCTCGGAAATCTTGCCCACCAGCAAATGCACGTTGTAGATCATGTTGTTGACCCAGGTGCCGCGCGTATGCTGGTTAAAGCCCATGGTCCAGAAGGACGTGACCTTGACCTTGGGATCGGCGTAAAGCTTGGCCAAGGCGATCAACTTGTCCTTGGGCACGCCGGAAATGGCCGACGCCTTGTCGACGGTGTATTCGGCCACGAAGGCCTTGAATTCGTCAAAGCCGATGGGATCCGACTTGTCCGGCGTGGCGGCGTTGGCCTGATCCTTCTCCAACGGATGGTTGGGCCGCAGGCCATAACCGATGTCGGTGACGCCTTTCCTGAAATTGACGCACTTGTCCACGAACGCCTTGTTCACGGCATTGTTCTGAATGATGTAGTTGCAGATGAAGTTGAGGATGGCCAGATCCGACTGCGGATTGAAGGTGATGCCTATGTCGGCCAACTCGAAACAGCGATGTTCGAAGGTCGACAGCACAGCCACCTTCACATGATCGTTGGTCAGGCGCCGATCAGTCAGACGCGACCACAAAATCGGGTGCATCTCGGACATGTTCGAACCCCACAACACGAAGGCGTCGGCATGTTCGATATCGTCATAGCAACCCATCGGCTCATCGATGCCGAAGGTGCGCATGAAACCCGCCACGGCCGAGGCCATGCAATGGCGGGCGTTGGGGTCCAGATTGTTGGAGCGGAAACCGCCTTTATACAGCTTGGATGCGGCATAGCCTTCCCAGATCGTCCACTGGCCCGAGCCGAACATGCCGACGCCGCTGGGCCCGTGCTTCTTCAAGGCCTCTTTCCATTTCTGGGCCATGATGTCGAAGGCCTGGTCCCATGAAACGGGCGTGAACTCGCCGTTCTTGTCGAATTTGCCGCCCTTCATGCGCAACAGCGGTTTGTCCAGCCGGTCCTCGCCATACATGATCTTGGATAGGAAATAGCCCTTGATACAGTTAAGGCCGCGATTCACCGGCGCGTCGGGGTCGCCCTGCGTGGCGACTACCTTGCCGTTCTTCACACCGACCAGAACGCCGCAGCCGGTGCCGCAGAAACGGCACACGCCCTTGTCCCAGCGGATATCGGCATCGGCGGCAAGAACATCGCCGGTCGTGGCAAGACCGGCGGCGGCAGCCGTTGCCGCAACGGCATTCACCTTGATGAAATCGCGTCTGGACAGTGTCATTGGAAGCTCTCCCCTCGAACTTGGGATTCGTCGAAATGGTGATAGACAAGAGAGGCGTTCAGCACGCCCTGCAGTTCCTGGATTTGCTTGATAGTCTCGCCGGCCCAGCTTTGGGCCGTATCCTCGACGGTGATGACGATGCGCCCGTCCTCGGCGGTTCGATGAACCTCCACCCCGGAAATCGTCTTCAGGGCGCAAACCACCTCGGATTGCCTGCGCGGATTCGCATGAACCAACACGCCGCAGATATTGGCGGGGGTCTGGCCGACCTCTTCGGGCGAAGCTTGGATGAATCGATCAATCCGCATGCCCACTCCATCAGCTACGGCCCTCATCTGAATTGAAGTCTACTCTAGTTAAAGTAGAAAATCCAGAATTGGACGTCATAGGCCCCAAGGAAGGCCCGAATGTCGGAGCCTGTTTGGAACCTGAGCGGATGCTGACAGATGGATGAAAGCTTGACCTTGATCATGGTTAAGTGAACAAAGAAAACCGCCCTTAAGAGTGGGATTCACGGGAATTGGACGTGAAATTTGCCAATATATCTTTTTATAACAATGAGATAAATAGCGCCAAATTATTGTGATACCGCTCCCACTACCCGCAAGGACTGGGCCTCCCCCCTCCGTCGGAATATTACGCAAACAGGCTGTCTCACTTATATAGATGTCAGGCCATATTCCTGTTGCGTCATAAAGCCGGCCCAAGCATATTTCGCACTTGCACAAAAACTTAACGATCAGCCGGCCCAAGGGCTCGCGAGGAGATGTCATGAGGCACCGTCACGGCGGGATACGCAAAATCCTGATCGCCAACCGCGGCGAAATCGCCATCCGCGTCATGCGCGCCGCCACCGAGCTGGGCATCCAGACGGTTGGCATCTATTCGCTGGAAGACCGCTTCTCGCTGCATCGCTTCAAGGCCGACGAAAGCTATCTGGTGGGCCAGGGCAAGAAGCCGGTCGATGCCTATCTTGACATCCACGACATCATCCGCATCGCCCATGAAACCGGCGCTCAGGCCGTGCATCCGGGCTATGGCTTCCTGGCCGAGAACCCCGATTTCGCCGAGGCCTGCGCCAAGGGCGGCATCATCTTCGTCGGCCCCGCCCCCGAAACCATGCGCGCCCTCGGCAACAAGGTGTTGGCCCGCGACATGGCCATCAAGGCCGGCATTCCGGTCATGCCGGCCACCGATCCCCTGCCCCTGGATGACGCCCAGATCCTGCAGCAGGCCGAGAAGGTCGGTTTCCCGGTCATGATCAAGGCCAGTTGGGGCGGCGGCGGGCGCGGCATGCGCGTGGTCGAAAAGGCCGACCAATTGCTGGAAAATGTGGGTGCGGCCAGGCGCGAGGCCAAGGCCGCCTTCGGCAACGACGAAATCTATCTGGAAAAGCTGGTCAAGCGGGCCCGCCATGTCGAAGTGCAGATCCTGGGCGATTCGCATGGCAACGTGGTTCATTTCTATGAGCGCGACTGCACGGTGCAGCGCCGCCATCAGAAGGTGGTCGAACGCGCCCCCGCCCCCTATTTCGATCAGAAGCAGCGCGATGAATTGACCGGATATGCCCTGAAGCTGGCCCGCACGGCTAACTACAAGAATGCCGGCACGGTGGAATTCCTGCAGGACGCCGACACCGGAGCCTTCTATTTCATCGAGGTCAATCCGCGCATTCAGGTCGAACATACGGTGACCGAATGCATCACCGGCATCGACCTTATCCGCGCCCAGATTCTGGTCGCCGAGGGCAACAAGATCGGCGAAAGCGGCAGCGGCCTGCCCGCCCAGAAGGACATTCCGCTGCAAGGCCACGCCCTGCAGTGCCGCGTCACGGCGGAAGACCCCGAGAAGGATTTCGCCCCCGACTACGGCCAGATCACCAATTACCGCAGCGCCGCCGGTTTCGGCGTGCGCCTGGACGCCGGCACCGCCTATTCCGGCGCCAGAATCACCCGCTATTACGATTCCCTGCTGGTCAAGGTGACGGCCATGGCCCAGGAGCCGGAAGACGCCATCTTCCGCATGGACCGGGCGCTTCGAGAATTTCGCGTGCGCGGCGTGAAAACCAATCTGCGATTCCTGGAAAACGTGGTCAATCATCCGCAATTCCTGAACGGCGATTACACCACCAAATTCATCGACGAAACGCCTGAACTGTTTCACTTCCCCAAGCGCCGCGACCGCGCCACCCGCCTGTTGAATTTCATCGGCGAGGTGATGGTCAACGGCAATCCGGAAACCAAGGGCCGCAAGGCGCCCGACAGCTTCGCTTCTCCGCACGCCCCGCACGATCTGCCCGAGGAATGGCAGCCCGGCACCCGCCAGCAATTGGAGAATCTGGGCGCCAAGGGTTTTGCCGACTGGATGCTGGCGCAAAAGCGCGTCCTGGTCACCGACACCACCATGCGCGACGCCCACCAGTCGCTGCTGGCGACGCGCATGCGCGGCCACGACATGTACGCCATCGCGCCTGCCTATGCCCGTCTGACCCCCAGCCTGTTCTCGCTGGAATGCTGGGGCGGGGCCACCTTCGACGTCGCCATGCGCTTCCTGCGCGAAGACCCCTGGGAGCGTCTGCGCGAACTGAAGCGCCTGGCCCCCAATATTCTGACCCAGATGCTGCTGCGCTCGGCCAACGGCGTCGGCTACACCAACTATCCCGACAACGTCGTGCAGTATTTCGTCCAGCGCTCGGCCGAAGCGGGCATGGATCTGTTCCGCGTTTTCGATTCCCTGAACTGGGTCGAGAATATGCGCGTCGCCATCGACGCCGTGGTCGAAACCGGCAAGCTGTGCGAGGCCGCCGTCTGCTATACCGGCGACATCCTGGACCCCAAGCGCGCCAAATACGATCTGAAATACTATGTCGGCATGGCCAAGCAGTTGGAGAAGGCCGGCGCCCATATCCTGGGCATCAAGGACATGGCCGGATTGCTGAAACCCGCCGCCGCCCGTGTGCTGGTCAAGGCCTTGAAAGAGGAAGTGGCCATCCCCGTCCATTTCCATACCCACGACACCAGCGGCATCGCGGCGGCCAGCATTCTGGCGGCGGTGGAAGCCGGCGTCGATGCGGTCGATGCGGCCATGGATTCCTTTAGCGGCACCACATCGCAGCCCTGTCTGGGCTCGATCGTCGAAGCGCTTCGCAACACCGAACGCGACACCGGCCTGTCAAGCGAATCCATCCGCGCCATCTCGGGCTATTGGGAACAGGTGCGGCGTAATTACGGCGCCTTCGAGGCCTTCCAGACCACCGGCGCCTCGGAAGTCTATCTGCATGAAATGCCGGGCGGCCAGTTCACGAATCTCAAGGAACAGGCCCGTTCGATGGGGTTGGAAAAGCACTGGCTGGACATCGCCAGAGCCTATGCCGACGTCAACCATCTGTTCGGCGACATCGTCAAGGTGACGCCCAGTTCGAAAGTGGTCGGCGACATGGCGCTGATGATGGTCACCAACAGCCTGACGCCGGAAATGGTCATGGATCCCGGGCGCGAAATCGCTTTCCCGGATTCCGTGGTCTCGTTCTTTAGGGGCGATATGGGCCAGCCCTATGGCGGCTTCCCCGCCGAGCTGCAAAAGAAGGTGCTGAAAGACCAAAAGCCGATTACCGTGCGGCCCGGCGAAGTGCTGCCGGCGGTCGATCTGGCGGCGACCAAAACCGATGTCGAGAATCGCGTCGGGCGCGCCATCAGCGACGACGAACTGGCTTCCTATCTGATGTATCCCAAGGTGTTCCTGGATTACGCCGAGCATCATAAGCAGTTCGGCGACGTCAGCGTGCTGCCGACGCCGGTCTTTTTTCACGGCATGCAGCCCGATCAGGAAATCTCCATCCATATCGGGCCGGGCCGGGCCCTGATCGTGCGCTATCTCACCACCAGCGAGGCCGACGAAGCCGGCGAGGCCACGGTCTTCTTCGAACTGAACGGTCAGCCGCGTTCGGTGCGCGTCGCCGACAAGAAGCGCACGCCGATCCGCCAGGCGCGCCCCAAGGCAACCGAGAACAATCCGCTGGAAGTAGGCGCTCCGATGCCGGGAACGGTGGTCAGCGTCGCCGTCACCAAGGGCCAGAAGGTGGCCAGGGGCGATGCGCTTTTGTCCATCGAGGCCATGAAGATGGAAACCGCCGTGCGGGCCGAGGCCGACGGCATTGTGCAGAAAATCCATGTTCATTCCGGCGACGCCATCGACGCCAAGGATCTGCTGGTGACCATGTCGGGCGGCGGCGAATAGCCCACTCGCCCTCTTGCGCCGCCTCGGCTAGAATGAGGGCGCAAGCTGGAGGTTATTGATGAAAGCGTCGATCCTGGGCGATCTGTTGCGCAACATCGTCGAGCGCGGGCGCGCCTTGGCCGGGCTTGCTCCCGTGGCCGCGAAAAGCGATGCCCGACAGTTAAGCCGCCAGTGCGAGACGCTGCTCTCCAGCCTGGGCGAGGCCTCGGGCGTGGCTCTGGCCGAACGCATCCTCGACGAATGGGACGGTTTGGACGAGGCCGGGCGCCTGGACTTCCTGCTCGATCTGGCCCAGCGTTTCGGGCCCGACCCGGACAGGGTGGAGCGGGCCCAGACCGCCTATGGCCAAGAGCCCAACCAGGAAACCCTGCTTGGCCTGCATAAGGCCTCGGAACCCAGACGCCAGGAACTGATCCGCCGCCTCAATCTGGCCCCCGGCGGCGTCGCGCGTCTGGTCGCCATGCGCGAAAGCCTGTTCCGGCATTTGCGCCACCACCCTCAGCTTGAATATCTGAATCAGGATTTCCAGCACCTTTTCACCTCCTGGTTCAATCGCGGTTTCCTGATTCTGGAACGCATCGACTGGAACACGCCGGCCAGCATCCTGGAGAGAATCATCCGCTACGAGGCCGTTCACGCCATCGATGACTGGGACGATCTGCGCCAGCGCCTGGAACCCGCCGACCGGCGCTGCTTCGCCTTCTTCCATCCGCAATTGCCGGGCGATCCCCTGATCTTCGTCGAAGTGGCGCTGACCGGCGACATGCCTGCGGCCATCGGCGAGGTGCTGGACGGCGAACGGGAAAGCCTCGATCCCAAACGGGCGACAACGGCCGTCTTCTATTCCATCTCGAACTGCCAAGATGGTCTGCGCGGCATCTCGTTCGGCAATTTCCTGATCAAGCAGGTGGTCGAGGAATTGCGCCTGGAACTGCCAAAGCTGACGCAATTCGTAACCTTGTCGCCGGTGCCGGGTTTCGCCGGCTGGATCGCCGACGAAGCCGCCAAGGGGCGGCTTGGCCAATCCGACGAGGCCTTCCTGGCCGGAATCGCCGAGAACAAATGGCAAGACAACCCCGACCGCCAGACCGAGATGCGCCGCATTCTGCTGACGTTGGCGGCCCGCTATTTCATCCATGCGCGAACCGCTACGGGTCGCATCATCGATCCGGTGGCGCGTTTTCACTTAAGCAACGGAGCCAAGCTGGAACGGCTGAATTTTCCCGGCGATCCCTCGCCCAAGGGCATCGCCCAGTCCTACGGCCTGATGGTCAATTATCTCTACAAGCTCGACGAGATCGAGGCCAATCACGAAGCCTTCGCCACCCGCAACGAAGTGGCGGCCAGCCCGGAAATCATGAGACTGGCCCGCGCCGGCGGCCCTGCAAAGGCGAAATGAGCAACCATTTCTTCAATGCCGTCCGCGCCGCCATGCCGGAGAAGGATCGCCGCTTCGCCGACGGCCCCGGCTGCGCCGGGATAACCTATGGCGACATGCTTTCGGCGACCGGTCGGCTTGCCAACGGCTTGGTTTCCCTGGGATTGAAACCAGGCGACCGATTGGCCGCGCAAACCGAAAAATGCCTGCCCGCCCTGCTGCTATATCTGGCCTGCGTCCGGGCCGGTCTGGTCTATCTGCCCCTGAACAGCGCCTATACCAGGGCCGAACTGGATTATTTCCTGGCCGACGCCGAACCGGGCCTGTTGGTCTGCGATCCGGACAGGGCCGGCAATCCGTCCATGCGCGCCCTGACCTTGGACGGGCAAGGCCAAGGCTCGCTGATGGATTTGGCAGATTCGCAATCGGAACATTTTTCAGACGTTTTGCGCCAAGAAGACGATCTGGCGGCCATCCTGTACACATCTGGCACCACCGGACGTTCTAAGGGCGCCATGCTGACCCATGGCAATCTGTTGTCGAACGCGCAAACATTGGCCGACGCCTGGCGCTTCACGCAGGCCGATGTGCTGCTGCATGCCCTGCCCATCCATCATTCGCATGGCCTGTTCGTCGCCACCAATACCGTGCTGATGGCCGGCGCTGCCATGCTTTTTCTGCCCCGCTTCGAGGCTGATCTGGTGCTGGATCATTTGCGCGGCGCCACCGTCATGATGGGCGTGCCGACCTTCTATACAAGGCTGCTGGCGCATCCCCGCCTGAATGCCGATGCGACCCGGCATATGCGTTTGTTCATCTCGGGCTCGGCGCCCTTGCTGGCCGAAACGCATCGCCAATGGCAGGAGAAAACCGGCCACGCCATTCTGGAACGCTATGGCCTGACCGAATCCAATATGAACAGCTCGAACCCCTATGATGGCGAGCGCAGGCCGGGCTCGGTCGGCTTTCCCCTTCCAGGCGTCAGTTTGCGCATCGATGGCGGCGAGGTTGGCATGATCGAGGTCAAGGGGCCCAATGTCAGCAAAGGCTATTGGCGCAACGAGGAGAAAACCAAGGCCGAATTCAAGGAGGACGGCTATTTCATCACCGGCGATTTGGGCCGGATCGACGAGGACGGTTATGTCCATATCGTCGGCCGGGCCAAGGATCTGGTCATTTCAGGGGGATTCAACGTCTATCCCAAGGAAGTCGAAAACGAGATCGACGCCCTGCCCGGCGTTCTGGAAAGCGCCGTCTTCGGCGTCGCCCATCCCGATTTCGGCGAAGGAGTCACCGCCGCCGTGGTGCCAAAGGCCGGCACGAACTGGGACGAAGCCGCCCTTCTGGATGCCTTGAAGGAGCGGCTGGCCAGGTTCAAACTTCCCAAGAAATTGATTCTTATCGATGAATTACCACGCAACGCCATGGGGAAAGTGCAAAAGAACCTGCTGCGCCTGCGGTTCAAGGATTTGTACGCAAGATAGCCCGGTTTGCGAATTCTCTTTGTAAACCTCCGCCCGACCTCCATATTAGTATAATCTAATTTAATAGTGGAGCCCCCATGACCGCAAACTCACATCAGGAACCCAATCGCCTGCGCGATTTTCCGGTGTCCTTCTTCGCCACCGTCATGGGACTTTCCGGTCTGACCTTGGCCGTGCGCCGCTTCGAAAAAGTCCACGAGCTGGGGCACCAGACCAGCGTGATTCTTTTCGTTCTGACCGCAGGATTGTTTCTGTTCCTGGCCGCCATCTATCTGCGCAAAGTCATGGCCCATCCCCAGGCGGTCGCCGAGGAATGGACTCATCCGGTGCGCATCAGCTTCTTCCCGGCCATCTCGATCAGCCTGATTCTGCTGGCGACGGCGGCGCACGGGATTCATGACGGCCTGTCCCTCCTGTTATGGATGGCCGGGGCGACGGCCCATCTGGGCATGACGCTGTCGGTGATGACGGCTTGGATCAATCACAGCCGATTTGAAATCACGCATTCCAATCCGGCCTGGTTCATTCCCGTGGTCGGCAATGTGCTGGTGCCGATCGTCGGCGTGCAGCATGCGCCCGCCGACATCTCGTGGCTTTTCTTCACCATCGGCATTCTGTTCTGGATCGTCTTGCTGACCATCATCATCAACCGGCTGTTCTTTCACAGCCCGCTGCCGGGCAAGCTTGTTCCGACCCTGGCGATCCTGCTGGCGCCGCCCTCGGTCGGCTTCGTCTCCTGGGTCGCCCTGACCGGCGTCATCGATCCCACGGCCCGGCTGCTCTATTTCGCCGCCGTCTTCTTCTTTCTGCTGCTGCTGGCCCAATTGCCGAAATTCGCCAAGCTGGGTTTCGCCCTTTCCTGGTGGGCCTATTCCTTCCCCCTGGCCGCCTTCACCATCGCCACCTTCCTGATGGGTCAGGACAGCGGCACGAAATTCTATCTTTGGCTGGGCGACGCCCTGCTGGCGCTGCTGACCTTGGTTATTTCCGGTCTGGTCCTTCGAACTCTGGCGGCCATCAAGAATGGCGACATCTGCAAACCCGAGCACTAACCCCACTCCAACGGGTAGCGGCAAAGCCTGAATATTTGTTGCCAATAGAAGGGCGTTTGCGAATAAACTGGTCTCGCATTCGGGGCCGCCTTGGAGCGCGGGCGGTCCTCCTTCATTTGGAGCAGACATGACCGACACCGTCGTCCTGCCCGGCCCCCAGGCCCGGACGGAAAAGGATATCGATCCGACACTGGATCTGATTGCCGAGATCGAGCGTTTGAAGAAAGAGAAGAACGCCGTCATCCTGGCCCATTACTATCAGGACGGCGAAATCCAGGATCTGGCCGATTTCGTCGGCGATTCCTTGGATCTGTCGCGCCGGGCGGCGGCCACCAATGCCGACGTCATCCTATTTTGCGGCGTTCGCTTCATGGGCGAAGTGGCGAAAATTCTCAGCCCCAAAAAGCTGGTGCTGATCCCCGACGCCGAGGCCGGCTGCTCGCTGGAAGACGGTTGCAAACCCGAGGATTTCGCCCGCATGCGCAAGCTCTATCCCGACCATACCGCCATCACCTATATCAACTGTTCGGCCGAGGTGAAGGCGCTGTCGGACATCATCGTCACCTCGTCGAATGCCGAAACCATCATCCGCTCGCTTAAAGACAGCCAGCCCATCCTGTTCGCCCCCGACCGCCATCTCGGCGCCTATCTCAAGCGCCGCACCGGACGCGAGAATATGGTGCTGTGGCCGGGCACCTGCATCATCCACGAGCAATTCTCGGAACGCGAACTGATCAAGCTGAAAACCCTGCACCCCCAGGCCAAGATCGCCGCCCACCCCGAATGTCCGGAAACCATCCTGGCCCATGCCGACCATATCGGCTCGACAAGGGGCATTCTCGATTTCGTGCTGAAGTCGGACGCGCCGGAATTCATCATCGCCACCGAGAAACATATCATCCACCAGATGGAAAAGGCGGCGCCGCGCAAGAAATTCATCGCCGCCCCGGGCGCCGACGGTTCCTGCGACTGCGCCCGCTGCCCCTTCATGGCGCTCAACACGCTGGAAAAGATTTATCTGGCCCTGGTCAATGAAGCGCCCTTCATCGAGATTCCGGAAAGCCTGCGCGTGGCGGCCCTGAAGCCTTTGGACCGCATGCTGGAATTGTCGGCTTCCATTCCGCTGGCGGCAAGCGTTCCCAATGCCGCCCAGTAAACTGCCCGAGGGTTTGGACGAAGCCGACGTCCGGCGCGTCATCGATGCGGCGCTGGCCGAGGATGTGGGCGACGGCGACATCACCTCGGCTTCGGTCGTCCCCAAGGAAACCCGCTTCAAGGGCGTCATGGCCGCCCGCGAGCCGATCATCCTGGCCGGCATCGCCATTGCCGAGCGCGTCTTTGCGCAAGTCGAACCCGCATCCGTCTTCACGCCCCTGGCCCGGGATGGCGAGCGGCTTGACGCCGGCGCCGTCATCGCCCGTATCGAAGGACCGGCCCAGGGCTTGCTGACCGCCGAACGCACGGCGCTGAACCTGTTGCAGCATCTGTCGGGCATCGCCACCCTGACCCGCCGCTATGCCGACGCCATCGCCGGTACGGGTTGCATGCTGCTGGACACCAGAAAAACCATTCCCGGCCTGCGCCGCCTGGCCAAATATGCCAGCCGGATGGGTGGCGCTATGAATCACCGCATGGGGCTTTATGACGGCGTCTTAATCAAGGACAATCATGTCGCCGTCTGCGGCTCGGTGGGCGAGGCGATCCGGCGCGCCAAGGCCGACCATCGCCCCAACATCGAGGCCGAATGCGACACCCTGGCCCAAGTGCAGGAGGCGCTGGATGCCGGCGCCGACCTCATCTTGCTTGACAATATGATGGCGCCGACGCTGACCGAAGCCGTCAATCTGGTCGCCGGTCAAATTCCCCTCGAAGCGTCGGGGGGGGTGACCTTGGAAACCATTCGAGCCATCGCCGAAACCGGCGTCGATTATGTTTCGGTTGGACGGCTCACGCAATCGGCACCGGCGGTGGACATCGGATTGGATTGGCAAACCCATGACTGACCAGGATGAATTGCTGTTCGACGTGCTGGTGATCGGCAGCGGCGCCGCCGGCCTGACTCTGGCCCTTGAAATGCCGCCCCAGGCCAAGATCGCCGTTCTGTCCAAGCACGAATTGCGCGAAGGCAGCACCTATTACGCCCAAGGCGGAATCGCCGCCGTCTTTTCCGAAGAAGACAGCATCGACACCCATGTCAAGGACACGCTGCTGGCCGGCGGTGGCCTGTGCGACGAAAAGGCTGTGCGCTTCGTGGCCGGGCGGGCGCGGGCAGCCATCGAAAAGCTGCTCGATTACGGCGTCAGCTTCACCACCGAGACCGACGCCAAGGGCCGCAAGATTCTGCATCTGACCCGCGAGGGCGGTCATTCCAAGCGCCGGGTCGTGCATGCCGCCGACGCCACCGGCATGGCCGTGGAGACGGCGCTGGAAGACAAGGCCAGGCACGCCGAGCGCGTGCAATTGTTCGAGAACCATGTCGCCATCGACCTTATCCGCGAAGGCAAAACGGGGCGCTGCGTCGGCGCCTATGCGCTGGACCGCGCCGCCGGCCATGTGCGCCTGTTCCGCGCCCGCAAAGTGGTGCTGGCCACCGGCGGCGCCAGCAAGGTCTATCTCTACACCAGCAATCCCGACAGTTGCACCGGCGACGGCATCGCCATGGCCTGGCGCGCCGGGGCCCGCGTCGCCAATATGGAATTCTGCCAGTTTCACCCGACCTGTCTTTACCACCCCAAGGCCAAGGGCTTTTTGGTGACCGAAGCCGTGCGCGGCGAAGGCGGACGCCTGCTGCTGAGCCCCGGCGGCGAACGCTTCATGCCCCGCTTCCATCCCATGGCCGAACTGGCGCCGCGCGACGTCGTGGCCCGGGCCATCGACCATGAAATGAAACGTCTGGGTCTTGACCATGTCTGGCTGGACATCAGCCATCAGCCTCCCGATTTCATCAAGGAACACTTCCCCACCGTCTACGCTAAATGCCTGGAATTCGGCTTCGACATGACGGTGGAACCCATTCCCGTCGTTCCCGCCGCCCATTACACCTGCGGCGGGGTCATCACCGATCTGTCGGGGCGCACCGACATTCCGGGACTTTACGCCATCGGCGAGGTCGCCTATACCGGGCTGCACGGCGCCAACCGCATGGCCAGCAATTCACTGCTGGAATGTTTCGTCTTCGGCAGCGCCGCCGCCGCGGACATTCGCTCCAAGCTGCCCAACACCCCCACGCCGCCGTTTCTGCCGCCCTGGGACGAAAGCTGGGTCACCGATTCCGACGAGGAAGTGGTGGTCTCGCACAACTGGGACGAATTGCGCCTGTTCATGTGGGATTATGTCGGCATCGTGCGCACCACCAAGCGCCTGGAACGCGCCAAGCGGCGCGTCGATCTGCTGTTGGGCGAAATCGCCGAATATTACGGCAGTTTCAAGGTACGCAACGACTTGCTGGAAATGCGCAACCTGGCCGTGGTGGCCGACCTCATCATCCGTTCGGCGATGGAACGCAAGGAAAGCCGGGGCCTGCATTACACGCTGGATTACCCGGTTCCCGACAGTTCGAAACTGGCCCACCCCACCATTCTGACGCCGCCCAATTTCAGACCGGAATAGTTATTCCAGCTTGTAGAAAACGCCAATTATCCTCGTGCTTCGAGACGGATGCTGCGCATCCTCCTCAGCATGAGGATAACATTTGTAACAATGGAACAATCCTCATCCTGAGGTGCGAGCGGAGCGAGCCTCGAAGGATGGTGAATGAAGTCGTTCGGGAAATTTCAGACCCGAACCTTGATCCGATCGACGAAGGGGAAAATCTGGCGCAGGCTGCGCAGGCGCTCGACCTGAACCTCGGACAGCCTTGTGCCGGCGGCCAGAATCAAATGACCGTTTTCCAGAAGAATGTCGCTGGTCACCATCAGGCCGGGTTTCAAGGCGCTGACCGATATTTCGATCTCCTCGGGCGGCACGTCGGGCACCACCTCTTCCAAATGCAGGCGCACCTTGCGCAGAATCTCGGGATCGTATTGCGCCGCTTTGCGTTCAAGGGCGCCGAAGATATCGCGGGTCAGCGACTTGCCGCGCGCCATCTCGACCAGATCCTTCAGAATCTTCAACAGCCTGGCGTCGAAGGGAATGTCCTTGCCCGTGGGTCCGGATGTCGGATAACCGCTGCCGTCGAATCCCTTGTCTTGCAGATAGACGATCTCGGCCACTTGGGACAGGCGCGGGATATTGGCGATAAGTGACCGACCGGCCTCGGGAGCGCGGGCCACCACCTGCTTTTCGGGCTCGGTCAGCGGCTTGCCGTCGCGCAGCTTGGCGATGACTTCGGGCGGAATCGCCACCTGTCCGATGAACAGCAGCATGGCCGCGATGTCCAACTGCCAGCGCATCGGCATCTCCAGCGCCTGCAGCATGCGTCGAACCAACTCGCGCAGGCGCGTCGCCTGGGCGTAGGCGACGGGATCGTTGAACGACACCACATCAACCAGCACCTTGATGCTGCCGGCCAGGGTTTTTTCAAGCAGATCGCGCTCGGCCGTGACCAGACGATACTGCTCGCAGCCCGCCTTCAAGCCGTCGGACAGCAGTTCGGACGGGCACGGCTTGTTGAAGAAACGAAAGATGCTGCCTTCATTGATGGCGTCGATAGCCGTTTGCTGGTCGGCATTGCCGGTCAACATCATGCGCACCGTCTCGGGCGCTAGGTTGCGGATGGCCCGCAGGGTCTCGATGCCGTCCATGACCGGCATGCGCATGTCGCACAGAACCACGGCGAAAGGCTGGTTGGTCAACATGGCGTCCTCGACGGCGACTAAAGCCTGTTTGCCGCCAGGCGCCGTCACGATCTCGAAATCGCGGCGCAAATGGCGCGACAGACCCGACAGCAGATTGAGATCGTCATCGACCAAAAGAACTCTATCCGGCATGGTCATTTCCTCGACATGGTGGCTGACACGAGTTCGCGCCAAGTTTCGATTCTATCGTCCCGCCCGACCCGGGCCAAGTAGGCATGATCGAGCAGTTCCGCTCCCGCCAGATCGGGCGGCAAGGCAGGAAAACGCGGGCCCAGGGCCAGGGCCGCATGCACAGCCGTCAGAGTCTGGTTTTCCTGGCCCTCGGTCTGGCTGGGGTTTGGCGCGAAGGCCACCGCCTCGATGAGACTGTCCTTGAATCCCCACAGCCCCAGCAGATAGGCGCCGATCAAGTGATGATTGACGCCGAAGGACTCGTTTTCCGCCATATATAGCGTCTTCTCGGGGCCGACCTTGCTTAGAACATTGCGATAGACGCTGCCCTTGGCGTCCAGAAGCACCAAAACGCCAACCGGCGACAGCATGCCGGCACACTGCGCCTGGGTCACGACCAGATGGTCCATGCCCTCGGCCTTGGCGATGATTTCGGCGAGCTTGGAAATCATCAAGCTGTACTCGTTGACGTCCTTGAGCAGCGCCGTCCCGGATGGCGGGCCCGAGAATTGACGGAAGATGCCGATGCGCAAAACCAGGGACTGAATGATTTCCATGCCCAACATGCGCACCGCGTGCGCCGTCGAAGTCACCTTCATGGCCGTCGAGAAATAGGCCGAATTGGTCAAACGCAGGATTTCCGCCGTCATCGCCAGATCAGCGGAAATGATTTCCGCCACCGAAGCCGCCGAGGCATTGGGCGATTGCAATTCTTCTTTCAGGCGCAAAAAGACTTCCGGCAGGCTGGGCAGATTGGTCAGGCCGGCAAGAAGCACCTGCATTTCTGGACTGTTCAGGCGCTTACGCAGGGTCATCGGGCGCGTGATGGCGTCTTGCAACGCGCGGGGATCGCAGGGCTTGGCCAGATAGACATGCGCGGGGCCGACCGTACGCAAAACAGATTCCGAGTCGGCGTAGCCGGACAGAATGACGCGGATGGTTCCGGGATGCTTGCGACGAACCAGATCGAGCAACTGGGCGCCATCCATGCCCGGCATACGCATGTCCGAGACCACGACGTCGTAAGGCGCCTTTTCAAGCAAGGCCAGAGCCTCGTCGGCCGAGCCGGCGAAGGACATGTCCCAGCTAGCGCGCATGTTGTGCATCAGGCGTTTGAGGCCGCTTAGAATGTTCGGCTCGTCATCGACGAACAGAATGCGCACGAGATCGCTCATAGCCCCACGTCCAGTTGTGGCTTGCCGCCGCTTTCGTTGATGGGCAGACGGATGATGAATTCTGCACCCTCGCCCTCCTTGCTATCAAGGAGAAGCTGTCCATTATGCTTGGTGACGACCACGTCCCGGCTGATCGCCAACCCCTGGCCGGTCCCCTTGCCCACCCCCTTGGTGGTGAAGAACGGATCGAAAATCTTGTCGCGGATGGATAGGGGAACGCCGGTTCCCGTGTCGGCGATCCTGATTTCAACGCAACCGTCACCGCACCTTGCCGTCGAGACCGTGATCTTGCCGGGCAATTTCTTGCCAGAACCTTCGATGGCGTGCGCCGCGTTGACGATGATATTCAAGAAAACCTGGTTCATCTCGCCCGGCAGACAGGCGACGAGAGGCAATGCCGGATCGGGCGTCCAAACCAGTTCCGCCACATGCTTCCAGGTATTGCGCGAAACGACCAGCGTGTTCTCGATGGCCCGGTTGAGGTCGGTCATCGATTTTGTTCCCGAGCCCGGATGCGAGAACTCCTTCATCGAGAGCACGATCCTGGCTACTTGCGCCACCCCGTCCAGGGACTGACGCACGGCGGACGGCGTTTCATCGAGCAGATAATCCAGATCCATCTTGTCGGCCAGGGCCTGGAACTCGACAGCCTTGATCGAGGCTTCGGGGACGGCGGCGAAAACATCGGAAAGCTTGCGGGCCTCGGCCAGAACGCTGGCGATGTCGGCCACCGAATCGCCGATGAATCGCAGATTGTCTCCGATATATTGGATCGGCGTGTTGATTTCATGGGCGATGCCGGCGGCCAATTCGCCGACGCTGGCCAGACGCGACGCATGCAAGGCTTCGCGTTGGGCGTGTTTCAATGCCTTGATGTCCCTGAATGAAATGATGGCCGAGCGGCGCGACTTGTCTTCCAGCAAGGGCGAGCAGGCATAGGCGACGGCAAGCGACGCCCCGGAAGAGGTCATGAAGACGGCATCGTCGTCCCGCTTGGTGAGGGCGGTTTCGATGACCTCGCGCCAGGGGGAATGGTCGAACTTTATGGTGGCGTCATCGCGCAGCAAGGTAAACAACGCATCGACATGATTGCCTTCAAACTCTTCCGACATTCCCTCGCAAGCCAGCATTTTCTTGGCCGACTGATTGGCGAAGACGACATGTCCGCCATTGTCGATGACCAGGATGCTTTCAAACAGGCTGTCGGATATGTTCTTCAACCGGGCCTGGGAGTCGCGCAAGGCGGCTTCGGTTCTGGTTCGCTCCTCGACTTCTTCGATCAACTTCGAGGTTCGCTCGGCCACTTGCTGTTCCAGCAAATGCTGGTGATCCGTCAAGGCGCGCTCGAAGGCCAGACGCAAAGTCACGTCGCGGAAAACGACGACAAGGCCCGAGACCTTGTCGTTTTCCATCATTGGCGCAGCCAGGAATTCGGCGTGGAAATTGGTTTCGTCGCTGCGCCAGAACAATTCATCGTCGGATTTTTGCGATGTTCCCTCGACGAATGTTCTGGCCAACGAGGAATCCACGGTCAAGCAATCGGCGCCGGAATACAAGAAGGGCTGGACCAGGGCGATGAAGCATTTTCCGACCATGTCTTCAGGCTTCCGGGACAGCATCTGCGCGGCGACGCGGTTGGCGAAAGTGATATTCCCTCTGGCGTCCAGGCCGACGATGCCCTCGTCGGCGGTGTCTAAAATCAGTTCGTACTGGCGGCGCAAGGCTTCAAGCTCCTGCTCGCGCCGCTTCATCTGGGTAATGTCGGCGCGTGTGCAAACGGTGCCGCCGTCGGAAATGCGGTAGGCGCGGCTTTGGAACCAGTGGCCATCGATGGTTCTTGTGACGAACGGCTCGCCGGTCGCCACGCGGTGGTGCAAAAGGCGGGCCGCCACCCAGGCCTCGTAGGAAAGTGGCGCCGGATCGACCAGTTTACGGTAGACGCCGCTTAACAACAACTGCTCGAAGGTCTGCCCAACCTCGACAAGAACGGAGGATTCGATGAAGAATTTACGAAATTCACTGTTGCTGGAAAGCAGGCAATCGCCGGCGTCGAATACGGCGATGCCGTCGGTGATGCTTTCCATGGCATCCAGCAATTGCTGTTGCGCCGCTCTGGCCCGGCGTTCGGCTTCCATTTCGCGGGTGATGTCGGCGCCCAGACCACGATAGCCCAGAAAGGCGCCGCCTTCGTCGAAGGTCGGCAGGCCGCTGATGCGCACAATCTTGCTGTCTTTTCCGGCAACCGGGCCGACATGGAAAACCAGATCGCGGAAGGGCAGCCTGGCGTCGATGTCGTTGCGGTGCTGAGCCGCCATCTCGGCATCGTCGTCGGCCAATCCCAATTCAAAGTGGTCATGGCCCAGCAAAGCCGTCGATTTGACGCCCAGAATGCCGCCGATACGCTCGGAGAGGAAGGAAAGCTTGTACTTCTCGTCGGTTTCCCAGAACCAATCCGAAGCCGAGCCCGCCAGATCGCGGAAACGATTCTCGCTTTGGCGCAATTCGGTTTCGGCTTGCTTGCGCAAGGTGATGTCGCGGATGGTGCCCAGGAAGCGCCGCCCTTGAGCACCCGCCTTCAGCTCGCCTACCGACAGATCGACGGGAAAGATTTCGCCATTCTTGCGCCGGGCCACGGTTTCCCGGCCGTGGCCGATATGGCCCGGCTCGTCCTTCGAAACAATATTCACCAAGGCTCCGTCTTGCAGAAAGGCCTCGTTCTCCCCCATCAGCATATCGACGCTGCGGCCAAGGACTTCCTTGGCCTCATAGCCGAAAATAATCTCGGCCGCCTTGTTGAATTGCAAGACGACACCATCCTGGTCGATGATGACCACGCCTTCGCCGACGATATCCATGACCGTGTTGAAACTGGCTTCGGCCTCGGCGACGATCCGCTTGTGAACGTCTTCCAACTCCAACTGCATGACGTCAAGAGCCCGATCACGCATCTTGCGTTCGGTTTCGGTCGAATCGTAGGCACGCTCAACGAGATCCAGAAATTGATCCAGATCCAGCGAACCGTCCTCAGCACGGCATTTGCGCAATTGACTTTCAAGCAGCTTGTTCATCACTTATCGCCATAAAACAAAGGCGCCGCAAATGATATGCGTTTAATTTGACTTGATTCTAACGGAACCTGGGCAGGAATTCTTCTATAAACTGGTTTGACTTTGCAGGCTGCGCCAGGCCGCCAGGGCGGCGAGTCCGGTTTCAATAACGGAGGGCAGGCCTTCAATCAAGCCCGTCAGTTTGTCGTGATCGCAATTGTCGGCCTTAGACATTGATTCGATGTCATGGGCATAGGCCGATAACCCAGACAAGCCGAAGCAGCCGGAAGTGCCTTTCAAATCATGGGCCAAACGCGCCACGCTGGCCCAATCCGGTATTTGCGCCGCCTTGACCAATTGCCCGGCCCGCTCCCGCCAATGGTCCGGGAGCGGCGCAAAACCTTCCTCGAGCCGTCCCGGGCCAAGGATGCTCAACAACTCGCCGAGAATGCCGTCATTCAGGACCGGGGGCATAACCGGTTCGGGGGCAGGCCGCGCCTCGACTTCATTGCCGGCAACAATATTCAACGGAAGGTTTCGACCCAATCTGCAGGCCACTTTCGACAAGGCCATATCCAGGCGGTCAAGCTCGACCGGTTTGCCCAAGGCATCGTCCATCCCCGCCGCCAGATAGGTCTGCACATCCGCTTCCGACACATTGGCGGTCATGGCGATGATGGCGATGCCCGCCTTGGCCGGATCGGCAAGACCACGGATTTTTCGCGCCGCTTCAATTCCATCCATGACCGGCATCCAGCCATCCATCAACACGACGTCGAACTGCCCCATTTCCACGGCGGTCAGGGCTTGGAATCCATCCTCGACCAGATGCACGCTATGACCGCGCGCTTGCAGAATGCCTTGAATGACCTGACGGTTGATGGCGTTGTCCTCGGCGACCAGGATGGTCAGGGGCGGAACGCTAGCGAGGCTTTCCTCCCTGGTTTCGACAGACTGCGCCACCGGCAGATCAAGATCGATCCAAAACAGGCTGCCCTGATTGGGCTGGCTGGAAATCTCGATCTTGCCGTCCATGGCTTCGGCCAATCTGGCGCTGATGGCCAGGCCAAGACCGGTGCCGCCGAAACGTCTTGCGATCGAAGCGTCGGCCTGTGCGAATTCACTGAAAAGCAATTTCTGCACATCGGCATCGATGCCGATGCCGGTATCGGCCACCGACAGACGCAGCCTGGCCCTGCCATCGCCCTGCATGCCAAGAAAATCGGCGGACAAAGTGATTGAACCGCGCTCGGTGAATTTCAGGGCGTTGCTAATCAGATTCAAAAGCACCTGGCGCAACCGCGATGGATCGCCGACCAGATATGGCGGCACGCCGCTATCGACGCGCTCAATCAATTGAAGCCTTTTCTCGAAAGCCCGAGGAGCCATCAATTGTCGCAACTCGCCGAACAGCCGGCGAGGATCGAAGGCGATGCTTTCCAGCGTCAGCTTGCCCGCCTCGACCTTCGACAGATCGAGAATGTCGTTGAGCAGAACCATCAGCGACTGACCGGAATGCTGGATTGTTTCGGCGCATTGGCGCTGGCGTTCGCCCAAGGGCAGATCCAACAGCAATCTGGCCATGCCCAGAACGCCGTTCATGGGAGTGCGGATTTCATGGCTCATCACTGCCAGGAAGTCGGCCCTGGCCTTGGCGGCGGCCTCGGCCTCCTCCTTGGCTTCCTTCAGCGCCTTTTCAGCTTCTTTTCGGGGCGTGATGTCGGTAATGAAGGCGAAGGCCTGCACGGAATGCAATAAGGGATCGGAAAAGCGCGCCGCCTTGAAATGGCAGGGCAAAACCATTCCCTGGCACGTCTTCAAGTCAATATCGAAATCGCACTGTTCGCTTGCCAGGATGCGTTCGGTCTGAACGGCCATTTCAACCTTGCGCTCGTCATCGACGAAATCGACAAGCGTTGCCCCCAGCAAATCTTCGCGCGAGAAACCAAGCATGGCGCAAAGCGACTGGTTGACATCCAACGTGACGCGGGTCGCCCCATCGATCATCCAGAATCCCTCGCTGGTCGAATCGATGATGGTGCGATAGCGTTCCTCGCTTGATTTGACCATCTCGTCCATTTCCTTTAGCCGGGAAATGTCGGTAATCGCCGCCAGCAGGGCCTGCTCGCCCTTGAAGGAAAAGAGAATCGCCGAATAGAGCACCCAGACGCGATGGCCGTCGCTGTGCAGAAAGCTGGTCTCGAAATCGGCGATGCTGCCCTTCTCGCGGATGGTGTCCAGCAATCGCCGGCGATCATCCTGGGCGGCGTAGAAATCGCCGGCGAATCGCCCGGTGATGTCGGACTTGCGATAACCGACCATGGCGGCGGCCCGCTCGTTGACCATCAGCAGGGTGCCGGTTTTCAGGCTGCTGATCACCAGCGGCACCGGGGCCGCGTCAAGCAGGAACAGCAAGGGATCGGCTTGCGAGATGTCGATGGCCCAGATCAGGGTCTCGGCGCCGGCATCGCCCGCCAAGGGCTCGAAGGTCAGGCCAATGGCGCCGTCGCAACAATACAGAAGGGCCGATTGCCCGGATTTGATCGCATCGTCCAGCCGGCGCCGATCCTCGTCGCCCATGCGATCAAGCAAAATCTTGAAAGGCTGATTGGCGTGTTTGATTTCGGCTGAGGCGCCATCGGCAAGGGCCGCGCCATGAGGACAGGAATCGATGATCCTCTCCACCGGCGGCAAGCGGCTAACTCCGTCCGGAATAGCGCGCCAGTTGGCGTTTCAGACGCTCTTCCAAAGTCTTGGCCGACAAGGGCTTGCTGATGACGTCCTGAACGCCGGCTTTCAAAGCGGTTTGAATGTTCTCGGGCGTGGCGTTGCCTGTCACCAAAAGGGTCAACATATTCCTGTTCTTGGCATCGGGATCGTTCTTGAACATCTGCACGAACCACAAGCCGTTGATCGGCTCCATGCCGATATCGACCAGGGCGACATCGACCACGCTGTTATGCAGCGTTTGGATGGCGTCGGCGCCGTTGGCGGCCTCAAGGATCGATCCGACCCCGAACGATGTCAGAAACGAGCGCATCAACCAGCGGAAATGCGTGTTGTCGTCGGCGATAAGGACCGTATAGCTGTTCCAGGCAATCGAATTTCCGTTCATGCTCAAAGACCTGTTTCCATAGCCGCAAGACTTGTTATGTTCATATCCGTTTCAATCGGGGATTCATATACTAATTTATCAATTCTTGAATGATCCCGCCACCCCTGGCAAACCGAGGACAAGATGACCAACCCCCTACTGTCCTGGATAGAAACCTCGTACCGGGATGCGGTTCAGTCTTTCAGTGACGGCCATCACAGTTTGGCCGCCAAACTGGCGCACCAAGTCCTTGCCGCACTGCCGATCCATGACGGAGCCATGCATCTTTTGGGTCTGTGCGCCTTGCAGGATGGCAAAAGCGAGGAAGCCGCGATCTGGCTTTTGGAATCTCTCAAATCTTCTCCGTCCGATCCGCAACGCCGTCTTGCCTTGGGCATGGCCCTGAAAGCCGGCGGCGATATCGCGGGCGCCATCTTGAATCTGCGCCTGGCCGCCGAACAGGATCCGGCCAACGCGCAGATACGTCTGAACCTGGCCAATCTGCTGCAGGACACCGGCGATTTCGACAAGGGGCTAGACTGTTACCGTCAGGCGGCGCTGCTGGCGCCGGACAATGCCCAATTACGCTACAATCTGGGACTGACCTTGCTGACCCTGGGTCATTTCGAAGAAGGCTGGCGCGAAGCGGAATGGCGTTGGAAAGCGGCTGGGATTGATTTGGACAGGGTCGATTTCAAGGCTCCGGCCTGGACGGGCGAGGAACGGCCCGGCCAAACGATCCTGTTGTGGGCCGAGCAAGGCCTGGGCGATGTGCTGATGTTCTGCCGCTATGTTCCCTTGCTGGCGCAAAAAGGGATGCGGGTCTTGTTGCAGGCGCCGCGCCAATTGCATCCGCTTCTGAGGTCGTTGGAAGGTCTGGACGGCCTGTTCGCCGAGGGCGATCCCCTGCCCGCCTATGACGTTCAATTGCCGTTGCTGGCCGTGCCGGGGCGGATGAAGACCGGCCTTGCCACCATTCCCGGACAGACGCCCTATCTGGCGGCGCCTAAGGACCGCATCGCCGCTTGGAAAGACCGCCTGTGCGACGTCAAGGGATTGAAGATCGGCCTGTCCTGGCGGGGCAATCCGGCGCATGCCAACGACGCCAACCGGTCCTTGAACCCAAGCCTGCTCACGCCCTTGCTGGACATGGAGGGCATTTCCTGGATCGGCCTGCAACCCGATCCCGGCCCCCATCCGCCGCCCATCTTCAATGCCGGACCTGACTTGCAAGACTGGGGCGACAGCGCCGGCCTGGCCGCCAATCTCGATTTGACGATTTCCGTGGATAGTTCGGTCGCCCATCTGGCCGGGGCGCTGGGCCTGCCTTGCTGGCTGATGCTGCCCTTCCTGCCCGACTGGCGCTGGATGCTGCATCGCCCCGACAGCCCCTGGTATCCAAACATGCGCTTGTGGCGTCAGGACGGGCCCGGCGCTTGGGACGGTCTTATCCGGCGGCTGAGTTCGGCTCTGAGGTCATTTCCTCGTTAGACTGCTTTCGCGTGCGGGCCAGATAAGTATAGGCCGTCGGCACCACGAACAAGGTCAACAAGGTGCCCAGCGTTAGACCGCCGACGATCACCCAGCCGATCTGACTGCGGCTTTCGGCACCCGCCCCGCTGCCCATGGCCAAAGGCAAGGCGCCCAGCACCATGGCGCCGGTGGTCATCAAGATGGGGCGCAGACGCAGCGCCGCCGCTTCGACCACGGCCTCCAGCTTCGAGCGCCCGGCATCCTGCAACTGGTTGGAAAATTCGACGATCAGGATTCCGTGCTTGGTAATCAGCCCGACCAGGGTCACCAGTCCGATCTGGCTGTAGACATTGAGCGTCCCCCCCGAAAGCTTGAGGGCGAGAAGCGCTCCGGTCATCGACAAGGGCACGGTCAGCATGATGATGAAAGGATCGACGAAGCTTTCGAACTGCGCCGCCAGCACCAGATAGATGAAGAACAGGGCCAGCACGAAGGTCAGGATCATGTCGGCGCGCGAGGTCTTGAATTCGCGCGACTGGCCGTTGAAATCGTATTGGGCCGTCTGCGGAAGCACGCGCCCGGCCATCTGCTCAAGTTGCGCGACGGCCTCGCCCAGGGCGTAGCCGGGTGCGATGTTGGCGGTGATCGTCGCCGATCGCATCTGGTTGAAATGGTTCAACTCGCGCGGCGCCACCGTTTCCTCGACATTCAGCAGATTCGACAACTGCACCATGCGTCCATCGCGGGCGCGCACATAGATGGCCGACAGATCGTCGGGATTCTGCCGATCGACGTCGGCCACCTGGACAATGACGTCATATTGAATGCCGTCGCGCTTGAAGCGCGTGACCTGGCGTCCGCCGAACATGGTCTCCATGGCCCGCCCGACGGTATCGACCGAGGCCCCGACATCGGCCACCTTCTCGCGGTTCACGGTCACGCGCAACTGCGGCTTGTTCAAGCGCAGATCGGTGTCCAGCGCCATCAGGCCGGGATATTTCGCCGCCTCCTGCATCAGCGACTGAACCATGGTTTGCAGTTCCGGATAGCTAAGCTGCGTCTGAACCACGAACTGCACCGGCTTTTCGGTGGGCCTCTGCCCCAGCGAGGCCGGATTGACGGCGAAGGCCAGCACGCCCGGAATGGCCATCAATCTCGGCGTCATCGACTTCACGATATCCATCTGGCTGCGGTCGCGGTCGCCCCAATCCCTCAGGCGCGAAAAGGAAATCGCCTGCGAGACCACGGGCACACCGGCCACGGCCATGAAGCGATCAATTTCGGGAACCGATTTGATAATGTCTTCGACCTGCTTGAGATAGCGGTCGGTATAGGCGATGGTCGCCCCCTCTGGCGCAATCGCCGTCGCCATGATGGTGCCCCGGTCCTCGATCGGCGACAGTTCCGACTTCAAGGAAAAAATCAGCAGAACCGAGGACAAAGCCACGGCCAGCCCAACGCCCACCACGATAAGGCGCTTACCCAGCGACCGGACCAGCCAAAGCTTGTAGCCAGCCGTCAAATTGTTCAAAAAAGTTTCGATGAGGTTGTAGATGCGCGAATGCTTCTTTTCATGACGCAGCATGCGCGAGCACATCATGGGTGACAAGGTCAGGGCCACAAATCCCGAGACGACGACGGCGCCGGCCAAGGTCAGGGCGAATTCGGTGAACAGGCGGCCCGTGCGCCCGGTCATAAAACCGATGGGCACGTAAACGGCGGCCAGAGTCACGGTCATGGCCAGCACAGCAAAGCCGATCTCGCGGCTGCCCTGCAGCGCCGCCTTGACCGGCGGCACCCCATCCTCGATATGGCGAAAGATGTTCTCCAGCATGACGATGGCGTCATCGACGACCAGGCCGATGGCCAACACCATGGACAAGAGCGTCATGGTGTTGAGCGAAAAATTGAAGGCATACATCAAGGACGCGGCGCCGATCAGCGACACCGGAATGGTGACGATGGGAATCAAGGTCGCGCGCAAGGTGCGCAGGAAGAAAAAAATGACCAGAACGACCAGAATCGTGGCTTCGAAGATGGTCTTGAAGACGCTATTGATGGATTCCGAAATGAATTGCGAGGTGTCGTAGCCAATCTCGGCATTCAAGCCCTCGGGCAGACTGTCGAGCAAGGTCGGCAACAAGGCGCGCAACCCCTTGGCGACTTCCAACGGATTGGCCGTCGATTGCTTGATAATGCCCAGCGTGATCGCCGTTTTGCCCTTGTAGCGGGCGATGCGGCGCTCGTCCTCGGGGCCCAGCTCCACCCGGGCCACGTCGCGGATGCGCACCAGATAGCCGCCGCCGGTGTCGCCGATGATGACCTGGCCGAATTGCTCGGGCGTCTGCAGATCGGTTTCGGAAAGGACGGTGAATTCCCGAGACCGGCTTTCGATGCGTCCGGCGGGAATTTCCACATTCTGGCGCTTGAGGGCATTCTCTACATCCACCGGCGTCAGGCGATAGGCGGCCAGGCGGGCGCTGTCCAGCCAGATGCGCATGGCGAAGCGTCTGGCCCCGTAGATCGCCACGTCGGCGACGCCGCTGATGTTCTGAATGCGGTCCTTCACATAGCGTTCGGCATAGTCGGTGATGAACAGCGTGTCGTGGCGGTCCGAGGAAAAGGCCAGATAGATGATGGGTTGGGCGTCGGCCTCGACCTTGGCGATGACCGGTTCATCGACATCATCGGGCAGGCGGCCGCGCACGCGCCCCACCTTGTCTCGCACGTCGCTGGCCGCCGATTCCGGATCGCGGTTCGAGCGGAAGCGCACGGTAATCTGGCTGCGTTCGGCCCGGCTGATCGACGACAGGACATCGACGCCCTCGATGCCGGCCAGCGAATCCTCCATCACCTTGGTGACCTGGCTTTCCACCACCTCGGAACTGGCGCCGGTATAGGTGGTGGTGACCGTCACCACGGGCTCGTCGATATTGGGATATTCGCGGATGGTCAGGCGCTGCAGCGAAATGATGCCGACCAGGGTCAGCAACAGGCTCATCACCGTGGCCAGCACGGGGCGCCGGATGCAAAGCTCTGGAAGTTTCATTTTATATGTCCCTCGCCGGGCGGGATGCTATGCATCCCTTGGCTTTCGCTCGCATCGGCTCGCGGGGCGCGTTGCGCCCAGTCGCTGCGCTCCAATCATGCCCCCCAAACGCCATGCGGGACATCATGGCTTCTTGTCCTGTTTTTCCTGTCCGGCAATGTTGACCGGAGCGCCTTCGCGCACCTTCATATGGCCGGCGGTGATGACGACGTCGCCGGCCGTCAGGCCCTCCGTCACTTCCACCTTGCCCTCGCGGCGCGAACCGGTGCGCACCATCTGGGCCACCGCCTTACCGTCCACGACCTTGTAGACGAACATCTGATTGCCCCTGGGAATCAACGATTCCTCGGGCACCAGCAGGGCGTTCTCGGTCTTGCGGGTGACCAAGCCGATGCGCACGAACATGCCGGGCTTTAGAAGACCCTTTTCATTGGGCAGGCGGGCCCTGGCCGCCACCGAACGATTGACGGGATCGATCTTGGGATCGATGGCATAGACTTCGCCCTTGAAGCTTTGGCCGGGATAGGAATCGGCCCGCACCATGATCGCCATGCCGGGCTTGAGTTCCGAAAGCACGGATTCAGGAACCTGGAAATCCGCCTTCATGGGATCGATGCCTTCCAGATTGACCATGTCCTGGCCCGGCGTCACATAGGCGCCCAGGCTGATCTTGCGCAAACCGATGACGCCGTCGAACGGGGCCACCATCAAGGTCTTGTCGAGATTGGTCCTAGCCACTTCCAGGCGCGACTGGTCAACCTTCAGTTTCGAGGCCGCCTCGTCCAGGGCCCGAGCCGTGCCCGCCCCCTGGCTGTAGAGTTTGGCGGCGCGCTCGTTATTGGCGCGCGAAAGCTCCAGATTGGCCTTGGCTTGATTGTAGTCGGAGACATAGGTGGAATCGTCCAGCTTCACCAGAGGCTGGCCCTTCTTAACAGCGAAACCCTCGTCGAACAGGATTTTCGCCACGCGACCGGCGATTTCGGGGCGGATCATCACCGACTCGTTGGACAGCAAGGATCCCACCGCCGACACTTCGTGGATGAATTCGGAAGCGGTGACCGCCTGGACCTCGACCGTCACCGGTTTGGCTGGTCCCTGGGCGCCGGGAGCGGCTTCCTTGGCAGGAACAGACTCGCTCTTACCTGACGGGGGCGTCCCCTGAGAGGCGGTGCTCGATGGGCCGGAAGACTTGAACAAGGCTGGGCCGCCGCTATACCACCAGACGGCCAGGGCCATGACCAAGGCAATGGCGGTATAAAGAATCTTGCGCTGTAAGGCCGACATTCCACCAACCCTTGCTGAACTGAACGGTTTAGTTTATCGGTTTCTATCCACAGGTCAACAGGCGAAGGGATCGCTTGGAGCCAGACCTGGCTTGAATTATGGTGACTTAGGCTTAGACTTGGAAGAGCAGAACGGGGAAAAACCGGTTTTCATAAAGGGGACTGCAAACTTATGAGTCATCTCGGCACGCTTCTTCTGGTCTCCGGCGACTCCCGCGGCAACCAAAGCCTTGGTTCGCGCCTCGTCGAAGGTGGGTTCGACGTCTCGCAGGCCACCGATGGCGCCAAAGCTCTCGAACTAAGCGCCACCGACCATCCAGACATCATTCTTTGCGTCTCGAACCTTTCCGACATGAGCGGCATCGAACTGGCGGGCCGGTTGAAGCAGTCCGACGCCACGGCGGACATTCCCTTCGCCCTGCTTTGCGACCATTTTTCGCCCGAGTTGAGCCAGCAAGCTTTGGCCGCCCGCATCGACGATCTGGTGGTGCAGCCGATCGATCCCGGCGTGCTGGTCGCCCGCTTGAAGCCGATGCTCCGGCTTTCCACCATGCATACGGAGCTGAGCCGCCGCGCCCATGTGGCCGGCCGTTTCGGCATGGACACCGCCGGCAAGGTCGCCGTGACGGTCGATGACGGCGAACAGCGCCTTTTGCTGGTCAGCAACGACAAGAAGGCCGCCGCCGCCTACGCCGCCACCTTGAAAAACGCCGATCTGACCGTCACCGACAATCTGATCGAAGCCGAAGATCTTCTGACACAAAAGAATTTCGACGCCGCCATTCTGGACGTCACCGATTCCGCCGCCGAGCATCTAAGCTTGTGCTCGCAAATCCGCAACAATTCGCGCCTGTTCAATCTGCCGGTGCTGCTGATCGCCGCCCCCGGCACCTTCCCCGATCCGGTCGAGCCCTATCGCCGGGGCGCCAGCCGCGTCCTGGTCCGGCCCAGCGATCCCGATCTGCTGGTCGCCGCCCTTCTGGCTCTGGTCCGCCGCCAGCGCCTGCGCTGGCGCATCCGCGAAGCCCTGCTGAAAACGCTGGGCAAACCCACCGGCGACGACCGGACCTTGGCCTACAGCAAGGACTTCATGATGTCGCTGCTGGCCGAGCGGCTGGAACATGCCAGGCGCGGCGGACGCCATCTGTCGGTGGTGTTCTTCAACATCCCGAATATCGGCGCCGTGGTTCACCAGTTCGGCAAGGAAGCCGGCGAGCAGTTGCTGGCTCAGCTCGGCAACTGGATCATGGGGCTGCTGCGGGCGGAAGACCTGACGGCGCGCTCGGGCGACTGCGAATTCTGCCTGGTCCTGCCCGACACCCCCATCGAGGAAGCCGAAATCGTCATGCACCGCATCGCCAGCGTGCTGACCTATACCGACTTCGCCGTCCCCGACGTCTACCAGCCGGTCAAGGTGTGGGTGGAAGTCGGCAGCGCCCTGGCCCGCGAGGATGATTCCGTTGAAACCTTGCTGGCCCGTGCCCATACAAGGATGGGATAATCCCTGCCCGGCTAAACAAGACTGTTGCCGAGGCCAGGAATGGGAGCGAAGCGACAGCGGTCCTTTCGGCCGCGGCCCAGCTTGCCGAAGGCAGGCGCAAGGCTGAGGGACAAGCTACATAATGCGCATCGACGTCATTTTCGACACCATCTGCCCCTGGTGCTATGTCGGCAAGCGCCGTCTCGAGCGCGCCCTGGCCCAACGCCCGCTGCTGCGCCCCGAAATCCGCTGGAAGCCCTTTCTGCTCAATCCCGACATGCCGGCGCGCGGCATCGACCGCAAGACCTATCTGGAAAACAAGTTCGGAGGCCCCTATCGGGTCAAGCAGATGTATGCCGCCGTGGCCGCCGCCGGCGCCTCGGAAGGCATTCCCTTTTCCTTTGAAACCATCGTCCGCACGCCGGATTCGCTGCCTTCGCACCGGCTGATCCGCATGGCGCAACGCATGGGCCGGGGGGCGGAAACGGTCGAGGCCGTCTTCGCCGCCTATTTCACCCGGGGAATCGATATCGGGGCCGACGACGCCCTGCTTGAACTGGGGCTGCGTCTGGGGTTGGAGCGGGGCGACATCCAGGCGGCGCTGGGCGACGAAAACGACAGCGAGCAGATACTGTCGGAAAACACGCGGGCCCACCGGCTGGGCATCAGCGGCGTGCCCAGCTATGTCTTCAACGAATCCTACGCCCTGGCCGGCGCCCAGGAGTCCGATATCTTCCTGCGCCTGATCGATCTGGCCCGCGAAACCGAGGCCCAGGCGCCGGTCAGCTGATCGAAATCCCCAACCGTTCAAGACGAGCCTGCATCAGCTTGACCTCGTCGGCGGCCCAGGACCAAAAACCGGCGATGGAAGGTTCTTCGGCCCTTTCCTCGGGACAAACCAGATAATAGCCGTAGACATCGGGCAGGGCCTGGGGGAAGGGGCGGATCAAGCGGCCGGCTTCCAAATCGTCGAGCACGAAGGCGGAAGGCGACAGGGCCACGCCCTGCCCGTCCAGGGCCGCCTGGACCGCCATATGCGTATAGGCGAACATCGGTCCCCGGCGCACATCGGGTTTTCGCGCTCCGACCTTTTTCAGCCACATGGCCCAATCGACTTCCGGCATGCTGGGATTGGCGTCGGAAACCTCGTGCAGCAGCGTCTGTTCGGCCAGATCGTCGGGCTGAGACAAAACCGGCCCCCTTTCCAGCAACTTCGGACTGCAGACCGGCACATAGACGTCGCGGTAAAAAAGTGTCGAACGCAGCCCCGGATAATGACCGCGACCGTGGCGGATGGCCATGTCCACCGGTTCGCGGGCGAAATCGACGGCATGGATCGACACCAGAATGCGCACATCCAATCCCGGCAGCCTAGCCTTCAGCGATCCCAGGCGCGGAATCAGCCAGCGGGCCGACAGGGATGGAACGGTCGAGACCGTCAGCGCCCAAGCTTCATGCAAGCGGCGCTGAATAAGCTGCACGGCCAGCTCGATGGCGTCGAAGGATTCGGCGGCGTCGCGCTGCAATTGATGGCCGGTTTCGTTCAGACGCACGCCACGCCCCACGCGCTCGAACAGGGGCGTGCCCAACCAATCTTCAAGCTGTTTCACCTGCTGACTGACGGCCCCCGGAGTTACGCACAATTCTGCGGCCGCGCGATGGAAATGACCATGGCGGGCGGCGGCTTCGAAGGCCCGCAAGGGCCCCAGCGGGGGCAGGCGGCGAGACATAATTGATTAGCTACACTAATTTATCGCGTGAGTAAACATGATTTGAACCGCCATATATCTTCATTCATCGTTTAATCATGTAATGAATGGAGGATCCCATGGCCAGCCTTGCCCTAGAGCGACTTGCGATAAATCTGACGCATTTCGCCGGGACAATTTTTCTCGGGCAACAGGCGCGGAGCGCGCGGCTGTGTGGTTCACAGGAAGCGGTCCGCAACGCATTGCCCGCGAAAAAGCGCCCGGCCCTTCGGGTTGGGGCTGGGCGGGCGCCTGGGGCGTCAAGCTACTCAACCGATGCGCCGCATCGCTTTTCGCAGCTTTCCTGCCAAGCGCACTCGCCCGGCCCCAACGAAACTGCGTCAGATTTATCGCAAGTCGCTCTCGACCAGCCTTTCGCCCACATCTCGGTGTGGAAGAAAGTTGTCGCCAAGGCCGCCATGCACGCTCTGTTAAGCGTTGAGGCCTGGGCCGAGCGCCGCCGCTCGCGCAACGCCCTCGCCGCTCTCGATGATCGGATGCTGGCCGATTTGGGGCTTAACCGCACCGACGCCCAAGCCGAGGCCGATAAGCTCTTCTGGATGAGATAGGGACCGGATCAATTCAAGCCGGAACGGTTGGCGGCGTCCATTTCCTCGAGGAAGGATTTGAACTGGATGTCGGCCTCCAGCAAATCGCCGATCAGGAATTCCAGCAAGCTATTGAAGCACTCGTCCATCTGGTTCGCCGCCATCAATTGGCGGCACTGTTCGCGGGCCTTTTCGGCCATGGCCAGCAATTGACGGTGATAATCGGCGTGTTCCTGCGCCTTGGGATAGCCCGAGGCGAACAGAACCTTCTCTTCGGATTCGAAATGGTCGCGTGAAAGATCCAGGAATTTTCCGAACAAACGATCACAGCCCTCCGTATCGCCGTCCTCCATTGCCAGGCCGATCTCGTTCAAGGCATCGATCATGCCACGGTGCTGGTCGTCGATCCGGGAGATGCCGACGCTGAAGCCCTGGCGCCATTCCAGGCGGCTGCGTTTGAACTGATCCATCAATAACCCCAGAATATTTATAGTTATTGTTATTTTCCAAACATATATCTCGCGCAATGGTTTGTCGATCAAACTTTAACCTGAGATGGGAATCTCGTGGCGCGGCGCCACGAACTGCTATAAACCGCCAGATATGACCTGGATGACTTTACGCTTGAAGGGGATCTTGCTGGTGCTGGCGGCCACCCTGTGCTGGAGCACGGCGGGACTGATCGTCAGGCATTTGGAAATCCAGGGCTTACCGGTCGTTTTCGCCCGCTCGGCCTTCATGGCCCTGGCAGTCGGTCTTTATCTGCTGGCCCTTCATCGAGGCCGGATCGTTGCCGTCTTCCAGGAGGCGGGAAGCCTGGCCTGGCTGTCGGGGTTGCTGCTGGGCGCTTCCTTCATCATGTTCATTCTGGCCATCACCTATATGCCGGTGGCCAATGCCTATGTTCTGATGTGCGGCTCGCCTTTGGCCTCGGCCGTCCTGGCCCGCCTGTGGCTGAAGGAACCGTTGTCACCGGCCATTCTGGGCGCCATCGCCCTGGCCCTGACCGGCATCGGCGTCATGTTCGCCGACGGGCTGGGCGACATGACGCTGACCGGAGCCGTCTTCGGCCTCGGCGTGGCCCTGGCCTTCGGCGCCAATGTCGTCCTGCTGCGCAAGAAGCGCCATGTCGATATGGTTCCCTCGGCCTTTCTGGGCGGATTGTTCTCGGCCCTGGCCACCCTTCCCTTTATCGATCTGTCGGACATTCCCATGGGCGATCTGCCCTGGCTGGCCGTTCTGGGCTTCGTGCAATTGGGGGCCGGGCTGATTCTGTTCGTCCACGGCACCCGTCATCTGCCCTCGGCCCAGGCCAGCCTGCTGACCTTGGGCGAAGCTGTGATGGCGCCGATCTGGGTCTGGCTGTTGCTGGCCGAAAAGCCCAGCCTGGCGACGATGTTCGGCGGCGGAATCGTCCTGGCCGCCGTGATCTTGCAGACCTTGCTTACGTCCCCTCCGCCAGCAGCCAATCGCGGATAAGGCCGATCTGATCCTGATCCATCAGCGCCGGCGCATGGCCGCAGCCGGGAATCTCGGCGGTCCGGCACAGGCCGGGCTTGCTGGCCGCCATTTGCGCCAGGGTTTCAGCGCTCAGCAGGTCCGAGACCTGGCCTCGGATGGCCAGAACCGGACAATTCACCATATGCCAGACCGGCCACAGATCGACATCCGCCGCCGGCGCCTCCTTGAACCGCAAGGCGATCTTGGGATCGTAATGGAATTCGAAACCGCCCGGCACCGGTCGCAGGCTGGTCTCGGCCAAATGCCGCCATTGAATGTCCGAAAGCGATCCGAACGGCGCATGCACCTTGCGAAAATGCGCCTCGGCGGACTCGATATCGGGAAATAGCGGGCGCGAACCGACATAGCCGGCAATCCTTGCCAGGGCGCTTCCGGACAAGGCGGCGCCGACATCGTTCAGAATAAGGCGTTTGATGGGAGTCATGGGTTGCGCGGCCAGCAAAAGACCGATCAGCCCGCCCATCGAGGTGCCCAGCCAATCGACCTCCTCGACATCCAACCTGGCGATCAGGGTCGCCAAGTCGGCCATGTAAAGCGGCAAATCGTAAAGCTGGGCATCGGCCAGCCAATCGCTTTGGCCGCGCCCGGCCACATCGGGACAGATGACGCGGAAACGATCCGAAAGCGCCTCGGCCAGGTAATCGAAATCGCGCCCGACCCGGGTCAGGCCATGAACGCAGATCAAGGTCCGCTTGCCGGCCCCCGCCTCGCCCCATTCGGTATAGGCCAGTTTGCGAAATCCCCCGATCCCCAGAACCGGCACCCAGCGCGTCCGCATCGCTATCCCCCATATTTGCAGGATCGGCGATTATAGGCCGGGTTTGGGTGGGGCTGGAACAAGATATTGTTAAACTCAGAAATCAACTTTTCTTTATCTTTAAGATTTATTTCCAACTGTATCGTATTGTTTATAATTATTTTTACATGACTACTCCGTCTAAGCTGGACGTAACCCGAGGCAAAAGGGTATCTTCCAGCTTCTGCAACCCATCTGGTGCCGTGGCTCATGTTTTCGTCGCGCCGAGGGCGGCGCGGTCGTTTTGCGCCCCTGCCGCTTCTGTTGATTTTTCTGATCCTGCTGGCGGGAACGGCGGGGATCGGCGGCTGGCTGTGGCTGCAGACTTCGCTGCCGGCGACCAAGGGGGAAATCAAGATTCTGGGCCTTGCCCAGCCCGTGACCATCGCCCGCGACGCCAACGGCGTCCCCACCATCCGGGCGCAAAGCGAAACCGACGCCTATTTCGCCCTGGGTTACGCCCACGCCCAGGACCGGCTGTGGCAGATGGATCTGCAAAGGCGCATCGCTTCCGGACGCCTTTCGGAAATCGCCGGCAAGGCGGGACTGGCCAATGACCGTTTCTTTCGGGTGCTGGGTTTCGAAGCGCGCGTCAAAAGCAGCTACGAGCTCTTGGACGAAACGACGAAGCAAGTGTTGACCGCCTATGCTGCGGGCGTCAATGCAAAGATCGCCGACTTCGATTTCTGGCGCCAACCGCCGTTGGAATTCATTCTGGCCGGCATTCGGCCCAAACCTTGGCAGCCGACCGACTCGCTTCTGTGGCCGCGCGTCATGGCGCTGCAACTGGCCGGCAACTGGCGCGACGAGCTTTTGAATCTGAAACTGATCCAACGGTTGGGGCCGGAACGGGCGCGGCAATTGTCGCCGATGCTTATTGCTAATGTTGATGGATTGTCGGCCTTGTCGGCGATCCCCCTGCTGGCCGCCCTGCCCGCAGCGGTCGAGCCGCACTTGGCGTCGAATGTCTGGGTGGTATCGGGCGAACATTCGACGACCGGCGCCCCTTTGCTGGCCAACGATCCGCACCTCAATTTCCAGGCCCCGATCCAGTGGTATCTGGCCCGGCTGGAAGCGCCCGGCATGGCCATACAAGGCGGAACCGTGCCCGGCATTCCCTTCGTGCTGCTGGGGCAGAACCAGCATCTGGCCTGGGGCTTTACCAGCGCCAATGCCGACAGCATGGATCTGTTCGTGGAAAGCCTGGGCGATCCGGACGGACAAACCTATCAGACCGCCGACGGCAACCAGCCCTTCATCCGGCGAAGCGAGATCATCGCCGTCAAGGGCGAAGCCGATCAGCGCCTGGAAGTTCGTGAAACCGTACACGGGCCGGTGATTTCCGATGTTCTCAGTCCCAAGGAAGCGCCCAAGGGCATCCTGCTCGCCCTGGCCGCGACGGCGCTCAACCCCGCCGACAAGACCCCGGGCGGCATGCATCGCATGAGTCTGGCCGGCGACGTCAAATCCTTCCAGAAGGCCCTGGCCGATTTCCAGGCCCCGTCCCAATATGTCGCCTATGCAAGCGCCGATGGCCAGATCGGCCTGCAGCAGGTCGGCCTTGTGCCCTTGCGTCTGGGAACGGCGTCACCCGATTTGCCGCGCGCCGGCGCCGATGGCGCCAACGGCTGGAAGGGCTTCATCCCGCCCGATCAACTGCCCGCCCTGCACAATCTTGCCGAAGGATTGGCCGCCAACGCCAACAACCGGCTGGCCCCCGACGATTATCCTCATCATCTGTCCAGCAACTGGCCGGAACCCTTGCGGGCGCTGCGCATCCAGGATCTGCTGACCGCCAAGCCCCAGCACGGACCCGACGATATGGGCGCCTACCAGATGGACAGCCTGTCCATGGCCTTCGTGTCGCTCAAACCGTTCCTGATGACCGCCGAGCCGGTCAATCCCTCGGCCCGGAAGATCGTCGCCATCCTGCGCGACTGGGACGGCAGCATGGCCCGCGACCTCATCGAACCCACCTTGTTCTCGGCCTGGGCCGAGGAGATTCAGCGCGCCCTCTTCGCCGATGATCTGCGCAAGCTGCCCGAGGATCAGGAAGACCAGCCCAGCCCCTTCGACGCTTGGAGCACAAGCCTGAAGCCTCAAGCCATCGAAATGGCCTTAAGCGAGGAAGGCAAATGGTGCGACGACGAAAGCACCAAGGACAAGCAGGAAAACTGCCAGGACATTCTGGCTCGGGCGCTGGAGGAGGCCTTGAGAAGGCTCAGGCGTGAAATGGGGGCCGACATGACCCAATGGCGTTGGGGAAGCGCCCACAAGGCCAAGTTTCCGCACGGCATCCTGGAACGCCTGCCGGTCAGGGAAAGCTGGGTGGCGCCATCGATCGAAACCGACGGCGACGGTTCCAGCCTGAATCGCGGCAGTTTTTCCTTCGGCAGTTTCAAGCATGTGCATGGGGCCGGTCTGCGCGCCGTCTATGACGTCAAGAATCCCGACAGCTCGCGCTTCATGATCGCCACCGGCCAATCGGGGAATCCATTTTCACCGCATTACAGCGATCTGCTGGACGACTGGCGGGAAGGCCGCTATCTGCACATGGCCGGCAAGGACATCAGGAACGAGCTGGTGTTGTGGCCGGTGCAATCCGGAAAATGAAGCGCTGCGACGAGCGGTCCTTTCGTCCCCAGCCAAGCTTGCCAATGGCCAACGCAAAGCCGAGGGACTAAATCAACTCGCGCCCGGCGCTTGAGGGACCGGCCAAACCGAGCGAAGCGACTGGCGGTCCTTTCGTCCGCGGCCAAGCTTGCCGAAGGCAAGCGCAAGGCCGAGGGACAAAAAGAACTCCCGCCCGGCGCTTGAGGGCTAAATTAAGCCATCTCAGCGTAGTTGCCACGGAAATAGAGCAGCGGCTGGCCGCCCGGATCGTAATCGAGCCCGAGGACACGCCCGATCAGAATGACATGGTCGCCTTCGACCATTTCCTTTTCCAACTGGCATTCCAGCACAGCCAGACAGTGCGAAATCACCGGCGCGCCGCTGGCCGCGCCGGGGCTGTGCTCTACCTCGGCCCATTTGTCAGCCATGCGGCTGGCGAAGCGAATCGACAACTCCTTCTGATCGTCTCGAAGCACATTGACGGCGAAATGCGACGCCTTTCGAAATGTTTCGACGTAACTGGCCCCCAAACCCAGGCAGAACAGAACCAAAGGCGGCTCGAGCGACAAAGAGGCGAAGGAGCTGATGGTCACCCCCACAGGCTTGCCTTGGCCGTCATTGGCGGCAATCACCGTGACGCCGGTGGCGAAGCATCCTAACGCCTTGCGAAAACTGCGGGAATCAATCACCATGGGTCCATTCTCGTTCTCGAAAGATCTATTTTCTACCTCATTCCAGAGGCTTATGAAACTGATCTTTCGGCAATTCCAAAGGAATGGTCGAGGCGGTTCTCGCGAAAACCCGCTTCTTTTTCAGGCTCGGTTAAGCTAATGTCGTTTACGTTTTCTAAACACCACAAGATTTAGCGGTTAGACGCCACGAGGGCCCCGAAATCAGATGTTTGCGATCGTTGGTTTCGTCGTAGTTATCGGCTCGGTCATTGGCGGCTACATGCTCGGTGGCGGCCATCTGGGCGTTTTGTGGCAGCCGTTCGAATTCCTGATCATTCTGGGCGCCGCTTTCGGCAGCTTCATGATTGGCAATCCCAAGTCCGTCGTTTCCGGCGTCGGCAAAAGCCTGGGGCTGATCGTTCGCGGATCGCGCTTTTCCAAAGCCAGCTACCTGGAATTGCTGGCCATGCTGTACGCCATCTTCAAGCTGGCCAAGACCAAGGGCGACCTGGCCCTGGAAAGCCATGTCGAAAAGCCCGAGGAAAGTTCGCTCTTCACCAAGTTTCCCGGCTTCTCCAAGGACCATCATCTGGTCGAGTTCCTGTGCGACTATCTGCGCTTGCTGACGCTCGGCACCAACAATGCGCACGAGATGGAATCGATCATCGACGGCGAGATCGAATCGCACCACAACGAAATGCACGCCATCTCGGGCTCGGTGACCAACATGGCCGACGCCATGCCGGCGCTCGGCATCGTCGCCGCCGTGCTGGGCGTGATTCACACCATGGGCTCGATCACCGAGCCGCCCGAAGTGCTGGGCCATCTGATCGGCGGCGCGCTGGTCGGCACCTTCATGGGCGTGTTGCTGTCCTATGGCTTCTTCGCCGCCTTCGGCCGCTCGCTGGAACAGACCTTCAATACCGAAAGCATGTATCTGATGTGCATCAAGGCCGGCCTGCTGGCCCATATGCAAGGCTATGCTCCACAGGTGTCGATCGAATTCGCCCGCAAGATACTCCCCCACTCCGTCAAGCCCAGCTTCAAGGAAGTGGAAGAGTATCTGGCCAACGTCCCGCCGGATTGATAGGCCATGGCCGACGAAGGTCGCCCCATCATCATCAAACGTATCAAGAAGGGCCATGCCGCCGCCCATGGCGGGGCCTGGAAGGTGGCCTATGCCGACTTCGTGACGGCGATGATGGCCTTTTTCCTGCTGCTCTGGCTTTTGAACGCCGTCACCGAGGAACAGTTGAAGGGCATTTCGAATTATTTCGCCCCGCAAACCGTGTCGCGCACCACCAGCGGCGCCGGCGGCATGTTGGGCGGCCAGGTCATGGGCGAGGAAGGGGCGATGCCGCAAAGCTCGTCGGCGCCCAGCGTCAATCTGGAACTGCCGCCGCCGGTGATGGGAAAATCGGAAGACGACAAGCCGCAGGACCGCTCGGGCATGTCCGACGAGGAATACGAGCAAATGCAGGCCGAGAAGGAGGAACAGTCCTTCCGCGAGGCCCAGCGCGTGATCCGCCAGGCCATTCAGGCCAGCCCCGACCTCATCCAGTTGAAGGAAAGCGTGCTGCTCGACAACACGCCCGAGGGCTTGCGCATCCAGATCGTCGACAACGAACGCCAGGCCATGTTCGACAGCGCCTCGGCCAGCATGACCCCCAAGGCCGCCAAGCTTTTGGAACTGATCGGCAAAGTGGTGATGCAGATGCCCCAGAAGATCGCCATTTCTGGCCACACCGATTCGATTCCCTATCACCGCAACGCCCAATACGGCAATTGGGAATTATCCAGCGACCGCGCCCTGGCCAGCCGGCGCGCCTTGCTCGATTCCGGCATGCCGGAAGACCGCGTCGCCCGCGTCATCGGCAAGGCCGACCGCGAGCCGATGTTGAAGGAAGATCCGCGCTCGCAAAGAAACCGGCGCATTTCGATCGTGTTGCTGCGCGAGCATGAAATGGCCGGCATGAACGACGCCAAACCGGCCAAGCCCTGAGATGACGGACCTGCCGGCAGCGGCCCCGCCCCCTCTTCGCAAAAAACCCGACTTTCGCCCCTTCGACGGCGTCCTGTGGCGGCGAGTCGCCGCCTATCTGGCCGATCTGATCCTGGTCTCGCTATTGTGCCTGCCTATCGGCTTTCTTCTTTTCCTGGGCGGCTTCGCCACTTTCGGTCTGCTATGGGGGCCTCTGCCCTTTTTGTGGCTGGGCGTGAACGCCGCCTATTACACCCTGCTGGTCAGTGGCCGCGAATCCTCGACCTTGGGCCAGCGCCTGATGGGGTTGCGCGTTCTCTCCACCGAGAACCAGTCACCGCTCTTGTTCCAGGCCTTTCTTCAGGTGTTTCTGTTTTACGCTTCGGTCTTCATCGCCACCCCGTTGGTGCTGCTGATCGGCCTTTTCAACGCCAGGGGCAGTCTGGTCCATGACATGCTGTCGGGCCTGGTGGTCGGAAAAACGATTCAATCAACTACTGGAAATCGCGCCCGGTCCGATTAATATCTAACCCATGGATCATGTCGCCCTCAAGCATCCGCACTTCTTCTACACCACGGCGCCTCTGCCCTGCCCCTATCTGGAAGGACGGTTGGAACGCAAGCTGGTGACCGAACTGGCCGGCCCGCAGGGCCGCGGCTTGCACGAAGCGCTGTCCCGGGCCGGATTTCGCCGCAGCCATGCCATCGCCTACGCTCCGGCCTGCCCCAATTGCCGGGCCTGCATTCCGGTACGCATCGTCGTCGATGCCTTCAAGCCCGACCGCACCATGCGCAAGATCCTGCATGCGACAAGGGACATCGTCCCGGTGCGCGGACCGGCGCGATCGACCAGCGAGCAATACCGTCTTTTCACCCGCTATCAGGATGCGCGTCATGCCGGCAGCGACATGGCCTTGATGGGTTTCTACGACTACCGCTCGATGATCGAGGACAGCCCGATCGACAGTTTCCTGGTCGAACTGCGCTCGCCTCAGAACCGTCTGATGGGCGTGTGTCTGGGCGACGGCCTGTCCGATGGCCTGTCCGCCGTCTACAGCTTCTATGAGATCGACGATCCCAAATCGAGTCTGGGCACCAGGATCGTGCTGTGGCTGATCGAGGAAGCGAAACGGCTGGGATTGCCCTATGTCTATCTTGGCTACTGGATCGCCGAAAGCCGCAAGATGGCCTACAAAACGCGCTTCAAACCGCTGGAGGCTTTTGGCCCGGCGGGATGGGAGCCGCTCTGACATTGCCGAAGTGGTAATACCTACCGCACTGCACAGAAATTTATGACAACCGCTTTTAACTACACAAACTTGCAGCCATGTGTAAGATGGTTCCACACAGCGGTTCGCCGCACCGGGGAATCGTTTTTCACTTTCATCCAATCCACAATCCAGGGAGATCCATCCATGGAGCGTCGTAAATTCCTCAAGTCCGCAGGTCTTGGGATCGCTGCCTCCGCAGTTGCCGCCCCCGCCATCGCTCAGACCACCACCATGCCGGAAGTCAAATGGCGCCTGGCGTCGAGCTTCCCCAAAGCCTTGGATACCATCTTCGGCGCCGCCGAAGTGGTCTCGAAGCGCGTTGAGGCCGCCACCGACGGCAAGTTCCAGATCCGCGTCTTCGCCGGTGGCGAGATCGTGCCCGGTCTGCAGGTGCTGGACGCCGTGCAGAACGGCACCGTCGAATGCGGCCACACCGCCCCCTATTACTATTTCGGCAAGGATCCCACCTTCGCCTTCGACTGCGCCGTGCCCTTCGGCATGACCGTGCGCAACCAGAATGCCTGGATGTATGTCGGCGGCGGCATCGAGCTGATGCGCGACTTCTACAAAGCCTACAACACCGTCCAGTTCCCCTGCGGCAACACCGGCGCCCAGATGGGCGGCTGGTTCCGCAAGGAGATCAAGACCGTCAAGGATCTGCAGGGCTTGAAAATGCGCATCGGCGGGTTCGCCGGCGCCGTCATGAGCAAGCTGGGCTTGGTGCCGCAGCAGATCGCCGGCGGCGACATCTATCCGGCGTTGGAAAAGGGCACCATCGACGCAGCCGAATGGGTCGGCCCCTATGACGACGAGAAGCTGGGCTTCTACAAGGTCGCCCCCTACTATTACTATCCGGGCTGGTGGGAAGGCGGGCCGCAATTGTCGCTGCTGGTCAACCTGAACGAATGGAACAAACTGCCCAAGACCTATCAGAGCATTCTGGAATCGGCCTGCGCCGAAGCCAATGTGTTCATGATGGCCAAGTACGACGCCCAGAACCCGGCGGCGCTGAAGCGCCTGGTCGGCAACGGCGTCAAGCTGCGCCGCTTCTCGGACGACATCCTCACCGCCTGCCATAAGGCGGCTATGGAAGTGTTCGAGGAAACCTCGGCCAAGAACGAGAACTTCAAGAAGGTCTATACCCATTGGCGGGCCTTCCTGGACGAGCAGCGCCTGTGGTTCCGCGTGGCCGACAAGGCCTATGACGATTTCACGCTGAACCCGCCCAAGGCCAAGAAGTAATCCTTCTTGGGTTGTAAAGTTAAGGCCCCGTCGTAAGACGGGGCCTTTTCTTTGGCTCGAGGGAAGCTCCGTTTATGGCTATGCAGCCGCCATTGCGGCGGCGGCCAAGGACGCGCGAGCGTCCGCCCGGCGTAAACTTCACGACCCGGCCATCCACATGACGCCTGCGATGATTCCGCCTTTGCAAGACGTGGATGCCCGGCACAAGGCCACGGCTGTCCGGTTCATGTATTTTGCCAGTTGAGCGACAGTTGTCGCTGGTCGATTGGCGGGGGCGGCTGGATTTGGCGGAGGCGGGTCAAGTCCTTGCGGTGCATGAGATTGGCGCGCACGAGTCGAACGAGTTCAAGGAAGCCGTGCTGTACTTTCGTCATCTTGCGCAGCAAGTGCAGGAGCAGGAAGGCGATCAGTGCGGCAGCGATCTGAATGCGCACCGCGTTCTCGGAGCGGCCGATGAAGTGCGTGATTTTCAAGGTCTGCTTCATCAGACGGAAGAACAGCT
>JACRJC010000007.1 GCA_016215555.1 Rhodospirillales bacterium | reverse complement strand
GGCCAATCGCCATGCCGGGTTCGTTAGGCCGCTCGCGGGCTTTGCCCGCAAAACCAATGGGCCATCATTGACGGCACCCGTAGCCCCGCTACGCTCGTCGCGTCCTGCCTGCCCGGACATGGCGATTGGCCGCCACGAAATGGGTTGTTCATTCTGCAAACTGGTATTAATCGGCCACGATTAATGCACATGTCGTAACGTCACCAAGACTTCATTATTCTTTGCGCGCCGGTTCCGGCACAGTTTCCTGGCTTTCAACCGAATTCGGGGGGAAATGTGGACGAGTTGGATATGGCGGCGGCACGGACCGAAGCCTTTACCGAAGTTGCCCTTCAGGCCGTCTTGAACCGGGCGCGGGGGCCGCTCTCGAGCGGCGTTTGCCGGTCCTGCGGCGGGCTTATCGAACCCTTGCGTCTAAAAATATCGCCTTACACAAGACTTTGCAGCGATTGCGCCCTGGAAGAGGAATGGCGGGCGCACCGATTGCATCGTTGCGGGCAGATTTGACCCACCCCAATCTTCGTGCGGCTTGACCTGTCGGGTCCGGTTTGGGAAAGTATGGCCCCTAAACAAGGTGTCTTGATGTCTACTGCGTTACCCGGCTTGGAAATCGAGCGGAAGTTTCTGGTCGCTTCCGACGGCTGGCGACGTTCCTGCCAGGGCATCCGCCGAATCCGGCAAAGCTATCTGCCCTATGCGCCCGGCGTCTCCATGCGCGTGCGACTGGCCGACGACGACGCCATTCTGTCCTTCAAGACCGATCTGGCCGAGGCCGTGCGCAGCGAGTGGGAAGTGTCGATCCCCAAGGAGATGGCCGACTGGCTGTTCTCGCTGTGCCCGCATCCGCCGATCGAGAAAATCCGCCATCTGGTTCTGGTCGAAAGCCATACATTCGAGGTCGATCAGTTCCTGGGCCGGCACGAAGGGCTGATGCTGGCCGAGATCGAACTGGCGCATCCCAAGGAAAATTTCCCCAAGCCCCCCTGGCTGGGCCGCGAAGTCACCAGCGACCGCAAATACCGCAACAGCCAGCTATACCGGGCCGATAAGCCGCGCTTGACCTTGCTGGCGCCGGTGGAAAAGCTGTTCAAGCCGTCTCGGTCAAAAAAGGTTTCTTAAGCCTGGCCAAATCGTCGATGGCGATGACGTTCCCCTCGCTGCGAACGCCCAGCGCGGCCAATCTCTGAAAGGCGCGTGACAAGTTTTCGGGCGCGATGCCGATGGCGGCCGCCAGCACGGTACGCTGATAGGGCAGCTTGATGCGGGCCGGACCCTTGTCCTTGCCGGCCAGGCCGATCAAATGGCGGGCCAGGCGCTCGAGCGGGCTTAGGGTTTTCAGTTCCAGATAGGTCTCGACCAGCATGTCGAGGCGGGCTCCGGCGCGCTTCAGCATGGCCATGGCGATGGCCGGTTCCTGAGTCAGGCGCTGGGCCAGAAGCGGGGCCGGCAAGACGATCAGCCGCGTTTCCTCGAGCGCTTCGCAGTTGGCGGGATAGGCGTCGTAATCGAAGAGGGCGACGATGGCGACATGGGTGCCGGGGCCGAACAGGCTCAACACATTCTGCCCGCCATTGGAAGACAGGGTGTAAATCTTCAGCAGCCCGCTTTCGACGACATACAGATTCCTGGCCTCTTCGCCCTGGTGAAAGACGGTCTGCCCCTTGGCGTAAATTTTCGTCTCGGCGAGACTGGCCAGCCATTCGATATCCTTGGGCGCCAATCCTTCGAAAAGGGCCCTGGCCAGCAAGGCAGCCTTGGCTTTCAAGTCCGGGGCTGGGGGGGCGCTCATAGGCCGTCTCCTTCCTGGTCGCGGTAATCGCCAAGCCTGGCGCAGTCCGACAGCGTGAAAAGGCGGCCCTTGACGGTAACGCCTTGCCCTTCCAGCGATTTCAGCGACCGAGACAGGCTTTGGCTGGTCATGCCGAGATGGCGGGCCAGCGTCTTCTTCTCGAAGGGAAGCGTGACCTGGGCCTTGCCTTCGTCGGCATCCGCCAGTTCCAGAAGAAAGCCGGCCAGACGCCTGGTCGCAGAACGCAGCTTCATGTCGTCGATCTGCTTGACCAGACGGCGCAGGCGCAGGCCCAGGCCGGCCAGGGTGCCCAGGGCCAGTTTGCCGTCTTGGGCAAGACGGTCGCGGAAGCTTTGGGCATCGACCCAGCGCAGGCGCAAGGGCGAAAGGGCCCGCGCCGAGGTCAGATGCGTCCCATTGGTGGCAGCGGCGATATCGCCCAGCATGGCGCCGCGCGCGGCCAGATCCAACTGCATTTCCGAGCCGTCTTCGGTGGCGACGAACAGTTCCGCCAATCCGTCTTCCAGCCAGACGAAGCGCAACGCCTTGTCGCCCTTGGAAAAAAGAAGGGTTCCGGCCGGCAGTTCCTGGCTGGGGGACCGTTCCAGGAAAGGGGCCAGCAGGGCGCGGTCGAGTTCATGGGGCAGCCGCCCGGCCAGACCGGCAAGTTTCGGAAGGGTGGGCGGCTTGCTTGACGGCACCAATGCGTCCCATGAAAAAGATGAGGCGGCATCGCAATGCCGCCTCCCAGATGTAAGCTACTTCCCCTGTTTTTTAAAGAAGGCTTATACCAGTTTGCAGAATGAATAACCCATTTCGCCAGAGCGATTTTTCGCGGGCAACAGGCGAGGAACGCGCGGCTGTGTGGTTCACAGTAAGCGGTCCGCAACGCATTGCCCGTGAAAAATCGCCCGGCCTGCGGTGCGGCCAGTCGCCATGCCGGGTTCGTTAGGCCGCTAGGACGATGAACCACATCGCCCTTCGCGTCCTGCCTGCTCGGTCATGGCGACTGGCCGCCACGAAATAGGTCATTCATTCTGCAAACTGGTATTACAACACCCCAAGCATGCTGGCCACCAGCGGGTGGCGGACGATGTCCTTGTCGCCCAGGCGCACCACCGAGACGTCGCTGATCACTTCCAGACGGGCGGCGACGTCGGTCAGGCCCGACATGCCGGGCAGAAGGTCGCTTTGGTCGGGATCGCCGGTGACGATCATGGTCGAATGCCAGCCCAGTCTTGTCAGCAGCATCTTGATCTGGCCATAGGTGCAGTTCTGGGCCTCGTCGATGACGATGAAGGCGTTGTTCAGGGTGCGCCCGCGCATATAGGCCACCGGGGCGATCTCGATCGATCCTTCGGCCAGCAGCGCTTTCAAGCGCTTGGCGCCCAGCCGGTCGTTCAGCGCGTCGTAAAGCGGGCGCAGATAGGGGGCCATCTTGTCTTGCAGGTCGCCGGGCAGGAAGCCCAGGCTTTCGCCGGCCTCGACAGCCGGGCGCGACAAGAGGATGCGGCCCACGCGCCCTTCCTCGAGCGCTTCGACCGCCTTGGTGATGGCCAGATAGGTCTTGCCGGTGCCCGCCGGCCCCAAGGCGATGGTCAGATGGCTCTGTTCGATGGCCTCCATCAACAGGCGCTGGCCGTCGCTTCTCGGTTTTACTTTGCGCAGATAGCTTTGGTCGCGGTACCCTTCGACGGGCGACCACGAGTCGGAGTCCTTGGTGTACAAGGGATGAATCTTGGCTTGGGCGGACTGGGCCGCCCGGGCGTTACGCTTGGCCATACCGAACACCTCGATTAAGTGAAAGGAAGAGAAGCCTTAAGAAAGCGTAAATAAAAACACCCCCGGGTAAGCGGGGGCGCGAAGCTTTGGGGCCTTGGGGGGCGCTGGCGGGCGGTGCCGGAGGGCCGGAACGCTGAACACCAGAGCAGTGGGAACCTATATTAAAGCTCATCTCGGCGGAACACCTAAGTCAAACACCGGGCCTGCCATGAGCAGGTAGTCAAACAGTACATTTATTTTCTCGATTAGTCACTCGATTTCGTGGCAGACATTAAAAGTTCATACGATATGTTGTTTTGGCGCAACATCCACAGGGTGGTTGCGGGGAAATGCGAGACGAGTAAAGTAGGCAGCCGGAAGAAGGGGGCGAAGAGCATTGAAAAGGTTTGAACTGCCCTGGCAGGAATTGGCCGAGGACACCTATCGCTCGGTGTTTTCCCAATCCAAGACCGCGCTTGATATCAGCGGCCTGTGGCTGATGGTGGGCGTTCTGATGACCTTTCTGGGTTTCGGCATCTTTCCGCAATTGACGCCGGAAGACGTTGGCGGCCTTGAAGCCTATTACGCCGCCCCTTCCGTGCTTGGTCTTGTCGCCCTTTTGGGACTGTCCGTCTTCGCCACCCGCTGGACGCGCTGGGTCACCTTGAACTATCTGACGCCCCCAGGACAGACCTTCAGCCTGGGCAAGGCGGAATTGCGCACCGGCATGGCCATATTGGCCACGCTGATCTTCGGCGTCGGGCCGATTGTCGCCGGTTTCCTCTTCGCCCCTAAATTGTTGGACCAGGGACAGGTCGAGGCGGCCTTCCTGGCCCAGGGGGCGGGCGTCGTCTTCGGAACTTTCCTGCTGGCCCGCAGCGCCATGGCGGTCAATCTGGCGGCTTTGCAGATTCCCGGCAATTCGCTGGTCTATGCCTGGGGCATCAGCGCCGGGCAGACGGTCCGCCTGCTGTTGCTGCTGGTCATCACGGCGGGCCCCGCCGTTCTGGCCGCCTGGGGCGTGGAATGGGTTCTGGCCTGGGCCATCGCCCCGATGCCCGATCTGATCGATCCCGAAATGTTGAAGGCCTTGTCCTTCGCCATGATGGCGGCCTTGGGTTTTCTGGGCCTGATGCTGTTCCTGGGCGCCATGGGCTTGGCGGCGCGCAGCCTGATCCTGGCCGGCGACGATCCCTGGGCCCGGGTCGGGGGCGCAGACTTGGTCGAGGAAGAGGAACATCCCCCGGTCGCGATTGCGGATTTGGAAGAATCCGTTCTCGAAACCAGCCTGGAGGAGGCGGTCGAGGAGCCGTTGCCGCTCTCGGCCTATGCGGATTGGGTCGAGCCCCAGCCGCAGTCTCAGCCTCAGTATCCGCCGCAAGCCCAGCCTTTGCAGCAACAGCAGATCTACGCCTATGAAATGCCCGTCGCCGAGCCCGAGCCGCCGCCGCCGACCTTGCCGCCCCTGCCGGCGCCTAGGCGCGGCGAGGAACAACTGGTGCCCCCGCAAAGCCAATCTTGGATGGATCCGTCGCAGCCGTCGGCGGCCAGGACAGGGCGTATGCCGACCGGCAAGGGGCTGGCCGAGGACGAGAACGTCCTTGGCCGGAAGATCGGCAAAGCCAAGAAGAAGGGATCCTGGACCCGTTTCCTGCCCACGCTGGAATTCGACATGGGGGCCGAGGCCGGAAAACTGGCGGTTCTGGTGGTGCTGATGGTTCTCGGCTATCTGTTCTTGTTTACCGACGTCATCGAAAAATACCTTCTATAGCCGATGGTCTCTTTCCAAATCGTTCTGCGCGCCTTCGGCCTTCTCTTCGGCGATTTCAAGCGCTTTCTCGACATCGCCTGGCCTTGGCTGGGCGTTTCCACCCTGGCCGTCTATGCGGTCGAACGGATGCGCCCCATGCCCGGGGACGTGATCGAAAACGGGCTTGATCCGCTTTCGTCCCTGCTGATGGTTTTGCTGCCGATCGTCCATCTGGGCGCCCTGTGCGGCTTCTTTGCGAAATGGTCGCGCTGGCTGGTGCTGGGAGAGATGCCGGCCGGGCTTGCCCTGATGTCTTTCAAGGGGCGCGAGGTCAAGGTTCTGCTGATGACCATCGTCATCAGCATGCCTCTGGCGGTTCCGCTTTTCCTCTTCGCCCTGTATTTCCTTTTCGGGCCGATGCAGGGCCTGACCTTGGAGCCGGAAGAGGCGGGAAGGAATTTCCTGGCCATCTTGCTGGCTGGCGCCATCGGCGTCTATTTCATGATCCGGATGCTGTTTTCCCCGATTCTGGCCGCCATCGACGGTACGGCCAATCCCCTGGCCGATTCCTGGCGGCTGACCAAGGGAAGGACCGGGCGCCTGTTCCATCTGATGTTCCTGGCCGTGGCGCCGGCCTATCTGCTGGAAGCGCTGGTTCTGTTCGCCCTGGTCCGGTTCCTGATGGCGCTGGGAGTCGAACCCGGCGAACTGCAAGATGGCGCCATTGGCGCCGTGCTGCTGCTGCTGACCATCCTGGTCAATTTCGCGCTGCTGGCTTTGGTCATGACGGTACAGGCCCTGGCCTTGCAAATCTTCAAGCAAGAAGACGCTTCAACTCCGCCAGGGTGACGCCGTCCAGGCTGGGGCGAATCATGTCCGCCGCCTTGAAATCGCTGCCTTCGGTCCATGACGTGGGGGTGATCACGCAGCGTAGGCCGGCGGCCTTGGCCGAGGCCAGGCCGGGGGCCGAATCCTCGAAGGCGATAGAGGCTTGGGGTTTGGCCTTCAGGGCCTTCAGGGCCTTCAGATAAACTTCGGGGTCGGGCTTCCTGGCGCCGACATCCTCGCCCGCCACCACGGCCTGGAAGGGATTGCCGCCCGGAAAGAATCTGGCCAGCAGATCCTTGGCGTTGACCCTGCTGGTGGTCGTGGCCAGACCCAGTTTCAGTCCCGCCTTCTGGGCGGACTCGATCAGATGGGCCACGCCTTCGCGCAGCCGCAACTGGCCCGACGCCACCTTGGCCCGATAGCGCTTGGTCTTCTCGGCATGCAGCTTGGCGATGGTTTCCTCATGCAGATGGGCCAGGACATCCTGTTGCAGCGCCGGCGCATAGGCGAACAGGCGCTCGCGTCCTCCAGAGACCGTCAACAGCCGCTTATAGAGCGCGGGATCCCATTCCCAGGTCAGATCGAAAGCCTCGAAAGCCTCGTTGAAGGACTGGCGATGGGCTTCCTCGGTATCGGCCAGGGTGCCGTCGAGATCGAAAAGAAGGGCTTCAAGCGCTTGAGTCATGGGATAAATCATGCCACGGTTTCGAAGACTTTGCGCCCTCTTTTTAGAAGGCATGGCGCAGGGCCGTCAATCCATGGTATGAACTTCCGTTTTAGCCCCCAGAACTAGGGTTTCTCGAGTCATGGCTGGTCATTCACAATTCAAGAACATCATGCACCGCAAGGGTGCCCAGGATGCGAAGAAGGCCAAGGTCTTCACCAAGATCATTCGCGAACTGACGGTTTCGGCCAAAACCGGCCTTGCCGATCCGGCGGCCAATCCGCGTTTGCGGGCGGCGATTCAAGAGGCCCGGGCCAACAATATGCCAAGGGACACCATCGAGCGCGCCATCAAGCGAGGCGCTGGCGGCGACGACGGCGCCAATTACGAGGAAGTGCGCTATGAGGGCTATGGCCCGGGCGGAGTCGCCGTCATCGTCGAGGCCCTGACCGACAACCGCAATCGCACGGCGTCCGACATCCGCTCGGCCTTTTCGAAGAACGGCGGCAATCTGGGCGAGACCAATTCGGTGAGCTTCCAGTTCGACCGCGTCGGCGCCATCCATTTTCCGGCCAAGGCCGCCAGCGCCGACGCCATGTTCGAGGCCGCCTTGGAAGCCGGGGCCGACAATGTCGAGTGCAGCGAGGAAGGCCATGACGTCACCTGCGCCATGGACGATCTGGGCGCGGTGCGCGAAGCCCTGGAAGCCAAGTTCGGCACGCCCGAAGGTGCCAGGCTGGAATGGCGCCCCAAGGTGACGACGCCCATCGAGGGCGAGGCGGCCGAGACGCTGCTGAAGCTTTTGGAAGTGCTGGAAGACCATGACGACGTGCAGCGCGTGGCTTCGAACTTCGAAATGTCGGATGAGACTTTGGCGAGGTTGAATGGATAACGGAGCGAAGCGACTGGCGCATTGAGCGCCCGCGCGAATTTTCGCGCGAAAGCCTAGCGAGCGGAGCGAGCGCACGGCGCTTGAGTGCAGATATGAAACTTTTAGGTCTTGATCCAGGTTTGCGCCATACCGGCTGGGGCATCGTCGAAGCCCAGGGGAATCGGCTGTCCTATGTCGCCGACGGCGTCATCGATTCCGATTCCAAAGCGCCCTTGGCCGAGCGTCTGGTCACCTTGTTCGAGGGCGTCAATGCCGTCATCGCCGCCTTTGCCCCGGAAGAGGCGGCCGTGGAAGAAACCTTCTCCAACGTCAATCCGGCCAGCACGCTAAAATTGGGCCAGGCCCGGGGCGTGGTGATGCTGGCGCCCGCCCAGGCGGGCTTGCCGGTGGCCGAATACGCCGCCACCCTGGTCAAGAAATCGGTGGTCGGCACCGGACATGCCGACAAGGCGCAGATCGCCCATATGGTGCGTGTGCTGCTGCCCGGCTGTTTGGCCAAAAGCCCCGATGCCGCCGATGCCTTGGCGGTCGCCATTTGCCATGCCCATCACCGCCAGACCAGCAACGCCATCGCCCGGGCGGTGGGAGGGATGCGGTGATCGCCAAGCTCAAAGGCTTGCTGGACAGCACGGGCGAGGGCGTGGCCGTCATCGATGTGCAGGGCGTTGGCTATCTGGTCGCCTGTTCGAACCGCACTTTGTCGCGCCTGGGCGGGGTTGGATCGGCGGTGGCGCTGGATGTCGAAACCCAATGGCGCGAGGACGGGCCGCATCTGTACGGCTTTGCCGAAATCTCCGAGCGCGACTGGTTCAAGATTCTCATCAATGTGCAGGGCGTCGGCGGCAAGGTGGCCTTGGCCATTCTGGGCACGCTGGCTCCCGATCAACTGGCGCAAGCCATCGCCGCCCAGGACAAGGCGGCGCTGTCGCGGGCTCCCGGCGTCGGCCCCAAACTGGCGGCGCGCATCGTTTCGGAATTGAAGGACAAGGTAGGCGGCATCGCGCTCGGCAAGCCCTCCAAGGCAGGCGAATCCCTGGGTGCTCCGATCGTGCTGGCGGGCGAGGGCGGGCCTTTGGCCGATGCCGTGTCGGCGCTGGTCAATCTGGGCTATGGACGTTCGGAAGCCTTCGCCGCCGTGGCCAGGGCGCAGGGCAAGTTGGGCGACGATGCCGAGATCGGCGATTTGATTAAGGCGGGCCTGAAGGAACTGTCGAAATGAGCCAGGACCGTCTCGTCTCGCCGGGTCAGAGCGAAGCCGACATGGCCGAGGGCAAGCTGCGCCCGCAGCATCTGGGCGAGTTCATCGGCCAGGCCCAGGCTTGCGCCAATCTGAAAATCTTCATCGAGGCGGCGAGGGGACGGGCCGAGGCCCTGGACCATGTGCTGTTGTTCGGCCCGCCCGGCCTGGGCAAGACCACGCTGGCTCAGATCGTGTCGCGCGAATTGGGGGTGGGCTTTCGCGCCACATCGGGTCCGGTCATCGCCAAGGCGGGCGATCTGGCCGCCTTGCTCACCAATCTGGAACCCAGGGACGTTCTTTTCATCGACGAAATCCACCGCCTTAATCCTGCCATAGAGGAGGTGCTCTATCCGGCGATGGAGGATTTTCAGCTTGACCTGATTATCGGCGAGGGACCGGCAGCGCGTTCGGTGCGCATCGATCTGCCGCCTTTCACGCTGGTGGGGGCGACGACGCGCTCGGGCCTTCTGACCACGCCCTTGCGCGAGCGTTTCGGCATTCCGCTTCGCTTGCAATTCTATACGCCCGAGGAATTGGAGCGCATTGTTTCCAGGGGGGCCGGGGTGCTGGGTTTCGGCCTGTCCAAGGATGGTTCCAGCGAAATCGCCAGAAGGGCCAGGGGCACGCCGCGCGTCGCCGGAAGACTGTTGCGCCGGGTGCGCGACTTCGCCCATGTGGCGGGGCTTGCCGTGGTGGACGCCAAGGCCGCCGATGCCGCGCTCAATCGCCTGGAAGTCGATGCCATGGGCCTGGACGCCATGGACCGGCGCTATATGCTTCTCATCGCCGAAAGCTATGCAGGCGGGCCGGTGGGCGTGGAAACGCTGGCCGCCGCCCTGTCCGAACAGCGCGACACGTTGGAAGAAGTGATCGAACCCTTCTTGTTGCAGCAAGGTCTGATCGCCCGCACGCCTCGGGGTCGCATGCTGACCGGGCCCGGCTTCAAACATATCGGGCTTGCCGCCCCCAAGGCGGCGCTGGCCCAGCTTGACCTGCTGTTGGACGCGGCGGAGGACCAGGATGTCTGAGCGCCACAGTTTTCCGGTCCGCATCTATTACGAAGACACCGACGCCGCCGGCATCGTCTATTACGCCAATTATCTGCGCTATGCCGAGCGGGCGCGAACCGAATGGCTGCGGGAACTCGGCCATGCCCACCGGGCCATGACCGACGTGGATGGGCTGGCCTTCGCCGTGCGCCGCTGTCTGATCGATTATCTGAAGCCGGCCATGCTTGACGATTTGTTAAGCGTTGAGAGCGTTGTTACCCATGTGAAGGCCGCCAGCCTGGACGTGATTCAAGACGTCATGCGCGGTTCCGATCTGCTGGCCCGCCTTGAAATCAGGCTGGCCTGCCTGGACAATCGTTTGAAACCGGCCAGAATGCCCGACCCTTTACGCAACCGTTTGACCGAAGCCATGCGAGGATAGTGATGGAACCGACCGCCGTACAAGCCGTGACCCTGGGGGGCGACATGGTCAACCACGACCTGTCGATGCTGGCCCTTTTCCTGCGAGCCGACGTCATCGTGAAAATCGTGATGGGCATGCTGGTGCTGGCCTCGTTCTGGAGTTGGGCCATCATCTTCGACAAGTGGATGCGGCTGCGCAAACTCTACAGCCAGGCCGAGCATTTCGAGGAAACCTTCTGGTCCGGCGGCTCGCTGGAAGAACTGTATGACCGCATCGGCTCGCGCCCCCTGGATCCCATGTCGGCCCTGTTCGTCGCCGCCATGCGCGAATGGCGACGCTCGGCGGCCAAGGGTCTGGCCGACAGCGACTCGGCCAAGGTCAGCCTGCCCCAGCGCATCGACCGCGTCATGCAGGTCACGCTGGGCCGCGAGATGGACCGTATCGAGCGCCATATGAATTTCCTGGCCTCGGTCGGCTCGACGGCGCCCTTCATCGGCCTCTTCGGCACGGTATGGGGCATCATGAACAGCTTCCAATCCATCGCCATGACCAAGAACACGTCGCTGGCCGTGGTCGCCCCCGGCATCGCCGAGGCCCTGTTCGCCACTGCCTTGGGCTTGGTCGCGGCCATTCCGGCGGTGATCGCCTATAACAAGATATCGAACGACATGGACCGCTACGCCAAGCGCCTGGAAGCCTTCGCCGGCGAATTCGGCGCCATCTTGTCACGCCAGATCGAGGAAAAGGTCTGATGGGCGCCGGCGTTCAATCGGGCGGCGGCGGCGGCGGGCGGCGCTTCGGGCGTCAGCGCCACCGCGCCATGAGCGACATCAATGTGACGCCGATGGTCGACGTCATGCTGGTGCTGCTGGTCATCTTCATGGTGACGGCGCCCTTGCTGACCGTGGGCGTGCAGGTCGATCTGCCCAAGACCAGCGCCAGTTCGATTCCCGGTGACGACGAGCCCCTGACGGTCAGCGTGCGAGCCAACAACGACGTCTATCTGCAGGAAACCAAGATCGAGTTGGAAGCCCTAGCGCCCCGGCTGGAAGCCATCACCCATGCCAAGAAGGACCAGCGCATCTTCGTGCGCGCCGATAAATCGATCGCCTATGGCCGGGTCATGGAAGTGATGGGCGTCATCAACGGCGCCGGCTTCACCAAGGTGGCCCTGGTGGCCGAGCAGCCCAAGGATCAGGGCAAGACCAAGGGCAAGAAGTAGAGATTTTTCTGATGCAACGCGGCGCAATCTTCTCGGCGATCCTGCATGTGGCGGTCATTCTGCTCGCCTGGTTCGGCTTGCCGCATCTGACCATCGCGCCGCCCGAGCCCGAGCGCCCGATCATCGTCGAACTGGCCGAGATCGGCGACGTCACCAATCCGCCGCCCGCCCCCCAATTGCAGCAGGGCGAGAAGGAACCCGAACCTCCGAAGCCGGAACCGCCCAAGCCCGAGCCCGCCAAGCCCGAGCCGCCGAAACCGGCGCCTCCGCCGCCGCCGCCGCCGCCCAAGCCCGCCGAGCCGGCTCCGCCGCCGGAACCCGCCCCCATGCCGAAGGAAAAGGCGCCCGAGCCCAAGAAGCCCGAGGCCGACAAGCCGTCGCCATTGGCCGAGGTCAAACCGAAGAAAAAGCCCGAGCCGCCGCCCGACGACTTCATCAAGAACGTGCTGAAGTCGGTCGAGAAGCCCAAGCCGCAAACCCAGACCGACGATTTCGACAAGATGATGAAGGATCTGAAGAAGGACACGGCCAAGAAGGACGACAAGCCGCAGCCCGCCGCCCAGCCCGCCAAACAGCAGGCGGGATCGCCGGCCAGCAATCTGAACGACAAGTTCACGCTGACGGAAACCGACTTCATCCGCGCCTATATCCAGAAAAACTGGAATCCGCCGGTGGGGGCGAAGGAAGTGCTGGTGGTGTCGGTCAGCTTCACCATGCGTCCGGACGGCACTTTCTATGACTTGCGTTATGAGAACCAGAAAAGCGGCGACACGCTGTGGCAAAGCTTTGCTGACAGCGCAAGGCGAGCGCTTCTGCTCAGCCAGCCGATTCCGCTGCCGCCCGGCAAGATCCGTACTGACGAACGTTTCGTCATCAATTTCGATCCCCGCGAAATGATGGGCTATTCCAAGGGGCGGTAAGTGGGTTTTCCAAAACGCAAACGGCCCCGAAGATATCCGGGGCCGTTTTGCGCTGTTTTGTCCCTCGCCGGGCGCCTTGCTTTGCAAGGCTTGGCCGCCACCTCAATGGTGGCTGACTGCTGACCGCTGACGGCTATTCCAACCATCCCAGAACGCTGCCGATACCTTCGCTGAGCGCCATCGGGCCTGCGCTTTCGGCGACACGATTAAAAGCCTCGGTGGTCTTGGGGCCGATCTCGCCATCCAATTTCAAAGGCTG
>JACRJC010000004.1 GCA_016215555.1 Rhodospirillales bacterium | reverse complement strand
TCGCCATGCCGGGTTCGTTAGGCCGCTCGCGGGCTTTGCCCGCAAAACCAATGGGCCATCATTGACGGCACCCGTAGCCCCGCTACGCTCGTCGCGTCCTGCCTGCCCGGACATGGCGATTGGCCGCCACGAAATGGGTTATTCAGTCTGCAAACTGGTATTAGGGCAGCGTTTGCGCTAGCCTGAATCCGAGATTGACGCTGAAATTGACCGGCGTCAGCGATGTTTTGTAAAAGGCCGTCATCGATTTCGGATAGTTTTCGATCGAGCCGCCACGGATGATGCGGTAGCAGAAGTTCTGCCAGTCCTTGGCGAACTCCGTGGGCAGATTGGGCGCGTAATTGCTGCCCGAGCAATCGGCCGTCCATTCCCACACATTGCCGTGCGTGTCGAACAGGCCAAAGGCGTTGGGCTTCAGCTTGCCGACAGAATGAATGTTTGGACCGGCATTGTCCTTGTACCAGGCATAATGCTTCAACTGCGATTCGTCGTCGCCAAAGCCGAATTTTCCGGGATGCCCGGCCCGGGCGGCATATTCCCATTCCGCTTCCGTCGGCAGGCGAAAATTCTTGCCGGTCTTGACGTTCAATTGGGCCAGGAATTCCTGCACCTTTCTCCAGCTCACGCGCACCACCGGCAAATCCTTGCCTTTCACATCGCTGGGATTGTCGCCCATGACGGCTTCCCATTCGGCCTGGGTCACTTCGTATTTTCCCAGGGCAAACGGACGCGGGATAACGATTTTAGGCCGCTTGGCCTGGTCTTCCTCGGTCTTGTCGTAGTCATAGGGGTCGCCGGAAACCACGCTGCCGGGGGGGATGACCACCATCTCGGGGCAGAAAGCGCAGTCGCGGAAACTGGCGCCGGGGAGAGGTGGCTGGGCGAGAGCCGTTCCTTGCATTAGAAAAACAAGGGCGGATGCAAAGATTGTCGTATTTAACGCGTGTGCCATGTTGATATCTCCGCAACCACGTTTCTGGAAGCCACCTACTCCCTCATTGTGGAAATCATAGCTATATTTCGCGTGAAATTGGCTTGATGATGATCAAGCTTGCTTGGGCAGGCTTGCCGTCACCCGAAGGCCGCCCTGCTGGCGGTTGGCGAGCGTGATGTCGCCGCCATGGCCGCGCAGGATGCCGCGGGCGACACTCAGGCCCAGGCCGACGCCGCCGGTTTCCTTCGAGCGCGAACCCTCGACCCGATAGAAGGGGGCGAAGACCTGTTCCTGTTCGGATTCCGGGATGCCGGGACCGTCATCCTCGATCACGACAAGGTAATGCCCGTCCCCTTCGGCCAGGGTGATCGATGCCGCCTGACCGTATTTGACGGCATTGTCGATGAGATTGGAGAGTGCCCGCTTCAAGGCCGACGGAGCCGCCGAAATCCGGGCCGAGGGCAGGCCGGCAAAGGTCACGCGCTGGCCGGTTTCCGCCGCCTCGGCGGCAAGATTGGTCAATAATTCAGTCAGATCGAGCGGGAGGCGAGGCTCGCTTTTCGCCTCGTCGCGGGCGAAGGACAAGGTGGCGCCGATCATCGCCTCCATCTCGTCCAGATCGGCCAGCATCTTGGCCCGCATCTCGTCGTCATCGACGAATTCGGCGCGCAGCCGCATGCGGGTCAGCGGCGTTCTCAGATCGTGCGAGATGGCGGCCAGCATGCGCGTGCGGTCATCGACGAAACGCTTCAGGCGTTCTTGCATGCGGTTGAAGGCCAGAGCGGCGCGCCGGACCTCGGCGGGGCCGTTTTCGGCCAGGGGCGGGGCCGAAATGTCGGTGCCCAGCCGCTCGGCGGCCTTGGCGAACAGGCCCAGCGGCAGCACGGCCCTGCGCACCGCCCAGGCGACCAGCAGCAAGGTGACCAGAGTGGTGGCGGCAAAACCCAGCAGGAAGCGGCCGCGCCACAGGGCGTCGGGCGGCTCGGCGGCGGCAATCGCGTTCAGCCAGGAACCGTCTCCCAGCCGCAGCGAAATCAGGAAGAAGCGCGATGGACCAGCCCCAGCCCCAGCCCCCGGTCCCATGCCATGGCCGGGCCCCATGCCATAGCCGGGCCCCATGCCCCAGCCGGGCCGACCCGGCGGTCTTTGCTCGCCCAGCGCCGCCATATCCTCGAACCGTGCTTGCCGCACCCGCACTTCGGCATTGGGGGCGGCCAAGCGGCGCAATTCGCTGGCGACGACGTTCGAAAAGCCGCGCCCGCGCTCCTGTTTGACGGCGGGTTCCAAGGACCAGAAGAAGAACTGGCCATGACGGCTCATCTTGCGGGTCAGGCCTTCGCGCTCTTGCTGGCTTGCATCCTCCATGGCCGCCGCCAGGCCGATGATGCGTTCGGCGGTCTGACGTCCGCCCAGGGAAGCCAGGGCTTCGTCGCGGTTGCCGGAATAAAGGGCCAGGGCGGCCAGATGCGAGGCGATCAGGCCGATCGCCAGTACGGCCATGGCGCGGCCCAACAGGCTTTGCGGCCACAGATATGTCATCATGCTCCGCTCCGCTGGATGGGGCAGGACAGCACATAGCCGCCGCCGCGCACGGTTTTTATCAATTCGGGTTCCTTGGCGTCTTGCTCGATCTTCTTGCGGATGCGGCTGATCTGAATATCGACCGAGCGGTCGAAGGGACCGGCCAGGCGTCCGCGCGTGAGATCCAGCAACTGGTCGCGGGTCAGGACGCGCCCGGCATGTTCCAGCAGGGCCTTCAGAAGATCGAATTCGCCGCCGGTCAGTTCGACGACCCGGCCGGCCGCGTCGTACAGGCTTCGGGTTTCGACATCCAGCCTGAAGCCGGCAAAGCGATAGTCAAGGGACGGGGCTTCGGCGGGACCGGTCATGTTGGTCCGGCGCAGCACGGCCTTGATGCGGGCCAGCAATTCGCGGGGGTTGAAGGGTTTGGGCAGATAGTCGTCGGCCCCCATTTCCAGTCCGACGATGCGGTCGGCATCCTCGCCCATCGCCGTCAGCATGACGATGGGGATGTGTTTGGTCTTGGGCTCGGCGCGCAGGCGTCGGCAGATCGACAATCCGTCCTCGCCCGGCAGCATCAGGTCCAGCACGATCAGTCCCGGCGTTTTCAGGGCCAGATGCCGGTTCATGTCGGCGCCGTCGCGCGCCGCCGCCACTTTCAGTCCGTGCTTGGCCAGAAAGCGCGCCAGCAGATCGCGGATCTCGCGGTCGTCATCGACGATCAGGATTTCGGTGTCGGCGTCCATGACAAGATGATAGCGCGGACCATCGGCTTCGGCCATGCGCCGTTACACTTCGTTACAAGAAAGCGCTTCGTCCGACATATGCCCGTTACCGGGCGGGGGTAACTTGGCCTCATCAGCGGTACACCACAGACACAGGAGATGATCATGAAACGTTTAACCAAAACCCTTCTGGCTTCGGCCGCCATCCTGGCCGTCGCTTCACTGCCGGCAGTGGCGGGCGGTTGGGGTGGTGGTTTCGGTGGTGGCCCCGGCGGTTGCCCCGGCTACAGCCAGCAAGCCGTCGTCGAGAAGCTGAAGCTGACCGACGTTCAGAAGAAGGCCTATGAGGACTATCAGAAGGCGGCCACCGCCGAGCGCGAAGCGCGTTGGTCGGTGCGCGACGCCATGGATCCCAAGGCCATCCAGGCGATGACGCCCGAGCAGTTCCGCCAGCACCAGACCGAGATGTCGAAAAGCCGCATCGATTCGATGACCAAGATTTTCGAGGCCCGGCAGAAGTTCACGGCCACCTTGTCCGACGCGCAGAAGAAGCAGTTGGGCGACGGCTTTGGCCCCGGCTTTGGCCCCGGCTTCGGTCCCGGTCGCGGTCACGGTCCTCGTGGTGGCGGTTGGATGATGTAAGTAACTTTCCCCTCGCCGGCGGCATCGTCCCCACCGCTGACGGCGATTAAAAGGCCCGGCTTGCGCTCCCCTCGCAGCCGGGCCTTATTTTTTCAGAAGAAGCGGCAGCGCGCTTCGCAAGGCGGCAAAGGCCAGGTCGCTGGCTTTGGCCAGGGCAAGCAACTCTGGCATGGATTTGGGGCTTTTCAGCAATCCCATCAGGATCGGCCCCAAGCGCGTCGAACCATCCGGCGCCGTCGATTTGGCGATGAAGGCGGGCAGAGTCATATCCGCCGTGTCGGCGACGGCGCGCAGAACCAGAAAGGGAAGTCCGCGTTCCCGGGCCACATAGGCGACGGTATGGCTTTCCATATCCACCGCCACCGCGCCGCTGCGGGCCATCAGCAGCGCCTTGCCCTCGGGCGAGGACAACAGCATATCCGATCCGGCCAGGGGTTTGGTCACGGCATTCGGGAAGTCGATTTCCGACCAGCAGACGAAGCGCTCGCGGCTTGGCGCAATGATGTCCTTTGGGGTTAGCAAGGTTCCCGCCGGCAAGGCCGGATCAAGCCCGCCCGCCAGGCCGAAACTGACCAGCAGATCGCATCCCTGATCGGCCAGACGGCGCGCGGCCTGGGCGGCGGCTTGGGCATTGGCGCCCGAGCAAAGAACGAGATGGGATGAAGGAATCAGCGCCGCTTCGCGCTTGATGCCGGTCACGAAGCCGAGACGGCTACATGCCATAGGCGGTGCGGCGGCTGTTGGCGCGCTTCAGATTCTTGTAGCGGGCCAGGGCCCAAAGCGGGAAATAGGCGCTGTAGCCGTGATAGCGCAGATAGAAAACCTTGGGGAAGCCGACGGCGGTATAGCGTTCTTCGTGCCATTTGCCGTACATGTCGCGCGGCATGCGCATCAGATAGGCGACGCCCTTGGCGACTTCGGGCGAATCCAACTCGCCCGCAGCCATCAGGCCCAGCAGCGCCCAGGCGGTCTGCGAGGGCGTGCTTTCATGGCACAGGGCCTTGGTTTCATCCCAATAGCTGGCGCAATCCTCGCCCCAGCCGCCGTCCTCGCGCTGGCGCGATTTCAACCAATCGACGGCCTTCTGGATATGCGGCGCGGTCATGTCTTCGCCCGCCGCGTTGAAGGCGCACAAGGCCGACCAAGTGCCGTAGATGTAATTGGTGCCCCAGCGCCCGAACCAGGAGCCGTCGCTTTCCTGCTCGATCCTCATATATTCCAGGCCAGCCGCCACCTTGGGATGGTTCTTGTCATAGCCCAATTGCGCCAGCAGGCTTAGGCAGCGGGCCGAAACGTCCAGCGTCGGCGGGTCGAGCAGGGCCCCGTGATCGGCGAACGGAATATGGTTCAGGTGATATTTTTCATTCTCGGCGTCGAAGGCGGCCCAGCCGCCATTGCCGCATTGCATGCCTTCCACCCATTCGGCGGCGCGGGACACGGCGTTTTGCGTCTCGCCGGGCTTGGCGCGATGCAGGGCCAGCGCCACCACGGCGGTGTCATCGACATCGGGGTAATAATCGTTGCGGTATTGGAAGGCCCAGCCGCCGGGGCGCAGGCCCGGGCGCTGCCAAATCCAATCGCCCTCGACGTCCAGCACCTGGCGGTCCATCAGCCAATCGACGGCCTTGGCGATGGCCGGATGGTCGCCCGGCAATCCCGCTTCCAGCAGCGCATGGGCGGCCAGGCCGGTATCCCAGACCGGCGAGACGCAGGGCTGGCAATAGGCGCTGTCGCCATGTTCGACGACCAGCAGGTCGATCGATTTGCGGGCGATTTTGAAATGGGGGTCATCTCTGGAATAGCCCAGCGCATCCATCGCCATCACGCTGTTGGCCATGGCCGGGAAGATGGCGCCCAGACCGTCCTCGCCGTTCAGGCGTTCCAGCGTGAAGTCCATGCATTTGTCGATGGATTTCTTTTCCAGAAACTTGGGAAAGAAGACTTCAATCGCCCGCAGGATCTTGTCGAGGACCAGAAAGAAATTGCCCAGGCGCGAGCCGGTCGGATTGTTCTGCCATTCGCGGATTTTCTCGGGGTCGGTCAGGAACAGTTCAGGGATGCCGACGCCATCGACATTGCGGGCCCGGGGCTTTAGCGCGCAGAGCACGAACATCGGCACCATCACCGTGCGCGACCAGTAAGAGACCTTCGAAATATGGAAGGGGAACCATTCGGGCAGAAGCAGGGCTTCCGGCCTCGTCACCGGCACCGCCCGCCAGGGCGCCTGACCGAACAGGGCCAGCGCAAAGCGGGTGAAGACATTGGCCTTCTCGGCGCCGCCCAGGGCATGAATGCGTTCGCGGGCCTTTTTCATATGGGGCGTTTCGATATCGTCGCCGACCATCTTCAAGGCGTAATAGCCCTTCACCGAGGCCGAGACGTTGGACGCGCCCTTGTGGAACAGGGGCCAGCCGCCGTCCTCGTTCTGGATGCCGCGCAGATAGCGGGCCAGCTTGGCCTCCAGCTCGGGCTGCGGCGTGTCGAGAAAACGGTTGAGGAAGATGTATTCGGCCGGGATGGTGGCGTCGGCTTCGAGTTCATAGACCCAGTGGCCGTCCGGTTTCTGACGCTTCAGAATTCCTTCGGCCACCGTTTGGACGGTGCGCTCGATGGCGTCAAGCGACGGCGCTTCGCCCGGCGGCGTTTGGCCGGGTTCGCTCGTCCGTTCTGAAGTCTTAAAGGCCGTGACGCTCATCGTCGGGCAAAATCTCTCAATAACCCAGCAAATCCTTGGGTATTTCGCAGGCGCAATATGTCGCTGATTCGACTCTCCGTCAAGGGGAGCGGGCCTTGAACTGGAAGGGAATGGCGAAGGAGAGCGGCTGCGTGCCCAGCCCGGGCGGCCTGGGCGGGAAAGGCTGGGCCCGGCGCAGGCTTTCCAGTGCCGCCTCGTCCAGGCGGGCATTGCCGCTGCTGCTTGATATCTCGCAGGAAATCAGACTTCCGTCGGCCTGTATGCCAAAGCTGACCTCTGCCGTGCCCTCGGCACGTAATTTAAGGGGCTTGAACAATTGAACATGCCGCCACAGAGCCAGGGCATAGCTTTGGCGGACGGATTCGACCGTTGGGGCTGGAAGGGAGATAGTCGCAACAATGGCGGGGGCATGGGCTGCCGCCTCGCCAACGGCTGGGGGCGGGGGCGGAAGCTCCGGCAAGGCCAGGCTGGCGGTGGTTGACGGGGGTGGGTTGGAGACGGGCGGCGCCGGCAACGGCTTGGATTTCGGCTTCGGTTTCGGCGGCATCGGCGGTTCTTCGGCGGGCGGTGGCGGTTCTTCCTCGGCCAGCAGTTCCACAGCAATGGTTGGGCCGTCGCCCTCGACCTTGGCGAAGGTGAAGGACAGCAGCAAGGCCGCCACGCCGATATGCACCAGCAGCGACAAAGCCAATCCCGGCCACAAGGCTCGCGAAAAAAAGCGAAACCCCGGGGAGCGGCTTTCCCCGGGGTTGGGCGTGTCTTGTTGCTTTAGCCTCAGAATTTGACGGTCACTCCGGCATTGTAGGAACGGCCTTCGCCGGGGAGCGCCCCCAAAGGCCGGTTGTGGCTGGCGGAGTTGCCGCCGTAATAGAGCATGTCGCCGTAATCGCGCCCGCCCATCGGGTTGTAGTAGCGCTTGTTGAAAATATTGTCGATGCCGGCGCCGAGGGTGATGTTCTCCCAGTTATAGGCCGAGCGTAGGTTGAACAGCGCAAAGCCGGGCGTTTTGGCTTCCTTGTGCAGTGTATCCACCTGCGCCTTGCGGGCCACCAGCTTGGTTTCGATGGCGCTGCTCCAACCGCCCAGATTATGTTCGATGGCCAGTTTCGAATTCAGCGGCATCAACTGGTAAAGGCTGCCCTGGTCCTTTCCGACCAGTTGGCCCTGAACCCAGCCCAAGGTGCCGCGGGCGACGAAACGACCGAATTCGGGCGTGTCGGACAGGGCGTAATGGCCGGAACTGTCGATGCCGTGCATTTCGGCGGCCAGGTTGGTGAAGCGCAGGACGCGGGTGTTGTTGGTGGCGCTCAGCACGCCGAAATCGACGACGCCGATATAGTCCTGAATATAGGTGACATAGGGCGTGAACAAGACCGACCAGTTCTTCTTGGCGCTGTCGTCGTGCCAGCCGGCGCTGAAGCTGAGCGTATGCGCCCGCTCGGGCTTGAGATCGACGTCTCCGAGATATCCGTTGAGATCGCCGTTCCAGCCGATCATTTCGGCATTCATGCCGGTTCTCGACCAGCTATAGCGTTCGTACAGATTGGGCGAGCGGGTCTTCATGGCATAGCCAAGCTCGTAGGTGCTTTTCTTGTTGGGCTCGTATCGTGTCAGGACCGTCGCGTCGAAATTGACATCGGTCTTGGCGTGATCGAGCGCGTTGAAGCGGTTGGAGTCGGCGGCATAGGAACTCATGGTGGCGTTGTAGCCGCGCACCTGTCCGGTATCCATCATCACGGTGTCGTTGCGCCCGCCCAGCAGCGTCGTCCATTCCGGCGTCCATTTGGCTTCCCATTCGGCAAAGGTGCCGACGCGGTCGCGCACGCCGTTGCGGATGTTCCAGTTGATCCAGGGCGACATCATCGCCGATCCCGAAACCGGGGTCCAATAATCGTCCAGCACGACGCGGTGGAATTCGTTGCCGACGCGCAAGGTGTCGCGTTGGTTCAAGGGAATTTCCGCCTTGACCGAATAGCCGAGATTCACGCCGTCGGTAACCATCGGCATGTGGGGCATGGTCGGATACTTAACCCGCGAGAGCATGTCCATGTCGTGGCGTACAGTCTGCCAATAGGCCCTGGCTTCCAGATCGCCCCAATCAAATCCGCCCTTGTACATGCCGTTGACGAACGTCTCCTTGTTCTCGGTCATGTCCATATACATGTTGGGATAGCCCTGATTGGGAATGAATTGCTGGCCGCCCTCGACCGAGAACAGATGGTTCTCGTGCCGGGCGGCGAATTTCAGGGCGTGGTTTTCTGACTCGTGGCCCGAGAACTGGACCGTGTTGTGATAGTCTTCGCCGCCGCGTTTGTAGTCGCTGGCCTTTTCCTTCGAGCCTGAATAGTTCAGGCTGAAATTCTCGGTCGCCCCCGTGGCCGAAACCGATCCCCCGAGGCCGTCATTGTTGCTGCGATAGAAGGACGAAACCTCGCCTTCGACATGATAGGCCTCGCCCTTCTTGGCGAAGACGGGATCCTTCGATTTCGCCTTAATGGTGCCGCCGATGCTGTCGCCGCCTTCGGAGACCGGAGCGATGCCGCTCCAGACGCGCAAGCTTTCCACCTTTGAAGGCACGATGTAGGACAAGGGCGGATTCATGTGGTTGGGGCAGGCCGACGTCAGGGACATGCCGTCCACTTCCGTCCGCACCCGGTCGCTGGACATGCCGTGGATGGCCGGCAGGCCCGAGAGGCCGCCGCCGACATTGACGGTGACGCCGGGCATATCTTCCAGCAGCTTGGCGGTGTCGCTGGTCGATATCGATTTCCTGTCGATCACTTTCTTGTCGATGGCGGTGCTGCACAGGGGATTCTCAAGCCCGTCGGGCGCGGCCTGGGTTTCGACGGCAACGGGCGGCAGCGGGGTCGATTGCTGGGCAAAGGCCGGAGCCGCCGGCAAGGAAGCGATGGAGAGCGCCAGAAGCGACGCGGCGGAGCGCAAATGCATGGTCATGTTTCTTATCCCTGAAGAGCGGTAACAATTCGGTCCGGCGGATCGGGCTTGTCGAAACCCTGCCGCCGTCGCGAAGACGGTTCTGATCAGGAATAAGCGGGTGGTGCGCGAGGAGCGGAGGTTCCGGGTGGAAGCGCCTGCTCGGGTTGGCGCGAAAGTATGGGCAAGGGGATTTCGTCAAACGTCTCGAAACGGACGAATTGGAACGGCGTCTGGGCGCCGACCGGCCCGGCATGCAGCAAGGGCAAGCAGAAGACGCAGAAGCCACTGGGTTTGGCGCTGCCATCGGGAGGCGCCGACTCTGTTTGGGCTGCCGTTTCCATCACGGCGTGGCAGATGACTGAAGAATCCGCTCCAGCGGCAAAACCGCTGGCGGAGGCGGGTAGCAAGGCGGCCGCCAGCAGATTGAAAGAGAGAATCGCCAACACCAAGACAGCGTTCCAGCGCCGTCTTAAGCCCTTATCGACCGACGTCCCGCACCAATATCCAGCTCTGGGCGCTCGAAATCTCATGCGAGCATTATTAGAAAAATTCCCGTATTTAACAATAGATTAATATTGCGAAAATCGTTGATTCGCATCAACGAATTCCCCGGAATCCAGTCCTTTGATGCGCAAGCAATCAGGGGCGGGGCGTCTCGAAATGGCCGGCGTTGACGCGGGTCAAGCGATTCTTGTTATTTCTGTCCTTGGCATCAACGGATATTGGCCGGTCCTGCCGACAGCGCGCCCTTCAGAGCCGCCCATAATTTTTCCCCCTTGCCCAGCGCCAGGGGTTGGGCGGGGTCGGCCCAGCCGCGGTCGATCAGGCGTTCCAGGATCAGGCGGTAGACGGCCATCATGGCCAGGGCCGGGCGCAAGGGGCGGGAATCGGTTTGCGCCATCAGACCGGCGGCCTGGGTGAACTGGCTTTGCGCCTCGGCGGCCAGGATCAGGCAGGCCACCTGCAGATTGGGGTGGGCAAGGACGCGGGCGGGATCGGTCTCGGCGATGCGGCATTTGGCCAGCAACTGGCTGGGCAGATATAGCCGGCCCAGCCCCGCATCCTCGGCCAGGTCGCGCAGGATATTGGTGATCTGAAGGGCGCGGCCCAAACTGTCGGCCAAGGGATCGGCGATTCTGGCCGGCGCGCCCATGACGCGGTTGGACAGGCGCCCGACGGCGCAGGCCACGCGATCGAGATACAGATCGAAGGTTTCGCGGGGCGGGGCCTGGATGGGATCGCCGGCATCCATCTCCATGCCATCGATGATGGCCTCGAAATCGGCCCTTTTCAGCGCATAGCGGCGGATGGGGGTTTTCAGGGCGCGCAGCAAGGGCAGATCATCAGGCAGCGGCTGGCCTGCGTAAAGCTGGTCGATGCCCTGGCGCCAGACCGCCAATTCCCGCCGCTTGACGTCCGGGGCCGACGATGAATCGACGACGTCATCGACCGCCCGGCAGAAGGCGTAGATGGCGAACATGGCGTCGCGCCGCTCGCCTTCAAGGCTGCGCATGGCCCAGTAGAACGAGGTTCCGGCCTTCTCCACCACCTCGCGGGCGGCTTGCAGGCAGGCGCGGTCGGAATCGGGGTCGCAGTTGCCGCCTCCTTGGCGCCGCCCCTTCCAGGCCGATCCCCTTCTGATGGCGGAATCGATGGTCATCAGCGTGTAGAGCAGTCCAGCCAAGGGCAGGCTGGCCGCCCACAAGGGCGCCAGCTTCAGGCCGTAAGAGGAGACGGTGGGCAGATAGGCGAAGGTCATGCACAGCCAACCCAAGGCGCCGGCCAGGGTCAAGAGCCCGCTGCCGGTGCCGATGCCGGCCGCCAAGGACAAGAGAGGGACGAAGTACAGCAGCAGCATGCCGAGGACGGCGCCCGTCAGCAGCAGCCAGGAATGGCGCAACTGAACGAAGGCGGTGCGGGCCACCATCGACCAGATGTCGCCCAGATCGGGATAGGGGCGCAGACTTTTCGATTCGTCGGCTCCGGCCAGACCCAGCCAGATCGGACCCAGGGGTTTCAGAATCCCGGCCAGGGCGCAATCGTCGATGATGCGGTCGCGGATGGCGTCGATGCCGCCGGCATTTTCCAGGGCCTGGCGCTTGACCAGCATGCAGCCGCCGGCGGCGGCGGCGGTATTGGCGACCGGATCGTTGACCTGGGCGAAGGGGTAAAGCTTTTGGAAGAAGAAGATGAAGGCGGGAATCAGCAACCTTTCCCAAAGGCCGGTGCAATTCAGGCGCGCCATCAGCGACACCAGGACGGCCTTGCGGTCTTGGGCCTGAGCGACCAGCCGTTTCAGGGTTTCGGGGCCATGGGCGATGTCGGCGTCGGCCAGCCACAGATAATCTGCCTCGGGAGCCAGTTCCCTGGCCTTGGCGACTCCGTTGGCGACCGCCCACATCTTGCCCGCCCAACCGGTGGCCAGATCCGGGGCTTGGACGATGCAGAGCCTGGCATCATCCAATGCCCGGGCCTTGTCGGCCGTTTGGTCGTCGCTATGGTCATCGACCAGCACGACATGGGCCAGGCCGGCATAGTCCTGGGCCAGGATCGAGCCGATGGCTTCAACGATGGTCGCCGCCTCGTTCCGGGCCGGGACGACGGCCACCACTTGGGGCGGCGTCCGCGGCTGGGCCAGGCGCAGCGTTGGCGACAGCACTTGATCGGCGCGCCAGAATCCATGATGGCCCATCAGCAGGCCAAGCCAGACGGCCAGGGCGGTCAGGGCCAGAACAAGAATCAATGCCACGATTTCTCCCCAATGCGATGCGCTCTAATACCACGACTGGAAATCGTGCGACAGCGGTTTGATTAAACTTTGTTTTAGAAAAGCAACGGCTTATGATTGGGGAGAGGGAAAAAAGAGGGCTGCCATGTCCTTAGCCGACGTCATGAGCAAAGCCGATCCGGCCCATGCGATCGAGATCGCCGATCGAATTTGGTGGGTCGGACATTATCTTCCCGGAGACGCCTTCCAATGCCACGTCTATCTGCTCGAGCATGGCGATCAGTCGGTGCTGTTCGATCCCGGTTCGATGCTGACCTACGAATACACGCTGGCCAAGATCGCCGAGGTCACCGATTTTTCCAATATCCGCTGGTTCGTCTGCCATCACCAGGATCCCGACATCACCTCGGCGATGCCCCGGATCGACGCCCTGGTCACGCGCGACGACGCCAGGCTGGTCTCGCACTGGCGCGGTCAGGCCCTGATCAAGCATTACGGCCTGAAGATGCCCTTCTGGATGCCCGAGGAGCATGAATGGAAGTTGGATCTGGGCGGGCGCAAGCTGAAATTCCTGTTCACGCCCTATGCCCATTTTCCCGGCGCCTTCGTCACCTATGACGAACAGGCCTGCGCCCTGTTTTCCAGCGACATTTTCGGCGGCTTTACTGAAGGATTCTCACTGGTCGCGCAAAAAATGGATTATTTCGAAAGCCTGAAGCCCTTTCATGAGCATTACATCCCCAGCCGCGACGTGCTGCTGCATTCGCTGACCCGCATCGAGAAGCTGGATCTGAAGATGATCTGTCCGCAGCACGGCTCGATCCTTCCCGAACATCTGGTTCATCCCATCATCGACCGGCTGAAGACGCTGGATTGCGGCCTGTATCTTTTGGCCAAGGAGGATACCGACATCCACCGGCTGTCCAGGCTCAATCAGATGTTGTCCGACATCACCAAGACCATGACCGGCTATCGCGATTTCGTCGATGTCGCCCGCGCCCTGCTCGAAGTGGCGCAGCGCTTCGTTCCCGCCCGCCTGATCGAATTCTTCGCCCGCTCGCAGGGCCATGACGGCAAGGTGCTGCATCTGGGGCCGGAAAGCCGCTACAAGGGCATGTTGACCGAGCCGCCGCTGCTGGTTTCGATGACCATGGGCAAGGATGCCAAAAGCTGGGGACGGCGCCATAAATGGAACTTCACCCTGGCCGGACCCGAGGATGCCGGGCGGCGCATGCATGCCCTGGTGGTGCCGCTCTTCTCGCCCGAGAAAGGGATCATCGAGGCCATGGCCATCATTCATCTCGACAAGCGTATCGCCATCAACGCCGAAGTGGTCGAGATGATCCAGCAGATGAACATTCCGCTGCAGGTGGCGGTCGAACGCGAAGCCATCTATCGGACCCTCGATCTCGAACGCAAGCAGTTCTACGAGCGCTCGATCCGCGACGCCCTGACCGGCCTTTACACCCGCTTCTACATGCAAGACATGGTCGAGCGTCTGTTCGCCATCCACGACCGCGACAAGGGGGCCAAGGTGGCAGTCGCCATGCTGGATATCGACCATTTCAAATCGATCAACGACGCTTACGGCCATAATCAGGGCGACGAGGTGTTGAAGCAGGTGGCCAATGTGTTGACGGAAACCAGCCGCCATGGCGATTTGCCGGTGCGTTTGGGCGGCGAGGAATTCGCCGTCTTCGTGGCCGGACGCTCGGCCGTCGAAATCGGCGCTTTTGGCGAACGTCTGCGCGAGGCCGTGGAAGCCATTGAATTCGGCCCCCCCATGGTAGGCAAGCGGGTGACGGCCAGCATCGGCGTCGCCGAGCGCCGCCAGAAGGAAAGTCTGGTCGATTTTCTGGGCCGTTCCGACGCGGCGCTTTATCGCGCCAAGCAGGCTGGACGCAATCAGGTTTGTTGCTTCGCCGCGCCCTCGGAACCGATATTCACCAAGCCGATTTGACTCAATTCTCAGGTCACGGGTTTCAGATAGCGCCGGGCCGGAATCGGATGGTCGGGCAGTTCGCGCCCGGCCATGCGGATGGCGCCGGAACCGGTCTGTTTGGCCCGATACATGGCCTGGTCGGCCTGTTCGACCAGGCGGGCGGGTTCGTCGGCATCGCCCGGAAAGAAGGCGATGCCGATGCTGCAGCCGACATGGCAGGCATGGCCTTTGACCATGATCTCGTCCCTGACGCGCTCGATCAAGCTGCCGGCCACGGTCAGAGCGTCGTGGTCATGGTCGATTTCCGGCAGCAGGACCACGAATTCATCGCCGCCGAAACGGGCCACGGTGTCGGCTTCGCGCAAAGCCGCTTGCAGCCGCTTGGCGATTTCGCACAGCAGAATGTCGCCGGCCTCGTGGCCCAACTCGTCATTGACCGGCTTGAACTTGTCGAGATCGATGAACAGCACCGACGCCTTGTGGCCCGCGCGCTTGGCCGTCGCCAGCGCCACTTCCAGACGGTCGAGGAACAAGGCGCGATTGGGCAGGCCGGTCAAGGGATCGTGGTGGGCCAGCTTCAACAGCGCCTGTTCTTCCAGCTTGCGGTCGGTGATGTCCGAGAAAATCTCGATATAGTTCTGCAGCCTGCCCTTATGGTCGGTGATGCGCCCGATGGTGGCGTAGGCCGGATAGGCCTCGCCGTTCTTGCGCCGGTTCCAGATTTCGCCCTGCCATTGGCCGTGATCCTCGACCTGCATCCAGATGGTTTCCTCGCGCTCGACCTCGTCTTGATGGGCACGGGTCATTCTTTCGTCGGCCCCCATCAGTTCGCTGGGCAAAAAACCGGTAATCGCCGCAGCCGCCTGATTGGCCGACAGGATTTTCCGGTTTGGGCATAGAATCAAAACCGCGTCATGGGTGACTTCCATCACCTTGGCGGCCTGCTTCAGGTTTTCGTCCGAGCGGATGCGGGCGACGCGCATCGCCGCATAGCTGAAAGACAGAACGCCGATCAGGAACAAGGCGAATACGAAGGCGACGTGTAAGTTCGTCCGGCTGGACACAAGGTTGCTCAGGCCGGGTTCGGGAATATGCGAAATCAGCCACCAGACATAGTCGGAGGCCGGAATGCTGCCTGTCGTGATCAGGACGCTACCGGCCTGTTTCTGGCTGAGGATGGCCGGTCGCAGCGCCGTGGCGGTATAGAGGCCCGACTCGTTTTGGACCGAGGTCTGGCCGGCTTGGATCTGCCGCCAGGCCTGGGCGTGCGTCAGATCGAACCGTTTGCCCGAATTCAGCTGAAAACCCCATTCGTCTTCATGACGTGGGCTTAACAGCCAGTAGCTTTCGCCATTGACCAGCATCAACTCGCCTTGGATGCCGCTGGCGGCTTCGCCCAATTTCCCTAAAAGATGCTGGGCCAGATAGTTCATGACCAGAACGCCCCGCCGGATGCCTTGGCGGTCGAAGACCGGCGTGGCCAGGCGGATCATGGGTTTCATCGGCCGCTCGATTTCCTCGTTCTCGACATTGAGGTCGAGCGGCGACAGAAAGACATGGCCCCGGGTCAGATTGACGCTTTCGCTGAAATAATAGCGGTTCGACTTGTCTTGCAATTCACCGTCAGGGACGCTGTAGGGGCCGCCCAAACTGAAATTCACCCGCAGCCGTTCCTTGCCGGACAGATCGAGAAGACGGATATGGTCATAGATGCGCTTGGTGCGGGCGATCAGAAGGAAATGGTTGGTGACGTCCTTGAGGGCGCCGGGAGAGGGCGTCTCGAGCCAGTCTTGCAAGATCTGGTCGTTGGACAACAGGCCAAGATCGGCGACGACTTCATTCAACAGGGATTGGGTGGCGTTCTTGGCCGTTTCGATACGGATGGTTTCGTTGCCGGACAGCGAGGTCAGAGCCTGGTTGCGTTCAAACCAAGTATAAGAGAAAAGGAATGTAGCCAAAGCGAGAGAAAAGGGCAGAAAGGCAGCGATGAAGTGCCTTGCCAACTCGGATAGATAAGGTCGCAGGTCTTGCAGTCGGAGCATAACGGTCCCCTTGTCATGCCCTATCACATTTGCGACAAGACTACAGCCATTCCTTTCGCGATGTGAAGCTAAATTTGTTCCGGATAAAATATTCTCTTTGCTCTCTTTAAACTGCTTTATCGGATCCTTATTTAAGCGGCATGGTCAAGAATGCGCCGGACCCGGCGTTCGCGGCGCACCAGCATGTCGGCATGGCGTTCCTTGGCGCGCCGTTCCTCGGCCTCGACACGCAATCTGGCGATCATTCTCTGCTCTTTGGCGTCCAGGATGCGATTCTGGACCAGACCGGCCTCGCCGATGGCCAGTCCCAGGACCAATAGCGGCCAGGCCGGCGACATATTCATCCAGAATCCCGGTGCGTCGATGTTCAGTCCCAAGCCGTTCAGCAGTTCCGCCGAGGTCGCCCCCGGCCAGACGCCGTGCTGAACGAAGTTGAAAAGGTCAACCCCCAGAAAAGCGAAGCTGAGGACCAGGAAGGGTGGGGCGAAACGGATCAGGCGCATGATGAACCTCGGTGCTTTACGCATCGGACATGGGGACAATTTTTCCTCCGCGTAAGTTCATTCTAGCCAAATCGGATTTCCTGACAGTGACGGAGCGCACAAGGATTCGGCGCATGTCATATAACTTTCGCCGGGTTGCGCCTTTTCCTGGATGCAATTCAAACGGCTCCATGGCATAGTCTCCACACATTTTCTGTGCCTATGAGGTGCCTATGCCGGACAGTCAGGCCGTTATCGATCGCAAGGATCTCGGCGCCATGTTCGCGCTTCTCGCCGAGGAAGGCTACCAGCCGGTGGCTCCCCGGGTTCACGATGGCGCTGTCCTCTATGCCCCCGTTTCCGGCCCGGACGACTTGCCCAAGGGGATCGGCGACGAGGAGGAGGGCGGCCATTACCGCCTGACCGAACGGGGCGACGCCAAGCTTTTCGGCCATACCAAGCCCGTGCAGGGATTGAAGGCGCATCTGTATCCGGCCCGCCAGAAACTGTGGTCGGCGGAAAGGGCCGGTCATGGCTTCCGCATCGTCAAGGATCAGGATCCTGCGCCGCGCTACGCCTTCATCGGCGTGCGGGCCTGCGAATTGTCGGCCATGCTGATCCAAGACAAGGTCTTCGAGGGCGGACCCTATGCCGACAAGGGCTATGCCGAACGGCGCCGCAACTGTTTTCTGGTCGTCGTCACCTGCGACCATGCCGGCGCCGCCTGTTTCTGCGCCTCGCAGCAAACGGGACCGGACGTTTCCGAAGGGTACGATCTGAAACTGGCGGAAATCATCGATGGCGGGCGTCATGTCTTTCTGGCCGAGGCGGGCAGCGAGAAGGGCCGCGCCCTTTTGGATCGCCTGCCCAGGCAGGCCGCCTCCGAGGCCGATCTGAAGGCGGCGTCCGATCAGCGCCAAGCCGCGGCGGCGGGCCAGAAGCGGGCCATGATATCCGGCGTCGCCGAGCTGCTGGCCGCCCAACTGGAAAGCCGGCATTGGGAAGACGTCGCCAAACGCTGCATGTCTTGCGGCAATTGCACGATGGTCTGCCCCACCTGTTTTTGTTCGACCATGGAGGACGCGACCGATCTGTCCGGCCTGAAGGCCGAGCGGACGCGCAAATGGGATAGCTGTTTTTCGATCGACTATTCCTACATTCACGGCGGCTCTGTGCGCAATTCCGGCGCTTCGCGCTATCGCCAGTGGATGACGCATAAGCTTTCCCACTGGGTCAAGCAGTTCGGCGTTTCCGGCTGCGTGGGCTGCGGGCGCTGCATCATCTGGTGCCCGGTGGGGATCGACATCACGGCCGAAGCCAAGGCCATCTTGAAGGGAGCATAATCATGGTGCAGGTGGACAATCTTGGCCGCATCCTGGAAGAACATCCCTTCGCCCAGGGGCTTGATCCGGCCTTGAAGGACGTGATGATCGGCTGCGCCGCCAATGAACGGTTCGAGGCCGGGCAGTTTCTGTTCCGCGAAGGCGGCGAGGCCAAGAAATTCTATCTCGTCCGTTCTGGCGTGGTGGCGGTCGAGGTGCATGCGCCGGGCCGTCAGGCCTTGACGGTGGAAACCATCGATGACGGCGGCGTGCTGGGCTGGTCGTGGCTGGTGGCGCCCTATAAATGGACCTTCGACGCCAGGGCCCAGACCCTGGTGCGGGCCCTGTCCTTCGACGCCACATGCCTGATGCGCAAGATGGAAAGCGATCCGGTGCTGGGCTATCAGGTCATGAAGCGATTCGTGCCGGTGATGGCGCACCGCCTGCATGCGGCGCGCATGCAGATGTTCGATCTTTACGGCCCGGCGAAGAAGGGTTGATGGCATGAGCGCGGCCTTGCAGCAAGCCGATCCGATGGATGTCAGGCCCTTTCGCATCGAGAAGATCCGGAAGGAATTGTCCGACGTCTTTACCATGGAATTGGTGCCCGAGGGCGGGGGCAGCTTCGCCTTCAAGCCCGGCCAGTTCAACATGATCTATTCCTTCGGAGCCGGCGAGGTGCCGATCAGCATCTCTGGCGATCCCGCCGATCCCAGCAAGCTGATCCATACCATCCGGCGCGTCGGCGCCGCGACCGAGGCCATCGGCAATCTTTCCGAAGGCATGGCGGTGGGCATTCGCGGCCCCTTCGGCAATCCCTGGCCGGTCGAGGAGGTCTTCGGGTCCGATCTCGTCATCCTGGCCGGCGGCTTGGGCCTGGCGCCTTTGCGTCCGGCCATCTATATGGCTTTGGCGCACCGCCAACGCTTCGGCAAGGTGGTGCTGCTGTACGGTTCGCGCTCGCCTTCGGAAATTCTGTTTCCCAAGGAACTTGAAAAATGGCGTGGCCGCTTCGACACCAAGGTGCGCGTCACCGTGGATCGGGCCGAGCCGGGCTGGAGCGGCCATGTCGGCGTCGTCACCAAGCTGGTCAAGGGGGCCGGTTTCGATCCATTGCACACCGTGGCCTTCGTCTGCGGCCCCGAGATCATGATGCGCTACGGCATCCAGGCGCTCGAGGATTCGGGCATCGACCGCACCGGCATCTATGTGTCGATGGAGCGCAACATGAAATGCGGCATCGGGCTTTGCGGCCATTGCCAGTGGGGCGCCCCCTTCGTCTGCAAGGACGGGCCGGTTTTCCGCTTCGATGAAGTGGCCGACGCCTTCAAGGTTCGGGAGTTGTAAGCATGACCACGCGCGCCAAGCCCCGGTTGGGCGTCTTCAAATTCTCGAGCTGCGACGGCTGCCAGCTTTCCCTTCTCGATTGCGAACTTGAACTGCTGGCCGTCACCGACGCCGTCGAGATCGCCTATTTCCTGGAAGCCACCCGCAAGGATATGAAGGGCCCCTTCGACGTCGTGCTGGTCGAAGGCTCGATCACCACGCCGCACGAAGCCGAACTGATCCGCCAGATCAGGAAATCCACCAAGGCGCTGATCACCATCGGGGCCTGCGCCACTTCGGGCGGCATTCAGGCCTTGCGCAATTTTACCGACGTCAACGGCTTCCTCGACATCGTCTATGCCAGGCCCGACTATATCGAGACGCTGGAGACGGCGACGCCGATCGCCGAGCATGTGGCCGTCGATTTCGAACTGCGCGGCTGCCCGATCAACAAGCACCAACTGCTGGAAGTGCTGAACGCCTTTCTCAACAAGCGCAAGCCCAACATCCCCCATTACGCCGAATGCATCGAATGCAAGCAGCGCGGCACCGTTTGCGTGATGGTCGCCAAGGGCATCGCCTGCCTGGGGCCGGTGACGCAGGCCGGTTGCGGCGGTTTGTGCCCGGCCACCCATCGCGGCTGCTTTGGTTGTTTCGGTCCGATGGAGACCCCCAATACCGGAGCCCTGGCCGACCGTTTCCTGGGCGAGCTGAAGCAGGATAAGGGCACGGTCCAGCGCGCCTTCAGAAGCTTCAACGCCAACGCCCCCGCCTTCCGTGAGGAGAGTCTGAAGCATGACTAACCGTGTCATCAAGGTCGATGCGCTGGCCCGGGTCGAAGGCGAAGGCTCGCTTTATGTGCGCGTCAAGGACAAAGAGATCAAGGAAGTCCGCTTCGGCATTTTCGAGCCGCCGCGCTTTTTCGAGGCCTTCTTGCAAGGCCGCAGCTTCATGGAAGTGCCCGACATCACGGCCCGCATTTGCGGCATCTGCCCCATCGCCTATCAGATGGGATCGATCCAGGCCATGGAAAACGCGCTGGGCATCCAGGTTCCCGCGCCCATCCGCGATCTGCGACGCCTGGCCTATTGCGGCGAATGGATCGAAAGCCACGCCCTGCATGTTTACATGCTGCATGCGCCCGATTTCCTGGGGCTGGCCGACGCCATTCAATTGGCCAAGTCGAACCGCGATCTGGTGCAAAAGGCCCTGCGTTTGAAGAAGATCGGCAACGATCTTTTGGAGGCCGTGGGCGGCGGCCGGGCCATTCATCCGGTCAATATGCGGGTCGGCGGTTTCTACCGCACACCGACCAAGGCCGAGATTCAGGCCCTGATTCCCGATCTGGAATGGGCCATTCAGGCCAGCCACGACACGATTCGCCTGGTCGGCGGCTTCGACTTCCCGGACATCGAGCAGAACTACACTTTCGTGGCCCTGCGCCACGAGCGCGAATACGCCATCCATGAAGGGCGCGTGGTTTCCAACCGTGGGCTGGACATCGATCTGCCGCAGTTCCTCGACCATTTCGACGAGGAACATGTCAAACATTCGAACGCCCTGCACGGTTTCCAGAAGCCCGGCAAGCAGCCCTATCACGTCGGCCCCCTGGCCCGCTTCGCCATCAACTACGACAAGCTGCATCCCGAGGCGCAAAGTTCGGCCAAGGAAGCCGGATTGGGGTCGGTGGTGCGCAATCCTTTCAAAAGCATCGTCGTGCGCGCCGTCGAGATCCTGCAGGTCTGCCTGGACGCCCTAGCCATCGCCAAGAATTACCAGGAACCGGCACGGCCCTATACCGAACCGGTGGTGAAGGCCGCGGTCGGACATGGCTGCACCGAAGCGCCGCGCGGCATCTGCTTCCATCGTTACGAAATCGACGATCAGGGCCTGGTCAAGGCAGCACGCATCATCCCGCCGACGGCGCAGAACCAAAAGCAGATCGAGAACGATCTCTTCAAGGTCGTCTCGGCCAATATGGCGCTTTCGGACGAGGATCTGAAATGGCGATGTGAGCAGGCGATCCGCAATTACGATCCGTGCATTTCCTGCGCCACCCATTTCCTGAAGTTGACCGTTGACCGCGAGTGATTGGCTGGTCATCGGTATCGGCAACGAGTTCCGCCGCGACGACGCCGCTGGCTTGATGGCGGCCAAGGAATTGAAGGACAGGGCGCTGCCCGGACTGGACGTCGTATTGCATCACGGCGAGGGCACGGGCCTGATGGCTTTGTGGAAGGGTCGGGAGCGTGTCGTCGTCATCGATGCCGTCTCCTCGGGCCGGCCCGCCGGCCATCTTCACCTTGTCGATGCCGCTCGTGACGCGATTCCACCCGATTTGACGCCCTTCTCGAGCCATGTTTTCGGCCTGGCCGGGGCCGTCGAACTGGCGCGCGATCTGGGCGAGTTGCCGCAGATTCTGTGGATTATCGGCGTCGAAGGGGGCGATTTTTCATTTGGTCAGGAACCCGGTCCCGAAGTTGTCCTGGCCCTGCCCAAGGCCATCGACATGGTTATAGACCTTGTCAGCCTACGGCATGACAGACCCGACATAAGTTGCTAATTTGCGATTGGCGATTAGGGTTGTTGCCCCGGACCGGGGAGCCTAGAATTCGAACGATTCGCAAGCATTGTTTACGGGGGCCGCGCCGCCGCCTAACGTCATAAGGAGCCGCAGCGTGAACGAAGATAGGACCATCGGCAATATCATGCGGGCCGACGTTCTGCGCTGCCAGCCTTCAACGCCCTTGTCGGAAGCGGCCCAGATGATGCAGGAAAACCGCTGCGGGTCGATCCTGGTCATGGAGGGCGAACATCCGGTCGGCATCTGGACCGAGCATGACGCCATGGGGCTGGACCTGGCCGACAGCCGCACGCTGGAAATTCCCATCGGCAAGGTGATGAGCGCCCCCTTGGTGACGACGGCGCCCGAGGTCACGGTCTCGGAAGCCGGGCGGCGCATGAAGGACGAGGGCCTTCGCCATCTGGTGGTGACCGGGCATCAGGGCAAGCTGCTCGGCATCGTCAGCCAGACCGACGTCATCAAGCATTTCGGCATCCAGCACTACATGTATCTGCGCGACGTGCGTTCGGCGGTGCCGCGCACCCTGGTGACCGTCGATTCCGGCATGTCCTTTATCGACGCCATGAAGCTGATGCGGGCCGAACGCAGCGACGCCGCCGTGGTCCTGGATGGCGACCGCAAGCCGGTCGGCATCGTCACCGAGCGTGACATTCTGCGTCAGATCGCCACGCGCGCCCCAGTCAAATCGGTCGAGGAAGTCGCCAGCAAGCCCTTGTTCACCGTTTCTTGCCAAACCACGCTGCTCTATGCCCGCGACATTCTGGAGCAAAAAGGCTTCCGCCATCTCGGCGTCGTCGATGACCATGGCGAGCTGGCGGGCATTCTGTCCTTCTCGGACATTCTGGCCAGCCTCGAGCACGAATATGTGCGCCGCCTGGAAGAGGCGTTGCATCAGCGCGACCGGGCGCTGGAGGAATCGAAACGCCACCTCAATCTGGCCCACAAGGTGATCGAAGCCTCGCTGGACGGCATCATCATCACCGATTCCGAGGGGCTGATCGAGGCCATCAATCCGGCCTTCACCACGCTCACCGGCTATCTGGCCGAGGAAGTGATCGGACAAAAGCCGGGCATGCTGCGCTCGGGCCGCCACGACGCCGAGTTCTACCGCCAAATGTGGAATTCGATTCTGACCAAGGGGCACTGGCAGGGCGAGGTCTGGAACCGGCGCAAGAACGGCGACATCTTTCCCGAATGGCTGACCATTACCCGCATCCAGGACACCGAGGGCGGGTCGATCAAATATGCCGGCATCTTCAGCGACATCACCGAACGCAAGAAGGCCGAGGAGCGCATCCGCAATCTGGCTTATTTCGACGTTCTGACCGGCCTGCCCAACCGGCGCTTGTTCAACGACCGTCTGGCCATGGCCATCAATTCCGCCAGACGTCACCACCAGCGCCTGGCCATCCTGTTCCTTGATCTCGATCTTTTCAAGCGCATCAACGACACGCTGGGTCATTCCGTCGGCGACCGGGTGCTGGAAGAAATGGCGGCCCGCTTGAAGCTGTGCATGCGTGATTCCGATACGGTGTCGCGCATGGGCGGCGACGAATTCACCATTCTGATGAGCGAAATCGCCGATGTCGAGGATGCGGTCCGCCTGGCCAGACGCGTTGTCGATGGCATCAGTCAGCCCTTCTTGGTGGAAGACCGGGAGCTGTTCGTCACCACCTCGATCGGCATCAGCGTTTTCCCGGAAGACGGCGACAGTCCCGAGGTGCTGGTCAAGAATGCCGACATCGCCATGTATCGGGCCAAGGATCTGGGGCGCAACAGCTATCAGCTTTATACGCCGCAGATGAACGCCAAGTCGTTCGAGCGGCTGGCCATGGAGAACGAGTTGCGCAAGGCGCTCGAGCGCGACGAGTTCCTGCTCAACTATCAGGTCAAGGTCAATCTCGACACCGGCGGCATCGCCGGCGCCGAAGCCCTTGTGCGCTGGAAGCATCCCGATCTTGGGCTGGTGCCGCCGGTCGATTTCATCCCCCTGGCCGAGGATACCGGGCTGATCATCCCCCTGGGCGAATGGGTGTTGCGCGCCGCCTGTCTGCAGAACAAGGCCTGGCAGGACCGGGGGCTGCCGCCTATCCGCATGGCGGTCAACATCTCGCCTCATCAATTCAACCAGCCCGATCTGGTCGGGCGCGTGCGCGCCATCCTCGACGAAGCCCAGCTCGATCCGAAATATCTGGAACTGGAAGTCACCGAATCGGTGCTGATGGAGCATATGGACATCGCTTCCTTCATGCTCAACGAATTGCGTTCGCTGGGCGTCGTCACCTCGATCGACGATTTCGGCACCGGCTATTCCAGCCTGGCCTATTTGAAGCGCATTCCCATCGACGCCTTGAAGATCGACGCCAGCTTCATGCACGACCTGACCACCGACGACAGCGATGCCGAGATCGTCTCGGCCATCATCGGCCTGGCTCACAATCTGCGCCTGAAAGTGGTGGCCGAGGGCGTCGAGAACGAGGATCAGATCGCCTTCCTGCGCAGCCATGGCTGCGACGAAATCCAGGGCTATTTGGTCAGCCGTCCGGTCTCGTCCGAGAATTTCGAACGCCTGTTCGCCCAGGATCTCCTGATCCAGCCCCCGGGCATCCGCGTCCAGCCCAAGAAACGCAAGCCCTGACCCTTCCTTGGTTGGAGCCCGCCATATTTTGTGTTAGAAGATGGGTATGGATAAATTCGGGGGTTTCGGCAAGGCAAGATGTTCCTGGGCGGTTTTGGCCGCCCTGGCCCTGTTGCTGCCGGCCTGCGGGGGGCCGACGTTGACGCCCAGCGCCCGCAGCGAAAAGGAAACCATCAGTCCGCATTTCAGCGATTTCACCGATATCCCAAGGCCGTCCAGCGCCAATATGGATCTCGACCGCACGCTGATCTTCGGCAATGCCGACAGTTGGGTCGGGCGATTGGCCTTTTCCAGCAAACTGACCACCATCGAATTGTTCGATTTCTTCAAGCAGGAAATGCCACGCTTCGGCTGGGAGGAAGTGACCAGCGTGCGCTCCACGGTCAGCGTGCTGACCTATAAGCGCATGGACCGGGTGGCCATGATGCAGATTAGGGCCGGAACCATCTACGGCTCCTATACCGAACTGACGGTCTCGCCCAAGGGCGCTCCGGTCGGCTTTTCTCCAGGCGGCAGCTATGCCCCTGCCGGCTCTTCCACCATCACCACGCAGCCTCTGAGGTAAGACTCCAATTACGGTGACCGTAATTGCTATACTGTCACAGCAATTCCGAATTCTGTGAATTAAGTATGCTGTCACCGTAATTGCGGTAATTTGTCTATATAAGTAATTCCGAAAGTGCAGGAACGGCTGCCGGCCTATTCGAAAACGCTGGGTTCGCAGAACTGGCGGCTGGCTTTCAGCTTCGAGCACAGGGCCGAAGCGGCCTTGGCGCTGGCCAGCGGGCCCGCCTTCAGGCGCCAATAGATGCCCTTGGCGCCCAGATCGACCTTGATGGCCAACATGCCCAGCTTGGCCAGATCGGGGAACTTCTTCTTGAACATGGCGATGTCTTTTTCGGCCTGATCGCGGCTTTTGTAGGAGGCCAGATGGACGGCGGGCTTGCCCTTGACTTCGGGCGGCAGGCTGCTGGCGGCCTTGCCTGCGGAAGCCGGGGCCGGCTTGGGCGCCATGCCGGCGCTGGCCATGCTGGCGGGCGGAGCCGGGGGCTGGGCGATGCGGTCCAGGGCCTCGCGCTCCTTGGCATATTCCTCGGCGGTCAGCAGGCCGGCATTCTTCACGCGCTCGAGACGGCCCAGGGCGGCGGCGGCGGCCATGAAATCCTTGGGCGCGGGCAACGGGTTGGCGCGATTGCGGGGCGAGGACGGCAGCAAGCCTTCCAGGATCATCTGGCGTTCGGCATTCTGCTCGGCCGGCGAAATGGCGCCGCGCTCGAGTGAATGGCTGAGTTCCCGCAACCGTCCGATCACCTGTTGGCTGGAAGGCGAGGGCCGGTCCAAACCGGCGCCGGGAGCAGGCTGGGTCAGGGGCAGAATGGCGCCCAGATTGGCTTGGCGGCGGGTTCTGAATTCCTCTTCGGTAATCAGGCTGCTTTCGGCCAGGTCGCGCAGGGTGGCGAAGCGTTGGGCCGCCGTCAGCATCGGGTCGCCGGCGCCGGCCTGCGCGGCGGAGGGCAGGGGCTGGCTGGCGACCGGGGCGAAGGGGGGCGGGGCCTGGAAGGTCTGAGTCACGCCCAGAATGTCGGCGCGCTGCGGGGCCATGGCTTGCGAAGCCAGCCTGTCGGCGGGCTGACCGGCCAGATAGCCGAGATTGATGTTCGACAGTTCCGACAGGCTGCGCGGCACCAGACGCTGACCGGCGGGGAAGGTGGTAACCGCCGTGACGCGGCCATTCGCCAGTTCCTGATAGGCCTGGGCCGCCTGCTGGGGCCGCCCGGTATTCTGGTAGAGCAGGCCTGCGGCCAGCAGCGCATAGGGGTCGCGGGGATTGCGGCGCAGCGCCGCACCGACCTGGGCTTCGGCGCCCGGATAGTCCCCCTTGGCCAGCGCGGCCAGGGCGGCATCAGTGGGATTTCCACCGCCGCCGCCGCCAATGCCGGCGCCTTGGGAAAAGCCCGGCAAGGCGCTTTCGGAATCGTAAATCATCCCGCAAGCGCCAAGGCTTGAAATTGCCAGCAAGACGGCCATCAGCCGTATAGCCTGCTTCGGCAGGATCGATCCCAACAAGACCAGCTACCCCCTATATTTAGCGGTCAGTCAATCTAGCCAATACAAAGAATGGACGCAAGGGCTGGCGCGGCAAATGTCACAAACGGACAGGGGACAGGCCAAGCGCAAGGCTTTACAGTGGTCTATGACGGTTTCGTTTCAGGCGCCCCCATGTCCGGCAACCATCCGGCCCTTGTCCTTAGCTTCGACTCGGAGGCTTTCAGCAAGCTGAAGGCCAGTCCGCGTCTGGCTGCTTTGGCGGCCAAGCCCCCGGTTTCGGGTGAACGCTGGGTGTCCCGATTCGACGGTCCGGGGTTCGAACTGGCGGCGCAGGGTCTCGGCCTGGCGGTCAGCCGCGACGATGGCGGAGCGGCCATGCAAATCCTGACCTCGGAAGCCGAGCGTCACGGGCGCTGGCAAAGCCCCCTGCCCGGGAACGAGCCGCTGGCTTTGCCGGCAGAGTTTCAAGCATTGGAACTGCTTCCCTTCGCCATCGAGACTCTGGCCTATCAAAGCCATCGCCTGGCCCTGGGCCGGGCCGGCTTGCGCCTTGATCTGGAAGCGGGGCGGATTGAGGCCTTGGATCGAAGCCAGCCGGTCTTTCGCGCCGTCATCGGCGGACCGGCCATGGCCTGGCGGCGTCTGGTCGCTCTGGCCCGCCTGCTGATGGGGGACTATGGCGGCGAATTGATGCTGGCCGAGGGCGACATGGCGCTGGCCTTGGCGCAAGGAACGCTGGGGCGGGCCAGAAAATCCCGGCGGATGGGACTTCATGACAAGATCGCCAAGGGCGATGCCCTGCGTCTGATCGCCAGACTATGCATCGGCCAGATCGCCGCCAACCGCCCTGTCATCCTCGATCCGGGGGGCGACACGGTGGAAGGCGTGCATCAGATGCGGGTCGGCGTGCGCCGCCTGCGTTCGGCGATCAATCTGTTCCGCCCGCTTCTGAAACCGGCGTTGGCGGAAAAGGTGACGGCGGAGCTGAAAGAGTTGGCGGCGCAATTGGGACCGGTTCGCGACGCCGACGTTTTTCAGGAAGTCATTCTGGATCCCGCCCTGGCGCAATTGCCGGGACATCCTGGATTGGAAAGGCTGAAGAACGATTTGGAGGCGAAGCGGGTGGCGTTGCTGGGCGGGGCGTTCCCGGCCATCGGCGGGCCGCGTTTTTCCGATCTGATGCTGACCCTTCTCGATTGGAGCGAAACCGGCGTCAGCGAAGGCGAGGGGGATTTGAAGTCCTTTGCCGTCCAGGCTCTGGAGAAACGGCATCGCAAGTTGATGAAGGCGGGGCGCGATTTCCTGAATCTCGATCCCGCCTTGCGCCATCAGTTGCGCATCCGCGGCAAGAAGATGCGCTATGCCGCCGAATTCCTGCATACGCTGTTTGGCGAGGGGAAGGCAAGGCGCTATCTGGAAAGCCTGACCAATCTCGTCGATGTGCTGGGCCATCTCAACGACATTGCGGTGGCAAGAAGGGTGTTGGAAGAGAAGCGCTCGCAGGATGCCGATAACGCCCTGCATCACGGCATCGGCTTTGCCGAAGGCTGGCATGCGGGAAGGGCGGCGCTGCTGGAGGAGCAGGCAATCAAGGCCTGGACCGACTTCAAGCGCCAGGACAAATTCTGGAAATAGGAGGCGGAATGCGCGCGATAGATCGGCGGCGTTTTCTTCTGGGAGCGGCGGCGCTGTCAGCTATGCCCTGCTGGGCGCGACCAGGCTTTGCGGCCTCTCGGTTCGATCTTCAGGCGTTGAAAGGTGGCTGGAAAAGGCGACTGGAGGATGTTTCCGCGAAGGGGAAAATTCCCTTGATCGACGTCGAATCCTCATTCCCGGCCTGGAAATTCGATCTTGATGCGTTCAAAACGGCGATGGACGAGGGGGGGCTGGCATTGAGTTGCCTTTCCACGATGGTGCAGGGAAAGGAGGCGCGCAAAGGAGAAGTTTGGGACGATGGCGCGCAAGACCTGATGCGCGCCGCACCCGAACGTTTCATTCCCACCACAGTTTCGGCCATCTATCCCGTGTTCACCCAGGCGCCCGGAAAGTTTCTGGATGAAACTTTCCGACATGCTGAACAGGATGGCTATGCTCTGCTGGGGGAATTCGAATTCCGGCACTATCCGTCGCCGCCGGAATACAAGCGCGGCGAGATGTTCCGTGACGTTTTCATTCCGCTGAACGGCGAATTCGGTCACCGGTTATTCGCCTTCTCGGCCAAGACCGGGCTGGCCTTTCAGATCCATTACGAGATAGAAGATCAATATCTGCTGGCACTGGAAGAAATGCTGGCCGCCTATCCGAAGGCCAAGGTCATCTGGTGCCATCTGGCCCAGGTGCGTTATGCCAGCCGGGCTCCCGGCTATGGGCCCGCTTATGTGAGAAAGCTGATCGAAACCTATCCCAATCTTTGGTTCGACACCGCTTTCGGCACCTATGATTCCCACTATCCGGGAAGCCAGGAGCGTCATGCCAGGGTGTGGGAATCGCAAGGCGTCGTCAAAAAGGATTGGCGCGATGTGATTGAACACTATCCCTGGCGCTTCCTGGCCGGTCTTGATCTGGGCGGCGACAGAATGGACGAGGTTGTCAAAAAACTTGCGGACTATCGCTCGTTCCTTAGCAATTTTTCGCCTGCCACCCAGGCTGTCGTCGGCTATCGCGCCGCTTGGAAATTGCTGTTCTCGGAAGAGATCGCGTAGGAACCCCGCAATCCCCGTACCAAGGCCAGATAATCGGGTTCGTTCTCGGGTGTGATATGCCCGTGGCGGATCATGAAATCGATCAGCACCAAGGGCACGTTGAATTTGAAATCGCGGCTGTTCAGGACCGTTTCTTGAACCTTGGCGACGGGCCATAATTCGAAAGCCTCGACCTCGCCGTCGGCGGGGCGGGGCGTGAAATCGGGCGGACATTCCAGGTCGTAGCAAAAGATCAGATCGTTGCGCAGGCCCTGTTCGTTCTCGAAGAGATAGCGGATGGCGCCGACAGGATGGGCCTTTCTGGCCAGCATTGGCGGCATGTCGGCTTCCTCGGCGCATTCCTTGACGAGATTCTCCGTCAGGCCCAGTCCCGCCGGCTGCCCGCCCGCCACCAGATGATCCAGCTTGCCGGGCGCCACCGCCTTGTCGCGCGCGCGCCTGGCGATCCACAGTTTCATATCGTCGCCACGGCCCACGAAACCGTTCAGGTGAACGCCCACCGCCAGCACGCCCAGCGCATGCACGCCGGCGCGGTCAACCTGCAGCAGTTCGGCCTGCCCCCAATCGGTCATGACCGGATACATTTCCGCCCGCAATTGTGGGATGGCGCCCTGCCGGGCCAAGGCCTGCATGGCATTTCCCACCACCTCGGTTCGCGCTTCGGGCGTGGCCAAGGCGGGCGAAAGGCGGACCTGATCGTCCTCGACGGAAAAATTCTCGCGAAAGGCGCTTAGGCGCAGGGCCATTTCGGGCCTGATCCAACCGGCCTGTTTTCCATCGATCATGAAAGGGCGGAAACGCTGGGAATCGAAGGCGTTGCATTCCTGAATATGGGCAAGATAAGACAAGCTTGGCTCCAAAAGGCGGGTGGGCGTGGACAACCCGAAAGAGGGGCGTTAAGTTTAGGCGGATGGAACGGAAAAACCAAGGACAAGACGATGCCCGAATTCGCTAAGAAGACGCTTTCGGATTGGAGCCAGTTGGCGGCCAAGGATCTGAAGGGCGACAGTCCCAATGGTCTGGTCCGCGAAACGGCGGAAGGCATCGCCTTGAAGCCTCTGTACACGGCCGCCGATCTCGAGGGGCTTTCGCATCTGGACAATCTGCCGGGCTTTCCGCCCTTCCTGCGCGGACCGCGCGCCACCATGTATGCCAACCGTCCGTGGACGATCCGCCAATATGCCGGTTTCTCGACGCCCGAGGAATCGAACGCCTTCTACCGCGCCAATCTGGCCGCCGGTCAGATGGGCCTGTCGGTGGCTTTCGATCTGGCGACGCATCGGGGCTATGATTCCGACCATCCGCGCGTGATCGGCGATGTTGGCAAGGCCGGCGTCGCCATCGATTCCGTCGAGGACATGAAGATACTCTTCGACGGCATTCCCTTGGACAAGATGAGCGTGTCGATGACCATGAACGGTGCCGTGCTGCCCATTCTGGCCGGCTATATCGTCGCCGCCGAGGAGCAGGGGGTTTCGCAAGACAAGCTGTCGGGCACCATTCAGAACGACATTCTGAAGGAGTTCATGGTCCGCAACACCTATATCTATCCGCCGGCGCCCAGCATGCGCATCGTCGCCGACATCATCGGCTATATGGCCAGGAACATGCCCAAGTTCAATTCGATTTCGATCTCGGGCTATCACATGCAGGAAGCCGGGGCGACGGCGGTGCAGGAACTGGCCTATACCCTGGCCGACGGTTTGGAATATGTGCGCTCGGCCATCGCCACCGGCCTGGCCATCGACGAATTCGCGCCCCGGCTTTCCTTCTTCTTTTCGATCGGCATGAATTTTTTCATGGAGATCGCCAAGCTGCGCGCGGCCCGCGTTCTGTGGTCCAAGCTGATCTCGCCCTTCCAGCCCAAGAATCCGATGAGCCTGGCGCTGCGCACGCATTGCCAGACCTCGGGCTGGTCGCTGGCCGAGCAGGATCCTTACAACAACGTCGTCCGCACCACGATCGAGGCCATGGCTGCCGTGCTGGGCGGCACGCAAAGCCTGCATACCAATGCGCTGGACGAGGCCATCGCCCTGCCGACGCCGACCTCGGCCCGCATCGCCCGCAACACGCAATTGGTCATCGCCGAAGAGACGGGAATTCCCGCCGTCATCGATCCTCTGGGCGGCAGTTATTACATCGAGAGTCTCACCGCCTCATTGGTCGCCGAGGCCGAGGGTCTGATCGGCGAGGTCGAAGCCATGGGCGGCATGACCAAGGCGGTGGAAGCGGGCCTGCCCAAGATGCGCATCGAAGAGGCGGCGGCGCGCCGTCAGGCCCGCATTGATCGCGGGCTTGAGACCATTGTCGGCGTCAACAAGTACAAGCCCACCAGCCAGGATGCCATCGAGGTTCTAGATGTCGACAACGCCAAGGTTCTGGCCGCGCAGATGACCAGGCTGAAGACGTTGAAGGCGGGCCGCGATGCCGCCAAGGTTCAGGCGGCGCTGGAGGCCTTGACCGAGGCCGCCAAAAGCGGCGAGGGCAATCTGCTCGACCTAGCCGTCAAGGCCACGCGCCTGCGCGCCACCGTGGGCGAGATTTCCGATGCTTTGGAAAAGGTCTATTCGCGCTATAATGCCCGCCATCGCTCGGTCTCGGGCGTTTACGGGGCGGCCTATGAGGGAGACGCCATGTTCGAAGGCATCCGCGCCGATGTCGAATCCTTCGCCAAGACCGAAGGCCGGCGGCCGCGCCTGCTGGTGGTGAAGCTGGGCCAGGACGGTCATGACCGGGGCGCCAAGGTCATCGCCACCGCTTTCGCCGATATGGGATTCGACGTCGATGTCGGGCCCTTGTTCCAGACGCCCGACGAAGCGGCGCGCATGGCGGTCGAGAACGACGTCCATGTGATCGGCGTTTCCACCCAGGCCGCCGGACACAAGACGCTGGTGCCGCTGCTGGTCAAGGAACTGGAAATGGCTGGCGCTTCCGACATTCTGGTCGTGGTCGGCGGCGTCATTCCGGCTCAGGACTATGACGAATTGAAGCAAGCCGGAGCGGCGGCCATTTTCGGACCCGGCACCAACATTCCCGCTGCGGCCAAGGAAATCCTGGATCTGCTCAGCCGGAAAAGGAAGCCCGCCTGACCAGCGAAACGCCAGACGCCAAGGCCCGGCTGCAGGAAGCCTGGTTCTTCTACGCCGCCAGCCATATTCAAGCCGGGCAGGCGGCCCTGTCCGCCGGAACTTGCGAACGCGCCCTGACCTCATTTCAAGAAGCGGCCCGGCTTGACCCCTTGAACCTTGCCGCCTGGGGCGGCATCGGCGAGGCGCTGTCGCGCCTGGGCAACGACCCCGAAGCCAGAAAAGCCTTCTCGCAGTTGGTCGATATCGTGGGCGGGAAAGCCGGCGATCTGGGCGGGCTGGGGGCGACCTTGTTGGGCCATGGCTGGCATCATGCCGCCTGCGCGCTTTGGGAAGCGGCCGAGATCGCCGATCCTGGCGATGCCTCCTGGCCGGCCAATCAGGCTGCGGCCTTGAAGGCGCTGGGTCATTCGGCTCTGGCCGGCGACAAGGCCTGGCGGGCCTTTCGGATGGATCCGGATCTCGACGCCGCCAAGCGGGTGCTGGGGGAACTGGCCGAGGAGGCGGACGATCTGGCCGGCGCCATCCGTTTTTTCGCCGCCATCGCCAAGCCCGATGCGCAGGTGCTGGCTCATCTGGCTCAGAATTATCTGCTGATGGGAGACGGCGAAGGCGCGGCCCGGGACTATGGCCGGGCAGCCAAGCAAGACGCCGCCTATGCTTCGGCGGCCCTGATGTCGCTGCATTACTGTCCCGGCCTGTCGATGCAAGAGGTCGTGGCCCGGCATCTGGAATGGGGAGCGCAATTCCCGGCGCCGGCCCGGCCGGCTTGGAAGGGCGTTCCCGGCCAGCCTCTGCGTCTGGGATTCGTCTCGCCCGACTTTCGCAACCACGCCACCGGCGTCTTTCTGCCGCCCTTGTTGAAAGAGCGTTCGCGTTGCGGTTGGCAGGCCATTCTCTATTCCAACACCCGAAGCGAAGACGACACCACGCAGCGCTTCAAATCGCTGTGCGAGGGTTGGCGCGACATTCGCGGCTTAAGCGACGCCGAGGCCGCCGACCTGGTGCGCGCCGACGGCATCGACATCCTGATCGACCTCAATGGCCATACGGCGGGCAATCGCCTGGGCCTGTTCGCGCTGCGTCCGGCGCCCGTGCAGATGGCCTATCTCGATTACGTCTGCACCACGGGATTGGCGCAGATTGACTATCGTCTGCATGACCGCATCCATCTTTTGCAGGCAGAGGCCGCCCTCTATTCCGAGCAGACGCTGTGGATGGACGGTGACATCTTCCTCTACGAGCCGCCCGCCTATGCGCCCGACGTCTCGCCCGCCCCTTGCCAGAAAAACGGTTTCGTCACCTTCGGCAGTTTCAACGCGCTTTTCAAGACCGGCGAACCTTGCATCGCCCTTTGGTGCGACGTCCTGCGCGCCGTTCCCGAGGCCCGTTTTCTCGTCGCCTCTCCCAATTTGAAATATGCAGCGGCGCAAGACCGCCTGAAGGGCTTGTTTCGCAAATACGGCGTCGATCCGGCCCGCCTGACGCTGCTGGGAGAGGCTGATCACGCCACGCATCTGTCGCGCTTCGGCTTGGTGGATATGGTGCTTGATTCGCAGCCCTATTCCGGCGGCTTGACGACCCTGGAAGCGCTGTGGATGGGCGTGCCGGTCCTGACGCTGGAGGGCGATCGCGTGGCCGGGCGGCATTCCACCTGTCATTTGAAGGCGGTCGGCTGCGACGAACTGGTGGCCCCCGACGCCGATTCCTATGTGCTGCGGGCCATCGACTTGGGACGTAATCCGGAACCGCTGGTTTCATGGCGCAAGCGGCTACGTGCACGGGTCTCGGGCTCGGTTCTGTGCGACGTCGGAAGATACGCCGACAATTTCACATCAATATTAGATAAAATTAATGTCTCGCCTTATGTGTAATAAAACAGCCACAACCTACGACAGCGCTTGCGTTTTTTGAAATCCCCTGTCATAGTTTGTGGATAAACGACTCGAATCGTAAATTTGGGGACATAATGGTTCTCTTTCGGCTCTTTGGGTGGGTTCTCGTACTCGTTTCCGCTCTTATGGCGTCCACGGAGGCAATCGCCGCCCTGGGCACCGGTATGCATGACTTCATCGCCGCCGCCGATCTGTGGGCGCTGTTCCTGGGAACGCCGCCGGCCTTCGACGCCAATGGCGCGGCGCTGTGGCAGGACGTGCTGGCCTGGCCGGCCTGGACCGTCATCCTGCCTGTCGGGACGCTCCTGATCCTGGCCTTCCGCCCACGCAAGAAGCGCGGCTTCGGTCGCCGCCGTTACGCCTGATTCCTCTCTTTTGGCTTGTTGCGATTTGGCCGGGCGGTTGCCGCCGCTTGATGTTTTCGACTTTTCCTTGATAAGGTAAGCCCTTCGTCGCCCCTCTCATGGACGCCGGGGAATTATTCCTTGTCGCAACCTTCCGTTTCGCAGTTGGAATTCATCCATCGCCGCCGGCAATTGATGGCGGCGCTGCAGGATCAGCGTTTCCAGGAAGCCTATGAGTTGGCGGTCGGCCTGACGGCCGATGGCGACCAGGATGGACAAGCCGCCTATTTGGCGGGGGCGGCGGCGATGGCTCTGGGCCGGCTCAAGGACGCCTTCACCTGGTTTTCCGAGGCTCGCAAAGGCAAGGCCGTCAGCGAACTGCAATTGGAGCGCGCCTTGGGCCAGGCCCTGTATATGGCGGGCAAGGAAAAGGAAGGCGCCTTGCTGATGCTGAAGGCCTTGGACCGCATGGGGTTGGGCCTGTTCGGCATTTCGCCCGTCGCCTTCAACACCTGCTTTCCGATTCACCGCCTTCAGCACCGTCCCGTCATGAACGTCTATGCGCAACGCTTTCCCGAAATGGCGGAATTCGAAAAGGATTGGGTCTGGAACAATCCTCCCAATGGCGACGACATGACCCGCCTCTATTTCCTGGCCGAGAATTTGAAGCGATTGGTCGAAGACGGGGTGCCGGGCGATCTGGCCGAGCTGGGCGTCTACAAGGGCAATTCGGCCCGGATCATCCACCGCATCGCGCCAGAACGCCGGTTATTTCTGTTCGACACCTTCAATGGCTTTCCCGACCGCGATTTGGAGCCCGGCGACCATCGGACCGACGTGTTCCACGATACGTCGCTGGAGGCGGTTCAAGATTTCGTCGGACGGCACGACAATCTGATTTACCGGCCCGGCTATTTTCCGGACACGCTGGACGGCATGGATGATGAAGCGGTCTTCGCCTTCGTTCATCTCGATTGCGACGTCTATGCGCCGATGAAGGCGGCGCTCGACTATTTCTATCCTCGGATATCGCCGGGCGGAATGCTGGCGATCCATGATTTTTCCAATCCGCATTGGCCGGGCGTGGCGCGGGCGGTGGCGGAATGCCGCTGTCAATGGAAGGAAAGCCTGGTCGTCATTCCCGACCGCGCCGGCACCGCCGTGCTGATCAAGGCCTGATGTCAGTTTGCATTAATCGTGAACGATTAATGCAATCCTCAGGCGCCGGGCGGGCGCGCCTGCTTTGCATGCTAACAAAATCCTGCCCGCAAGCGGGCTGTGCGCCCTTGACTCTCGCTCGCCCGCCGACTTGGTCGGCTTAACATTTGGTGGCCCGCCACCGGCGGGACAGGCTCGCGCGCGGGCCTTGCCCGCGATCGGAATGCATCATTCTTTCTGCTGCCGGTAAACCGGATCAATCCCCGATCTTCAGCGCGGCCAGGAAGGCCGATTGCGGGATTTCCACTTTGCCGAACTGGCGCATGCGCTTTTTGCCTTCCTTCTGCTTGTCCAGCAGCTTTCTTTTGCGCGAGACGTCACCGCCGTAACATTTGGCCAGCACGTCCTTGCGCAGGGCCGAGATGGTTTCGCGGGCGATGATGCGCGAGCCGATGGAAGCCTGGATGGCGATCTGGAACATCTGGCGCGGGATCAGCTCTTTCAGCTTTTCGCAGATGGCCCGGCCCCGGTTGTCGGCCACGCTTTTGTGGCAGATGAAGGCCAGGGCGTCGACCGGTTCCTGATTGACCAGGATCGACAGTTTGATGAGGTCGCTTTCGGCGTAATCGTCCATGTCGTAATCGAAGCTGGCATAGCCGCGACTGACCGACTTCAAACGGTCATAGAAGTCGAAGACGATTTCGTTCAGGGGCAGGCGATAGACCACCATGGCCCGCTTGCCGGCATAGGTCAGATTCACCTGCTGGCCGCGCCTTTGCGTGCACAGGCCCAGGATGTCGCCAAGATATTCGTCGGGCACCAGGATGGTGGCCTTGATCCAGGGTTCCTCGATCTTGGCGATGCGCGCCGGGTCGGGCATGTCGGCGGGATTGTGCAGCTCCTGCACGCTGCCGTCGGTCATATAGACCTTGTAGACGACGCTGGGCGCGGTGGTGATGAGGTCGAGGTTGAATTCGCGCTCCAAGCGTTCCTGGATGATTTCCAGATGCAGCAGGCCCAGAAATCCGCAGCGGAAGCCGAAGCCCAGCGCCACCGAGGTTTCCGGCTGGTAGTTGAAGCTGGCGTCGTTCAAGCGCAGCTTGGCCAAGGAATCGCGCAAATGTTCGTAATCGGCGGCATCGACGGGGAACAGGCCGCAGAAGACCACCGGCACGCTGGGCTTGAAGCCGGGCAGGGGCGTGGTGGCGGGGGCCTTGTCGTCGGTCAGGGTGTCGCCGACTTCGCAGTCGGCCACCGCCTTGATGCCGGCAGTGACGAAACCGATCTCGCCGGGACGCAGTTCGGGCAGATGCACCAGCTTGGGCGTGAAATAGCCGACGGCATCGACCTCATAGACGGCGCCGGTGGCCATCATGCGGATTCTCATGCCCTTCTTGATGACGCCATCGACGACGCGCACCAGGGTGATGACGCCGAGATAGGCGTCGTACCAGGAATCGACCAGCAAGGCCTTCAAGGGCCCCTTGTCCTCGCCCTTGGGGGGCGGCAGGCGGGTGACCAGGGCCTCCAGCAGATCGTCGATGCCGATGCCCGACTTGGCCGAGACCAGCACGGCCTCGGAAGCGTCGATGCCGATGACTTCCTCGATCTGTTCGCGCACGCGCTCGGGCTCGGCCGCCGGCAGGTCGATCTTGTTCAGGATCGGCACGATCTCGTGATGGTTCTCGATGGCCTGATAGACATTGGCCAGGGTCTGGGCTTCCACGCCCTGGCTGGCATCGACGACCAGGATCGAGCCCTCGCAGGCGGCCAGCGAGCGCGAGACCTCGTAGGCGAAATCGACATGGCCCGGCGTGTCCATCAGGTTCAACTGATAGGTCTTGCCGTTCTTGGCCGTATAGGCCAGGCGCACGGTCTGGGCTTTGATGGTGATGCCGCGCTCGCGCTCGATATCCATCGAATCGAGTATCTGGTCGCGCATGTCGCGTGCAGTGACATTGCCGCAGGTTTGAATCAGCCGGTCGGCCAGGGTGGATTTCCCATGGTCGATATGGGCGATGATGGCGAAATTTCGGATATGAGATAGGTCGGTCATGGCGGGCGCAAGATAGGGCCAACGAAGTCTTGGCGCAACCGGTCCTTATGTGCGATTCTAACCTTATGTTCGAAAACATCATTTACGCCGGTTCCGGCATCGGCCGGGCGGCCCATTTAAGGCGCGACGCCGCCGGTTTGGCCAAATTGGCGGGCGAATCCAAGGCCCTGCTGGCGCCGATGTGGAAGGGCAGCAATCTGGTCCTGACCGGGCCCGAGCCGCGGGCCGTGCTGCTGCCCGCCGCCGGGCTGCGCGAGGCCATGGCCGCCTCGGCGGAAACCGTGTTCCTGGGGCTGAAGGGCAAGGCACCAGTCTTCGCCAGCGACCTGACCCCGCTGTCCGACGACGAGGGCGGGCCTTCGCTGGGGCCGGGCACGGCTTTCGTCAATCTGCGCGAGATGGGGCCCCTGTTGCCGCCCGCCGAGGCCGCCCTTCTGGCCCAGGCCAAGGGGCTGCTGCATTGGCATCGCACCGCCCGTTTCTGCGGCCAATGCGGCGCGCCCACCATTTCGGAACAGGGCGGGCATCAGCGCCGCTGCGCCAAGTCCGGCTGCGAGACGGTGGTTTTTCCCAGGACCGACCCGGCGGTCATCATGCTGGTCATCGACGAGAATCGGGGACGGGCGCTGCTGGGCCGAGCGCCTCGCTTTCCCGCCGGCATGTACGCCACCCTGGCCGGTTTCGTCGAGCCCGGCGAGACGCTGGAGGAAGCCGTCATCCGCGAAGTGCATGAGGAAACCGGCATCACCGCCGACCGCGCGATCTATGTCGGCTCGCAGCCCTGGCCTTTTCCGGCCTCGCTGATGCTGGCCTTCTTCGCCCGGGCCCGCAGCTTCGACATCGTGCGCGACGCTCATGAATTGGAAGACGTGCGCTGGTTCACGCGCCAGGAAGTCCTTGATTTCGAAAGCCAGGGCATGTTCCTGCCGAGAAGCGATTCCATCGCCTATCAACTCATCAAACGCTGGCTGGACGAGGGTTAATCCGCCCTGATTGGCGGAAAACCATCGCCCGGGGCCGAGCTTTCATATCGGGTGGCGGCGGTTCCCCAGGCGACGGCGATGTTCAGGGCTTCCTCCATCGGCAAATGGCGGGCGACGGCGTGGGCCAAGCCGGCGGCAAAGGCGTCTCCGGCCCCGGTGCTGTCGATGACTTCAACTTTTCGGGCCGGCTGAAACAGCCGCTGTCCTTCCGGGCCAAAAGCTTCAGCCCCCTTCGCGCCCCGGGTGATTGCGATCCATTGCAACCGGCCGCCGGAAACCGTCATGCCATGGGCGAAGGGATCGGCCAGGAAATCGCCATCCAGATCCGATTCCGAGCCTACCAGAATCTGCGCCGGAACGGCATTCGGGCTGGTGGGCGGCACATGGGCGATCACCGGCATTCTTGCCGTCATCTCGGCCATCAGCGGCGCCAGTCCAAGATGGCGCGAGCGCACATACAGGGCGTCCGCTGGCGCAGTCAAGATGCGCCGGGGCGGCTCGCTTTCCAGCAGGCGCTTCAGATTGACGATGCTGCGCTCGTCCAAAGGATCGGTCATCACCAGCGAGCGCGAGGAGGGACCGTCCAGCCGCAGGCAGAGCGACAGATCGACGCCGATGGCGGTCAATTGCGACAGCAATCCGTCGCCCACGGCATCGCTGCCCAGCGCCGCCACCAGCAGGGCCGTGTCGCCCGCCCTTGTCAGGGCCACGGCGGCATTGGCGCCGCCGCCGCCCAACCGGACGCCCTTGTCGATTCCATCTTGATGGCTGCCCGAAACCAGGGGCTGGCTCAGTCCCACCACCTGATCCTCGGCCACGGTTCCCAGCACCAGAATGCGCGCCATGGCGACCTCTTTTCAAAGCCAGACGATTGGGGCAATCTAACCTTATGTCTATATTGAAGATAGCCCGCATGGGGCATCCGGTTCTGCGCGCCATTGCCCAACCGGTGGCCGATCCCAGAGCGCCCGAGTTGCGCCGTCTGGTCGAGGACATGGTTGAAACCCTGGCCGATGCCGGCGGCGTCGGCCTAGCCGCACCCCAGGTCCATGCCTCGTTGAGGCTGGTCATTTTCTTCGTGCCCGCCATCCGGGGTGGGGAGGAAGTGCCCTTGACCGTGCTAATCAATCCCGTCTTCGAACCCTTGGGCGAGGATATGGAAGAGGGAAGCGAGGGCTGTCTGTCCTTGCCGGGATTGGCGGGCCTGGTGCCCAGATACAGCGCCATCCGCTATTCGGGATACGGTCTCGACGGCCAGCCCATCCGCCGCCAAGCCCAGGGCTATCATGCCCGGGTGGTCCAGCATGAATGCGACCATCTGGACGGGATTCTCTATCCGGCTCGGATCGAGGATTTCTCGCATTTCGGCTATGCCGAGGAGCTTCAGAAAGAACAAGAATAACAAAAGCTTGCAAGGGCGGTGGGCCGGAGAATCCACATATTGACAGCAAGCTGTCAATATGGCAGTGTGCTGCAATGTCGAAGCGATTTCACCCCGATCACACGCCGGAAGGGTCGGCCCTGACCAGCCTGATGCTGGAAATCTTCCGCGTGAACGGAGCGTTGTTGGAAGCCGGCGACGCCCTGACCCGCGAGATCGGCCTGACCAGTGCCCGCTGGCAGGTGCTGGGGGCCGTCGCCATGGCGGTCGAGCCGCGTCCCGTCGCCTATCTGGCCCGCAGCATGGGGTTGGCCCGCCAGTCGGTGCAGCGGGTGGTCGATGATCTGATGGCCGAGGGCTTCCTGGCCCAGGCTCCCAATCCGCATCACAAGCGCGCCTGGCTGATCTTGTTGACGGACAAGGGACGGCGGGCCTATGACGCCGCCATCGATTGCGAAGTGCCCTGGGCCAACCGTTTGGCGCAGGGATTGACCGAAACCCAGATTGAAACCGCCTTGGCCGTGCTCAAACAGTTGCGCAAGGAGTTGGCGATGCAAGGAGAGCCCGTATGATGAAGCGTCTTCACCCGGTGGCGGGCGTGATCGCCATGCTGCTGATCGCCGCTTTCTGGCTATCGACGGTGGTCAGCGAAGTGATGGCCGAGCCTGAAACGGTGGTCTGCGTGAAACGGGCCATTCTGTGGGCGCTGCCGGTCTTGATTCTGTCGCTGATTCTGACCGGGGCCAGCGGATTTCGTCAGGCTTCGAAAGCGCCTTTGGCCCAGCAAAAGCTTCGGCGCATGAAAATCGTCGCCGCCAACGGCATTCTTGTTCTTCTGCCCTCGGCCATCCTGCTCGACCATCTGGCGGCGGGTGGGCATTTTACCCGGATGTTCTATACGGTTCAAGGCCTGGAACTGGCGGCGGGCGGCGTCAATCTGACGCTGATGATCCTGAACGCCCGCGACGGATTGCGTCTGAGCGGAAGAACCACCGGCTAATTCCGCCCATAGGTATCGACGATGCGCACGATATCGTCCTCGCCCAGATAGCTGCCCGACTGCACTTCGATGATCGACAGCGCCACCTTGCCGGGATTCTCCAGCCGGTGGACGACGCCCAGCGGAATGAAGGTCGATTGGTTTTCGTGCAGCAGAATGGTTTCCTCGGCGCGCGTGACCTTGGCGGTGCCGCGCACCACCACCCAATGTTCGGCCCGGTGGTGATGCATCTGCAAGGACAGGGACGCCCCCGGATTGACGCTGATCAGCTTGACCTGATAGCGCTCGCCTTCCTCCAGGCTTTGATAGAATCCCCAGGGGCGATAGACCTTGGAGGGCGTCAGATGTTCCTTGCGCCCCTGTTTTTTCAGGGATTCAGCGATTTTCTTGACGTCCTGGGCCTTGTCCATCGAGGTAACCAGCAGCGCGTCGTCGGTCGCCACCACCACCACATTTTCAAGTCCGACCACGGCGACCAGCGTGCCGTCGCCCTTGACCAGCGAGTTCTTCACATCCTCGCACATGACGTCGCCCGAGATGACGTTGCCGGCTTCGTCCTTGGCGGCGATTTCCCAAAGGGCGCGCCAGGATCCGACATCGCTCCAGCCCATCTCGACCGGCACCAGGGCGGCCATTCTTGTATGTTCCATCACCGCGTAATCGATGGATTGGCTGGTTGCCTTGGCGAATGATTCCGCCTCCAGACGCAGAAAATCGAGATCGCGCGCGGCGTTGGCGATGGCGATGCGGGTGGCGCGGACGATTTCAGGATGCTGTTTCTTCAATTCTTCGAGATAGGCGCCCGCCGTCATCACGAAAATGCCGCTGTTCCAGGAATAGCTGCCGTCGGCCAGATAAGCCTGGGCGGTCTTGAGGTCGGGCTTTTCAACGAAACGTTCGACGGCCAGGACGCCGTCCAGGCCCTTCAGTTTCGATCCGGCCTTGATATAGCCGTAGCCGGTTTCCGGCTGCGTCGGCGTGATGCCGAAGGTGACCAGATAGCCGGCCCTGGCGGCTTCGGCGGCCTTGGCCATGGCGCTTCGGAACGCCTTGACGTTGGATACGGTGTGGTCGGACGGCATGACAGCCATTACCGTATCAGGCGACAGGGCGGCCAGCATATGGGCGGCGACGGCGACGGCGGGGGCGGTGTTGCGGCCCTCGGGCTCCAGCACGATGGCGGTCGGCTTGACTTTCATGGACCGCAATTGTTCGGCCACGATAAAGCGATGCTCGTCGTTGCAGATGACCAAGGGCTCGGCGAAAAGGTCGGAGGTGACGCGCCTGGCCGTTTCCTCCAGCATGGTCTTGTCGCTGGCTAGCGGCAGCAACTGTTTGGGATAAAGAGCGCGCGACATCGGCCACAGGCGGGTGCCGGCGCCGCCCGACAGAATGACCGGATGAATGCGCGGCGGGGCGGCGGTGGTTTTGGGCTTGGGGGGCGTCTTCTTCGCCGCTGTCTTGGCCATGTCGAATTCCCTGCTGGACGACAAAACTATAAGCCGGACTGTCCTAAACGCAAAGGGCGCCGAATGGCGCCCTTTGGTATTTCCGATAAGGCAGCCTCAGTGCACGAACAGATGCACCTCGGGCGAGGTGGCGGCGGACGACGACGAAGCCGACATGCGCACCCGGGTCGAAGGCAGGCCCATATTGTTGAGCGAACGCATCACCTGCTCGGCGTCCTTCTTCGACATCGAGGCCGACAGGGCCGGCTGCGACACCGTGCCGACGGCGGGGCTGATCGCCACCAGATCGAAGGTGGCGTTGGGCTTGCGCTCGAGAGCGCGGCTGACGGCGGTGTAAAGCTGCTGCTCGTAGGCCACGTTCTGGCGGTCGAACTTGATGACCATCAGAGGCTTGCCGCCGGCCATCGGCGCCGCGTCGGCCATGGGGACCGAGACTTGCGGGATCGAGCTGCGGTTGGCCAGGCTGGTGCCGTAGAACTGGCCGTTCTTGACGGCGATGGCCAGCAGATTGAGGTTGCTGCGCTCGTTGCCGAGATAGGCCTGCTGGCGGGTGATGTCCTGCGACAGTTCGGTCAGAACGCGCTCGACCAGAACGACGGTGCGGTTGGTTTCATCTTCCAGCACGGTCAATTGGCGATGGTCTTCATCGACGGCGCCCGACAGGCCGCGGGTGGCGCGCACAGAATCCAGCAGATAGGCGGCCAGGGTGGCGGCCTGCGAGGTTTCGTTGGCCAGGGCGTTCATACGCGCGATGTCGTCGTTGATCTTGTCGAGTTCCACCGAGGCGGCGTTCCACTGCTGAAGCAGAATGGGATTGCCGGGCGTGGTGCCGACCTGCAGGCGCGAATTAATCGCCGACAGCGTGCCGTGGTAGAGCTGCGAGTCCTGCACCGTCTGGGCGCGAACCTGCTGCAGTTGACCATTCAGGCTGGTCATGGTGGTTTGCAATTGGCCCAGCTCGCCGCGCATCTGGCCGGCCTTCTGGCCGACATGGGTGCCGGTCGACTGGCCGGGCGTGACGCCGGGCGATTCAAAGCTGGCCGATCCCATGGGAGGCGCCGCTGATGCCGGCGCCGCCGTGACCGCTGCCCGGCCCGAAGGCGCGGGGGCCGCGGCTGCGGCCTTGGTTTCAACGGCTTGGTCCTCGCCGGCCGGATCGCTTCCGGACAGAGACGGGAACAAAGCGTCAGACGCAAACGAACATCCCCCAAGCGCAAGCGCCGTCGTCAGGATGGCTGCCGTGACTTTCGATCGAGCCATTGTTTTCATTCACCTCGGTGAGCCAAACTGCTCGCGCCGCCGTTCTGTTACGAATCGCTCCCCGGCACGAAATCGAGGGGAGTTTACCCACATCCCCCCCTATCCACAAGCTGGAATTCAAGAACTTAGGGGAAAATAGCGGCCTTGCGGGCCAAGATGAGCCGCCGCGGGCCCTCTCCCTTGCCAGGGCAGGCGGTTTTCGCTTGACCGGCTGGGTCTCCTGGCGTATTCCACCCCCCTCGCGCGCCCGTAGCTCAATTGGATAGAGCACTAGACTACGGATCTGGGGGTTGGGAGTTCGAATCTCTCCGGGCGCGCCATATTTTCCAGTAGGTTAGCGGCTAGCCAGACGTCCCCGTCCGCCCCCTTGGGGATGCGTAGGGACGGCAATCCCGCCCCCGTGTCTCAATTTCAGCCACAGCGGACAGTGGGCGGCGGCGAATGTCTTGCCTGTATCGATGGCGCGGAGCTTGCGGACCTATGGAGGCGAAGGACGTCCTAACCGCCTAGCTTGCCATTGGGACTCCGTCGGGCTACGGATGATGCAGCAGGGAAGGGATGACGGCAAGTGTCTGAACACAGGGTCTTCCTATGGTGGCTGGAGACAGGTCTGGTCGAGACGGCGGCTTGGCAGCCCCTCGGGGATTTGTTGGCGCAGGCAGAGCGCGAGCGCGCCGGCAGATTCCATTTTGAACGGGATCGGGAATCTTACATTGCGGCGCATGCGCTGGGCCGTGTGCTGCTTTCCTCCGTCGCCGGCGGCGATCCCCGTTCCTGGCGTTTCACGATTCACGATCACGGCAAGCCCGAGCTGGTGTCGCCTTCGGGCGGGCCGCGTTGGCGCTTGAATCTGTCGCATACGCGTGGGTTGGCGGCGGCGGCGCTGACGCCGGAATTCGATATCGGCGTTGATGCGGAATGTTTGAAGCGCACGCCCAATTGCGCGGCGCTGAGCCGGCGATTTTTTGCGCCCGAGGAAGCGGAATTCCTGAAATCCGTTCCCGCCGACCGCGAATTGGAGACCTTTCTCGCTTTCTGGACGCTGAAGGAATCCTATGTCAAGGCGATTGGAAAGGGCCTGGCCCAACCTTTGGATTCCTTTTACTTCACGTTCGACCCGTTGCGGATTCACTTTGCCGCCGCCGATGGCGGCGACCCCCTGGACTGGCAGTTTTATCGCCATCAGCCTTCCGACGCCCATCTTCTGGCCCTGTCCTTGCGTCATCGCCAATCGCAACAGGTGGCGATCCAGACCAGGGCCGTGCGGGCGCAGGATTTGCTGAAGGGCCAGAGCGGATCGGAAGAAACCTGAGCCATTAAACGGCCCAGGTTTCGCGCGTGAATCTCTACCTATTTGTTTTAGCGCGCGATCGTTTTAATCCGCGTCACGAAGTGACTTGGATTAAAACGATCGTGCGCTAACCGGCCACCCTGATTCCGGCCTCGCCTTCCTCCAGATGACCGACGATGGCTCCGGCCCCAGCCAGGACGGACAGCACGGCGGAGGCCGCCTGTTTGCCGGCGGCGATCAGCAAGCCGCCGCTGGTCTGGGGGTCGTTCAGAAGATTTTTCCGCCACTCGGGCAGGCCTTCGCACAGGGCGACATGGCTACCATAGCTGTTCCAATTGCGGCCCGAGGCTCCGGTGACGAAACCTTTCTGCGCCAGTTCAAGCGCCTCGGGGATCACCGGCACGTCATTCGCCTTCAAGACGGCCGTCAATTTGCTGCCCCGCGCCATTTCCCACAGATGGCCCAGCAGGGCGAAGCCGGTGACGTCGGTCATGGCGTGAACGCCCTCGATGGCGGCGATGCTTGGCCCGGCGCTGTTCAGCGTCGTCGTCAGAGAGATCATGGCGGCGTAGCCATCCGGCGACAAGGCATCCTTCTTCAAGGCCGCCGAAAGAATGCCGATGCCGATGGGTTTGCTGAGGATCAGCACATCCCCGGCCTGGGCTTTGTCATTGCGCTTGATCTTGGCCTTGTCGCCCAGTCCCAGCGCCACCAGTCCATAGATGGGTTCGACGGAATCGATGGAATGACCGCCGGCTACGGGAATGCCGGCTCCTTTGCAAGCGTCCATGCCGCCGCGCACGATGTCGCGGATGACGGAATCCGGCAGCTTGTCGATGGGCATGGCCAGCAGGGCCAGGGCCAGGATCGGTTTCGCGCCCATGGCATAGACGTCGGACAGGGCATTGGTGGCGGCGATGCGTCCGAAATCATAGCCGTCATCGACGATGGGCATGAAGAAGTCGGTGGTGGCGACCAGCGCCTGGCCGTTGCCGAGATCGTAGACGGCGGCGTCGTCCCCATTCTCAAGACCGACCATCAGACTGGGATAGGGCAGGGAGTCCTTCGGCAGTTCGGACAAAAGGCGCTCGAGGACGGACGGGGCGATTTTGCAGCCGCAGCCGCCGCCATGCGAGAAACCCGTCAGTTTGATGCGATCCGTCATGACCGTCCCTTATCCTTGATGCGTTCCCAGGATACAGGCCAAGGAAAGGGACGGTAATAGGCAATCTTTTCCCGAGCGTTGCCGCCAGCAGATGGGCGATTGCGAGCCGCCGGGATTTTGGCGCATGATGGCGGCATGAACGCCACCTTAGACAAAACCGAACAACTGCCGCTGCTGCGCCGCCCCGTGAAGCCGGGGCAGACGCCGCCGATCGGTTTGACGCCCCAAGAAACGACCGGAAAAATCGAGAAAGCCGAGGCGATTCGCGAAAGCGGGGGGCCGGAGGGGGCCGAGCCGACCCGCTTCGGCGACTGGGAACGCAAGGGGCGTTGCAGCGACTTTTAGTTGCCGTATTGAAATAATTCATGAAATGTTCTATATTTAATCCTGCGCAATATTGACGCGCGAACAGAATCGCGCTATACGTTTGCTTATGAATATGCAAATACCATTGCGAGTGTTGATGCTCCTGGCGATGATTCTCGTCCTTGCCGCCCACGACGCCTTGGCGGCCGAGCGGCTGGCGGGCCCCATTCCGGCGCAGGTGGTTCGCGTCGTCGATGGCGATACCATCGTCGTGCGGGCGCATATCTGGCTGGGGCAGGAGGTTGAAACCCTGGTCCGTTTGTTTGGCGCCGATGCTCCCGAACTGAAGGCCCGCTGCGCCTTGGAACGAGAAAAGGCCGAGGCGGCGCGCCAGTTCCTTGCGCAACGGCTGGACGGATCGGTCGTGCAGTTGCGCGACGTGCTGACGGATAAGTATGGCGGGCGGGTTCTGGCCCTGGTGCAGGACGCATCGGGGGGCGATATGACGACGGAACTGGTCAAGGCAGGCTTGGCCCGCCGCTACGATGGCGGGGCCCGTCACTCCTGGTGCGACGGCACACAATAGACTTTCCAGCCGAAAACGAAAACGGCGCGGGGATCACCCGCGCCGTTTCGCCAATTGGCCGAGGCGTGAGACTTACGCCCGGTTCATGCGGTTGTCGATCAGGTCTTCGACCACGGTCGGATCGGCCAGGGTCGAAGTGTCGCCCAGGGCGTCATATTCGTTGGCGGCGATCTTGCGCAAAATGCGGCGCATGATCTTGCCCGAACGGGTCTTGGGCAGGCCCGGCGCCCACTGGATGAGGTCCGGCGAGGCGATGGGGCCGATTTCCTTGCGCACCCAGTTCACCAGTTCCTTGCGCAACTCTTCCGATGTCTCCTCCCCCGCCTTCAAGGTGACATAGGCATAGATGCCCTGGCCCTTGATGTCGTGCGGATAGCCGACCACGGCGGCCTCGGCCACCTTGGGATGGGCGACCAGGGCGCTCTCGACCTCGGCGGTGCCCATGCGGTGGCCCGACACGTTGATGACGTCATCGACGCGGCCTGTGATCCAGTAATAGCCGTCGGCGTCCCTGCGGCAACCGTCGCCGGTGAAATACATGCCCTTGTAGGTCGAGAAATAGGTCTGCACGAAGCGCTCGTGATCGCCGAACACCGTGCGCATCATGCCTGGCCATGAATCGGCGATGCACAGATTGCCTTCGGCGGCGCCCTGAAGTTCCTTGCCTTCGGCATCGACGATGACCGGCTGCACGCCGAAGAAGGGCAGGGTGGCCGAGCCCGGCTTCTGGGCGATGGCGCCCGGCAAGGGCGTGATCAGGATGCCGCCGGTTTCGGTCTGCCACCAGGTATCGACGATCGGGCAGCGCTCGTCGCCGACATTCTTGTGGTACCACAGCCAGGCTTCGGGATTGATCGGCTCGCCGACCGATCCCAGCAGGCGCAGGCTGGCGCGGCTGGTCTTCTTGACCGGGGCCTCGCCTTCGCGCATCAGGGCGCGGATGGCGGTTGGAGCGGTGTAGAAGATGTTGACCTTGTGCTTATCGACGACCTGCCAGAAACGGGAGGCGTCGGGATAATTGGGGATGCCCTCGAACATCAGCGAAATGGCGCCGTTGGCCAGGGGGCCGTAGAGGATATAGCTGTGGCCGGTGACCCAGCCCACGTCGGCGGTGCACCAATAGATGTCGCCGTCGTGATAGTCGAAGACGTATTGGTGCGTCATCGCGGCATAGACCATGTAGCCGCCGGTGGTGTGCAGAACGCCCTTGGGCTTGCCGGTCGAGCCCGAGGTGTAGAGGATGAAGAGGGGATCCTCGGCGTTCAGTTCGGCGGGCGGGCAATCTGCGGAAGCGGCGGCGCAGACGTCGTGATACCAGACGTCGCGGCCCGCCTTCATGGCCACATTGCCGCCGGTGCGCTTGACCACGATCACGCTTTTGATGCTGGGGCAGCTTTCCAGGGCCTTGTCGGCATTGGCCTTCAGAGGCACTTTGCGGCCGCCGCGCAGACCTTCGTCCGAGGTGATGAGCATGTTGGAATCGCAGTCCTGGATGCGGTTGGACAGCGAATCCGGCGAGAAGCCGCCGAAGACCACCGAATGGATGGCGCCGATGCGCGCGCAGGCCAGCATGGCCACGGCGGCTTCGGGAATCATCGGCAGATAAATGGTGACGCGGTCGCCTTTTTTCACACCCTCGGCCTTCATGGCGTTGGCCAGGCGGCAGACGCGCTCGTGCAGATCGCGATAGGTGATATGGGCGGATTCGTTGGGGTCGTCGCCTTCCCAGATGATGGCGGTCTGATCGCCGCGCTTGGCCAGGTGGCGGTCCAGGCAGTTGGCCGAGGCGTTCAGGGTGCCATCATGGAACCACTTGATATGGACGTCGTGCGGATCGAAAGAGACATCCTTGATTTGGGTATAGGGTTTGATCCAGTCGAGACGCTTGCCCTCTTGGCTCCAGAAAGCGTTCGGATCCTTGACCGACTGCTCGTACATCGACTTGTATTTGGGCAGATCGATCAGGGCGCGCTTGGCGGCCTCGGGGCTGACTGGAAACAACGTGTTGTCGGACATAGTTGGATGTTCTCCCTTCATCCTTAGTGATCTTGGCAAACCAGCACCTTACGCGCTGGCCGACCGGTGCGATGGGCCGATTATGCCAGGAAAAGCGCTCAAGACAAGGGCCGGACGTGAATCATTCCATGAGAGATTTCAACGGCAAGCGGGGTCAGTTGCTTGCCTTTGCAGGGGCCGATGGTGCAAAAGCCGGTTTCCGGGGTGAAACGGGCGCCATGCATGCTGCACAGGATGTCGGTCTGAGTGTAATCCAAGAAGCGGTCCTCCTGCCAGTTCAAGGGGGCTCCGGTATGGGGGCAGGAATTGACATAGGCCCGGATGACGTCGCCGATGCGCAGCACGAAACCGCCGGTTTTTGTCCCGTCGGCATTTTCCAAGACGAAGGCCCTGGCGCCGGGGTCGGGGAGATCGGAAAGGGGAATCGTAATCACAGCCCCCCCCATCGTCATCAGGATGTTCCAGGCCCTTTCGTCGAGTGGCATCACCGACAGGCGCGATTGCTTGATGAGAGGAATATCCGATAGTTTCGGCTCGGCCTTGATCTGGGCCAGCGTGACGGGGCGGAACAGGGGGCGAACCGCCTTTACATCGACGCACACCCAATTGCCTTCCTTGGCCGTGGGATCAAGATAGAACTCGCGCGCCACTTCGACGATGCCGACGATGCGCTTCTCCTCGACCGAATGATAGAAGAAGGCCTGGTCGCCCTTGCCCATGGAACGCAGATATTTGGCGGCCTGATGGTTGCGAACGCCCGTCCAGGGCTCGACGCCCTTCTTGACCTGATCGTCCCAGCTAAAGGCCGAGGGTTCGGATTTCAGCAGCCAATGGTTCAAGGAAAAACCTTCTTATAGGGCCAGACCTCGCAGCTTTCGAACAATCCGGCCTTGCCATAGGGGTCGCCGTCGAGATAGCGCTGGGCCTCGCCCTGGTCGGCGAGATCCATGATCAGCAGGCTGCCGGCCATGCTTTGGCCGTCATCGGCGAAAATGGGGCCGGCGGTGACGATTTTCGAGACCCAGCCTTCCCGGATATAGGCGAGATGGGCCTCGCGGTTGGCGAGGCGCAGGGGCAGCGCCCCCGGCTTGTCCTTGCACAGAATGGCAAACAGCATTTTTTCAAACCTCGTTCTTGAAGGGCCGCGACAGCAGGGCTTCGATGGTGGCGTCGAGATCGGCGCCTTGGTTGAGCACGGCATCGACGGCTTGCGAAATCGGCATTTCGACGCCCATCTTGCGCCCCAGGGCCACGGTCGAGGCGGCGCTGGCCACACCCTCGGCGACCGAGGATTTGCCGGCCAAAGCCTCGGCCAGGGTCTTGCCCTGGCCCAACTGCACGCCGACCGAGAAATTGCGAGACTGCGTGGAGTTGGCGGTCAAGATCAAATCGCCCAGGCCCGACAGGCCCATCAGCGTTTCCGGCTTTCCGCCCTTGGCGACGGCTAGACGCACGATCTCGGCCAAGCCGCGCGTAATCAGGGCCGCCCGGGCATTGTCGCCGAAGCCCTTGCCCGAGACGATGCCGCAGGCGATGGCCAGCACATTCTTGACAGCACCCCCGACCTCGGCCCCGATGGGATCGTCGCCCAGATAGGGGCGCAGGCTGCGCGTGCCCAAGGCGCTGACCAGCTTGGCCCCCAGCCTGGCATCCTTGCAGGCCAGCGTCACCGCCGTCGGCAAGCCGCGGGCCACCTCGATGGCGAAGGTGGGGCCGGACAAAACCGCCAGCGCCGCTTTGGGCAGAATTTCGGCGGCGACTTCGGTCATCAGATCCAATGTGCCCTGCTCGATTCCCTTGGCGCACAGCACCAGCGGCAGGCCTTCCGGCCAGCCGGGCGCGAAACGGGCCAGGGTCGGGCGCAGGAATTGGGCCGGAGCCACCGCCAGCACGGCGTCGGTTTCCAGCAAAGCGTCGGGCTCGGTGGTGGCGGCAATGCCGGGGTCGAGCTTGATGCCGGGCAGGAAAACGGGGTTTTCGTGCTTGCTTCGAATGGCGTCGGCGACATCGGCCTCATGCGCCCATAGCGTGACCTTCAGGCCCGAGCGCCGGGCCGAGACGGCCAGCGCCGTGCCCCAGGCCCCGGCGCCGATGATTCCGATATGGCTGATATTGCGCATTCTGGTACCGGCTTGCTTGTTGTGAAGCGACGCCGCATGATTGCAGAAAAGCGGGCCAGAGGAAACATGGGCTTCCCAAAAAACATCCACTACGGCTGGTTCATCGTGCCCATGGGCACGGTGACCATCTTCGTCGCCTTGGGGTTGGGCCGTTTCGCGCTGGGCATGCTGCTGCCCTCGATGGGGGCGTCGCTCGACCTTTCCTATGACGAGATGGGCTATATCAGCACCGGCAATTTCCTGGGCTATCTGCTGGCCGTGCTGCTGGCCGGAAGCCTGGTGCGGCGTCTGGGCGCGCGCCTTGCCATCGCCGGTTCCCTGTTCCTGGTCGGCGCCTCGATGCTGCTGGTCGGGCGGGCGGCGGGATTCTTCGAGGTGCTGGCCTTGTATGTGCTGACCGGCCTGGGCTCGGCGGGGGCCAATGTGCCGGTCATGGGGCTGGTTTCGCATTGGTTCGCCCGCCATCTGCGCGGTCGCGCCGCCGGTTTCATCGTCATCGGCTCGGGTTTCGCCATCATGTTCGCCGGCCTGACCATTCCCTATCTCAACCGCAGCCTGGGCCCCGAGGGCTGGCGCATGGGTTGGACATTGCTGGGCGCCATGTCCCTGGGCGGGGCCTTGCTGGCCTATCTGGTCTTGCGCAACCGGCCCGAGGAGTTGGGACTGGAACCGGTCGGCGGCGCGCCGCCGCCGCTGCCGCCCGGCCATGTTCCGTCCTCGAGGGCCGATGCGGCGCGGTTCCTGGCCCATCTCGGCGCCATCTATTTCCTGTTCGGTTCCACCTATGCCGTCTTCGCCACCTTCATCGTCACCACCTTGGTGCGCGATTTCGGTATGGCCGAAGCCGAGGCCGGACAGTTCTGGATTTGGGTGGGGGGATTAAGCCTGTTGTCGGGGCCGCTGTTCGGCATGCTGTCGGACCGGCTGGGGCGCAAGATCGGCCTGGCCCTTCCCTATGCGCTGCAGATGACCAGCTATGCCCTGGTGGCGCTGCATCCGGGCACGGGCGGCATCTATCTGGCCATCGCCCTGTTCGGGGTTTCGGCCTGGGCGGTGCCCGGCATCATGGCGGCGATGGTGGGCGACAATCTGGGGCCCGAGCGGGCGGTCAAGGGCTTCGGCACCATCACGTTGATTTTTGGCGCAGGACAAATCGCGGGTCCGGCCCTGGCCGGTCTGATCGCCCAGGCCAATGGCAATTTCACCGCTGCCTATTGGATGATTTCTGGGTTGGCCGGCTTGGCGATTCTTCTGACGGCGGCGCTTAGGGTTCAACCAAACACATAAGCATCCAAGGCCAGCACGCCCCAGCCCTGGGCCTGATGCAAGCGCCTTGCGGGCCGTCCTGGCGTGGCCGCGCCCAAGCTGACCAGGAACGGCAAGAAATGTTCTGGGCTGGGATGGTTGCGCAAGGCCTGGGGGGCTTGTTCCCAAGTCATCAAGGCGTCGTCGTCGCGGGAAATGGATTTTTCCAAGACCCAATCGGTAAAGGCTTTGGCCCAAGGTTCGAACGGTGCCTCCGGACCTCGGACCATGTATTCGCGCAAATTATGGGTGATGCCGCCCGAGGCCAGAATCAGCACGCCCTGGTCGCGCAAGGGTCGCAGGGCTTGGCCCAGCTTGTAATGGAAGGCTCCATTTTCGCGCGGCAGCACGGCCAGCGGCACGACGGGAATATCGGCCTGGGGATACATCAGGCGCAGAGGCGTCCAAATGGCATGGTCAAGACCGCGATGGGCATCAAGCGCCGCATCGATGCCCTTGTCCTTCAAAAGCTCTTGAACGCGCAAGGTCAGATCAAGATGGCCGGGCGCGGGATAATCGATCTCGTATAATTCTTCCGGAAATCCGTGGAAGTCGTGCAGCGTCGCCGGGGCTTCACATGCGCCGATGGCGGGGCTGCCGGCGCTCCAATGGGACGAGACCGCCAGCACCGCCCGGGGGCGGGCGATTTGCCCGCCAAGCTCCGCCAGAAAGCGGCGGGTCGGCGTATCCTCGATCGCCATGGTGGGGGCGCCATGGGAAACGAACAGGGCGGGAAAGGGCGGCATGGGAAAACTCCTTGGGCTTGCCCTCCAAAGGTGGATTGTCTGTGATATAGAAACAATCACACAAATGCGAAACTTATTGTTGAGCGAGCTACGACAATGCTTTGGGCAAGCCCGGAATGGGGGCACCGCATTCGGCGGCGACGATGGCCATATAGTCGTCCAGGCGGCGACCCGGCACCGGCTGGAAGCGCCGTCCGGCGCTTTTCACATTTTCGAAACGGTCGAGGCGGAAATTGCGAAAATCCTGCCGCAGCTCGCACCAGGCGGTCAGCGTCCACACCTTGCCCCAGAAGAACAGGCCCAGCGGCCATATTTCGCGTTGGCTGGGTTTGCCGTCGGCGTCGGTATAGGTGACGAGCAAGACCCGGCTGTCGTTCAGCGCCGCCTGGATGAGATCAAGGCGCTTGCGCCAAAGTTTGGGCATTTGCCCGGGGGCGAACAGCCAGGATTGCGGCTTGGCATCGGGCATGACGGCGACGATCTTGTCCAGCGCCTGGGCTGCCGCCGTTGACAGCTCGCCCCCGGTCCAGGCGCGGATCAGCCTTGCCCCCACGACCAGCGCCTCCAACTCCTCGCGGGTGAAGGCCAGGGGCGGCATATCGAGTTCGCCGCGCAACAGATAGCCGACGCCGGCCTCGCCCTCGATGGGCAGGCCGTTGCTCATCAGCTCTTGCATGTCGCGGTAGACCGTCCGTTCCGACACTTCCAATTCGCGGGCCAGATCGGCGGCCTTGGTCAGGCGGCCCTGGCGCAGCTTCTGGACGATGCGGAACAGACGGTCGGCGCGGCGCATGTGTGGTCCGATCCTTGCGAAGGTCTAGTGGATCGTACCTTTCGCAAGGTGAATCGGTCCACCAGACATTTATCAAGTGGCGGTCGGGAATTGGTGCAGGCCGACGCGATTGCCCTCGCTGTCTTGGATGACCGCGAAACGCCCGATGGGGTCGGGCAGCGGCGTGATGGGATGCAGCTCCTTGCCGCCATTCTTGATGGCGCGGCCCATGGTGGCTTCCAAACTGTCCTTGACCAGCAGATAGACCGCCGTGCCGTTGCTGGAAGGCGTGCAAGTGCCCGCGATCAGGCAGCCGCTGGTGCCCTCGGGGCTTTGATAGGGGAAGATGGCCATCTGCATGCTGGTGGTGGGGCATTGCTCGCTCTTGAGCGTCACGCCCAACGTTTTCTCCCAGAAGGAGACGGCGCGCTCAAAGTCGGCGACGGGTATTTCGAACCAGGTGGAAGCGCTGGGGCAGTTCATGAATTTCTCCTTCGAGGGTGGTGAAGCGATGGATGCTTCTACCACCCCCCTCCTGACAGCATGGTGTCAGGAGTGTTTCTGGAGGGCAAGCGCTCCGATTTGTTTTTCTTCTTAGGGAGAGCCAAAGTTTTAACTGAAAAAATGGACTGGTATAAGTTCGTTTGGAATACTATAGATTGTTCAATTGTTTTGATTGGGGGAAGCTCATGGCGAATGTGAACCTGGACGCGATGATCCCACGAGCCGATTTTGAGTTGTTGGGGCAAGAGTTTACTCAGCAACTTTTCAAAGACTTTCCGATTTCAAATTTGGAGGACTCATCACCGGTACGTGGGTTGCTCAGGAAGCCTGATTTTCAGCGTGAAACAAACCATTGGTCACCTGACCAAATCGTTACTTTTCTGGAAAGCTTTTTAGAAAACGAACTAATTCCATCGCTTATTTTGTGGAAATCGTCAGCGTTTATTTTCGTAATTGACGGTGGGCATAGGCTGAGCGCGCTGCGAGCTTGGATGAATGATGATTATGGCGATGGTGCAATTTCAATAAAATATTATGGTGGTGAAATCTCAGATGCGCAAAAGCGCATAGCAAAGAAGACCCGTAAATTGGTCGAAAGCAAAGTTGGTAGATATACGAGCTTAAAGTCTCTCGTAGGCACCACAACGAGTGGTCCAGAAATCACAAAACGTGCGGGAAATTTGGTGACAAGGGCGCTTGATTTGCAATGGGTACAAGGAAACTCAGATGTAGCGGAGAAATCGTTCTTCAAAATTAATTCCCAAGGGACTCCCTTGAATGATATCGAAGAGATGCTCCTTGTTAATCGTAAGAAGGCCATTGCGATAGCCTCCCGAGCAATTCTTAGGGCGGGAACAGGGAATAAGTACTGGGCGAGATTCCCTGACGCGAGCCAGAAACAAATTGAGGCAGCAGCGGAGGAGTTTCACAATATTTTGTTTGATCCTGAGGCTGACTCACCGATTAAAACGCTTGATTTGCCGTTGGGTGGGCCGGTGTCGCCACATAATGCCCTCTCATTATTGATTGACTTTCTTGAGATTTGCGCTTCAACCCAGTCTAAGACTCGTGAAATTGAGGCTGATCCAGAAGATGTCGATGGAAGTGACACATTAACCGTCCTGAAATATGCAAAAGAAATCGCATCGCGCCTAACAGGAAATGGGGCAGCGAGTTTGGGTTTGCATCCCGCAGTCTACTTTTATAATGAACATGGAGTGCATGCTCGTCACTTGTTTCTGGGAACCGTCAGACTGATAGCGGAGCGTGTACGAAATAACGACGACGCATTCTTCAAAAACTTTTCACAAGTACGGGCCGGTCTTGAGGAGTTCTTGATTACCAATAAACCACTAATCTCTCAAATGTTTGCGAATGTAAATCGTGAAGCGCGAGTGACAAAGGTCAGGGATATGTTGGTTGCGCTTATAAAGCAGCTTACTTCAAGGAAAGAAATTTCTACGGAGGATTTGCTCGCCAGCATTGGGTTTACGGGAAGAATCCTGGATATACAAGGCGCAGTAAAATCGAAAATATCTGATAACACTAAGTCCGCAGTGTTTCTCCGTGACGCCCTTGCTCAATCATTGAAGTGTAGTATCTGTGGTGGTCGGCTGATGACCCTAAAGTCTGTTTCCTTTGATCACATTGTTCCGAAACGTGATGGCGGAGGGGGGAATCTCAGCAATGTTCAAATGGCGCATCCCTACTGTAACACTGGCATCAAAAATTGAGAAATGACGGGGCAGATGAGTAACTAATGCTGCTCTCGGGTCGCCAGGAATTTGACGTCCGGGAAGTCTTGCATCAGGCGGTTGAGCTGCCAAGCGTTGCGGGCCAGATAGACCGGGGCGCCGTCGCGGTCCTCGGCCATGTTGGATTTGTTGCCTTCGCTCAGTTTCCTGATGAGGTTGGGGTCGTCCACTTTCAGCCAGCGGGCGGTGTCGAAGCCCGCCTCTTCGAAGCTGCAGCGCAGATTGTATTCTGACTCGATGCGCGTCGTGATGACGTCGAACTGCAAGGGCCCGACGACGCCAACCACCCAGGCCGAGCCATCCACGGGCTTGAACAATTGGTTCACACCTTCCTCGGCCAAATCTTCCAGCGCCTTCTTCAATTGCTTGGCTTTCATGGGGTCGTCGAGGCGGGCGCGGCGCAACACTTCGGGGGCGAAGCTGGGAATGCCGGTAAAGCGCAGATCCTCGCCCTCGGTCAGGGCGTCGCCGATGCGCAGCTGGCCGTGATTGGGAATGCCCAGAATGTCGCCGGGGAAGGCCTCTTCGGCCAGTTCGCGGTCGCGGGCCAGGAAGAAGACCGGATTGTAGATCGCCATCACCTTGCCGGAACGGATATGTTTCAGCTTCATGCCGCGCTGGAAACGTCCCGAGCACAGGCGCAGGAAGGCGATGCGGTCGCGATGGTTAGGGTCCATATTGGCTTGGACCTTGAAGACGAAGCCGGTGACTTTTTCTTCGGCGGCGTCGATATTGCGAGGCGAGGCCGGCTGCAGGCGGGGGATGGGCGCATGGGCGGCGATGCCCTGCAGCAATTCGCGCACGCCGAAGGTTTTCAAGGCACTGCCGAAGAAGACGGGCGTCAGATGCCCTTCCAGGAAGGATTGCAGATCGAAGGGCTTGCAGGCGCCGCGGACCAGTTCGACCTCTTCGCGCAGCTTGGCGGCGGCGGCAGCGCCGATCACTTCGTCGAGTTTCTTGTCGTCGAGCGACACTTCGATGGTCTCGTCGGCCAGATGGTCGCCCTTACCGGGATCGTACATCAGCACGCGGTCGCGGATCAGGTCGTAACAGCCCTTAAGGTCGCGGCCCATGCCAATCGGCCAGGTGACGGGGGTGGCGTCCAGCGCCAGGGTCTTTTCGATCTCGTCGATGAGGTCGAAGGGATCGCGGCCCTCGCGGTCGACCTTGTTGACGAAGGTGAGAATCGGCATGTCGCGCAGGCGGCAGACTTCGAACAGCTTCTTGGTCTGGGTCTCGATGCCTTTGGCGGCGTCCAGCACCATGATGGCGGAATCGACGGCGGTCAGGGTGCGGTAGGTGTCTTCGCTGAAATCCTCGTGGCCGGGCGTGTCGAGGAGATTCATCGACAGTCCATCGAATTCGAAACTCATCACCGAGGCCGAGACCGAAATGCCGCGGTCGCGCTCGATGCTCATCCAGTCCGAGCGCGTGCGCCGGCTTTCGCCCTTGGCGCGCACCGCCCCCGCCAATTGGATGGCACCGCCGAACAGCAGCAGCTTTTCCGTCAGCGTCGTCTTGCCGGCGTCGGGATGCGAGATGATGGCGAAGGTGCGGCGCTTAGGAAGCGCTTCCGACAAGGATGTCATGAAAATCAGACCAAGCTGTAGGGGCGGTCGTGGGACAGGGCGGGAATCTTCTTGCGGGCGGCGTGCGCTTCGCCGGGATCGATGGCGGCGGTGACGAATCCGACCTCCTCGCCCGCGTCGGCCAGCACCTCGCCCCAAGGCGAAACGATCAGCGCGTGGCCGTAGGTTTGACGCCCTCCGGCATGGGTGCCGCATTGGGCGGGCGACAGCATATAAGCGCCGTTTTCGATGGCCCTGGCCCGTTGCAGCACATGCCAATGGGCCTCGCCGGTTTGTTTGGTGAAGGCGGCAGGCGCGCACAGCATGATGGCGCCGGCTTTTCCATAGGCGCGGAACAGATGAGGGAAACGCAGATCATAGCAGATGGCCAGGCCCAGGCCGCCGAAATCGGTCTTGGCCATTACGGCGCGCTCGCCCGGCTTGAAAGTTTGCGATTCGCGGTAGCTTTCGCCGCCGTCCAGATCGACGTCGAACATATGGATCTTGTCGTAGAAGGCCACGACCTCGCCCGAGGGCGAGAAGACATGGCTGCGGTTGGCGACCATCTGGTCCGGCAACAGGATTTGCAGCGAGCCGCCATGCAGCCAGATGCTTAATTCCTTGGCGAGATAGGAGAAGGCGGGCAGGGCCGGGTGCCTGTCCGCGGGGAAGGATTTGGCCAGGATATTGGGCCGCCCGAAATCCATCATGGCGACGTTTTCCGGCATCAATACCAGCCTGGCCCCCTTGGCCACGGCGGCGCGAACCAGGTCGCAGGCGGCGCTTATGTTGGCCGCGACGTCGGGCGTCGCGTTGGTCTGAATGCAGGCCGCGATGAAGGGGGCGTTCGACGTCATAAACCCAGAAGCCTGTCCAACTTGCCGTCATGCTCAAGCTCGTACAGCTCGTCGCAGCCGCCGACATGCAGGTCGTCGATGAAAATCTGCGGCACCGTGCGCTTGCCGCTGGCGCGGTTGGTCATGAAGGCGCGAAGCCCGTCGTCGGTGGAAACGTCGATCTCCTCCCAGGTCACGCCCTTCTTCTTGAACAGGCGCTTGGCGCGGTCGCAATAGGGGCAGATCTGGGTGGTGTAGATTTCGATGCGCGGCATGGGGAACTCCGGTTGGGGCTGCCCGGAATATAGCGATTATTCAGATAAATTCCAGGAGGAATGGAGCGAAGCGACTGGGCCGTTGAGGCCCCGCGAGCATTCATGCGAGCGTAAGCCAAGCGCCGGAGGCGCGCGTCCCGCCAATGGCGGGCCAAGAAATGTTCTGTCGGCAAAGCCGACGGGCGTTTGAGGGATAGAAAAAGAGTCTAATCCAACACCGCCCTGGCCACCGAAAGCACATCGACCCGGGCGGCGCCGGCCTTCAAGAGCACGCTGGCGCATTCCGAGGCCGTGGCCCCGCTGGTCAGCACATCATCGACCAAAACAACGGATTTCCCTGTGATTGCAGTAAGTTGACGGGGGCGGACGGCGAAGGCGCCCTTAACATTGTCGTAACGTTCAGAACGGTGCAGATGGCCCTGGCTGGCCGTGCGCCGGGTGCGGGTCATCAGATCCGGAGCGACGGGCTTGAAGGCCAGCCTGCCCAAAGCATGGGCCAGCAGGGCCGACTGGTTGAAACGCCGGGTGAACAGGCGCATCCAGTGCAGGGGCACGGGCACGATCAGGTCGCAGCCTTCCAGCAGATCGGCCCCCGCCCGGTGCATCCAGCGGGCCAGGGCCGGGGCCAGATCGGTGCGGTCGGCGTGTTTCAGGGCCATGACCAGACCCTTGCTGGAATCATCATAACGCAGGACCGAGCGGGCGGCCCGCCAGGGGGGCGGATGGTCGAGGCAGGCCGCGCAGACCAGCGCCTCGCCCTCGGTTTCGAAGGAAAAAGGCAGGCCGCAGCAGGTGCAGAAGGGCGGGGCCAGGAAATCCATGCCTTTCCAGCAGTCCGGGCACAGGGTGCCGGTTTCGGCCACCAGGGCCCGGCAGGCGGGGCAGAGCGGCGGCAACAACAGGTCGAGCAGGGGGCGAAGAAGGCGCATCGGCCCATGCAAAGCCAGGCGGCATCTCTTGTCAACCGGCCCCAACACCCCTACCTTTGCCCCGTCGATTCTTGGTTCTTCTTCGGGTGATGCAATGCAAGTGACGGTGAATGGCGAGGCGCGCGATCTGGCGGCTCCGGTGTCGGTGGCGGGATTCCTGGCCCAGTTGGGGCTGGATGGACGCAAGGTGGCGGTCGAGCGCAATCTCGAGATCGTGCCCAAATCGGCCTATGACGCGACACAGCTTGGCGACGGCGACCGGCTCGAGATCGTTCATTTCATCGGCGGCGGCAAGGATGACAGTTGGCAGGTGGCCGGGCGCGGCTTCCAAAGCCGGCTTTTGGTTGGTACAGGCAAATACAAGGATTTCGAGGAAACGGCCAAAGCCATCAAGGCGTCGGGTGCCGAGATCGTGACTGTGGCGGTGCGCCGCGTCAATCTGTCAGATCCCAGCCAGCCTATGCTGGTCGATTATGTCAGTCCCAAGGACTACACATACCTTCCCAACACGGCGGGCTGCTTCAATGCCGACGACGCGGTTCGCACGCTACGCCTGGCCCGCGAGGCCGGGGGCTGGGATCTGGTGAAGCTGGAAGTGCTGGGCGATCAAAAGACGCTGTATCCCAACATGCCGGAAACCATCAAGGCCGCCGAGGCGCTGATCAAAGACGGTTTCAAGGTGATGGTTTATTGTTCCGACGATCCCATCCAGGCCAAGCGCCTCGAGGAAATGGGTTGCGTGGCCATCATGCCTTTGGGCTCGCTGATCGGCTCGGGCCTGGGCATCCAGAATCCGGTCAATATCCGTCTCATCAAGGAAAGCGTCGCCGTGCCGGTGCTGGTCGATGCCGGGGTGGGCACCGCCTCGGACGCCGCCATCGCCATGGAGCTTGGTTGCGACGGCGTGCTGATGAACACCGCCATTGCCAATGCCCGCGATCCTATCTTGATGGCCAGGGCCATGAAGGCGGCGGTGGAGGCGGGCCGGCTGAGCTACCTGGCAGGACGCATGCCCAAGAAACTGTATGCCGATCCCTCGTCGCCGCTGGCGGGGCTGATTTAGGCGTAGCCCAGAAAGACCAGAACGGCTTGCTGAATGCGAAGCTGATCCGCCGGGCCGATCTTCCCGATGCGTTTGCCCAGCTTGGCCTTGGGCACGGTGGTGATTTTATCGATCATCAATTGCGAAGGCTGCTCGAGGCCGTTCTCGGCGGCGGGCTCGATGGTCAGGCGGAATATTGGCGCCTCATGGATCGAAGTTGTAAAGGCGCAGATGGTGACCGAGTTCAAATCGGCAAAGCGTTCATCTTGCAAGATGACGACGGGCCTTGGCTTTCCGGCATAGCCGGCGCTGGCCGAGGCCGTCCAAACCTCGCCCTTCCTCATTTGAAGGAAAGTTCCGACAGGGCATCGATGAAGGCCTGGTCTTCGGCATCGCTTCCGGCGATCAATCGCGACTGGCGCTTGGCCTCGGCGGCAAAGGCGCTTGACCGGGTGTCGGGCACCCAAAGCTGAATCGGCCGCAGTCCCATCGCCCGCAACCGCAGCCGGTGGGCGCGCACCTTGGCCGCCGACGTAGCGGGATGATTGCGCGACTTGGAGGGAGAGGGCATGGCTTTCTCCGGCATTGGTTACATGTAACCTAGCCCGCCTCGCCCCCGACTTCAAGTGGTTCCCGCTTTCTCGATTAAGTCGATCCAGGGTTTGGAGACGGAAATATCTCGGAAGTTTCAAGGTTCTCAACCCTATCCATGCTATGAAGGGCGAAACGGATAGGGTGCCCCCATGCTGGATGTTGAAACCAAGGAACTGCTGGCCAAGCTGAAAGAAGTCGAGGGGGCGCTGGAAGCGCGCCTGGAAGCCAAGCGGGCCGAGTTCAAATATCACCTCGAGCGCGGCAAGGTCGTCTTCGAAACCGAAGTGATCGAGGGGCACAAGCGCCTACGCACCAACCTGTTGCTGTTTCTGCGCAATTCCAGATTCATTCCGCTGGTCACCTCGCCGATCATCTATTCGCTGGTCGTTCCCTTCGCGCTGCTGGATATCACCGTCGCCGTCTATCAGGCCATTTGCTTTACCATCTGGGGCATCAAGCGGGTCAAGCGCTCGGACTATGTCGTCATCGACCGCCACCGCCTGGCCTATCTCAACGCCGTCGAGAAGCTGAGTTGCGTCTATTGCGGCTATGTCAACGGGCTGATCGCGCTGGTCAGCGAAGTGGCCAGCAGGACCGAACAATATTGGTGCCCGATCAAGCATGCCAGCAGGGTCAGGAATCCCCATGCCCGTTACAGCCGTTTCGTCGATTACGGCGATGCCGAAGGATATCGGGCGCGGCTTGATGAATTGCGAGAAGAAGTGAGGAATAGTTAGGGCGGCAGGAAGCGGCGGTAGAAATTCTCACGGGCGCCGACAGCGACAATGCGGGCGGTTCGACTTTCATCGTCGATAAAAACGCCGGCTCGGTGATTGATGCCGGGGCGAAAGCTGCCATAGTCCTTGCTCGGCAACAGCCTCTTGAAATGGGGCAGAGCGTTCAACTCCGCTACCGAACCCGAAGCCACTGCAGGCACGCAGGCAATGGCGCCCCGCGGCGTCATCTGGCTGGCCACCTTGGGCGCCGCGTCAAGAATGGGCGTCACCCAGGACGAAAACAGCCGGATCGTGCAATTTTTTTCCCAGCCCGGTAGCGGTCGATTCAGCCAGAAGTCGTTTCTCTTTTATGATAATTTCCCGCCGAAGAGTCGGGAAATTCTTGACGTTGTATTGCTCTTTCCTAGCGACTCAACAATTGTCATGGCGCAATAGGAAGGAAGCGCTAATATGTCCTCAATTAGCAGAGAGTGGTTAGACGTAGGCTTGACTGTGTGACTATTACTGTAATGTTTCAATGTGCCGCCAAGCAGAAGGAAATAATGTCAGAAATACGATTGTTATGTTGCAAATAGGATTGTTTTAGAGCCGTTCCAACCTCAGGATCAGGGAGAGCTGAAAATGGCCTGCGACAAATTGATCGAGTGGGACAGCGCGTTCAATGTCGGAGATCGCGACATTGACGAACAGCACGAACGGCTTTTCGAGCTTATCAACCGGCTGGCCGAGACGGCAGACGGCGGCCAAGCCGACGAGGAAATCGTCGGCTCGGTTCTTGCGGAGATCAATCGATATGCTGGAGATCATTTCAGGCATGAAGAAGAGTACATGCGACGCCACGGCTACAGCGGCTATCAGGCGCACAAGGAGCAGCACGACCAATTCAAGGAGGTGATCAGCCGCCAATGCGCCTGCTTCAGCGCCGGCAATCTGGCGGTTGTCATGCAAGAACTGCTGGGCTCCACCTCCCGCTGGCTGATCAATCACATCCTGCGCTCCGATATGGCCTATCGCACCGAAATCGAGAGGCGCGGATCGTTTTTAGGCCGTCTGACTGGCGGCCGTCTCGCCTCCCGCCATACCTCACTGAGAGTGGTTGCCTATGGCGCCATCGGTTTCTTGCTGCTGGCGGTGGCAATCGGCTTTGGACGCTTAACGGCGATGTCGTGGCTGGATTACAGGGTTGCCGCCGATGAGGGCCGAAGCACGCTGGTGGCCAATGAACTGCTCAAAGCTGCGGGTCAGTGGGCGGTCGAGCGCGGGGCAACCTACGGCGCCTTCAATTCTCAGGCGGCGCAAGATGACGGGCTGGCGCAGATGATCGCGGAACGCCGCAAACTGGGCGACCAGGCCTTTTCCGACGCCCAGACGATTCTTGTTTCGCTCGGCCTTGAACAGGTCAAGGAGCCGCTGGCGAAGGCGAAGGCGGCGATGGCCTCTTTGACCGAGGCGCGTCGCCAGGCGGATGCGGCGCTGACGCTCCCCCGCGAACAGCGTCAGCCGGAATTTGACAAAAGATGGGTGGAATCGGCAACCGGCATGATAGAGGCAAGCCAGGAATTGCGCCAGATCGCCAGATCGACGGACGTCAGCGCAAAGGCCGTGCTGTCCGCTCTGCACGACGCCAAGCACTTCGCCTGGGTCATCAGCGAATACGCAGGCCGCGAGCGAGCCGAACTCACCCCGGCGATCACCTCGGGCAGCCAGATTTCATCTTCACAAATCGAGACGTTAAGCGCATTTCGAGGCAGGGTAGACATGGCTCACGCGCAGTTGCGCCAGTTCATGACTGTCTACGGCGGATCCTTTCCCGGACTGGCCGAAGCGGCGGCGCGCATGGAACGGGAGTTCTTCGGCGCTTACCAGTCGTTGCGCCTTGAGGTGTACGAGGCCGGCCAGGCAGGAACCGCCTATCCGGTGGACGGAAAAGAGTGGTTCCGCCGTTCCACCGCGGGAATTGACTCTGTTCTCGCCTTTTCCGAAACGCTGACTCAGGCCTCGACGACCATCGCCGAAAGAAATAAAGGCGAATCAATCTGGATGTTGGCTGTCAGCGGCGGCGTGATGGCGATAACGCTTGTCGTCGGCATCCTTTCGTTCATGACCGTGCGCAGGCGGATCAGCCTGCCGCTGGCGGCCATTTCCACGGCAATGGAACGGCTTGCCTCCGGACATTACGACGAGGTCGTGAAAACAAAGCATGACGACGAGATCGGCAAACTTGCCCGCCTGTTCGTCATCTTCCGCCAGAATGCCTTGCATAACCAGCGCATGCATGAGCGTGAAAAAAGCGAACTCGTCGAGCGCGAGTTGCGGCGGAATCGGATTGAAGTCGCCACCCGAAACTTCGACGCCAGCGTCCTGACCATGATGGATAATATCCGCAACGCCGTGGAAACCCTGCACGGTTCGGCCGGAAGCATGTCGGCGGTTGCCGAGCAGACCCAGCAGCAGGCGACGGGAGTGGCGGTCGCTTCCGATGAGGCGTCTTCGAACGTTCAGACGGTGGCCTGCGCAGCCGACGAACTGTCCGCTTCGATCCGGGAAATCAGCCGTCAGGTCACGCAATCGTCGCTGGTTGCTCAGGAAGCGGCGCAGGAAGCCGAAAATGCAAACAGCATGGTGCAGGAACTTTCCGATGCAGCTTTAAAGATCGGCGAGGTGGTTCGCCTGATCACCAACATTGCCAATCAGACGAACCTGTTGGCGCTCAACGCCACCATCGAGGCGGCCAGGGCGGGTGAAACCGGCAAGGGATTTGCCGTGGTCGCCAACGAGGTGAAGTGTTTGGCTTATCAAACCGCCAAGGCTACGGAGGAGATCGGCAAGCATATCGCCTTGGTGCAAGAGGCGACAAATGACGCGGTTGTGGCCATCGAAAGCATCTCCAAAGTGATCGGCAAAGTAAACGAAATTTCGGCGGCCATCGCCAGCGCGGTGGAAGAACAGGGTGCGGCGACGCAGGAAATCGCCCGCAACGCCCAGTTGGCGTCAGGAGCGACGACGGAGGTTTCCGGCAACATCAACGGGGTGACGGGGGGGGCAACGGAAACCCGCAAAGCGGCCGCGCTGGTTTTTGAAACCGCTGGAGATTTAACACACCACGCCAAGCAGTTAAGTCACGAAGTCGGCCAGTTCCTGGCCGAAGTCAAAGCGGCCTAGCAGAGCAGATCGGAAGAAACCTGAGCCATTATACGGCTCAGGTTTCGCGCGTGAATCTGCCTATTTGTTTTGGCTGGCTAGCTGTCCGCATCAATAATCGCCATCAACTGGTCCAATTGCCGGGTCCAACTGAATTCGGCCAATCTCGCCGCCGCCGCCTTGCCCAGCGCCATCGCCTCGTCGCGCTTTTGATAGGCGCGCTCCATCGCCGCCAGCAATTCCTCGACCGAGCTTTCTCCCCAGCCTGCGGTCGAGCGATGGAAGGGCACGTCCTGCACTTTTCCCTGCTTTGAAAGCACATAGGCGATCTTGGCGTCGCAAAAATCGAGATGCCCGCTGTTGGCCGACAGAATGGTGGGCAGGCCCAGCGCCATCGCCTCCATCGCCACCAGATTGGTGCCGGGCTCGCAGCGGTTGGGAAAAACCGCCAGATCGGCCTCGCGCATCATCGCCGCCATCTGGAAATTGGGCAGATCGGGCAGCAGAATCACGTCCTCCGGCCCAAATCCCTGAAGCGCCAGCCAGGCCTGCATATCAGGGGCTTCGTTGGCGTTCAAAGGTAGGGCGGGAACGCCATGCGGAGACAGGCTGATGCTGGCCGCCGATTTGGCCCAGCCATTGTGCCAGGCCGCCAGCAATAGGGCCTCGGGATGGCGCCGCTTGAAGATGTTGAAGGCGGCCAGCACGATATCCTGGCCCTTCCGAAATTCCAGCTTGCCGCCCGAGAAGATCACGAAACGGCCGGGCAGCAAGCCGGCCTTGGGAGCGGGCGAGAAGGTGCTGGTGTCGATGCCCTGGATGACCAGCGAAACGCCGGGCACCCCTGCCGCTTCCAGCAGCACGGCGTTCCAGGTCGAGCCGGCGATGACGCCGTCCAGTCCATGGCCGATGGCGCGGGCCTGGTCCCCCAGCGCCGGATCGACGAAAAAGGTGATGCCGAAATTCCTGGTTCCCCGCACTTCGCGCCCGCCCATGGGGGGGGGCAGCAATTCCTCGCCCAGCCCATGCAGCAAAGTGGCTTGCAGCTCCAGGCATTGACCTTCGCCCAAGGCCCGGAAGCGGTTCTGCAACTCGGCGGATCGGTGCGCCACCGCCTGGAAAAGGCGGCTTTCCAGGGGCGGAGCCTGTGCATCGGAGGGCGGCCAGAGAAGCGAGACTTCGCGCCCCTGCGACATCAGATGCAGGGCAAGATTGAATCCGTACAGCCCCCAGCCCGAACCGGTGCCGGCCTGCCAATTGATGACGATGGGGAGGGACATGTCCGGATGACGGTTCAAAGCAGGCATCCCCATCCTTCGAGACGCTTCGCTCCTCAGGATGAGGACGCTAGAAATTTGACTCAAGCCTCATCCTGAGGAGGCCCGGAGGGCCGTCTCGAAGGATGAGGGCAAAAACTATCCCTTATCGTCGGGATCGCGCAGCACATAGCCGCGCCCCCAGACGGTTTCGATATAGCTGTCGCCGCCGGTGGCCTGGGCCAGTTTCTTGCGCAGCTTGCAGATGAAGACGTCGATGATCTTCAGTTCCGGCTCGTCGATGCCGCCATACAGATGATTGAGGAAGGTTTCCTTGGTCAGCGTGGCGCCCTTGCGCAGGCTGAGCAATTCCAGGATGCCGTATTCCTTGCCGGTCAGTTTCAAGGGCTCGTTATTGACGGTGGCGACCCGGCTTTCCAGATTGACCGCCAGCTTGCCGGTATGGATCACCGACTGGGCGTGGCCCTTTGCCCGGCGCACGATGGCCTGCAGGCGGGCGATCAGCTCGCCCTTGTCGAAAGGCTTGGTCAGATAGTCGTCGGCGCCGCCGGAAAGTCCCTTCACCTTGCGGTCGGTGTCGGCCAGTCCGGTCAGAATCAGGACCGGGGTTTCCACCTTGTTGGCGCGCAGGCGGCGCAGGACTTCGAACCCGTCCATGTCGGGCAGCAACAGATCCAGGATGACGATGTCGTAGTCGTAAAGCTTGGCGATATCGAGGCCGTCCTCGCCCAGACCGGCGGCGTCCACCACCATGCCCTCGCTCTTTAGCATCAGTTCGATGCTTTTGCTGGTCGCGGGATCGTCTTCCACCAACAAGACGCGCATGCCCTGGCCCCCCTTTTAAGATATATTAACCTTAAGCCGAGATTGTTAACTGTTCAAGCTGCGGATTCCCATGGTCCTGCTACGTAACCTCTTAAACGACATCGACAGGGTGCCAGAACACCAGATTTATGGCCGGGTTACGGCTGTTCAGGGCATGTTGGTCGAGATCGGCGGCGTCCAGAACAATCTGTCGGTGGGCGACCGCTGCCAGATCGTGGCCCGCGCGAATCGGATGGTCACCTGCGAGGTGGTGGGCTTCCGGGAGGGCCGGGCCCTGCTGATGCCCTTCTCGGCCCTGGACGGGGTGGGGCTGGGCTGCCGGGTCGAGGTGGCCAATGCCGAGCCGGTCCTGTATCCCGACCCTTCCTGGCTGGGCCGGGTCATCAACGCCATGGGCGAGCCGGTCGATGGCAAGGGGCCGCTGCCGGGCGGCGAGAAGCCCTATCCCATCCACAACCGCCCCCCGCCCGCCCATTCGCGCAGCCGCGTGGCCGGCAAGATCGATCTGGGCATCCGGGCCATCAACACCTTCCTGACCTGCTGCCGGGGCCAGCGCATGGGCATTTTCGCGGGCTCGGGTGTCGGCAAATCCAGTGTGCTTTCGATGATGGCCAAACATACCAAGGCCCAGGTCAGCGTCGTCGGCCTGATCGGCGAGCGCGGGCGCGAGGCCCGCGAATTCATCGAGGACGATCTGGGCGAGGAAGGCCTGAAACGTTCGGTGGTGGTGGTTGCCACGTCGGACGAATCGCCCCTGATGCGCCGCCAGGCCGCCTATGTGACCATGGCGGTGGCCGAATATTACCGCGATCTGGGCAATGACGTGCTGTGCCTGATGGATTCCGTCACCCGCTTCGCCATGGCCCAGCGCGAAATCAGCCTGTCGGCGGGCGAGCCCCCAGCCAGCAAGGGCTATACGCCCTCGGTCTTCGCCGAATTGCCGAAATTGCTGGAACGCGCCGGGCCCGGCGGTCCGGGACAAGGCAATATCACCGGCCTGTTCACCGTTCTGGTCGAGGGCGACGACACCAATGAACCGATCTCGGACGCCGTGCGGGCCATCCTGGACGGCCATATCGTGCTCGACCGCGCCATCGCCGAACGGGGCCGCTATCCCGCCATCAATATCCTGCGCAGTGTGAGCCGCACCATGCCGGGCTGCAATTCCGACGATGAGAATGCCGTGGTCAGCCGGGCCCGGCGCCTGCTGGCGACCTATGAGGACATGGCCGAACTGATCCGCCTGGGCGCTTACCGCAAGGGCTCGGACCCGGCGGTCGATGAAGCCATCAAATATTACGGATCGATCGAGGGATTCCTGGCCCAGGGCAAGAGGGAAGCCGCCGATCTGGCCAGCGGCTATCTGCAATTGGCTGAAATCCTGGCGCAATAGCCGCCATGGCCAAGAAACTCAAAACCCTTATCCGTCTCAACAAATGGACGGTGGACGAACGCCGGCGCGAGCTGGGCGTGCTGCTGACCCGCGAGGGCGAGTTGCGCTCGCTTTTGCACCGGCTGGAACGGGAATTGCTGGACGAGCAGAAAGCGGCGGCCGAAGACCCCACGCTGGCCGGCTTCGGCTATGGCAATTACGCCCAGCGCTATCTCGACAACAAGGCCAAGCTGCTGCGCCTGATGGCCGCCGTCGCCAAGGAAATCAGCGCCGCCCAGGACCGGCTGGCCGAGGCGTACAAGGATCTGAAGACCGTGGAGGAGGTCGAGAAGAACCGGGCCAAGCGCGAACTGGAAGAAGCCAACCGCAAGGAGCAGCATGTGCTGGACGAGATCGCCAGCACGCGCCACCAGCGAACGAAAGAGGGGAAATAAACTTTTCGAGTCCACCGCATTCCGTGTATGGCGAAAATAGATATCCCATTGGATTCCGTAAATTCATGTAAATTCATGTTGCCAGAAGAAGTAAACTCAGTAACAAATATATGAAACAAGCATCAGCCTGGAGTCTATAATTAGCCGGGCGATCGAGGGATCATGGACGGCTCGTCAAATGCCGACGGGGCGCGCAAGGGTCGGAAGGGCGGCCTGCTTCAAGCCCCAAGGGGTGCGGCTTCGCTCGGCAAGAGCTTCGCGCCGGTTGTTTTTTTTGTTTCCGTCACCTTGCTGTCGTTGGGGGTCTTTCTCTTCATTCTGCTCAGTGGAAGCCTTGAGCAGGAGAAGGCGAAGGCCGAAAGCGCGTCGCAAAGCCAAACCGAGATCCTGGAAGTTTATCTGAGCAGCGCTATCCGCGAAGTCGATATGGTCATGCTTTCGGCGGTCTGGGAAATCGGCCATCAGCAAGAGACGGGAAAGATAAACCCTGCCGTCTTGAATACGTTTCTTACTCGGCGACAAGCGTTGTTGCCGCAAATCATCAGCCTGGGCGCGGCTGACGAGGCGGGAAATATGCGCTATGGGCCCGGCGTGCGGGAATCGGCGCCTGCCAATGTGTCAGATAGCCTATACTTCACGAAGCAAAGAGATGATGCCGGGGCGGGCCTTGTTTTCGGGGCGCCGGTGATGGCGCGGATTTCGAGGCGTTGGGTGCTGCCGCTTTCCAGGCGGTTGACGAATCAAGATGGATCCTTCGCGGGCATCGTCAGTGCGAGCATTGCCCTGGATTATTTCAACAGAATTTTTTCCAAGGTCGATGTTGGACCCAACGGCACAGTAACCCTGATCGACGGCGCTAGGTCGGTCATCGCCCGGCACCCGTCGCCGGAAGAGCATGCCGGCTATATCGGGCGCGTGCTGTCCTCGCCCCAGCTCATCGACATCATGAACGTGGGCAAGACCAAGGCCAGCTTTTCCACCATCGGCACCTTGGACGGCATAACTCGTACTTTCTCGCTCAAGAAGCTTGAAAACCATCCGCTCTACATCAGCGTTGGCTTGGCCGAGCAGGATTACCTGACTTCATGGCACAGGCAAACCAAGATCGCGCTGTCCGTTTTCACGGTGTTCGCGGCCTTTCTGCTTCTTTCCACCGCCTTGTTGTTGCTGGCCTGGAAGCGTCTGAATCGAACCATGGCGGAACTGGTTCTGTCTCAATCCCGGGCAGAGGCGAGCATGGTCGAGCTTCGCACCAGCGTGGCCGTGCAGCGGGCGACGGCGGCCCGGTTGGAGCTGGTCTTGAAAACGGCAGCCGAAGGGATTGTCGGCATCGGCGCGGATGACAAGATAACCTTCGCCAATCCCGAGGCGGCGGCCTTGCTGGGATATTCGTCGGCGCAAGACATGCTGGGCCTGACGACGGTTGAAGCCTGCAGGCATCGCTTGGCGAATGGTCTGCTTTGCACGCAAGGCGTCTGCGCCATCCGTCAAACCCTGCAAGATGGCGAGGTTCGCCGCGCTTCCGACGAAAGCTTTGAAGGTCCGGGCGGGCGGCGCGTGCCGGTGGAATATGCCGTGGCGCCCTTGATGTTCGAGGGCAGAATTGCAGGAGCCGCATTGGTCTTTCATGGCATCGGCAAGCGGATCGAGATGGAGGCCGAACTGAAGCGGTCGAATATGGAACTCGAGCAGTTCGCCTATGCTGCGTCACATGATTTGCGCGAACCTTTGCGCATGGTCAGCAGCTTCGTCACGCTTCTGGAAAAGAAATATGCCGGCAAGCTGAATGACGAGGCCCGCGAATTCATCGGCTTCGCCAGGGACGGCGCCCAGCGCATGGACCGGATGATCAATCACTTGCTGGATTATTCGCGCATTGGTCGTTCGAAGGAACCTTTCCGCCCTGTCGATCTGAATGGGGTCATGAAGGAGGTGCTGGTCGATCTCGGCCCCTTGATCGAACAATTGCAGGCCGACGTCCTGGTGTCGGATGGCCTGCCGGTGGTTCGCGGCGACCGCGACGAACTGGCGCGTCTGTTCCAGAATCTGATCGCCAACGCTTTGAAATACCGCTTTCCCGACCGCCCAGCCAAGGTCCGCATCGGCTCTCGCGGCGGGGATGATGTTTGCACCCTTTTTGTTGAGGATAACGGCATCGGCATCCCGCCCGAGCATCGGGATCGGATTTTCGCCATTTTCCAGCGCCTGCATTCCCAAAGCCAGTATGAGGGGACCGGCATCGGCCTGGCCCTGTGCAAGAAGATCGTCGAGCGGCACGGCGGAAGGATTTGGGTGGAGGGGGAGCCGGGGGTGGGCAGCACTTTCCTCTTTACGCTTCCCTTGTCCTGTCAGGGAGTTGTCTCGAAATCCTGCCTTCCCCCGAGCTAAATCCGTTTCGCGCATTTTGCAGGCTTGCCTCGAACCATCGGCTGTTTTGCGTTGACGGAAGGGGGTTTGCTCAAACTATAATCCGCATGCGGGTAGTGACCATTTTATGGTCGTTCTGGACTGGGCAACATTGTACCGATAGAGGTCTCCCATGCCGAACGTTACCTTTTCCGCCCCCACCCTGGACAAGGATGTCACGGTTTACGCCGTGGCGGGCGATGCCCATACGCTGTTGGCCTTGGCCAAGAAGAACGGCGTCATCATTCCCTGCCAGTGCGAGGACGGCAATTGCGGTTCCTGTCTGGTCAAGATCACCGTGCTGGGCGACAAGCCCCCCCTGGCCCAGGAACTGACCGAGAAGGAAAAACTGACGCTGTCGGTCAATGGCAAGCTGTCGAAGAAGCTGCTGGACGAGGCGGAAACCTACCGCCATATGCCGCCGCACCGTCTGGCCTGCCAGTACATCGTTCTGGGCGAGGATATTCTGGTCGAATTCTCGGGCGAGCCCGGCGTCGAGATCGAATTGAGGCGCTGAATTTCCAGGCCGCAAGAGAATAGGGGGGCCGTGCCGTTTGGCGCGGCTCCTTTGTCATCGCCCTTCCCCTCTATTGCCATGGCTTCGACATAATTGAGCCCTGAAAACGCCCTCCTCTGATGGCCTTATGTCCTCGTCCCCAGCCGGGGAAGCCTGAGACGACCAAGATCACGAGGAAACCCCCATGTTCAATCTGAAGCGCCGCCGTCTGTCCGCCTTCGCCGTCGCCGCCCTTGTCGGGGCCGCCCTGTCGGCGGGCCCGGTCCTGGCGCAGACGGCCAAGCCGGCCACGCCGGTCTCCCCCAAGTAAGGCGTCGGGACAAGAACCCGGAAGAGGCATGCCGGCCTCTTCCGGGTTTCTTAATCGAAGTTTCATTCTTCCCGGTCAGAATCAGTCTGTTTCAAGGTCGGCCACGAGGAGGTGGCGCCATGAATGCCTTTACCCCAGAACAAACGCTTCCCGTCCTTCAGCTTTCGCGGCGCGCTTCCGACGCCGACTGTTTAAGCTGGCATCGAAGCTCGCATCAAAGCGGATGCGCCGACGAGTTCGGCCAGTGCGGCCACGCCATGAATTGCCCGATGTTCAAGCGCTGGCTGCGCGACGACGATCCGATGTAATTGTGGCTATTCCGCCAGGGTGACGCGGTTGCGGCCTTGCGACTTCGAGCGGTAAAGCGCGGCGTCGGCTTTTTCCATCATCGACGGAATGTCCACGTCCTTCTGGCCGCCGCCCAACTGAAAGGCGCAGACGCCGACGCTGACCGTGAAGGCCAGCGCCTCGCCCTTGGGCAGGGGCAGGCGAATGTCCTGCACATGCTGGCGCAGGCGCTCGGCGATGACCATGGCGCCCTCGACGCCGGTATTGGGCAGGGCGACGCCGAATTCCTCGCCGCCCAGGCGGCCCAGAATGTCGTATTCGCGCAGCGCCGTCTTGCAGGCGGCGACGAAGGCCTTCAGGGCGGCGTCGCCGGTGGCGTGGCCGTAGCCGTCATTGATGCGCTTGAAATGGTCGATATCCAGGGCCAGCAGCGAGAAGGCGCGTTCCATGCGCAGCGCGTGATCCAGCTCCAACCCGGCCAGATGCAGGAAATGGCGCTGATTGGCGACCCCGGTCAGGGAATCGGAACTGGCCAGCACTTCCAACTCGGCCATCTGTTGCTGGGTGTCGCAAAAGGCGGCCAGCGACAGGGCCAGGTCCTGGATGCGCAAATCGTCGTCCAGCACCACCGGCATGCGTTCGATGACCAGGCGCAGCAGCTTTTCTTCCTGGCGTTCTGGAACAAGCTGAGCGGGGTAGGCGCCGACGGCCAAACGGTCCTGGCCCAAAGGCAGGACCAGACGCTGCCAGGTTTGCGTTTTGTCGTCCGCGAACTGACCGGTATGGGCGCGCCAAAGCGGGCGCTTGGCCGATCGGGCGAAGGTGTATTCGAAGTCAAGAATGCCGCGCCGATCGACGGGCAGGATTTCGGTGGGCACCAGATCGATGATCTGGCCGGTCAGGTCGGTTCCGAAGGCCCGGGCGAAAGCCTGGCCGTAATGGCTGTAGCGATGGCGCTCGCCCTCGGGGTCGATGACCAGCAGATGGCCGGCATGGCCGGCGAAGACGGACAAGGGATCGTCGATGCGGCCCAAGGGCAGAAAGGCCTTGCGCCAGATGGCGAACAAAGCCGCCAGCCGGGAATCCATGACCTGAAGAACGAGAGATTGCAAAGCCGCCAGTCCCAATTGCCGTGTGATCCAATCTGGAAGGTACAGGCCAACCGTTAAAGGAGTCTTGCAGCGCCTTTTGATGGACATTCGAAAGGCGATGATGAATTCTGAGCGAATGCGAATTTGCCTTATCGATCCAATGCTGTCGCTGGCCAGCGATCAGGCCTTCGCCACGCGGCCGCGCGGCGGAATTGCCCAGGCGACGGTCTATCTGGCCGACGCCCTGGCCGGTTTGACTCATGACGTGACCTTAGTGTGCCGGGAAGAGTCGGGCCGGCGCGCCAGCAAGGTCCGGCTGGCCGATGTGCGCCAAGGGCTGGATGCCGCCCGCCTGGCCGATTGGGCCGCCGACGGCTTGATCGTGCTTAACGACTCGCATGTGTTGGCCCGGGTGATCCCGATCAAGCCGGCCTTTGCACCGTCGCTGTTGTGGATTCACCATCCCCCGGACGTGCGTTGGGGCGAGGGCGGGCGCAGCGTGCATGGGCTGGAGACGCCGGAAGGCGCCTTGGCCGACGCCCTGGTCTTCGTCAGCGACTGGCAGCGACAAGTCTATGCCCGTTCCTTTTCCCTCGATCAGCGGAAATGTCACGTTATCACCAATGCGGTCGGCGACGTCTTTGCCGCCCTGTCCCAAAAGCCCATCGCCAAGCGCAAGCCCTGGAAGGTGATTTTCACCTCGGCGCCCTATAACGGTCTGGACGTGCTGTTGCAAGCCTGGCCGCAGATCCAGGCCCTGGCGCCGGAAGCCGAGTTGGAGGTCTTGAGCGGCCTGGCCATCTATGGCGATGGCGACGATCCCTTTGCGCCGCAATATGCGGCCCTGGCCAGCATGGCCAAGGCGCGCTATATCGGGCCGCTGCCGCATGCCGCACTGGCGCAAAGACTGGCCGAGGCCGCGATCTTCGTGCGGCCGGGCCCTTCGGATGAAACCTCCTGCATCGCCGCCATGGAAGCCCTGGCCGCCGGCTGCAAGGTGGTGACGGCCGATGTCGGCGCCCTGCGTGAAACCTGCCGCGAACATGCGGTTTATGTCGAACCCTTTGCCGACGACCTGCCCGGGCGCTTTGCCCGGGCGGTGGCGGAGCAGTTGGGGCAATTGGACGAGGCGTCCATGCCGATGCCCTTGCGCATGCCCACATGGACCGAGCGCGCCGCCGCCTGGGTGGAACTGATCGGATCGCTCAAATGACTGACAGGCCGCCCGGCAAAATCTTCGTGATTCCGTTTCTGGAAATGGATGTCGCCTTCGCTTGCGATTTGCACTGCCCGAACTGCACGCATTATTCCAACTGCGGCCTGAAGGGATATGTGCCCTTCGCTCTCGGTTCGGAATGGTTGCGGACCTGGGCTAGGCGCCTGATTCCGAAAACCTTCTCTCTTCTGGGCGGCGAGCCGACGCTCAATCCCGATTTGTTGTCCTATCTCGATTTGATCGCCGAACTTTGGCCCGGCAGCGAACGGGCGCTGATCAGCAATGGGCTGGGCCTGCACCGCCATCCCGGCCTTTTCGAGCGGCTGGCGGCGACCAAGACCCGGCTGGAGGTCAGCTTTCATTCCTTCAAGGATCCGGATTACGTCCAGAGATTCAACGAGGCCCTGATGGCCATCGAGACGGCGCGCCAGCGCCTGGGCTTCGATTTCGTCTACCGGCCCAACGAGACGACTTTCTATCGCACCTATCGGGGGCAAGGCGCGGGGATGCGCCCCTATGAGGACAAGGAGCCGCATGCGTCCTGGACCGAATGCTACAACAAGCTGTGTTGCACGATCCATGAAGGACGGTTGTGGAAATGTCCGCCGCTGGCCTTTCTGGGCAAGGTGGTCGACCGTTTCGGACTGCGGGCGGTTCCCGAATGGCAGCCTTATCTGGCCTATCGGCCCCTGGCGCCGGACGTTTCGGACGAGGTCTTGCACGCCTTCTTTCGCCATGAGGAAATTCTTGAATGCGCCATGTGCCCGGCCCGGCTTGAATTTTCCGAGAACGGGCTTGTGACCCGGATTGAGGCCGCCAAGTGACTTTTCTGCCTCCCAGGAAATGAATGTCGATTTTTCATAACATTAGGTAAGGTTAGCCCTTTCTAATCTTAGAAATACATAATATTTCTGTTCAAGAGCCTTGGTTTCGGCTATAGGGATAGGTCCGCGCGGAAGAAAAAAGGCGGTTCAACCGCCGGCGCGGACATGAGAGGAAGCGTAAGGAGACGTCAAGATGGTCAGGCATGCCAGGATGGTGCTGGCGGTTTTGTTGTGGGCGGCGCTGTTGGCGCCAGCCATGGTCAAGGCTGCCGATGGGATAACTGGCGACCCGGCCTTGACGGCATCGCAAGGCCTGCCTCCACTCGCCAACAGCCGCTGCCTGCGCTGTCATGCCGACCATGAAGAGAAATTCACCCTTCGTCCCGACGGCAGCCAGCAGAACATCTTCATCGAGAAGAGCGTTCTTGAACTGAGCGTGCATGGCAAGGTTCAATGCGTGGGCTGCCACAGTTCGGTCACCAAACTGCCGCATGCCAAGCCCCTGGCCAAAAGCATTTCCTGCGTGGCCTGCCATCAGCAGGAATGGGAGAAGGTCAAAAGCGATCCCGATCCCAAGAATCAGCGCCTGAACCTTCTCGTCGGGCAGACCCAGGATTATCTGCATTCCGCGCACGCCAAGCCCAATCACTTGGACCAGTCGCGCGTCAACGCCTCTTGCCATGACTGCCATGACGCCCACGCCATCGGCGGGCCGGGCGAGGCCCAGCGCATCTTGCACCGGCTGAAGAATCCCGAAGTGTGCGGGCGCTGCCACGAGAAGGAAAAGAAGGATTATCTGGGGTCTGTGCACGGCAAGGCCATTACCGAGAAGCGCGACGACAAGTCCGCCGTCTGCTCGGACTGCCATACCATGCACAAGATCGGCTCGCCCAAGACCGATCCGATGAAGCTGGCGATCACCCAGAATTGCGGCGACTGCCACAAGGAGGCGCAAAAGACCTATCTGGCTTCCTATCACGGACAGGTCAACCGGCTGGGCTATACCAACACCGCCAAATGCTTCGACTGCCATGGCGGACACGCCATCAAGAAGGCCGACGATCCCACCTCCAGCATTCACGCCGGCAATCGCCTGAAGACTTGCGAAACCTGCCATAAGGATGCCCCCGCCGGCTTCATCAGCTTCCAGGCCCATGGCGATCCCAGCAATGCCGAGAAATATCCCTGGCTGTATTTCGCCAATCTGTTCATGCAGACGCTGATCATCAGCGTGATGGCCTTCTTCTGGGGCCATGTGTTGCTGTGGCTGTATCGCGAGCTGATGGACCGGCGCAAGGGCATCGGCTATGTCGAAAATCTCGAAAAGCCGGAAACCGTCTATTTCCGCCGCTACAGCGCCACCTGGCGCTGGATCCATCTGCTCTTCGCCGTCGCCACCATGACGCTGGCCCTGACCGGAACCACGCTCTTGTTCTCGCATACCGGCTGGGCCAAGGCGGTCGTGGCCTTCATCGGCGGTCCCAAGATGGAAGCGGTCATCCACCGCAGCGCGGCCATCATCTGGATCACGATCTTCCTGGTCCATCTGGGCATCGCCTGCGTCAATATCTGGCGCCACCGCGCCGGCTTCAAATGGTTCGGCAGCACCTCGATGCTGCCCAACTGGAAGGATTTGCGCGACGTCGTCAGCATGTTCCGCTGGTTCTTCGGCCTGGGTCCGCGTCCGGAATTCGACCGCTGGACCTATTGGCAGAAGTTCGATTACTGGGCGCCGTTCTGGGGTGCGGCCATCATCGGCCTGTCGGGACTGGTCTTGTTCAAACCGTCTCTGACGGCCTCCTTGCTGCCGGGTTGGGTGTTCAATCTCGCCACCCTGGTTCATGCCGAAGAGGCGCTGCTGGCCACGGTGTTCCTGAACACGGTGCATTTCTTCAACGTGCATTTCCGTCCCAGCCGCTTTCCGATGAGCACGACGATCTTCACCGGCGCCATTCCGCTGGACGAGTTCAAGCACGACCATCGGATCGAATATGAACGCCTGAAGGCCAGCGGCGATTTGGACAAGTATCTGGTCAAGCGCATTTCACGCCGTATCGACATGGCTTCCACTTTCGCGGCCAGCGTGCTGATCGTTGCCGGGCTCACCTTGCTGACCCTGGTCCTGATCGGCCGGGCCACCATGCCTTAAGGGAGAAGACGATGAAAAAGCTTTTCCTGGTTCTGGCGATCGCCGCATTGACGGGAGCGGCCCAAGCCGGCCAGAACGTCGAAGGCCTGGCGCGAACCTGCAACAACTGCCATGGCGTGGGCGGCGTCAGCGCCGGTTCGGCGATGCCCTCGATCGGCGGACTGCCGCGCGACTATCTGAAGCGCGTCATGAAACAGTGGAAATACGACGAGCGCAGCGCCATCACCATGAGCCGCATCGTCAAGGGCTTCAGCGACGACGAAATCGACGCCCTGGCCGACCATTTCGCCAAGCTGCCCTGGGTGCCGGTTCCCCAGGCCGCTGCCGCCGAAATGCTGGCCAAAGGCAAGGAAACGGTGGCCGCCAACTGCACGGACTGCCATGGCCTCAATGGCGGCGATCCCGACGTCGATTCCCCCAAGATCAATGGCCAATCTCCGAAATACATGGAACTGGAAATGCAGAAATACCGCAGCGCCGATTTCAAGATGCCGCATCGCAAGATGAAGAAGGCCGTGCAGGAAACGCCGCCGACCGATGCCAGCGCCGCCGCCCGCTATTTCGGCGCACAAAAGTAAGGAAAGCCCATGCACGCCTTCAATCGCCGCAATTTCCTGAAATCGTTTTCCGCCGCAGCGGGGGCTTTCGTCATCAGCGTGCCCACGGCCAGGGCGGCCACCGGCCCCAAGGCCCGCGTTGTTGTCGTCGGCGGCGGCTATGGCGGCGCCACCGCCGCCAAATATCTGCGCCTGATGGATCCCGGCATCGATGTCACCCTGATCGAACGCGGGCCTTTGTACACGTCGTGCCCGCTCTCCAACGAGGTGATTTCCGGCGCCCGCGAGATCAAGACCCTGCAGGCCGGCTATGGCGGTTTGGCCCGGCGCGGCGTCAAGATCGTGCATGACGAGGTGACCAGGATCGATCCCGCCCTGAAAACCGTGGCCACGGCTTCCGGCGGCAGTTTCGCTTACGATGCCTTGGTCATGTCGCCGGGCGTCGATTTCGATTTCGGATCGGTCAAGGGTCTGACCAAGGAACTGTCGGAAACCAAGCTGCCCCATGCCTGGAAGGCCGGCCCGCAGACTTTGCTGTTAAAGAGCCAGCTGGATGCCATGCCCGACGGCGGGCGATTCCTGATTGTGGTTCCCAAGGGGCCTTTCCGCTGTCCGCCCGGGCCCTACGAGCGCGCCGCCCAGGTGGCCATGCATTGCCTGCATCGCGGCAAGAAGAAAGCGAAGATCCTGATTCTCGACGCCAACGATTCCTTTTCGAAGAAGCCGTTGTTCGAGGAAGCCTGGAAGGCCTTGTACGGCTATGGCCAGAACGGCATGATCGAATGGATTCCGGCGGCCAGCGGCGGCAAGGTCGAGGAAGTCGATGCCGGGTCCATGACCTGTCTTTCCGGCTTCGACGAATACAAGGGCAATGTCATCAACGTCATCCCCGCGCATCGCGCCGGCGTCATCGCCCGCGAAACCGGCCTGGCCAATTTCAAGGATGCCTGGTGTTCGGTCAAACCCGAGAATATGGAATCGACGGCCCACAAGGACATCTATGTGATCGGCGACGCCTGCGTCGGCGGCGATCTGGCCGGCAACAACGCCTTTCCCAAATCCGCGCATATGGCCAATTCGCAAGCCAAGGCCGTGGTCGCCAGCCTGGTCGCCAAGTTCAACGGACAGCCGCAGCCGGTGCCGGTCTATACGAACACCTGCTACAGCGTGGTGGCGCATGATTGGGGATTCTCGGTCGTCCATCTGTTCAGGGTGCAAGGCGGCCAGTGGGTTTACATCAAGGAAGGCAGCGGCATTTCGCCCGTTGCCTTCGGCGCCAAGGAAGCGCCCAAGCCGGTGCCCCGTCTCTATCGCAAGATGGAAGTCGATTACGCCGACGGCTGGCTGCGCAACGTCTTGGCCGACAGTTTCGGCTGATTGCGCCCTCCCTTTGATGGCCTAGCAGATCGGAAGAAACCTGAGCCATTAAACGGCTCAGGTTTCGCGCGTGAATCTGCTAGCAATTTGTTTTAGCGAACATTTGATTTCTAGTGTGGTTTCTGGTTTCGAAGTTCGTGTTGCCGGGGCCGCATAATCGCACGAACTTCGAAACCTCCACACTAGGCGACGACACGAAGATGATGCGGGTGCGTCGAGCCGAGAAACTGCGTTTGAAAGCCATGGAGGCGCAGGCCGGGGCAAAGCCGTAGCTAGCATATCCTTGTTTTAAATCAATGTCTTATCATAATATTAGACGCATTGAACGGATTGGCGTAGTATTTCCCCGTTGGGCCGGATGGTGCCTGATTGGACAACGGGGTCGTCTTGACGTCGGTTAAGGGAAAGCGTTCGTTTTTACTGTCCCGGTTGGCGCTGCTGGCCTTGCTGGTGCAGTGCCTGCTGCCAGTCAGTCATGCCCTGGCGATGTCCCGGGCCAGTCAGGACGCGCTTTTCGCCCAATCCATCTGTTCCTATCACGAGGTGGAGCAGGACGCCGATCAGGGCGGGACCGCGCCCTCGACACCGGGCAATATGCTTGTCTGTCCGCTGTGCCAGTTGGGGGCCATGGGCAATGCCCTGGCCTTGCCGACCCTTTCCCCCGAGATCGTCCGCCTTGAAATTTCCCCCTTGGCTCTGGGTCCGGAATTTTCCAGTACGCGTGGCCTGACTTTCACCTTCGTCTTCGATCCCGCTCGTCCGAGAGGGCCGCCTTCCGCGCTCTGATTTTGTTCGAACGCCCGGTTTATTCCCGGGGACTTCAACATTTTCCGAGGATTGCGGACATGTCCAACTCTCCTTCTTCGCAGATGGTTCAGCAAAACGAGCCCGACATCGGCTCGTTGGTTCTGGGCACCGGCTTTACTTTGGCTTCCCTGATTCTGTTTCCCGCCATCGCGCAAAGCCTGGGACTTGGGCCCAGCCTGACCAGCGCCATGCGCATCGTGCTGATGAAGGCGGCGGCCAAGGTCTGACGATGGCGAAACGTAAATCCGTTCTGGTCTTGGCGGCTCTGGGTGCAGGGTTCCTTCTTTTTGGCGGCAGCCTGATCGATGCCGCCTGGAAAAGGGACGCCGCCATGGCCAGAATGGAAGCCGCGTCCAAATGGGTCGAGCGCTTGGAACTGACGGATCTGGTCTTGTTTACCGAGGCGCGCTACACTAGAAATCTGGCTCTGGCTGATCGTTTTTCGGCTTTTCAGGACCATCCAATGGCCTTCGAACATTTTCCCTCGGGCTCGGTCGCCTTGCCGCCCCGTCACCTGACGCGGGCGCCATGAAGATCTATCTGCGCCGCCAACTCAATCTGCTGGAATTCACGCTCTCGTCCCTGCTTCGGCGCAAGGGCAAGAATTTGGCTCTGCTCGTCGTCTTTTCCGCCATCGTCTTCATGCTGGCCTCGGCGCTTCTTTACAGCCATGCCCTCAGGCGCGAGGCCGCCATCCTGCTCAAGGACGCGCCGGAACTGGTCATTCAGAAAATGGTCGGCGGGCGTCACGATTTGCTGCCCCAGGCCAATCTGGCCAAACTGGCCGAGGTGAGGGGCATCACCCAAATCCATGGCCGGCTTTGGGGCTATCTGTTCGATCCCATCGCGGCGGCCAATTACACGGTCATGGTCCCGCAAACCAACCCGCCCGAGCCGGGCTTTGCGATCATCGGCGAGGGGATATCGGGGGCGCGAGGCGCCGAGCCCGGCGACCAGCTTTCCTTCAAGTCCCATGACGGCGGCCTGCTGACCTTTCGCGTCGCCCAAGTCATCGCCTATGAAAGCGCTCTGGCGACTTCGGACCTGTTTCTGGTCAACGAGGACGATTATCGGCGTCTGTACGGCATTGCCCCGGGCCTGTTCACCGACGCCGTCGCCAAGGTGCGCAATCCGCGCGAGGTCGGCAAGGCGGCCGAGAAGATCGCCGAACTGTTGCCCGACTCCCGCATCGTGCTGCGCGACGAGATTTTGCGCACCTATGAATCCGTCTTCGACTGGAGGGAAGGGTTGCTGCTGGTGCTGCTGACCGGCGCCGTGCTGGCCTTCGCGATTTTCGCCTGGGAAAAGGCGTCGGGCCTGTCGGCCGAGGAACGGCGCGAGATCGGCATTTTGAAGGCGGTGGGCTGGGAAACCGGCGACATCTTGTTGATGAAAATGTGGGAAGGCGGGGTGATGTCGCTGTCGGCCTTTCTGATCGGCTATCTGCTGGCCTATCTGCATGTGTTCTATCTGGGCGCGCCGTTGTTCGAGCCGGTGCTGAAAGGCTGGGCCACCATGTATCCCGCCTTCAGACCCACCCCTTTCATCGACGGTTTTCAGGTGGCGACGCTTTTGATCCTGACCGTTCTTCCCTATCTGGCCGCGACCGTGGTGCCGATCTGGCGGGCCGCCATCATCGATCCCGATCAGGTGATGCGATGATTGAACTGTCGGAGGTGCGCAAGGCCTACAACCAGGGAAAGCCCAACGAATTCTGGGCGCTGCGCGGCATCGATCTGAGGCTGTCCTTGAAGGCGGTGACCGTTTTCATGGGGCCCAGCGGATCGGGAAAAACGACCTTGCTGACCATGATCGGCGGGTTGGCGCGTCCCACTTCGGGGCGGGTGCGGCTGATGGAGCGCGACATCTCGTCTCTGCCCGAGAAATTCCTGACCGATATTCGCCGCCGCACCTTTGGCTTCGTCTTCCAAAGCTTCAATTTGCTGAAAGGCATGACGGCGCTGGAAAATGTGATGATCCCCGCCTATCCGCTGGGCTTGCCGCACGAGGCGCTGCGCAAACGAGCCCTGGAAATGCTCGATCTGCTGGGCATGGCGGCCAAGGCGGAATCGAAGGCGGAATGGCTGTCGGGCGGCGAGGCGCAGCGCGTCGCCATCGCCCGCGCCCTCATCAACGACCCCGACGTCATCATCGCCGACGAGCCGACGGCCAATCTGGACGGTCAACTGGCCGAGCAGTTCCTGGAAATCATGGCCGAATTGAAGGCCAGGGGCAAAACCCTGCTGATGACCAGCCACGATCCGCGCATCCGAAAGGCCGCCGTCGTCGATGGAATCGTCTGGATGCAAGACGGCCAGATTGCGAGTTCGGACTGATGTTGTTTCATCCCTCGATCATCGCCTTGCTGCTGGCGTCGGCCTTGTCGAGCCTGGCCTTGGTCGGGTCGGCGTTGTTCGCCGTCACCTTGCTGCGCCATTGGAATCTGTCTAGCGGTTCCGAACGCCAAATCGTTCTCGAGCAGCGAACCTATCTGGTGACGACGGTTTTGAAGCTGGCCTTGATCTTCGAGGCGGGGTCGCTGCTCTTGTTCGTTTTCAACGCCGACAAGATGGCGAAATTGTTCGTGGGCGCCATGTGCGCCGTCGGCACGCTCAACGTCAATCCCTATGGCTTTCCCGCCCTGATCTTGAAAATCGCCGTCTTCTTCCTGTCCGCGGCCTGGCTGATGCTGCATCACATCGACAGTCAAGGCTACGACTATCCCTTGATCCGGGTCAAATACGCAGCCCTGTTGTTCCTGGCCCCGGTGGCGCTGGTTTCCGCCTTCGTGCAACTGACCTATTTTCTGGACCTGAAAGCCGATGTCCTGACCTCGTGCTGCAGCACCTTGTTTGGCGGCAGCACGGTGGTGACCACCAACAATATGGGTTTCGCGCCCGAAGCCTGGTCCTTGGGCGGCCTGGCTTTGGTCTTGGCGGCAACCGGCCTGGTGGGCTTGTGGCATCTGAAAAGAGGGCGCGGCGGCCTGGCCTATGCCTTGTTGTCGCTGTCGGTCCTGGTGGTGGCGCTGATCGCCATCGTTTCGGCGATTTCCGTCTATGTCTATGAACAGCCGCACCATCACTGCCCCTTTTGCATGCTCAAGCAGGAATACGGTTATGTCGGCTATGCGCTATATCTGCCCCTGTTCCTGGGGACGGCGACCGGCATCGGGGCGGGGCTGGCATCCTTCGCGGGCCGCTGGCCCAGCCTTTCCTTGGCCTCGCCTGCGCTTTCCAAGCGCTTTGCCTATGTATCGCTTCTGTCATTTCTGGTTTTCGCCGGCGCCGCCGTGGGACTTATCATGAAGTCGCATCTGATTTTGTTCGAAGGGTTTGCCTGATGCGCTGGCTGATTTTCCTGCTGCTGCTTTTTTTGTCGGTGGGTTGCGATTCCGGGGCGCCGCCGATGAAGATGGACGAACCCGTCCGTCCCTTCAAGGCAGAAGCCCTGGACGGCAGAATCTACGACCTGCCCAAGGACGGCAAGGGGCAGGTGACCGTCATTCGCTTCTGGGCCGACTGGTGCGTTTATTGCAAAACCGAACTGGCGGATATCGAGGCGGTTTGGAAGGACGACCGGGAAAAGGGACTTCTGGTGCTGGCCGTCAATGCCGGGCAGAAAAGGGACAGCGTGGCTGCCTTTGCCGGCGGATTGAATCTGACTTATCCCGTGCTGCTCGACGAAGAGTCGAAGATCGCCCGCCAATATGGCGTGACCGGGCTTCCGGCGACTTTCGTCATCGACCGCCAGGGCCGATTGCGCGCCAAAATTCTGGGTGCGATGGACAGAACCGCCTTTCAGAAGGCGGTGGAGGATCTGTTGTGAAGAAGGCCGATCTCTCATGCGATTTATGCATGCTTCCGGTTGTCGCCGACGACTATCATATACGGACGGCGGAAGGGGAGAAGCATTTCTGCTGCGAGGGTTGCCTGGGAATTTTCAAGCTGTTGGACGGGATCGAGGACGCGCCTTTATCCCCATCCTTTGAAACCGAGAACAATCGAGGAGAGAAGTCATGACCAATGAACATCCCATGATGATGATGCCCAACCCGATGGAGCATTTGGGCAAGGGCGCCGCCGTGGCGGTTGGCTATATGGCCGGGCGCAGCCTGTTCGGGCGCCTGTTCATGAATCCCGTCGTGTTGCTGGGGGCCGGCATCGCCATCGGCTATTACGGCTATAAATACCGCCATGAAATTGTCGCCGCCGTCGCCAAGGCTTCCGATTTCGGCAAGGACGCCTATCTGAACGCCAAGGAAAACCTGGCCGATCTGGCCGAGGAAGCCAAGGCGGGCGAAGAGGCCCAGGCCAAGAAGGCCGAGTGACGTCATGGCTTTGGCGGGAACCAAAGTCAGGATTCAGCGGCCCAGGGGTTCTGATCTGCTGAGGCGCTTCGTGCTTCGCTTGCGCGAGCCCGGTCATTTGCGTTTCGATTTGCCGGCCGAGCTTTGCGATGACGCCAGTGCCTCAATGCTGGCCGCCGCCTTGATGCGTCATGACGGCATCTACCGGGTGCTGACTTTCGTGCGTTCCGGAAAACTGTCGATCCGTTACGACACCGTCGTCCTGACCGAGGGCCAGATCTTCAAGATTCTGGCGGCGGCAGTGACGGCGCTATCGGCCAAGGCGAAGGCCGTGGCGCCGGCCGCGGCATCCGGCGGGTGGCGTGGCATTGGCGAAAGGCTTCAAAATCTGCCGGTGGCGCGCTGGGGACGAGAAAAGCTGCGGCAAGGCCGCTTGGCCGCCCGCGCGGTTCAGCAGTTGGCGCTGTTGAAGTCGGGGAAGCCGGCGCCTTTGCCCTTCGACGCCAAAGAGTGGGGCATCCACTTCATCAACGATCTGGTGGCCTTCTATCTGATTCGCGTCCATTGGACGCGCATCACCCAGCAATGGCTGCCCAATCCCTTGGCCTTCCGCTATCAGTGGCTGACCATCATCTATCTGACCTTCATTCTGGTTCGCTATCGCAAGGCGGCTCTCGGCAAGGTGGCGGCGAAATAGCATGACGACGGCGGCATTCCCCCATATCCAGCTTCTGCACAGCCTGCCGCGTCGTATTCGCGTGCATGTGCCAGCCATCGTCAAGGATGACGAGCGGTCCTATGTGATGGAAATCGCCCTCAAGAAACATCCCGATCTGGCTTCGGTCTCGGTGGCGCCCCGCATCGGCTCGCTGACCGTGCGTTTCAATCCGGCGCGCATCGCGCAGGATCGGGTGCTGGCTTTGTTGAATGCGGTGGCGGGCAATATCGGACGGGCCCGGAAGAGCGAACCGGTGCTTGCAACGCCCGAGCCGGAAGGCCCTTGCCAGAAGCTGCAATTGGCCGTCCTCGGGATGACCTGCGCCTCCTGCGCCGCCCTGATCCAGCTTTCGCTGAACCGCGATCCGCGCATTCTGTCGGCGCAGGTGAATTATGCTTCGGAGACCGTGCAGGCGCTGGGCCATCTCGACCGCGAGGCGCTGGCGAAGCTGGTCGGGCGGCTGGGTTACGTCGCCAGGCCGATGGATACGCTGTCGCAGCGCCGCCTGCTGGCCGAGCACGAAAAAGAACGTCTGAGGATTGCCAGGAACCGCGCCAAGCTGGCGGGTTTTCTGACGCTGCCCCTGATGGCCATCGGCATGGCGATGCCGCATTCGCGTCTGCTGCATTGGGTTGAATTCCTGCTGGCGACGCCGATCGTGCTGGGAACCGGGCGTCCCTTCTTCGAGAAGGCGGCGGCCTTGGCCAGGAACCGCGAAGCCAATATGGATACATTGATCGCCATCGGCACGGGTGCCGCCTACGGCCACAGTCTGGTCTCATTGCTGCTGGGCAAGCGGCATCTCTATTTCGAGGCGGCGGCGGGAATTGTCTTCTTCGTGCTGCTGGGCCGCTATCTGGAAGAGCGCGCCAAGGGCAAGACCGGCGAGGCGATCCGCCGCCTGATCGATCTTCAGCCGCCCGTGGCCTCGGTGGTGCGCAATGGAATTGAAGAAAAGATCCATATCGACGACGTGCGCATGGGCGATCTGGTGATCGTTCGTCCCGGCGAGCGGATTCCGGTCGATGGCGACATCGTCTCGGGCCTGTCGGCGGTCGATGAATCGCTGGTCACCGGCGAAAGCCTGCCCGTGGTCAAGGAGCCCGGCCATAAGGTCGTCGGCGGCTGTGTCAACGGGGCGGGGGCGCTTAGCGTGCGCGTGACCGCCATCGGCAACGCCACCGTTCTGGCCGGCATCGTCAAGCTGGTCGATCAGGCCCAGGCCTCGCGCCTGCCCATCCAGAAGCTGGCCGATCAGGTGTCGTCGGTTTTCGTGCCCTCGGTCATCGGTGTGTCGTTATTCACAGTCGCCGGTGGATTGGCGGCGGGCGTTCCAGCCGCCAACGTGCTGGCCAATGCGGTTTCGGTCTTGCTGATTGCCTGCCCCTGCGCCCTGGGTCTGGCCACGCCCACCGCCATCATGGCCGGCACCGGACAGGCGGCAAGGCGCGGCATTTATATCCGTAGCGGCGAAAGCCTGGAACTGGCTTCAAAGCTGAAGGTCATCGTTTTCGACAAGACCGGCACCATCACCGAAGGCCGGGCCGCCGTGACCAACATCTTTCCCTTGGCTTTGGACAGGGACGACTTGTTGCGTCTGGCCGCCAGCGCAGAAAGCGGATCGGAACATCATTTGGGCCGGGCGATCTTAGACCATGCCAAGGCGTTGGGTATCGCTTTGTCGGCGCCGCAAAGCTTCAAGGCCGAGGCCGGGCAGGGCGTTCGCGCTCGGATCTACGGTCGGGATGTCCTGGTCGGCAATATGGCTTTCCTGACCGCGAACGGCGTTGATCCCAAGCCCTTCGCCGATTTCGCGTCCAGGCTGGCCGAGGGTGGCCAGACGCCGGTTCTGCTGGCCGTCGATGGCAAGCCGGGCGGTTTGTTCGGCATTTCCGATCCCACGCGTCCGGGCGCCAGGGCAGCGATCTTGCGCCTGCACAGCATGGGTCTGCGGACCTTGATGGTGACCGGCGATGTCGAGGCAGTGGCCAAACGCGTGGCCGCCGAAGTCGGCATTGCCGATCTGGTGGCGGGCGCCAGTCCCGAGGACAAGCAGCGCATCGTCTCGGACTTGCGGGCCAAGGGCCATCTGGTCGGCATGATCGGCGACGGCGTCAACGACGCCCCGGCGCTGGCCAGCGCCGATGTCGGTTTCGCCATCGGCACGGGAACGGACATCGCCATCGAATCGGCGGCCATCACCCTGGTCAATGGCGACATCATGAAAGTTGCCGAGGCCATCGATCTGTCGCGCCGCACCCTGGCCATCATCAAACAGAATCTGGCCTGGGCCATGGGCTATAACGCTTTGGCGATTCCCCTGGCCGCCATGGGACGGCTGACGCCGATGATCGCCTCTTCGGCCATGGCGCTCAGTTCGGTTTCCGTGGTCGCCAATTCGCTGCGTCTGCAAAAAGACGCGCCATGATGGAACATGTCGATCTCGGCCTGGCCTTCATGACGGGACTTCTGGGCAGCGGACATTGCGTCGGCATGTGCGGATCCTTGGTCTCGGCTTTCTTCGTCAGGCTTGGCGAAGCCGGGCGTCTGGCCTGGCCGGCGCTGGCCTATCATTCGGCGCGCATCCTGGTCTATGTGTTGGCCGGCTGCCTGGCCGCCCTGCTGGGCGTGGCCTTGATCTCGACCGGCCTTATCGGCAAGGCCCAGGGGATTTTGCAGATCATCGCCGGCGTCATCGTCATCTTGCTGGGTCTCGATCTGCTGGGCTGGTCGCCCTTGCGCTTTGGCGCCATCAAGATGCCGGTCAATCTGTTCCGCAGCATCTTCCAACAGGCCAGTCAAACCGGCGCCGTGCGTGGGGCGGCCCTTGCCGGCCTGCTCAACGGATTGATGCCCTGCGCCATGACGATGGCCATGGCCGTCAAGGCGACCAGTGCGGACAGCGTTGCGCAGGGCGGGCTGTTGATGCTCGCCTTTGGCCTGGGCACATTGCCGTCGATGTTGTTCGTCAGTCTCATTCTAGGGCGCTTGAGCCCTAAAATCCGCGGCCTGCTGCTGAAGGCGGCCGCCGTCTTCGTCATCGCGCTGGGACTCATGACGCTCTATCAGGGCGTTCGTTTTCTCGATGTGATGTTGAAGCTTCCCAATTGGTAACTTGAAAAAGGAGAGTTCAGATGAATCGTCGTAATTTCCTGATGGTTGGCGCCGCCGCAGGCGCTTTGGCCGCGACCGGCGCCCAGGCGCAAATGGCAGCGCCCGCCGCCTGTGCCGGCGACGGCACGCCGATGCAGTTCATGCCCAAGAAGGCCAAGGATCCCGCGCCGCTGGCCGGAGAGCTCGAGAAATACGCCAAATGTCCCTATTGCGGCATGGATCGCACGCAGTATCACTTTACCCGGCACCTGATCCACTATGGCGACGATCTGGTGGACGGCACCTGCTCGATCCATTGCGCGGCGATCAGCCTATCGCTCAATCTCGACCGTCAGCCGAAGACGATCTACGCTCCCGACAATTCCGCCCCCGGCGACATCAAGCCGTTGGTCGAAGTTGAGAAGCTCACCTATGTCATCGGCGGCGGCCTCAAGCCCGTCATGAGCAAGACGCCCAAGACCAGTTTCGCATCCAAGGATCAGGCCCAGGCCATCGTCGCCAAGGACGGCGGCGAGGTGGTCGATTTCAACAAGGCGCTGACCATGTCCTATCTGAGCATGGCCGAAGACACCATGATGATCCGCAAGAACCGCGAGGAAAGACGCAAGAAGATGATGGAGCAGCAGGGCGGCTCGATGGAACACAAGAGTCACTGATGAAAAAGCTGATTGCCATTCTGGCGTTCGGCCTTCTCCTCGCCGGTCCGGTTCGGGCCGGCGAGGTGGTGGTGGCGCCGCCCAAGCAAGACAGCGTCTGTCCGGTCTGCGGCATGTTCGTCGCCAAATATCCGGAATGGGTTTCCGCCGTCGTCTACAAGGATGGCCACGCCCATTATTTCGATGGCGCCAAGGATCTGTTCAAATACCTGAAGCTGCTTGCGCATTATGCGCCCAAGCATAGCGAATCGGACATCGCGCTGGTCGCCGTCACCGATTATTATTCGGTTAAAACCGTCGACGCACATCAAGCGTTTTTCGTGATCGGGTCCGATGTGTTGGGGCCGATGGGGCATGAGTTGGTGGCGCATGCGACCAAGGTCGAAGCAGAAGAATTCCTAAAAGACCATAAGGGAAAGCGCATTATCGGTTTCAAGGAAGTGACGATGGAGATTCTGCTGGCGCTGGATCGCGGCCAAGTGAAGTGAATCCGCAACTGGCGAATCGACTTTCGTCAAGCCGGGGAATTATTTACGAAATCGGTATCAACACGAAACCAACACGCTGAGAAAACGCCTTGAGAGGGCGTGAAGCTTATCCTTCGAACATATTGAAAAAAATGGTGCGCCGGTCAGGATGACGATGCGAACACGTATGTGCTTGATATTCCATACCAACCTAAACAAGATCGCGTCCCTGGACGTGGTGTAAGAGCGGCGAGGTCATCGCGCACTCCGGCAAGGCTTGGCCGGTCTGTCATGCGGCCACGGCGGGCAGCCTGACGAAGGGATCATCGCTCAAGGTTGCGATGGTTTCCAGCGTCATG
>JACRJC010000005.1 GCA_016215555.1 Rhodospirillales bacterium | reverse complement strand
CCTCGCCCTTCGAGACAGCCGCTTCGCGGCTTCCTCAGGGTGAGGCGCTTATTCAAGTCCTGAAGGCCCGTTTCTTCTATGTGAGGCGCAATACCTGCGGTTTTCGATAGCATCGCCAATTTTAAACCGGACAGCAGTGGGTCAAGCCCGGCCATGACGTTTATGAAAGAAAGTCAGCCTTCTTAAAGCATGGCCCGGCATGGACTTCCTGAGCGCAAAAAATCAGATAATCATCCACCGCATCGTGGAAGGCTCTTTTGAGGCCCTTGACCGTCGTGCCTTCATAAGTCACCAAATCGCGGATGAATTCCAGTCGGCCATGAAACACCACGTCCTCGGCGCTGAAATGAACCGAGCCGAAATAGCCCCTATGTTCTATGAGATCGCTCATAACCTCTCCTCCCGGAAAGGCATTTTACGACTAAAATGAAATCGGCATCAAGGGAGCCCCCCTACCCCAGCACGTCCACCGTCTCGTCGGCCACGGTGATGGTGGCGGGAAGATGGGCCAGGATATCGCCATCGGCCTGCACCGGCGCGCCGACAGGGCCTTCGATGACGATCCGCGTTCCCAGCAGGCTGGGCGCATCGGGAAGCGAATCAAGCTTGCCCGTCACCAGCGCCGCGCCATAGCGCAGCACGTTCTTGATGCCGGGATGTTCCAGCAGGCGAATTTCGAAACCGGGCTTGCTTAAATCCGCCTTGGGGGCGGCCACGAAGGGGCCGCCATAAAAAGGCCCGTTGCACACCACCGCCGTCACCGCCCGATGCGCCTTGCCGTCCACCGTCACCGTCAGTTCCGGGAATGCGTATTTGAAGGCGCCGCCCAGCGTTTCGACGACATAGGCCAAGGCGCCGGCATGGCGTTTCAGGGCCGTGTTGACATCGGCCACCACCTGGGCGTCGAAACCGGCGCCGGCCATCAAGATGAACAGGCGTCCGCCGATCTGATCGGGCGAGGTGATGCGCCCCAGATGCAAGGTCTTGCGCTGTCCGCGATTGATGGCGGCGGCCACCTTGGCAGGCCGGGTGCCGACGCCCAGCGCATGCGCCATCACATTGGCGGTGCCGAGCGGAATGATCCCCATGGCTACGGAACTGCCGGCCAAGCCGTTCACCACCTCGTTGATGGTGCCGTCGCCGCCCGCCGCCACCACGACGTCGATTCCGTCGCCCACCATGTTGAGCGCCATCTCGGTGGCGTCGCCGGGCCGCGTGGTGCGGTACAGCGTGACCAGTCCCTCCAACCGCTCGACCGTGGCCTGAAAGCGCCAGCCATGCCGTCGCCCCGCCGTGGGATTGAAGATGACGGCCACGCGCCGGGGCTTGGCAAAACTCATCGCCGCTCGTTCGGGGAAGGGGCTGGAATCGTAGGTCACGCCAGGATTTCCTTGCACTGTTACCGAAGGGTGTCTTGAAGGATTGTATAAGTAATGATTATGACACGACCAAGTCATTGGTGTTAAATAATCGTGACAGACCCACAAAGTCTTGCATAAAAACAAAATAAGACTACAACAACTGGACCTAGAGCTTATCCACAGCCTGGGTACAGAATGACCGCGATTTCCGAACTGCAGCACTACAGATCCATCTGGATATCGGATGTGCATCTGGGCACCAGGGGAGCCAAGGCGGAATTTCTGCTCGACTTCCTGAAACATACTGAAAGCGACCATCTTTATTTGGTCGGAGACATCGTCGATGGATGGCGCCTGAAGCGGAGTTGGTACTGGCCGCAGGCCCATAACGACGTGGTGCAGAAAATTTTGCGCAAGGCCCGCAAGGGCACCAGGGTCGTCTTCATCCCCGGCAATCACGACGAATTCGCCCGCGACTATACCGAACACACCTTCGGCGACATCCTGGTCATGGAAGAGGCCGTGCATGAAACCGCCGACGGCAAGCGCCTGCTGGTGCTGCACGGCGACGCCTATGACGGGGTGGTGAAATACGCCAAATGGCTGGCCCTGCTGGGCGACTGGGCCTACACGGTGGCCTTGAAGATCAATCAGTGGTTCAACGCCGCGCGCCGCCAGATGGGACTGCCCTACTGGTCGCTGTCGGCCTATTTGAAGCACAAGGTCAAGAACGCGGTTCAGTTCATGGCCAAGTACGAAGAAACGATGACCAACGAAGCCAGGCGGCGCGACGTCGATGGCATCGTCTGCGGCCATATCCACAACGCCGAACTGAAGGACATGCAGGGCGTCGCCTACGCCAATACCGGCGATTGGGTGGAAAGCTGCACGGCGCTGGTCGAACACAGGGACGGACGCCTGGAAATCCTGCACTGGATGGCGCTGCGCCAACTCTCGCTCTTTCAAACCTCAAAGGAAACGCAATGCGCATCCTCGTCATCACCGACGCCTGGCATCCTCAAATCAATGGCGTCGTCCGTACGCTCGTTACTTTAAGCGAGGAATTGTCGCGGCAAGGCCACGAGGTGATCGCCGTCACGCCCGAACAGTTCAAAAGCGTGCCCTGCCCCACCTATCCGGAAATCCGCCTTTCGCTGCTGCCGGGCCGCAAGATGGCCAAGCTCATCGAAAGCCATCAGCCCTGCGCCATCCACATCGCCACCGAAGGGCCGCTGGGACTGGCCGGGCGGCGCTATTGCGTCAAGCGGAAGCTTCCCTTCACCACCGCCTATCACACCCGTTTTCCCGAATATATCCACGCCCGGTCCAACATTCCCGTGGGCCTCACCTACAAGCTGATCCGCTGGTTCCACAAGCCGGCCTCGGCGGTCATGGTGGCCACGCAATCGATCGAGGATGATTTGAAGGCGCGGGGATTCAAGAACATCCGCCGCTGGACCCGGGGCGTGGATACCACCCTGTTCCATCCCGGCTTGAAGGATGACGCGCTCTATCCCTGGCTGCGTCCGATCAGCCTCTATGTGGGGCGGGTGGCGGTGGAAAAGAACATCGAGTCCTTTCTGGCCCTGGATCTGTCCGGCACCAAGGTGGTGGTCGGCGACGGTCCGCAGATGGAGCAACTGAAAGCGCGTTACCCGCAAGTGAAATTCCTGGGCGCAAAAATCGGCGAGGATCTGGCCAACCATTACCGCTCGGCCGATCTGTTCGTCTTTCCCAGCCGCACCGACACTTTCGGCCTGGTGCTGCTGGAAGCCATGGCCTCGGGCCTGCCGGTGGCCGCTTATCCGGTGGCGGGCCCGCTGGACGTGCTGGGCGATTCCCCCGCCGGTTGCCTGGATGAAGACCTTGGCAAGGCGGCCCTGACCGCCTTGTCGATCGAACCCGGCCTTTGCCGGACCCATGCCCTGGGATTTTCCTGGGAGGTCTCGGCCCGCCAGTTCCTGGCCAATCTCGATCCCTTCGATTCCGGTCTGGCCTTTGCCTGCCCGACGCCCCCCGAAAAGCCCGTCTTGGCCCCGCTTTAAGTTGCTTTCCTAACATGCTATGGTCCTGGCCCATTGAAGGGGCCCGGAGCCTAGCCATTTGACAAAGAAAAAGAAAATCAAACTGGACCAGTCCTCGCTACGCCTGATCACCAGGCTGGCCAAGGACAATATCCGCCCCTATGTCGGCAAGATCGCACTGTCCTTGGTTCTGATGGGCATCGTGGCGGCCGCCACCGCCGCCTCGGCCTGGCTGATGGACCCGGTGGTCAACAAGGTTTTCGTGGAACGGCGCCTCGACATGCTGTGGCCGGTCGGCATGGCCGTGCTGGCCACCGCCGCCGTCAAGGGCCTGGCCAGCTACGGATCGTCCGTCCATATGAGTTTCGTGGGCCTGCGCATCATCGCCGATCTGCAAGATCGGCTGTTCCGCCACATGCTCACCCAGGACATCGCCTATTTCCACGCCACCACCACCGGTCGCCTGCTGTCGCGCTTCAACACCGACGTCAATCTGATCCGCGCCGCCGTTTCGAACGCCCTGGTCAGCGTCGGCAAGGATTCGCTGTCGGTGCTGTTTCTGATCGCCGTCATGTTCTATCAGGACTGGATGCTGGCCAGCATTTCCTTCTTGGTCTTTCCGCTGACCGTTCTGCCCATCGTCAAGCTGGGGCGGCGCATCCGCCGCGTCACCGCCAACACCCAGGAAGAATGGGGCCTGTTCACCACCCTGATCGAGCAGTGCTTCCAGGGTATTCGCGTCGTCAAGGCCTATGGCATGGCCGCCTACGAGTCGGACCGGGTCGGCGCCATCGTCGAGAAAATCTTCAAGCTGAACTTCAAGGCCTCGCGCACAAGATCGTGGTCAAGCCCGATCATGGAAACGCTGGGCGGCGCCGCCGTTACCGTGGTCATCGTCTATGGCGGTGCTCGGGTCATCGACGGCGCCACCACGGCAGGCGCTTTCTTCTCCTTCATCACCGCCCTGCTGATGGCCTATCAGCCCCTGAAGGCGCTGGCCAACCTGAACGCCAATCTGCAAGAAGGCCTGTCGGCGGCCCAGCGCGTCTTCGAGGTTTTGGACTGCAAACCCTCGATCGTCGATATTCAAGGCGCCCTGCCTTTGAAGATTGCGGGCGGCGCCATCAGCTTCAAAAATGTCGGCTTTGCCTATAACGACGAGAAGGGCGCTCTGCACGGCCTGTCGCTTGACGTCCCCGCCGGCGCAACGGTGGCGCTGGTCGGTCCCTCGGGCGCCGGCAAATCGACCATCTTGAATCTGATCCCCCGCTTCTACGATGTCCAATCGGGCGTCATCGCCATCGACGGCCAGAATGTGCAAGACGTGCAATTGGAAAGCCTGCGCTCTGTCGCCGCCCTGGTCAGCCAGGAAGTGGTGCTGTTCGACGACACCATTCGCGCCAACATCGCCTATGGCCGCCAGGGGGCCTCGCAAGAAGAGATCGAGGCGGCGGCAATGGCGGCGGCGGCGCACGACTTCATTACCGCCCTGCCCCAGGGCTATGACACCACGGTGGGCGAGCATGGCGTCAAACTGTCCGGCGGCCAGCGCCAGCGCCTGGCCATCGCCCGGGCCATGCTGCGCAACGCCCCCATCTTGCTGCTCGACGAAGCGACCAGCGCGCTTGACACCGAATCCGAGCGCGCCGTGCAGACGGCGCTCGACAAGTTGATGCGGGGCCGCACCACGCTGGTGATCGCGCATCGTCTATCGACCATCACCCATGCCGACCTGATCTACGTCATCGACCAGGGTCTTGTCGCCGAAAGCGGCAGCCATGCCGAACTGCTGGCCAAAGGCGGTTTGTACGCGCGCCTGCACGCCCTGCAGGGCACGTCCCATGCCAACGGCAACGGACCGACGTCATGACTCCGCGTCAGGCCTTCAAGCAACTGAGAAAAAGCGTCCTCAGAAGCGAGACGGTCAGGCGATTGGCCTGCTGGCTGGCGGCAAACTATATCCGCCTGATCCATGCCACCCAAAAGGTGACGGTGGAAAACCGCCATATCCCGGAATCCTTCTGGAACCAGAAGAAGCCCTTCATCATGGCCTTTTGGCACGGCCGCATTTTTATGATGCCCTATATCTGGCCAAAAAATCACTCCTTCCACATGCTGGCTTCGCAGCATCGCGACGGCTTGTTGATCTCGCGCACGGTGGCCCATTTGGGCATTGATTCCATCGCCGGATCGACGACGCGCGGCGCCGGTCCGGCCGTGCGCGCCATCATCAAGAAGATCAAGGAAGGCGGCTGCGTCGGCATCACGCCCGATGGCCCCAGGGGGCCGCGCATGCGCTGCAGCGACGGCGTCATCAATATCGCGCGTCTTTCCGGCGTGCCTATTCTGCCCGTGACCTACTCTGCCACTCCCAGCCGCCCCATGAATACCTGGGATCGTTTTCTGCTGCCCAAGCCTTTCGGAAAGGGTATTGTCTATGTCTGGAGCGAGCCGATCATGGTTCCCCGAGATGCCAGCGACGAAGACGTCGCGGCGTTCAACCAACTGCTGGAAGAGCGTCTGAACGGCATCACGGCAGAAGCCGACCACCGTTTGGGGCTGATCCCCATCGAGCCCGCCCCCCGGCACCAGGAGGCCAAGCCATGATGCTGCGCCTGTACCGTGGATTGACCACCACCATCGGCCCCGCCCTGCCGATCTATCTGGCTGGGCGGAAACGCCGGGGCAAGGAAGATCCCGTGCGCATGCCCGAGCGCATGGGCCGCTACACCCATCCCCGGCCCGCCGGCAAGCTGATCTGGGTGCATGGGGCCTCGGTGGGCGAGGCTTTGTCGGTCCTGCCCTTGATCGAAAAACTGGCGTCGCGCCAGACCGTGCTGCTGACCACCGGCACCGTCACTTCGGCCCGCATGATGGCGGGGCGTCTGCCCGCCAATGCCATCCACCAATTCGTGCCCGTTGATCGCGCACCCTGGGTACGCCGTTTCCTCGACCATTGGAAACCCGATCTGGCCCTGTGGCTGGAATCGGAACTATGGCCCAACCTGATTGCCGAAACCGGCAGCCGAGGCATTCCGATGGCGCTGATCAACGGCCGCGTCTCGGACCGCAGCTTTTCCAATTGGCGGCGCTTTTCCAATCTGGCGACCAGACTGCTCGGCGCTTTCGATCTTTGTCTTGGCCAGACCGAGGAAGACAGCCAGCGTCTGCACGCCCTGGGCGCCAGGCGCGTCGCCACGCCGGGCAATCTGAAATTCGCCGCCCCCCCCCTGCCGGTCGATGCCGAGGACTTGCGCCGCCTTGAGGCCCTGCATCTGCACCGCCCTTCCTGGATCGCCGCCAGCACCCATGCCGGCGAGGAGATGATGGCGGGACGCGCCCATCTGGCCTTGAAATCGCGCCATCCCGACCTGCTGACGCTGATTGCGCCCCGCCATCCCGAGCGCGGCGACGACATCGCCCAGGATCTGCGCGAGATGGGACTGGTCGTCGCCCAACGCTCGAAAAACGAGGAGGTGACGCCGAAAACCGACATCCATCTCGCCGACACGATAGGCGAGATGGGTCTGTTCTACCGCCTGGCTCCCATCGCCTTCATGGGCAAGTCGATCCTGGCGGCGGGTGGGCAGAATCCCATCGAACCGGCCAAGCTGGGCGTGGCCGTCCTGATGGGCCCGAGGATGGATAATTTCCGCGACGTGGCGCACCGCCTGCTGGTGGTGGGAGCGGCGCGCGAAGTGGCCGACGAAACGGGATTGATCCGCGAAGTCTCGCATCTGTTGGATCACGAGATCGAGCGACGCGGACTGGCCGACGCCGCCCTGTCCTTCGCCGCCAATGAAGCTGGCGTGCTGAACCGCATCTTAGCCGCCCTGGCACCGCTGCTGGACCGCATGCATGCGCACCCCTGACTTCTGGTATCGGGCCAACAATCTGCAGGCATCGCTTCTGGCGCCGCTGGGTTGCCTTTATGATGCCGCCGGGCGGTTGCGCCGCGCCGCCGCCAGACCCTTTCAGGCCGATGCGCCGGTGATCTGCGTCGGCAATCTGGTCATGGGCGGGGCAGGAAAAACGCCGGTCGTGCAGGCTCTGGCCGGCCATCTGCGCCAGCAGGGAAAGAAACCAGCCATTCTTCTGCGCGGCTATGGCGGATTGGAAAAGGGCCCCCTGCAGGTGAATGCCGCCCGGCACAAGGTAGCTGACGTCGGCGACGAAGCCCTGCTGCACGCCAACCTGGCCCCGACCTGGATCGGGGCCGACCGTGCCGCCAGCGCCAAGGCGGCCATTGCCGCCGGAGCCGACATTCTTGTCCTGGATGACGGTTTCCAGAACCCCGGACTCCATCAGGATCTGCCCATCCTTGTCATCGACGGCGAGACCGGTTTTGGCAATGGCCGCGTCTTTCCGGCCGGACCCTTACGCGAGTCCGTGGCCCTGGGCCTGAGGCGGGCCAAGGCGGTGGTGCTGATCGGCGACGACAAGACAGGCGTTGGCGCGTCGCTGAAGGGAATTCCCCTCTTCAAGGCGCGCATCGCGCCCGAGAATGGAATCGACTTCAAGGACCGGCCCGTCATCGCCTTCGCCGGCATCGGCAGGCCGCAGAAATTCTTTTCAAGCCTGGAATCCGCAGGCGCCAGAATCGTCATGGCCTTCCCCTTCCCCGATCATCACGCCTTCACGGATTGCGAGCTCGAAGCCCTACTCGAGCAAGCCAGGGATAGGCAGGCCATGCTTGTCGCCACGGCCAAGGACCATGTGCGCCTGCCAGAAGACATTAAGGCAAAAGTTCAGGTGCTGAGGGTCAGGCTTCGGTGGGAAGAGGCCGATGCGCCCCAGAAACTACTTGCTGCACTTAGCTTCAATACCTGACGCGAACAGGAATTCCTGTCCGGCCTGGCATTGGCTTTCGATCTTGAAATCGGGGGCGAAGCGGGCCAGCGCCGTCTTCATGTTGTAATCCCAGGCGCCTCGCAGCACCACGCAGGGCCGCTTGGCGAATTCGGCCCGAAGATCGATCTTCTCGCCCCAGCGCCGGGGATCGCCGGTGAAGAAATTCATGAAAACCATGTTGGGGGCCGGAGACATCGCCGCCAGTTTCTCCGACCAGCGCCAGCCCGCCATCATGTCGCCCATATAAAGCGCATAGGTTGGGTTGCTGGCGAAATCGAAATAGACCTGGGTGCAGGCCTCGTAGGGTTTCATATCGACGGCCAGGGCCTGGCGCTTCCTGACATTCAATTCGCCGATATCGCCCAGAAAGGCGCTCAGCCGCGAGAGACCGATCACGCACAACAGTGCGATCATCGCCGGTTGCCACCAGTTCCGCTTGCCCAGCAATTCCTCGCCCAGCACGATCAGCAAGGCCGCCTGAACGCCAATCAGCGACATCGCCGCCAGCATGTAATAGGCGATGGGATGTTTGGCCACCAGCAGCGCCATCGCCAATTCGGCAAGAACGATTCCTTCCAGCGCCTTCCAGGCGTTGCCGCGGGCCATCTTTCTTTTCCAGCGCCAGGCCAGGGCGGCCAGCGACAACAGCAGCAAAGCCACGAAGATGGGCTTGCCGGCGAAGACCTTGGCCAGGTTGGAGGGATAGGAAGACCAGTCGATGAAAGTGGCGGGGCCGCCGCCATAGGAGCCGCTGCCCGCCGCCATGCGGGTGAAATAGGCCAGAGAGACATCCCAATTGCCCGCCGCCGGAAGCAGGCAGACCAGGAAAGCGGCAGCCGCAGCCGCCGCGTAAAGCGCGATATTGCGCCTGGTCGCCAGCAGCAGCAACGGCGCCAGGGCGATGGGCGCAAACAGCAATTTCGAAGCAGCGCCGAAACCGGCCACCAAGCCGAAGGCGATGGGCAGACGGCCAAGCATATTTGTAGGCTTTCGCATCGCCTCGAACAGGCACAGGCCCATCAGACTGGCCGCCAGCAGCAAGAAGGGCTCGGGCTTGACCTGATAGGAATGTTTCAGCACGAACATGGTGGCGAAAGGTGCGGCCTGCGCCGCCATGGCGGGCAGCAGACGGCCAAAGGTCCGAAGCGCCGAGCGGCCCAGGAAATAAAGCGCCACCGCGTTCAACAGCATGATGAAGAAGCTGATGCGCTTGAGATATTTTTCGGGCTCGGCCAGAACGGCCAAGGCCAGATCGTCAGCGCTCAGGAATGGATGGAACAGGCGCAACACCGCCGCCGCCAGCACATGCACCGGCGTGCCGGGATGAAAGACGTCGGCGGGCGTTTCACCCACCGCCAGCATCAGCCCGTTCAACAGATAGAAATAGGATGGATCGACCAGATGCCATATCCAAAAGGCGCCGCCCTGATGGCGCAACAGCATTTCCAGATTGAACAGGGCCAGCGGCAAAGCCGCCAGCGTCACCAGATGCGGGCGGCTTAGCTTCTCCATCGCGTCAATGTTCCCGATGGGCGGCGAAGGCGATCTTGTCGATCACGGCCAACAACAGCGCCGAAACCACGAAGGTCATATGAATGCCGACCAGGGCTATCAGCTTGTCGTTGGGATAGTCCTTGATGTTCATGAAGGCTTTCAAGAGATGGATCGAGGAAATGGCCACGATCGAAGCCGCCACCTTGATTTTCAAGGTGCCGGCATCCACCTTGCCCATCCAGTCCGGAGCGTCCTTGTCCTCGCGGGCGACGTCGATGGTGGAGACGAAATTCTCGTAGCCGCTTAAGATGACCATCACCACCAGATTGGAAACCAGGACGATGTCGATGAGGCCCAGGGTCGCCAGAACGATGTCGCCCTCGCCGGAGGTCAGCATCGCGCCCAGCATGTGAATGGCCTCGATGCCGAAGCTGACCGCCAGCGCCATCAGCACCAGCGCCAGACCGAGATACATCGGCACCAACAGCCAGCGGCTGGCAAACAGCAATCTTTCGACGAAGGTTTCAAGCATCCTGGCCACCTTAAAGCAATTCCTTGGGGGCGCGGAAGGAAAAAGCCCTGGGCGCCTTTTGAACCGCCGATCTGGCCCTGGCCAGGTCGGCTTTCAGATTATCGGGCAAAGCCGCCTCGCCGCCAAGGGCGCGCAACAGATCGACCAGCGACGGCGCCCCCTTCTCACCCCCGTTGATGGACGCGCCGAACCCCTTGGCCACCCGCAGCAGATCGCGCATCAGGGATTTCTTATGTTCACCCACCAGGGCGGCGGCTTGGGCCAGATCGTCCTTGTTTTCCGGCTTGGCCATCAGAATGGCGCGGTGATGCGGATCCAATCCGTGCGGATTCAAATGTCCGTAGACCGACATTTCCACATCCACCTTGCCTTGGAATTCCGCCGCCAGGGCCGCTATCGCCTCGCGGTAGGTCTGATAGGAAGCCAGGGCATTGGCCAGAGGCGTGGTGTCCTTTTCGGGGCAAATCAGATTAACGTCGGAGGATGTGGTCCAGGGCTTCAGCAGGCCGGGTGGCGCGACCCGAGCCCGGGTGCGGGCCAGATCGGGGGCTCCTTCGCGAATGGCGCGGAAAGCGTCCATTTCCGAACCCGATGAGAAGCCGACGCCGAAATCGATCATCACCCCGCCGATGGTTTCGGTTTCCTCGTCCAACAGCATCGCCAACACATCGTCAACCGCATGGTCGGACCAGCCGGTGATGCAGGCCAGCCAGTCGGCTCCGGCGTAATCGCAGCTTTGCAGCAGATTTTGCGCCTTGGCCTTCAGGGAATCGTCGCCGGCATGGGCGATGAATTGTTCAAGCGAAGCCCTGGTCACCAGTTCGACGCCATTGACGATCGTCGCCTCATCGACGCTGCCCACCAGCGTGCTGCCGCTTTCCGGCACCTCCACCCTGGTCCAAGGGAAAAGATAGGCCAGAAAATCGCCCAGCGCATCGGTGTCGCCCGACTGTACCGGCAAAACCAAGCCGAATTCGTTCAAGGGGGTTTCGAAATAGCGAAGGCGCGCCGCCGTCACCAAGCCGGTCCAGCCCTGCATGCCCTCGGCCCGAAAAATCTCGTCGCCGGTCAGAATTTCAGATTCACTCCCACCCGCCGCCAGGGCCACGCCCTGCAGGCTGGCAGAGGGGCGCAGGCGCAAGGGCCCCATGCTGCCCGAAGCCACCACGCCACCGACCATGGCCGAGCCGATGCTGGTCAGATCGACCAGAACCCGGGCCGCGGGGCCGACGACATGGCCCAGCACGGCATTGACCTGCGAGAAGGTCAGCCCCGCCCCCGCCGACACCGTGGCGGTGGCCGGATCGATGGCGATCTGATGGGTCTTCAATCCCTCGAGCGGGGTTCCGGGCGGGGCCAGTTCCGGTTCCGGCGCCTGCTTGGGCCGCACAGCTATGACGCCCTTGAATTCGCCTACCGAATCCTTGCTGTAGGCGAAGGCCCCGATGGCGCTGGTCAAGCCCCCCGCCGGCATCACGGCATAGCCCGAGGCAACAGCCTGGGCGATGGACAGGGCCGGATCGGCCGTGACCAGCAACTGGGCCTCGAGGGGCCGCCCGCCATCGTCGGCCAGCTCGGCCTTGGGGAGAGAATCGAACGCGCTCATGATGGAAGGGGGTGGTAGCAGACCTACCGACAGGCGCAAGGGATTTTTACGCCTTGTCCAAGGAAAAAAGAAGGACGCCGGGTTGCCCCGGCGCCTTGCCCTTGAACCTTCATCCTTATTCCGCGGCGTCGCGGAAAGCGTCGATCTGGTCGAAATTCATGTAGCGATAGATGTCGGCGGCCTTTCCAGCCAGCATCTTGGTATGCTCCATATATTCGGCGGTAGTGGGAATGCGGCCCAAAAGCGCGCAGACGGCGGCCAGTTCGGCCGACGACAGATAGACCCTGGTGTCGATGCCCAAGCGGTTGGGGAAGTTGCGAGTCGAGGTCGAGACCGCCGTGGCCCCGGTCTTGACCTGCGCCTGGTTGCCCATGCACAGCGAACAGCCCGGCATTTCCATGCGAGCGCCGGCGACGCCGAGCAGACTGTAATAGCCCTCCTCGGTCAGGATCATGGCGTCCATCTTGGTCGGCGGCGCGATCCACAGACGGGTCGGAATGTCCTTCTTGCCTTCCAGAATCTTTCCGGCGGCGCGGAAATGACCGATATTGGTCATGCAAGAACCGATGAAGACCTCGTCGATCTTGTCGCCGGTGACGTCGCTCAGCAGCTTGACGTCGTCGGGATCGTTGGGGCAGGCCAGGATCGGTTCCTTGATCGTGTTCATGTCGATCTCGATGACGGCGGCATATTCGGCATCGGCATCGGGTTCGAGAAGCGTCGGCTTGGCCAGCCAGGCTTCCATGGCCTCGATCCGGCGCTTGAGGGCGTTCTTGTCCTCATAGCCGTTGACCATCATCCATTTCAGCAAGGCCACGTTCGAGCGCAGATATTCGATCACCGGCTCCTTGGAAAGGCGCACGGTGCAGGCCGCCGCCGACCGTTCGGCCGAAGCGTCGGTCAGTTCGAAAGCCTGCTCGACCTTGAGGTCGGGCAGGCCTTCGATTTCCAGGATCACGCCGTTGAAGATGTTCTTCTTGCCCTTTTTCTCGACCGTCAGCAGGCCCTGCTTGATGGCGAAGTAAGGAATGGCGTTGACCAGATCGCGCAGCGTGATGCCGGGCTGCATCTGGCCCTTGTAGCGCACCAGCACGCTTTCCGGCATGTCCAAGGGCATGACGCCGGTGGCGGCGCCGAAAGCGACCAGGCCCGAACCGGCGGGGAAGGAAATGCCGATTGGGAAACGGGTGTGCGAATCGCCGCCCGTGCCCACGGTATCGGGCAGCAGCATGCGGTTGAGCCAGGAATGGATGACGCCGTCGCCGGGTCGAAGGGCGACGCCGCCGCGCGTGCTGATGAAGCCGGGCAGCGTGTTGTGGGTTTTGACATCGACCAGCTTGGGATAGGCGGCCGTGTGGCAGAAGGACTGCATGACCAGATCGGCCGAGAAGCCGAGGCAAGCCAGATCCTTCAACTCGTCGCGGGTCATGGGGCCGGTGGTGTCCTGCGAGCCGACGGTGGTCATCTTGGGTTCGCAATAAGCACCCGGACGGATGCCCTTGCCCTCGGGCAGGCCGCAGGCGCGACCCACCATCTTCTGGGCCAGGGTGAAACCCTTGCCGGTATCGACGGGCTGCTTGGGCGAACGGAACAGGGTGGAAGGCTTCAAACCCAACGCCTCGCGGGCCCGGGTGGTCAGGCCGCGACCGATGATCAGGGGGATGCGCCCGCCGGCCCGCACTTCGTCGAAGATGACGTCGGACTTGACGGTGAATTCACAAATCACCTGGCCGCCCTTCAGCGCCTTGCCTTCATAGGGCTTGAGCTCGATCACATCGCCCATGTCCATTTTGGAGACATCGAGTTCAATCGGAAGCGCTCCGGCATCTTCCATGGTGTTGTAGAAGATGGGAGCGATTTTCGAGCCCAGGCAGACGCCGCCAAAACGCTTGTTGGGAACGAAGGGAATATCGTCGCCGGTGAACCACAGCACCGAATTGGTCGCCGATTTGCGCGACGAGCCGGTGCCGACCACATCGCCGACATAGGCCACCGGATGGCCCTTGGCCTTCAATCCGTCGATCAGCTTGACCGGGCCGCGCTTGCCCACCTCTTCCGGCTCGATGCCGGGACGGGGATTCTTCAACATGGCCAGCGCATGCAGCGGGATGTCGGGACGGCTCCAGGCATCGGGGGCCGGCGACAAATCGTCGGTGTTGGTTTCGCCAGTCACCTTGAAAACGGTCACGGTCAGGCTTTTCGGCACTTCGGGACGGCTGGTGAACCATTCGGCCTCGGCCCACGACGTCATCACCGCCTTGGCATTGGCGTTGCCCTTGTCGGCCAGCGCCTTCACGTCATTGAAGAAGTCGAAAATCAGCAGCGTTTTCTTCAGGCCCTCGGCAGCCACGGCGCCGCATTCCGGACAAGCCAGAAGATCAATCATCGGCTTGACGTTGAACCCGCCCAGCATCGTGCCCAGCAACTCGACCGCCTTGGTCTTGGCGATCAGCGCAGAGGCCACCTCGCCCTTGGCGACCTTGGTCAGGAACAAGGCCTTCACCTTGGCGGCATCGTCAACGCCCGCCGGCACCCGGTTGGTGAGAAGATCGACCAAAAAGGCCTCCTCTCCCTTGGGCGGATTCTGCAACAGGCCGATCAATTCCTCGGTCTGTTTGGCGGTCAGCGGAAGGGGAGGAATCCCCGAAGCGGCGCGTTCGGCGACATGGCTGCGATAGGCTTCAAGCACGGGAGGCTCCTTTCGATGGGAGGGGGCCGGAAAGGCGCCCTTCTTATATCACACGAAAAAATGGCGGCCACCCCTTAGTGTGGGGAGGCCGCCACCATTTTTCATCAGTAGGGGCTCATTTTAGCCTTCGCTAAACTACACCGCAGCCATGGCCGCGTTGAAGGTGGCGCTGGGGCGCATGGCCTTGGACGTCTTGTCGAAATCGGGGCTGTAATAGCCACCGGTATCGACCGGCTTGCCTTGGGCGCCGATCAGCTCGGCATTGATCTTGGCCTCGTTCTCGGTCAGAGCCTTGGCCAAGGGGGCGAATTTGGCGGCCAGATCCTTGTCCTTGCTCTGGCCGGCCAGAGCCTGAGCCCAATACATGGCCAGGTAGAAGTGGCTGCCGCGATTGTCGATCTCGCCCACCTTGCGGGCCGGCGAGCGGTTATGCTCGAGGATCTTGGCGTTGGCGGCATCCAGCGCATCGGCCAGCACCTGAGCCTTCTCGTTCTTGAAGGTCTGAGCCAGATGTTCCAGCGACACGCCCAGAGCCAGGAACTCGCCCAGCGAATCCCAGCGCAGATAACCTTCTTCCTGGAACTGCTGAACATGCTTGGGCGCCGAACCGCCAGCGCCGGTCTCGAACAATCCGCCACCGCTCATCAAGGGAACGATGGACAGCATCTTGGCGCTGGTGCCCAGTTCCAGGATGGGGAAAAGGTCGGTCAGATAATCGCGCAACACATTGCCGGTGACGGAAATAGTGTCCTGGCCCTTGCGGATGCGCTCGATCGAAAGCTTGCAGGCTTCGACCGGCGACATGATGCGGATATCCAGCCCGCTGATGTCGTGGTTCTTGAGATATTTTTCCACCTTCTTGATGATTTCGCGGTCATGGGCGCGGTTGCTGTCCAGCCAGAAGACGGCGGGGGTGTTGGAAAGGCGGGCGCGCGACACGGCCAGCTTGACCCAGTCTTGGATCGGCGCGTCCTTGACCTGGCACATGCGGAAGACGTCGCCCTCCTCCACCTTCTGCTCCATCAAGACCTTGCCCGAACCATCGACGACGCGAACCGTGCCATTGGCCGCCATTTCGAAGGTCTTGTCGTGCGAGCCGTATTCCTCGGCCTTCTGGGCCATCAGACCGACATTGGGCACCGAGCCCATGGTCTTGGGATCATAGGCGCCGTGCTTCTTGCAATCCTCGATCACGGCCTGATAGACGCCGGCATAGCAGCGATCAGGGATGACCGCCTTGTTGTCGTGCAGCTTGCCGTCGGGGCCCCACATCTTGCCAGAATCGCGGATCATGGCCGGCATCGAGGCATCGACGATGATGTCGCTCGACACATGCAGATTGGTGATGCCCTTGTCGGAATTCACCATCGCCATTTCGGGGCCGTTCTTCAGGGCGGCAGCCATGTCGACTTCGATCTCGGCCTTCTTGGCCGCGTCCAGCTTGCCGATCTTGGCGTACAGATCGCCCAGACCCATGTTCGGATTGACGCCGATTTCCTTGAAAGTGGCGGCGTGCTTGTCGAAGACGTCCTTGAAGAAGACGTAGACGGCATGGCCGAACATGATGGGGTCGGAGACCTTCATCATGGTGGCCTTCAGATGCAGCGAGAACAAAAGGCCGGGCTGCGATTTGGCGTCGGCGATCTGCTCGGCATAGAAAGCGCGCAGGGCCTTCTTGCTCATCACCGAACAATCGATGACTTCGCCCGCCTTCAGTCCGGCCTTGCCCTTCAGCTCCTTGGACGCGCCATCGGCGCCAACGAACTCGATCTTGTAGTCGCTGGCGGCGTCAAGGGTCACCGACTTCTCGGAACCGTAGAAATCGCCATGGCTCATATGGGCGACATGGGTCTGCGACGTGGCCGACCAGGCGCCCATCTTATGCGGATTGTTGCGGGCGAACTGCTTGACCGAGGCAGCAGCGCGGCGATCGGAATTGCCTTCGCGCAGCACCGGATTGACGGCCGAGCCCAGCACCTTGCCGTAACGGGCCTTGATGTCCTTTTCGGCGTCGGTCTTGGGGTCTTCGGGAAAATCGGGGATCTTGTAGCCCTGAGACTGCAATTCCTTGATCGCCGCCTTCAACTGCGGCACCGAGGCCGAGACATTGGGCAGTTTGATGATGTTGGCCTCGGGCTTAAGCGTCAGTTCGCCCAGCCAGGACAATTCGTCGTCGATCTTCTGGCCGGCGGCCAGATTCTCGGGGAAATTGGCAAGGATGCGCCCGGCCAGGGATATGTCCTTGGTTTCGACGGAAACACCCGCCGCCTTGCAGAAGGTCTGGACGATGGGCAGCAGCGAATAGGTGGCCAGGGCCGGAGCTTCATCGACCTTGGTCCAATAGATTTTCGGCGTTTGCGAAGTCATTCGTATTTCCCCAATCGATTGTTTGATTTGCCTTACGACACGAAACTACATTGCGAGGCCGGGGTCCGCGTATCCATATTACGTCCGCGGTTTGTATGATCGTCGATTTCCCCGGCGCAGCCGACCATACGACCGAACAGGAAGGCCGTAAAGGCCGCCGTTTCCATGGCCGATTCCGAGAAGGAGCCGGACCGGTAGCGGGGCCACAGCAGCTTCAACAGCAGGGCGGCGATGACGGCGTCGATATTGACGCAAAAGACATTGGCCGTAACGCCATTGTCATACAGGGCCTGGACCAACGCACTGTAAAAATCATGGAAGACGTTGATTTCGCCGCGTTCCTTGAACAGGCCGGACAGATAGACTTCACGGGGATCCTTGTTCACCAACTGGCCCTTGAAGACCGGATGGTTGACGCCGGGGATATTGCGCACCCCGTCGCCCACCCCCTTGCGGGCCTTCTTTTCCTCACCAAAAATCTGGGCGAATTTGGTGCCCATGGCCACCAGATCCAGACCATGCTTGGTATTGCCGGCATCCTTGAGGTCGGTTCCCTTGAACTGATCGATCAGGAACTGGATGCCCTCATAGCCGTTGCCGCCATGGGCAAAGCCGGTATGGGTCAGGAACCCGATCATGGCCTTGTTGATCTGGACGCGCTCGGGCGTTTCCGGACCGTCGGCCGACACCGCGCCCTTGCAGCCCTGGGCCGAAATGGTGCCGACGCCGTTCGAGATGATCAGGCCCAGCAGAACCTGGAAGGGGAACAACTGCTCGGGCTTGGGCGTCTCGCCCAGCAGGGCCAGATAGGCGATTTCGGTGGCCGACCATTTGTTGACCAGATCGCCGTTGGCGACGCCGCAGAAACTGTCGGCCTTGTGCTGGTCGCTGCCCACCGAAGCGCCGATGATGGTGGAGAACAGGCGCATGTACCAGACCATATTAAGGGCGGTGTTGCGCGTGATCTTCTTGCGCATCAGGGCCGGCCAGCAGATCGTGGTGGCGATGGCGGCCAGAACCGCGTCGGCGCTGGGATTGCCCTCGAGACCGTTCAGGAAATCGACGAAGACCGACTTGGCCCCGCGCGCCTTCAGACCGGCCAGCATGGCCTTGGCCTTGGCGTCGGCCTTCTTGCCGGTCAGCTTGGCCAGTTGCTCGGGACTGGGCTTGATGGCGGAAACGTCGAAACCCGCCTCGTCGCCGTCATGCAGGCCGGAATGACCGAAGAGATCGATCAGCACGGCGGCGGCATCGCGGGCCGCTTTGACGAGGCCAGGCCCCTGCACGGCGCAGGCAGCCGACAGCACGGCATTGGGGGCGTTGCCGCCGGCCCGCACGGCATCGGCCACCTGGGCGATGGCGTCGCCATGCAAATTGACGTCGGCGGCGATGCCGACATTGAACAGGGCGTTGTCGTTGTCGTCGTTATGTTCGCGCAACAGGGCTAGGCAGAAATTGGATTCCAGCGGATAACGCGCCGTATCCAGAATGGAAACGCCGCTCACCCGCGTCACCTGGGTCTTGGCGTCCATGATCGAACTGCCGGAGCGGTCCTTCATGCTTTCGCGCGGGAAGATGGCGCCGACCTGCCTGGTCAGTTCGGCGATCTGGGTCTTGTAGGGCTCGAACGGCTCGACCAGCGGAATGTTCAGCGCGGGGGCCACAGACAAGCCGGCATTGTCGCCGAACCAGGGCTTCAGGGTCAGGTCGCCCTCGGGCGCGAAATCGGGCTCGACGCCATGCTGCTTCATCACCGCCGTCAAGGCCGCCGGGATGTGCGAGATATTGGTCACCACCGCGCCCTTCCAGGACACGACGGGATTCTCGGGCGTGAAGATGTCCTTGACGCCCAGAATGTCCTTGAACCAGCCTTCCTTGGCCTCGGCGCTGTCGCCCGACCCCGACATGGCGCCGGCATGGCCGACGGCGCGCGTCAACTTGGCCTTCCAGCGTCCGACCACGCAGGCGATGACGGGCTTGGTGAAGGTGATGTCCTTCTCGTAATATCCGCCCGGCTCGACATACATGACGGCGGCCTTGCTGCGGGCGTCGTTGTCGAAGGCGTTGGCGAATTCGGCGGGAGCGAAATGGATGTACAAATCCTTGCCCGACGAAATCGAGGTCGTGGTGCCCCAGCCGCCGGCGACCAGATAGCTGGCCATGGTGGTGGTGAAATTGCCGGAGTTCGAATAGATGGCCACCGAGCCCTTGCGCAGGCTTTCCTCGGGCTTGTCGCCGCCCAGGGCGCCGCCCAGACGGACATGGTTCCAAGAATCGGCGATGCCCAGGCAGTTGGCGCCGAAGACGTCGATCTGGCGCTGCTGGGCCAGGGCGCGGATTTCGCGCGAATCATGCACCGAGACCTTTTCGGTCAGGATGATGATTTTCTTGATGTCGGTATTGACGCGGATCAGTTCGAACACGCCGTCGCGCACCGCCGCCGGCGGCAGATAGACGACGCCGACATTGAATTTATGGCCGTCTTCCATGCCTTCGCGGACATTGTTGTAGACTGGAATATTGCCGATCGGGGTTTCCAGAACCTCGCCCTTGCGCCCGGGCGAGGTGCCGAACACCACATTGCCGCCCGAATAGGCGTGGCTGGTCGGGGTGACGCCCCGAGATTCGTTGCCCAGAATGTTGAGCACGCAAACCCGGTCGGTGGGGGTGGCGATCTCGGCCAATGAATTGATGCCGACGAAATATTTGAACTTGCCATTGCTCTTGGTCATGGCTCTCTCCTGGGACGGATCCTGGCCGAATTTCTTGACGATCTGGGTCATGCCGCGACTCCCAGCTTCTTGGCCAGCATTTCACGCCCGCCCGCCTTCATCCAGCGGTCGGCTTCCTGGGCGTAACGCACCACGTCGGTCATCGCCGAATCGAAGGCGAAGATGCGATAGGGCAGGCCCAGCGATTCGCAAACATCCTTGAAGGACAGAAGGCCGCGCGACAGATTGGGACCGCCGCGGCCAATCACCACGTAAAGCGGGGTCGGTCCGTGTTCCGAGAAATATTCGCGCAGCGCGTCGGCCATGGCCCGGAAGGTGATGAAAATGTCGGTGTTGTTGGCCTTGCCGCCGATGATGAACAGCACGTTGGTCTGCTTCAGCCAATGTTTCAGGCAGATGCGCATCACTTCGCGCATCTTCTCGTAGGGCGGATTGCCGCCGAAATCCGACGAGATGATGGCGTCGTCGCCCAGGAATTCAGTGACCAGCGAATTGGCGCCGCCGCCGAAGGTGGGGGCCAGGATGGTGCCGTTGGCGTTGATGACCGAGACGTCCGACTGGCCCTGATAGGTGCGCAATTGGTTGATTTCCTGCTCGAAGTCAGAATAATCGACGGCGAACAGTTCGGCCGGCAGGCTAAGGCGCTTGACGCGGGGATCGTCCTGGTCGAAACCGCATTTGAAGTCGCAGGCGACCGGGGTCAGCGTGCCCGGGCGCTTCTGGCTCATGCGGATGGGATTCAGCTCCAACGTCGTCATGCCGTAATGATGGAACAGGTCCCACAGCTTGGGCAGGTTCTGGGCCAGCGGCGAAATGATTTCGCGCGGCGCCTTGATGTCGGACAGGGCGTTGGTGATGACGAACGACTTCAAGCCGGTCAGCGGATCGAAGGGGATTTCGGCGATTTCATCCTTGCCCAGCTCCTCGATGTCCATGCCGCCCTTATGGGTGATGGTCAGGGTCGGCGCGCGGTATTTGGTGGAATCGGTGATCGAGACATAGACCTCATGCTCGGCCGGAACCGCACCCTCGAAGGTGACGCCCTGCGCCTTGGCGGTCTGGTTGCCGTGCTTGTGCTCGGCGAAGTACAGGCGCTCCTTCTCGGCCAGCGCTTCTTTCAGGTTCTTGGCCCGGCCCAGCAACCCCGCCTTGCCCTTCTTGCCGACGCCGCCCCGGAAAATGGGCTTGACGAAGACCGAGCCGCAACGGGCGATCAGGTCCTTGATCTCCTGCTCGCTGGCCTCGGGACCCAGAACTTCCGAAGTCGGAAAGTCCACGATCTTGAGGAGCTTCGAGCCCCAGAGCATGCCGGTGATGTTCATCTCTTTTACCCCTGACTAGGATCAGTATTCGGGAGGCAGTTCCTTAAGCGCGGCCCAGGAATAGACCGGACCGTTCACGCAGACATAGTCCTTGCCGACATTGCAGCGCCCGCATTTGCCGATGCCGCATTTCATCTTGTTCTCGATGGTGGTGTAGATGTTGTCGTCGGTGAATCCAAGCTCTTTCAGATTCTGAATGACGAACTTTATCATAATCGGCGGGCCGCAGGTGATGGCGATGGCGTTGTCGGGGCTGGGCGCCTTGTCCTTGACGTTGGACGGCACGAAACCCACGAATTCCTTCCAGCCGTCTTCCTTGGCATCGACCGACAGATGGATGTCGGCCTGCTCGCGCATCTTGTCGAGATCGGCCTTGTACATCAGGTCGCGCGACGTGCGCCCGCCATAGAAGACCGACACCTTGCCGTAGCTGCCCTTGTGATGCAGCGCCGTCTGGATGACCGGCCAGATGGGGGCCAGGCCGACGCCGCCGCCGATGAATACCAGATTCTTGCCCTTCCAGTCCTTGACCGGAAATTTGTTGCCGTAGGGGCCGCGCACGCCGACGATGTCGCCGACATTGAGATCGTGCAGGGCCGTCGTCACCCGTCCGGTTTTCATGATGCTGAACTGCTTATAACCGGTGACATGCGGGGCAGAGGCGATCGAGATCATGCTCTCGCCCTTGCCGAAGACCGAAATCATGGCGCACTGGCCGCAATCATGCTCGAATCCGTCGCCACTCACGAATTCGATCTGATAGGTCTTGATGGCGCGGTTTCCCGGCACCTCGTCCTTGATGGCGGCGATGCGCCCCAGCTTCGGCAGATAAGCGTTATGGCTCATGGCTGCCCCAACCTTTCGACGACGGAAACGATATCGATGCCCACCGGGCACAAGGATATGCAGCGTCCGCAGCCGGTGCATTGAGGCATATCATGATTCTCGGTGAAATATTGGAATTTGTGGCAGACCCGTTGACGCAGGCGCGAGCCCAGGGTTTCCCTGGGATTATGGCCGGACGTATGCATGGTGAAATCGGGGAACTGGCAGGTGTCCCAGGTCCGCACGCGCTCGCCCTTGCAGGGGCTGGAACAGGTCACTTCGTCATTGATGTCGAAACAATGGCAGGTCGGGCACAAGAAGGTGCAGATGCCGCAGCCGATGCAGGCCTTGGCCATCTCGTCCCAGGCTTTGGAATCGAAGTTCTGCTTCAGGGCGCCGGCAACCTTGCCCAGTTCCTTGATCGGGCGCTGGGGATGGGCCTTGGCGGACTCGTGGGCCTTGGCGACGGCGGCCTTGTCGGAAGCGGAAGCCTCCTTGAACAAGGCCCCGCCCTTGGCCAGAAGGTCGGCGCCGCGCTGCGTGACCGCCTTGACGTGATATTTGCCGTCCAACTCGGTCATCAACAGATCAAGCCCGTCTTCCGAACTGGGAGAGCCACCCACCGAGTTGCAAAAGCAATTGGGCGAAGGCGGCACCTTGCAGGCCTGACCGACAAAAATGGTCTTGGCGCGGCGGCCCTGGAAATAGGGGTCGTCGAATTCCTTGGTGAATACGATGTCCTGGCGCACCAGCCCCCTTGAATCACAAGGCCGCACGCCGAAAACGACGCTGGGCTGGGGATCTGGAAGCGTCTCGGTCAGGACCGGCGCCTCGCCGCGAACCTGCTCGAACCTGTAAAGCGTTTCGCGCTGCGGGAAGACGAAATCCTTGGGCGGGCGCACCGTGTTGGGTTGGTCAAGCGCCACATCGGCGGCCTTCACGACAGGCGCATAATTCCAAACGCCCTCGTCTTCCAGCATGGGCGCGAACAATTGGTGCGTCTCCAGCTTGCCCATCCAGGCGGCCAGATCGGCCTTGTTCAGCATCTTTTCCATGGCCATGGTCTTTGTCATGGTCCTACCTGATGAAACTGTTGGGGTCGGTGTCCTTGAACGACGACGTAAGCGTTGGCGCGTTCATGTCCGATCCGGGGTTGTAGTCGAAGGTTTCGAAGGCTTCCATCTCGAGGCGCGTATTCAACAGGCGCAGCGGAATATTGACCGGGCAGACGCGCTCGCATTCGGCGCAATCGATGCAGCGACCGGCCAGATGGATGGCGCGGACCATGTGATACATGGCCGATTCCGAACGGTTGGGCGAGCGCTCGATCCACTTGATGCGGTTGGCTTTTTCTTCCGCCGTGGTGTCGGGCAGGACCGCGAACTGAATGCTGTCGACCACGCATTCCTCGCAATAGCACATCGGACAGACCGAGCGGCAGGCATAGCAGCGCAGGCAGCGGTCGAACTGGCGGGCCCAGAAGCTCCAGCGATTGTCCTGCTCTTCCTTCATCTTGTGCTTCACGGCCTGGAAGGGCGTGTGGAGGGCGCGGTCGGTTTTGGCCTCGCCGAAGGCGATGTCGGCCAGTTGCGGATGGGCGCCACGGCATTCCAGGCAACGTTCGGCCATGATTTCGGCGGCGGGAAGGCTTTGCACGCCGTCCGCCGTGGTGACGGCAAAAGCCTCGCCGCCATCGAAGTCGATCTCAACGGCATGCTTGCCGCCGAGTTTCCTTGCCAGCTTCTTCGTGTCAACGACGCCCGTCCCTTCGCAGGAAACGCCGATGACATGAATGGCTTCGCGCAAGAAATGCTTTTCTTGCAACAGAACCGTGATGGCCCGGGCGTCGCAGCCCTTGGCGACGACGGCCACGGGCCGCGCATCGTCGCTTTTGTGATGGGCCCTCTCCTTCTTGTCGTTGACCAGATACAGAGCCAGATTCTGCACGCAGGAAGGTCCGTAAATCAGGTCATCGACGGATTCGGGGCCGGTAAAGACGAAGGGCTCGGCCAGCAAACCCGCCGTGCTGTTGCGATAGCCGATGACGGCACGAACCGTGCCCTTTTCGAGCAGGGCCTTGGCATGGGCCTTGATGGCGGCGACATCGATCATCAGCGTTTCGCCTTCAGCCGGGTCTGCGGTCCCAGCTTCTTGACGTCTTTCACGAACTCATCGACGACGCCGGCGAATTTCACGCCCTCGGCGGCCGACACCCAGCTCATGCGGAAACGGTCATTCTCGAGCCCGATGAACTGCAGCAGTTTCTGAACCAGGTAGATCTTGCGCCGGGCGTAGAAATTGCCCTTCAGATAGTGGCAGTCGCCGGGATGGCAGCCCGAGACCAGCACGCCGTCGGCGCCCTTGTTGAAGGCCGAGAGCACGAACATCGGCGACATCGAACCCGAACACATGATGGTGATGGGCACGGCGTTGGACGGATATTGAAGGCGCGACACGCCGGCCAGATCACTGCCCGCCGACGAGCACCATTTGCACAGGAAGGCGACGATCTTGGGCTCGAAACCCGGCTCGTCCTTGGCGGTCTCTTGAACATTCGCCACGGCGTTCATACTCCAAGACAGGCGTTGATCATGTCGTGAACCTGCATCTGCGTGATGTTCTTGACGTCGATGGCGGCGCGCAGGCACACCGCCTGGCAGGTGCCGCAGCCCTCGCACAGAACATCGTTGACGCTGGCCTTGGCATTGGGGCCGGAAAGGCTGATGGCGCCGTAGGGACAGGCCTGGACGCACATTTCGCAGCCGGTGCAATGCGAGAGACGCACCTTGGCGATGGCCGGGCTGTGCATCAGCTCGTCCTTCGACAAAAGCTGAATCACCTTGCTGGCGGCGGCGCTGGCCTGGCAGACGGTTTCCGGAATGTCCTTGGGCGCCTGGGCGGCGCCGGCCAGGAAGATGCCGGCGGTCACGCTTTCCACCGGGCGCAGCTTGGGATGCGCCTCGGCCAGGAAGCCATCCTTGTCCCTGCCGATCTTCAAGGTCTTGGCGACGTCGGCGGTTCCCTTGGAAGGCTGCATGGCCAGGGCCAGCACCACCATGTCGGCCTCGATCTCGACATTCTTGCCGGAAATGGTATCGACGCCCTTGACGATCATGCTGCCGTTGTTCTCGTACACCTTCGAGACCCGGCCGCGCAGATACATGACTTCGTCGCGCTCCATCGAGCGCTGGACGAATTCCTCATAGCCTTTGCCGCCGGAACGGATGTCGATATAGAAGACATAGGCCTGACCATCGGGCACATGATGCTTGTACAGCGTCGCATGCTTGGCCGTGTACATACAGCAGATCTTCGAGCAGTAGGCGCAGTGAGATTCGGGATCGCGCGAGCCGGCGCACTGGATGAAGACGACGTTCTTGGGTTCCTTATGGTCGCTGGGGCGCAGCACATGGCCGCCGGTGGGACCGGAAGCCGAGCACAGGCGCTCGAACTGCAAACCGTCCAGCACGTCGGCATATTTGCCCATGCCGTACTCGCCCAGATTTTCCTTGCCATAGAGGTCGAAACCGGTGGCGACGACGATGGCGCCCACTTCCTCGACGATGGTCTTGGGACGCATGTCGTAATTGATGGCGTCGGCCTCGCAGACGTCGGCGCACTTGCCGCAAACCACCGGGTTCAGGCCCAGGCAGGCGCTTTCATCCAGCGTGTAGGTGGCGGGAATGGCCTGGGCGTAGGGAATGAAGATGGCGCGGCGGGGCGTCAGGTTCAGGTCGTATTCGTTGGGCACCACGGTCGGGCAGACCTTGGCGCAATCGTCGCAGATCTTGCATTTCTCAGGATCGACATAGATGGCCTTCTGGCGCACCTTGACCTTGAAATTGCCGACGAAGCCCGACACTTCCTGCACTTCGGCCTGGGTCAACAGCTTGATATTCTTGTTCTTGGAGACCTCGACCATCTTGGGCGAGAGAATGCATTGCGAACAATCCAGCGTCGGGAAAGTCTCCGACAATTGAATCATGTGGCCGCCGACGGTGGGGTTCTTCTCGACCAGCACCACCTGCAGGCCGGCATTGGCCAGATCGAGCGCCGCCTGAATGCCGGCCACGCCGCCGCCGATGACCATCACGCGCCGGGTCACGGGCACGCCAATGGGGGTCAACGACTGGTTGTTCTGCACGCGCTTGATGGCGGCGCGGGTGATTTTCAGGGCCTTTTCCGTGGCCTTGGGCTTTTCCTTATGCACCCAGGCGCATTGCTCGCGGATATTGGCGATTTCGCAGCGATAGGGATTCAACTCGCCACCCTCTTCCGTTACATCGCGGAAGGTCTTTTCATGCAAGGTCGGCGAGCAGCAAGAGACCACGACGCTGTCCAGCTTATTGTCCTTGATGGCGTTGGCCATCGTGCTCTGACCGGGGTCCGAGCACATATAGACATAATCCTTCGAGAAGATGACGCCTTCGACCTCGCCCATTTCCTTGGCCACGCGGGCCACATCGACGGTGGCCGCGATATTGTTGCCGCAATGGCAGACGAAGACGCCCGTCCGCTTGGTCATGCCACGGCCTCTTTCGGACTGGCCCGTTCAGCCAGCATGTCATTGCCGAAAGCATAGCCCTTGTCGAAAGCCTGGATATTGGCCTTCAGGAAACGCCCCGGCACCAGTTCGGGCAACGCCTTCTTCACGGCATCCGGGGTCACGCATTTGGTGACGGCGGCGAAGAAGCCGATCACCACCAGATTGGCGAAAAGGCGATTGCCCAATTCCTCGGCGAAACGGGTGGCAGGCACGGGAAAGATTTGCACACGCCCCGTATCCGGCTTTTGCTTCACCAGATCCTGCTCGACGATGAGGATGCCGCCATTGCCCAACTCGGGCTCGTATTTGTTATAGGCTTCCTGCGACAGCGCCACCAGCACGCCGGGCACGGTGACATAGGGATAAAGGACGCGCGTTTCCGACACCACCAACTGCGAGCTGCAAGCGCCGCCGCGGGCTTCGGGGCCGAAGCTTTGTGTCATGGTGGCGAACTTGTCGTCATAGAGCGAGATCGCCTTGCCCGTTATCAGAGCGCAGCGAACGATGCCCTGGCCGCCAAAGCCGGAAAAGCGCACTTCCATCATCACACGGCACCCTTGGCGGCGGCTTCGGCTTCGGCCTTGGCCTTGGCTTCGGCTTCCCTCTCGGGCGTCGTCTTGCCGTAAAGCTGATATTCGTCGCCCAAGACATTGGCGTAATGCTGGTTCACATTGTCGAGATAGGTGGGCTTTTCCTTGTGGACGAATTTGCCGACCTTGATCTTGCCCTGATAGTCGATATCGACCAGACGGGTATCGATGTCATGCACGATCTCGGCGTCGTTCTGGTAATATTCCAGCGCGTCCAATCCATCGCCAAGGCGATTGCGGCGCTGATAAAGCGTGGTGCAGGGCGCGATCACCTCGATGAACGAGAAGCCGCGATGATTGAGCGCTTCCTTGATCGAGGCGCTGATCTGGCGGGCATGCAGCGAGGTCCAGCGCGCCACATAGGTGGCGCCGCAGGCATCGGCCAGAAAGGGCAGGCTGAAGGGATATTCGTAATTGCCGAAAGGCGTGGTCGAGGCGTTGGCGGTGTGCGGCGTGGTCGGCGTCACCTGGCCGCCGGTCATGCCATAGGTGAAGTTATTCACGCAGACCACGGTCAGATCCATGTTGCGGCGCGCCGCATGGATGAAATGGTTGCCGCCGATGCCGGTCAGATCGCCGTCGCCGCTGAACACCACCACCTTCATCTCGGGGTTGGCCAGCTTCAGGCCGGTGGCCAAGGGAATGGCGCGGCCATGCGTGCTGTGGAAGGAATCAAGCTTGACATAGCCCGCCGTGCGGCCCGTGCAGCCGATGCCGGAAACGATGGCCACCTTGTCGAGATCCAGCCCCGACTTCTTGATGGCTTCGGCGAAGGCGGTCACCACGATGCCGATGCCGCAACCCGGGCACCAGATATGCGGCATGCGCTCCATGCGCAGGAACTGCGACATCGGATTGTCTTGCGCGAAATTGGCGTTGGCGTTCACGTTCATGACCGGGCCTCCTTGATGGCGGCAAGGATTTCCTTGGGATCGTGGACGGCGCCACCCGTGCTGTTGACGCTGACGACCTTGCACTTGCCGGCGGCAAGACGCTCGACTTCCATCACCATCTGGCCGTAATTGATTTCTGGCACCACGATGGCCTTGACCTTGGAGGCGATCTCGCGAATCTGCTTTTCCGGGAATGGCCAAGCGGTGATCATGCGGAAATTGCCGGTCTTGATACCCTGCTTTCTGGCGTCCATCACCGCCTTGATGGCGATGCGCGACGTGATGCCGTAGGACACCACCACCACTTCGGCGTCATCCAGCTGATCGGCTTCGAAACGCACGATCTTGTCGCGGTTCGAATCGATTTTCTCGATGATATGGGTGATGTTGATCTTGCCGGCTTCGACGGTGGCCTGCGGATAGCCGCGCTCGTCATGCACCAGACCGGTGATGTGAAAACGATGCCCATCGCCAACCTTGACCATCGGACCCGGCATATAGTTCTTGTCGCCGAACTTGTAGGGTTTGTATTCGCCCTTGGGCCCCGTGTACCAGTTGCGTTCGACCACCTCGATCTTGTCGGCGGGGGGGATGACCACCTTCTCATGCATGTGGCCGACCGTCTCGTCGGTCATGATGAGAACGGGGACGCGGTAGGTCTCGGAGAGGTTGAAAGCCTCGATGGCCAGATCGAAACATTCCTGCGGGCTGTCCGGCACCAGGGCGATGACGCGGTAATCGCCGTGCGAGCCCCATCTGGCCTGCATCATTTCCTGCTGGGCGGTCAGGGTCGGCAGACCGGTCGAAGGGCCGCCGCGCTGGACGTTGGCGATGACCATCGGCGTCTCGGTCATGCAGGCCAGGCCCAGATTCTCCATCATCAGCGAGAAGCCGGGGCCCGAAGTGACGGTCATCACCTTCTGGCCGCCCCAGGCGCCGCCGATCAGGGCGGCGATGGAGGCGATTTCATCTTCCATCTGAATGAACAGGCCGCCCGCCTCCGGGCAGCGCTCGGCAAAGCGCTCGGCGGTTTCCGTCGAGGGCGTGATGGGATAGCCGGCGAAGAAGCGGCAACCGGCAGCCAGGGCCCCTTCGGCCAAGGCGTGGTCGCCATCCATGAAATGCGGGCCTTCAAGAACGCCCTTTGGGTCTGCTTTGACCTTACGCACAGTGCGTCTCCTTGTCCTCGATGCCGTCATCCTTGACGGGCGAAACGTAAATGGCGAATTCAGGGCAGATCAGCTCACAGAATTTGCAGTCGCGGCATTTCTCGGCATCCGTGACCTCGGGAGGATGGTAGCCCTTGGCGTTGTAATCCTTGGACAGCACCAGCACCTTGGTCGGACAGAAATTGACGCAAAAGCCGCAGCCCTTGCACCAATTCTGATTGATGTGGACGACGCCCTTGGCTTCCTTGAGCTTGCCGAAATACATCGCCGTCCCTCTAGATCAGGCCCTTGCCGGTCAGAACCGGCTTGGGCGGAAAGTGATGAAGTCCGAATTGCAGGGTCTTCTCCTCGCAGCCGAAGGCGATGGCCATCAATTGCGAGAAATAGACGATGGGCAGGCCGATGAAATCGGGATGGTATTTCAGCGTCGCTTCCTGGCGCTGGTCGAGATTGAAGGCACACAGGGGGCAACTGACGGCGATGATCTCGGCGCCCAGCGAGCGGGCCGAATTGATGATCTGATAGGTCTTGTCGGCGACGATGTTCGGGCTATCGACGGTGCGGTAGGAAGCGCAGCATTCCGTCTTCAGGGGAAACTCGACAGGCGACCCGCCCAGGGCGCTTACCAGATTCTCCAACACCACCGGATTCTCGGTGTCGTCGATGGCCACCTGTTTGGGGCGCACCAGCGTGCAGCCGTAATAATTGGCGACCTTCAGGCCGCCCAGCGGATTGACGACCTTGGCGGCGACGTCCTTGAAACCGACCTTGTCGCGCACCAGATCGAGAACATGATAGACATCGACATCGCCCTCATAGGGCGTTTCCTCGTCATACATGAAATCGTTCATTTGCGCCAATTCGGTGGGATTGGCGCGCACGCGCTCGTTGGCGCGTTTGAGCGTGTTGAAGCACATCGAACAAGCGGTCACCACCTGCGTCGTCTCGGCTTCCTTGACGCGGATCAGATTGCGGATCGGCGCCAACTGATGAATAAGGTCGTCGGCAGCCAAAGAGGCGACGGTGCCGCAGCAATTCCAGCGCGGCAACTCCTCGATTTCAAGCCCAAGATGCGCCAGCGAGAACAAGGTCGAGTCCTCGAAATTCTTGGCGTGATTCTTGAGCGTGCAGCCCGGATAGTAGCTAAACTTCATTCTCTCCCCGCTTTCCGGCGATTACTGTCCTCGTTAAACGGCGAAAGCCGCTGGGAACGCCAACCGGTCAAGCAGGCACAGAATGTTGCCATATGAGGAAAATCGAAACACCCTCTTGGATAATGGCGGTATCTCTTTCGTGTGGGGGGTTAGGCATGCCAATGGGTGGCCTCAGTCCATGCCGATGGGTGGGGAGGGAATCTTGGCGAAACCGCAAAGAAGCAGGGCCGGGTATGACCCCGGCCCTGCTCGCCACATAAACTATGAAGCTTCTTAAGACGTGAATTTGCGCATGCTGCCGATCAGGGCGATGGGCGGAATGTTGCGCAGTGTGCCCAGGGGCAGCTTTTCGACATCCATATGGTCCTTCCTGGTCCGCAACACGATCTGGCGCACGGCCTCGATCACTTCGGCGATCTTGACGCCCTTGGGACAGCGGTTGTTGCATGTCAGGCAGGAGACGCAGGTCCAGATCGATTCCGACTTGACCAGTTCCTCTTCGAAGCCGAACTGGGCCAGACGGATGATCTGGTTGGGCAGAACATCCATATAGGCCGCCATCGGACAGCCGGCCGAACATTTGCCGCACTGATAGCAAGCCTTCAGATTCTGGCCGCTGATACGCTCGACCTTGGCGACGAAACCCAGCGTTTCCTTGTCGCGGGTGATGCGTACCGACTTGTCCAGATGCATCGCCCTACTCCGCCGCCTTGCGCTTCTCGCTGGGCGAGATGCGGCTTCTCAGCATCGAATGGCGGGCCGGGGCGCTGCCCAGGCGTGCCAACTGCTGGATCTTGACGTCATCGGGCGTATAGGAAGGCAGGATCATCGGCGACACCAGATCGGTCTCGATACCGGCCTTTTTCAAATCCCTGACATTCTTGGTCACATGTTCCAGCGACAGCTTGCCCAGCTTGGCCTTCTTGGCGTAATCGCTGGCATAGCGTCCGGCGCGGCGTCCGAAGACGTTGTAATCCAGCACCGAATTGCCCATCAGGCGGTTGCGGCCGTGGACGCCGCCCGAAGCCTCGCCGGCCACGAACAGGCCCGGAATGTTGGTTTCGCACTTGCCGTTGATTTCGACGCCGCCGTTCTGATAGTGCAGCGAGGGATAGATCAGCATCGGCTGTTTGGTGATGTCGATGCCGAAGCGGTTGAACTGGCGGCACATGCCCGGGAACTGGTGCTTGGTGTAGCCTTCGCCATGGATCATGTCGATGAGCGGCGAATCCAGCCACACGCCGGTTCGCCCGGCATAGGTTTCGATGCCGTTGCCGCGATCGGCGCTGCATTCGCGGATGATGGCCGCACTTTCGATGTCGCGCGGCTCGCGCGGGAAGACGAACAATTCGCCGAACTTGTTCAAGGGCTGGCCGCCGGCGCCGCGGATCTTCTCGGTAATCAGGAAGCCCGCGATCTGCTCGGGAAAGACGGCGCCGGTCGGGTGATACTGCACCGAATCCATGAAGGCCAGCTTGGCGCCGGCGCGATAGGCCATGACCAGGCCGTCGCCGGTGGCGCCGTAATGGTTGGTGGTGGCGAAGCCCCGGATATGCAGGCGACCGAAGCCGCCGGTGGTGATGATGGTGGACTTGGCCTTGACGGTCAGGAACTGCTCGGTATCCAGGCTGTAAAGGATGGCGCCGGCGCAGTGGCCCTTGTCGTCCAGCACCAGTTCGACGGCAGGTTCGAATTCGCGAACCTGGATCTTGTCGGGATGGTTGTGCACCTCGTCCATCAGGGTGCGGGTGATGATGGCGCCGATATAGTCGCGGCAAGACACCATGCGCTTACGTGACGTGCCGCCGCCATGCAGCACCTGCATCGAGCCGTCGGGCATCTTGTCCCAGATCACGCCCAGGCGCTCGAGTTCCTTGACCACTTCCGGGCCGTCCTGGGTCAGGATGCGCACCAGTTCGGGGTTGTTCTCGAAATGGCCGCCGCCCATGGCGTCGAGATAATGACGGGTCGGCGAATCGGTTGGCGCCACCGCCGCCTGCATGCCGCCTTCCGACATCATGCTGTTGGAATCGCCCAGGCGCAGCTTGGTCACCAGCATCGAATTGACGCCGTTCTGCATGGCGGTAATGGCCGCCCAACAGCCGGCGCCGCCGCCGCCGATGATCAGCAGGTCGGTTTCGTAGTCGGGCTTTTGCAGATGGATGTCCATCAAGCGCGGCTCGACCATCGAATGAGCTTCCAACAGCTCGGTGATCTCGGTGGTCAGTTCCTGGCCCTTGTTGGGACCGACGCGGATCTTGCAGCGCGCCCCCTTGGTGTAGTCGGGATGGTATTTGGACAGGACGTCCTTGCGCTCGTCGGCATTCATCGGCGGATAGACGGGATTGCCCGACTTGGCCAATTCCAGCCGCTTGGGGCGCGTGCGATCGACTTCCTTCAAAAGACCGGCAAGATAATCGGGATACATGTGCTGACTCCTTGTCGCTCTTTAAGGCTCGATGTCGCGCTCGTAATAGGTCTTGCTGAGCTTGTCCTTGGGCATGCTCATCAGCGACTTGTATTCCTTGTCGAAAGCGCCCTTCTGGACCTCGGCGATGCGGGTATCCAGTTCCTTGCTTTCCTTGGCCAGATAGCGGCCGAAGAGGCGCCGGCCCAGAACGCCCACTTTGTGCTGGACGATTTCGGCCGGACAGCGCAGCGCGCACAGGCCGCAGGCCACGCAGTCGAAGGAAATGTCCATGATCGAGGCGACGTCGCCGCGTTTGGCGGCCTGGATGTAATCCATCACCTGAATGCCTTGGGGGCAGCTTTTGGTGCAGGTGTTGCAGGCGACGCAGCGGAAGACCACCGGATAGAGGCGCTTGAAGGTATCGACGTCGGGCGACAGTTTCTCGATGTCGTAGATGGCCTTTTCCATCGGGACGGCGGGAATCTGGGTCAGCGACATGCCTTCCTGAACCAGGGTGGTGCAGGCCAGGCCGGAATGGATTTTGTAGTCGCCGGGCAAGCGGTAGATGGTGCCGCAGGCGCCGCAGAAGCCTTCTCGGCAACCGGCGCCGCGGATGATCTGCTGGCCCGAATATTCGATGGCGCGCATGATGGTGGCGTGCTCGGGCACGACATGGCGCTTGCCCATGATGTAAACGGTCACCATCCGCGCCTTGGGCGCGTCTTGCAGGACGGCCTTCGCCGCCCGCGTCTTGGGCGCGACCGGCTTGACGGCCTGCGGCTTGTTGCCCGCCCGGCTCTTGGCCTGTGGTGTGCGGCTCATCGTCTGCGTCTCCGTACTCGTCATCGACCCATGGCACGGAGCACGGCAGCTTGAAACCGGATCTGACTTCCTGGCCGTTGCGAGCGGATGACCAACGGCGCCGGAGTCCGGCTTATCCCTTCCTGCACGTTTATCCCACCCCGGCTGACCTTCTTCTCGTCCACGCTTGTCGCGCGGCGGCGGCGATGCCGATGGCAGGTCTCTCCCTACCTAACGTCGCACAGAGTGTTGTCAGACCGGAAAAATGGAAACACCCGATTGGAGGTCGGGGGTGACTCTTTCGGGTTGGGGGTTTTTCATCCCTTCGGGTGGCACGTTTTGGCGCATTTTTACAAGCGCCCTACCCGCCTTCAGGCAATCCGCTTAGGCAGCGCTATGGAGAAAGTGGTGCCGATGCCGGGCGTCGAATGGACCCAGATCCGTCCACCATGATGTTCGACGATCTTCTTGCAAACGGCTAGGCCGATGCCGGTGCCCTCATAGTCCTTGCGGCTGTGAAGGCGTTGGAAAACCAGGAAAATCCGCTCGAAATACTTGGGATCGATGCCGATGCCGTTGTCGGCCACCGAGATCACCCATTCCGATTTGACCTCCTTGCAGTCGATATCGATGCAGGGCGGTCGAGCGGCATGACGGTATTTCAAGGCGTTGCCGATCAGATTCTGGAACAGGCGGATCAGTTCATGGGCGTTGGCCTCGATGGTCGGCAGATCGCCGTGAACATTCACCAGGGCCTTGTTTTCCTGAATCGCCAAGGCCAGATTGGCCTTGGCCTCGTCGATGGCGGCGCGCAGATCGATCGGCTGTTTGGGATGGTTGTGGCGCCCGACCCTGGAATACTCCAAAAGATCCAGCACCAGATGATCCATGCGCTGGGCGCCGTCCTTGGCAAAGGCGATGAATTCCTTGGCCTCGGCATCCAGCTTCTCGCCATAGCGCCGTTCAAGCAGCCCGACATAGCTTGAAATCATGCGCAAGGGCTCGCGCAGATCGTGCGAAGCGACATAGGCGAATTGCTCGAGTTCGGCATTCGATCGTTCGATGGCCTCCGTCTTTTCCAAAAGCGCCCTGGCCGAGTTGTGCCGTTCGGCGATATCGACGCCGACGCCGGTCAGATAAGGAACGCCGTTCAGCTCCACCTTGACGCCGGTAAAGTAATAGGGAGCTCCCCTTCCATCCTTGCCCGCGAACATGGCCTCGACTTCGGCGCGTCCTTCCTTGAAAACCGCGGCGATGCGGTCGCGGACAAGGTTCTGATCGGCCTCTTTGAAACAGTCCAGCGCGCTCATGCCGTGCAGTTCGTCGGCGCTAAAGCCTGTGACGACTTCGAAGTTCTTGTTCCACAGAACGAAGCGGCCCTGTTGGTCCAGCAAATAATAAACGCCGGGCAATCCCTCGATCAGGGCCTGCACGAAGTCATGCTCGCGCTTCAACAGCCCCTCGACCTGCTTATGCTCCTCGACCTCTTCCTCGAGCGAGATATTGCTGAGCGCCAGTTCGCGCGTGCGTTCCTCGACCTTGCTGTTCAATTCGCTGTTCAGGCGCACCACCTCGTCCAGGGCCTCCAGATGCCGCAGCCGCTCGTGCCCGCTCTGAGCCAGCATGATCGCCAGCTTGGCGTAAAGTTCCATCGTCGAGGCGGCCTGTTCCTTGGACAACACCGGCACTTTGGCCAGCGCCTGCAGATAAGAAACTTCGTCATAACCGAATTTCCGCGCCTGTTTGCGGAAGGCTTCGACATCCGGCGCCTCGTGCAGAAACTGGCCCAGGAAGATGGTCGCCACATGATTGCCGTCGATGATGACCGGCGCCGCGTAATCCATCAGTCCGTTGGCGCATTGATAACCGATATAAGGGCCTTCATGCAGATGCCGGGCGATATAGAGTTCGCTTTCGTGGCAGCGGGCGCAGGAAAGCTCGTTGACACGGTGGAATTTTGTGCAAATGTCCTGCCAACCGATGCCAGACAGAACCCGGTTGTCGGTGTCGATCAGGCCATGCGGAATGCCCGTGGCATGATAGAACGACGCCATCATGCCGCTGAATTCAGCGATATCGACGAGGTCGGCAAATTGACGCTTCATGCTTTCAGGATCGGCCCCGGACGCCCGCATATTCTTCCCCCGAGCCCAATTCCCCCTGGGCTTTTCTAACCCTGGATTGTGCATCATTGAGGATTATGAACCAAGCGGTTTATCGCTCGGAAAACAAAAAAACGCAACCGATCAAATATACGATGATTTTGTTTAGTTTATTGAAATATCAATAAGCAGTCCGGCGGGCTGGTCCCGGCCCGCCGGAAAAAAGATCAGATCATCGCCATGCCGCCATTCACGTGAATGGTCTGGCCGGTGATGTAGAGCGCCTCGGGACTGGCCAGGAAGACGACGGCGGAAGCAATCTCTTCCGCCGTGCCCATGCGGCCGATGGGAATGCCGCCAAGCAGCTTTTCCTTCTGAGCCTCGGGCAACACCTCGGTCATGGCGGTGGCGATGAAACCGGGGGCCACGCAATTGACGGTAATGCCGCGCGAGCCAACTTCCTGGGCCAGACACTTGCTCATGGCCATCAGACCCGCCTTCGAGGCGGAGTAGTTGCACTGGCCGGCATTGCCCGTGGTGCCGACCACCGAAGCGATGCCGATGATGCGTCCATTGCGGCGCTTCATCATTTCCTTGACGGCGGCGCGGGAAAGACGGAAGGCGGCGGTCAGATTGACGTCGATCACCAATTGCCAGTCGGCGTCCTTCATGCGCATGGCCAACCCGTCGCGGGTCAGCCCGGCATTATTGACCAGGATATCGACCGAACCCATGGCGGCTTCGGCTTCCTTGACCAGCTTGTCCGGCGCTTCCGGATCGGTCAGGTTGGCCTGGAACGTATGGACGCGCTCGCCCAACTCAGCCTTGATCTTGGCCAATCCGTCAGCATTCATGTCGGTCAGGCCGACCACCGCGCCTTGCGCATGCATGGCCCTGGCGACGGCGCCGCCGATGCCGCCGGCGGCTCCGGTAATCAAGGCGTTCTTGCCGGTCAGTTGAAACATGGGGCGTCCTTTCGTTTTTAGGAATTCTTGAAAAAGGCTTCGATGTCGGCAGGCGTGTTCAAGGACAGGGCCGACATTTCCTTGTCGATGCGCTTGACAAGACCGGCCAGCACCTTGCCCGAACCGGCCTCGACCAATGTATCGACGCCAAGCTCTTTCATCTTCAACACCGATTCGCGCCAGCGCACGGTGCCGCACACTTGTTCGACCAGCAGACGCTTGATGTCGTCGGGCGAGGAGACGGGACCGGCAATGACATTGGCGATCAGGGGTACCACCGGCTGCTGGACCGCGACCTTGCTCAAAGCCTCGGCCATGGCCTCGGCGGCGGGTTGCATCAGGGCGCAATGGAAGGGCGCGCTGACGGGCAGCAACACGCTGCGCTTGGCCCCCTTCGTAGCGGCAATCGCCAGCGCCCGCTCGATGGCGGCCTTGGCGCCGCTGACCACGACCTGGCCCGGCGCGTTGTCGTTGGCGGCGGCGCAGACATCGCCCTGGGCCGCTTCCCTGGCCACTTCGACGGCCTGCTCGAAATCAAGGCCCAGCAGGGCGGCCATGGCGCCCTCGCCCACCGGCACCGCCTTTTGCATCGACAGGCCGCGCAGCTTCAACAGACGCGCCGTATCGGTCAGGGTCAGAGCGCTTGCAGCGCACAGGGCCGAATATTCGCCCAGGGAATGGCCGGCGACATAGGCCGCCTTGCCCGGCAGCTTGAAACCGCCCTCCTTCTCCAGCACCCGCATCACGGCCAGACTGACGGCCATCAGGGCCGGCTGGGCGTTCTCGGTCAGCGTCAGTTCGTCGCCGGGGCCCTCGAACATCAGGCGCGACAGATTCTGTTCCAAAGCCTCGTCGACCTCGGCAAAGACGTCGCGGGCCGCCGAAAAGGCCTCGGCCAGATCCTTGCCCATGCCCACGGCCTGCGAACCCTGGCCCGGAAATACAAACGCACGCGTCATCAATCTTTCTCCTTCAAGAAGTCCGACAAGAAAAGGGACGCCCCCCCTCCCTGTCAAGCATCAAGCGTGACAGAAGGGCCTGGGCATGAAAAACTTGGCCTATGTTTCATGCTCGCACTCTAATATGCGCCCTGTTCCTGGCCTTTGCCCTCCCGGCCTGGGCCCAGGCCCCGGCCAATGTGCTGATGATCGGCCAACGGCTCGACGATCTGGCCACCCTCGATCCGGCGGAAGTCTTCGAGGTCTCGGGGGGGGAAATCGTCGCCAATCTTTATGACCGCCTGATCGATATGGGCAACGGCCAGCCCAAACCGGCCCTGGCCGAAAGCTGGAGACTCTCGGCCGACGGTCGGCAATTCGTCTTCACCCTCAGAAAAAACGCCAAATTCCATTCCGGAAAGACGGTCAGCGCCGAGGATGTGGCCTGGTCCTTCGCCCGCGCCGTCAAGCTGGATCGGGGCGGCGCTCAATTGCTAAGCCAGCTTGGCCTGACCCCGCAGAATGTGACGCTGCGCGCCCGGGCCGAGGGCGAGCAGACCTTCGTGCTGGATCTGGGCGACGCGCTGTCGCCCAGCCTGGTCTTCAACATCCTGTCTTGCTACGCCGCCTCGGTCGTCGATTCGCGCCTGGGCGCTTCGGTCGAGAAGAACGGCGATTTCGCCAGCACCTGGCTGCGCATGCATGACGGCGGCTCGGGCCCCTTTCGCCTTGAACTCTGGCGTCCCGGGCAGGGACTGATCCTTAGCCGCTTCGCCGGCCATTATCAGGGCGCCCCGGCCATCGAGCGCCTAGCGCTTCGCCATGTGCCGGAAAGCTCGGTCCAGCGCCTGATGCTGGAAAAGGGCGATCTGGACATCGCCCGCAATCTGTCGCCCGACGATCTGGCCAAGCTGGCGGCCAGCCCCGAGATCGTCATCAACCGCATTCCCCAGGGCGGGCTGGTCTATCTGGGCATGAATATGAAGGTGAAGGCGCTGGCCGATCCCAAGGTGCGGCGCGCGTTGAAGCTGCTGATCGATTACGACGGCATCGCCAGAAATGTCCTGAAGGACAGCAAGACCGTGCATCAGACCATTCTGGCCAAGGGGTTCCACGGCGCTTTGAGCGAAACCCCCTATCGACAGAACATCGAGGAAGCCAAGCGCCTGCTGGCCGAGGCGGGATATGGCAAGGGGCTTTCATTGACGCTGGATGTGCGCGCCGCCAGTCCGTCGATCGACATCGCCCAGGCCATCGCCGCCGATTTCGCCAAGGCCGGCATTGGGCTTGAGCTTGTCCAGATGGACAACAAGCAATTGCTGACCCGCTATCGCGCCCGGGCCCATATGCTGACCCTGGCCCAATGGTCGCCCGACTATCCCGATCCGCACGCCACCATCCAGGGTTTCGCCTGGAATCCCGACAATACCGATGGCTCGCCCTTCCGCCTGTTGGCCTGGCGCAATGGCTGGAACATTCCCGAACTGACCGGTCTGGTCCAGGGCGCCAAATCCGAACGCGATCCCAAGTCGCGGATGGCGGCTTACGAAAAGGCGCAACGAGAAGCGCTGGCGAACGGGCCCTATGCCGTGATGTTCCAGGATATGCAGATCATGGCCGTGCGCACGACGGTTTCGGGACTGAAGGCGGGGCTCGCCTTCGACTCGCTGCGCTTTGCCGACGTGAAGAAAGAGGCGAAGAAGTGAGAAGAGTTCTTACTTTTCCGCTGACGCTTTTGGCCCTGCTGGGTTGCACATTTCTTTTCATGAAAATCGCCCCCATCGATCCGACGCTGGCCGTGACCGGCGAGAAGGCTTCGGAAGCGGCAAGGCTTGCCGCGGCCCAGACGCTGGGATTGGATCAACCCTGGCCGGTACAATTCGCCCGCCATTTGGGGCGCGTGATGACGGGCGATCTGGGCGTCTCGACCCTCAGCGGCCAGGACGTGCTGTCCGATCTGGCCCTGGCCTTTCCCGCCACCATCGAACTGGCTTTGGCCGCCACCCTGATCGGTTTTGGCATCGGCCTGCCCTTGGGCGTCGCCGGGGCTTATTGGCGGGGCCGCTGGCCCGATCATCTGGCCCGCCTGGTCGCCCTGCTGGGCCATTCGGTGCCGGTCTTCTGGCTGGGGCTGATGGCGCTGTACATCTTCTATGCCGCCCTTGGCTGGATGCCGGGGCCGGGGCGCATCAGCTTCTATCTGGAAGGGCTGGCGCCTAGGATCAGCGGTTTCATTCTGCTCGACTCCTTGCTGGCCGGACGGCTCGACATCGCCAGCGACGCCTTGGCCCATCTGGTCCTGCCCGCCCTGACGCTGGGCCTGTTCACCTCGGCCTTGTTCGCCCGCACCAGCCGCGCCCTGATGCTGGACGCGCTCGGCCAGGATTTCATCCTGACCGCCAGGGCCAAGGGCCTAAGCGAAGGGCGGGTGGTGTTCGGCCATGCGCTGCGCGCCTCGGCGGCTCCTCTGGCGACAACTCTGGCGCTGGCTCTCTGCTCGCTGCTGGAAGGATCGGTGCTGACCGAAACCGTCTTTTCCTGGCCGGGGCTTGGCTCCTACATGACCGGAGCCTTAATGGCCGCCGACATGGCGGCGATCCTGGGCGGCACGATCCTGATCGGACTGGTGGTGGCCGGCCTCAATCTGCTGGCCGATATGATGCAGCGCCGGCTGGACCCGAGGACGGCATGAAGCCTCTGCTAAGGGACCCGATGGCGCTTTTGGGCCTGGCCTTGCTGACCCCCTTGCTGCTGGGCGCGGCGCTGGGGCCCCTGATGGCCGATGCGGCGCTTGAAACCCATCTCGAGGCCCGCCTGCTGGCGCCCTCGGCCCAGCATTGGTTCGGCACCGACGCCTTGGGCCGGGATGTGCTGGCCCGCACGCTGGCCGGAGCCGCCTCGACCCTGGGACTGGCTTTTCTGGTGGCGCTGCTGGCCGCCCCCCTGGGTCTGCTGCTGGGGGCGGTGGCGGGAACGCTGGGTAGCTGGGCCGAAACCATTCTGATGAATGTCACCGACATCGCTTTGGCGGTACCGCGCCTGATTCTGGCCCTGGCCTTGGCGGCGGCATTGGGTCCGGGATTGTTGAATGCCGCCATCGCCGTGGCGCTGACCGCCTGGCCGCCCTATGTCCGCCAGGCCCGGGCCGAAACCCTGTCGGCCCGCAAGGCCGATTTCATCGCCGCCGCCAGGCTGTGCGGGGCTTCGGAATTGCGCATCGCCTTGGTTCACATCGCCCCTCTGGGCCTGTCCTCGATGCTGGTGCGCCTGAGCCTGGATCTGGCTGGGATCGTTCTGGCCGCCGCCGGACTGGGTTTCCTGGGCCTGGGCGCTCAGCCTCCCGCCCCCGAATGGGGAGCCATGGTGGCGGCGGGCCGCACCCATCTGGTCGATGCGCCCTGGATCGCCGGTTTTCCTGGCCTTGCCATTGTGATGGCGGGGCTGGGATTCTCGCTGCTGGGCGACGCCTTGCGCGACATGCTAGACCCCAGGCAGGAACGATGCTGATCGAAATCCGCAATCTGTCGGTTCGTTTCGGCGCCGGCAAGGCCGTGGATGGCGCCTCCATCTCCCTGCGGGCGGGCGAAAAGGTGGCGCTGGTGGGCGAATCGGGCTCGGGCAAAAGCACGCTGGGCCGGGCACTGATGGGGCTGGTGGCTGGGCCTGGCATCGTCGCCTTTGACAAGTTCGAGATCGACGGCCATGACATGCGCAACGCCAAACAAGCCGATTGGCGACGCCTGCGCGGACGCAAGATCGGCCTGATGCTGCAAGATCCCCGCTATTCGCTGCACCCGACCATGACCATTCGCCAACAGATCGGCGAGATCACAGCCAGGCCGGTCGAGGAACTGCTTGCCGAGGTCGGCCTGGCCCCGGATATCGCCGCGCGCTATCCGCATCAATTGTCGGGCGGCCAGGGACAGCGGGCCTATCTGGCCATGACGCTGGCCCAATCGCCCCTTCTTCTCATCGCCGACGAACCGACCAGCGCGCTTGATCCCGACCTGGCCGCCCAGGTGATGGATTTGATCGAACGCCAAGCCGGCGCGCAGGGCATGGCGCTGCTGCTCATCACCCATGATATCGACCTGGCGCTGGAGCATTGCCCCCGCATTCTGGTCATGCAGGAAGGACGTATCGTCGAGGAACTGTTGGCGGATGCAACGCCTTTGCATCCCTTCACCCAACGCCTGATCGCCTCGATCCCGAGGATGCCATGCTGAGCGTCAGGAACCTTTCCGTCAGCATCGATGGCCGCAGGCTGGTTGATCGGGTGTGCCTTGACATCGACGACGGCGAAAGCCTGGGCCTGGTCGGCCCTTCGGGCTCGGGCAAAAGCACAATCTTAAGGGCCATCGCCGGACTGATCGACTATGAAGGCGAGATTCGTTTCGAGGGCCGCGATCTGAAAAGCCTGTCGGGATTGGAGCGCAGCAAGATTCTCAACATGGTCTTCCAGGACCCCTACGGCGCCCTTCATCCCCGCCATTCGGTGGCCAGGGCATTGGCCGAACCCCTGATCGTTCATCGGCTGGCGAATCCGCAAACGCGCATCCAGGAAGCCATGGACAGCGTCGGCCTACCTTTGGATTTGCTGAACCGCTATCCGCACCAGCTATCTGGCGGCCAGCGCCAACGCGTGGTTATTGCCAGAGCCTTGATGACAAATCCGAAATTACTGTTGTTGGACGAGCCGACCAGCGCCCTGGACATGACCGTCCAGGCCGAGATTTTGGCCTTGCTGGACCATATCCGCCAAACCCACGGCCTGTCATTCCTGCTCGTGGCCCATTCCCGGCCCATCGTCGCTTGGATGTGCGGACGCCGGCTCAGGATGGAAAAATGTTTCATCAACAAGGACTTGTGAAAGACGAGGCTTGGATAGGCGTTTTTTCAATTGACATCGGTTGCAAGTAATTCGCAAATGCGCCCATGCCGAAACTTCAGCAAAAGCCCGTACCCCTGGGAAGCCTGCATAAGGGCGCCAAAGCCGAAATCGTCGGTCTTGACGAAACCGGCATCAAAACCACCCTGCGCAAGGGCGAGTTGGAGCGCCGACTGATCGAAATGGGACTGGTCGAGGGCACAGAGGTCGAAATCCTGCATGAAGGCTTTCCCAAGCGCGATCCCATCGCTGTGCGGGCCGGGACCAGCACGGTGGCGCTGCGCCGCGCCGAGGCCGACGCCATTCTCGTTCACAAGCTGAGCGAGCCCCAGCGATGAAAAAGAAAAGACTAAGTCCCAAAGTCGCCCTGGTCGGCAATCCCAATTGCGGCAAGACGGCGCTGTTCAACGCCCTGACCGGGTCGCGCCAGAAGGTCGCCAACTATGCCGGGGTCACGGTCGAGCGCAAGGAAGGCCTGTTCATCAGCCCCGCCGGCACCAAGGTCAAGCTGGTCGATCTGCCCGGCACCTATTCGCTGCGCGCCCGCTCGCCCGACGAGGAAGTGACGCGCGACGTCGTCCTGGGCAAGATGGAGGACGAGGCCGTTCCCGACGCCATCATCTGCGTCGCCGACGCCACCAATCTGCGCTTGAACCTGCGCCTGGTTCTGGAAATGAAGAAGCTGGGCCTGCCCATCATTCTGGCCCTGAACATGATGGACGAGGCGGAAAAGCTGGGCATGGCTGTCGATGCTTCGGAACTGTCGGCGGCGCTGGGCGTGCCGGTCGTGCCCACCATCGCCATCCGCAAGGAAGGCATCCAGGGTCTGGTCAACCAGATTGACCGCACCCTGCCCATTGCCGAGGTCGAGGGCCTGATTCCGCATCATGGCGCTTGCGAATGGACCGAGCCCAGCTCGCACGATCTACGCGACTATCACCGAGAGGTCGAGGCCATTCTGGCCCAGGCCATCAGCAAGCCGGCCCGCCCCCATACGGCGACGCACCGCCTGGACAAGCTGCTGCTGCATCCGGCGGCGGGGCTGTTCATCTTGTTCGCCCTGCTTTTCTTCGTCTTCCAGGCCGTGTTCAGTTGGGCGGCCTGGCCGATGGACCTGATCGACGGCGGCATCGGCCTTTTGACCGAGGCCATCAACAGCCTGTTGCCCGACGGCGCCTTGAAAAGCCTGATCGTCGATGGCGTGATCGCCGGCGTCGGCAGCGTCGTCATCTTCCTGCCGCAGATCCTGGTTCTGTTCTTGTTCATCCAATTGCTGGAAGATTCCGGCTATATGGCCAGGGCCGCCTTTCTGCTCGACAAGATGATGGGCGGCGTCGGGCTGCATGGCCGCGCCTTCATTCCGCTGCTGTCCAGTTTCGCCTGCGCCGTGCCCGGCATCATGGCGGCGCGCACCATCGAGAACCGCGCCGACCGCATCGCCACCATCATGATCGCCCCCCTGATGACCTGCTCGGCCCGCCTGCCGGTCTATACGCTCATCATCGCCGCTTTCGTGCCCAACCAGAATGTCATGGGCGGCTGGATCGGCCTGCCCGGCCTGGTCATGTTCGGCCTTTACGCGGCGGGCATCCTGTCGGCGCTGCTGGTGGCCCTGCTTCTCAAGCAGACCATCTTGAAGGGAGCCCGCGAACCCTTGCTGATGGAGCTGCCCGCCTATCGTCTGCCGCGCCCGCGCAATGTGGCGCTGGGGCTTTACGACCGCGCCAAGGCCTTCCTGACCCGGGCCGGCACCACCATTTTCGCCCTGATGATCATCGTCTGGTTCCTGGGCACATTTCCGGCGGCGCCCTTGGATGCGACCGAACCGGCCATCAACTATTCCATTGCCGGCATGATCGGCCATGCGCTGGAACCCATTCTGGCCCCCATCGGCTTCAACTGGCAGATCGCCATGGCCCTGGTGCCGGGCATGGCGGCCCGCGAAGTGGCGGTGGGCGTTCTCGGCACCATCTATGCCCTGTCCGATTCCGGAGACGCGCTGCAAAGCTCGCTGGCCAGCGTGCTGGCCCAATCTTGGAGCCTGCCGACGGCCTTGTCGCTTCTGGCCTGGTTTGTCTTCGCGCCGCAATGCATGGCCACGCTGGGCGTGGTCAAACGTGAATTGAATTCCTGGCTGTGGCCGTTCATCATGTTCTTCTTCCTGACGACGCTGGCCTATGTCGCGTCGTTCGCCACCTTCCGCGCCGCCACGGCGTTTTTCGGAGGCTGATGAGATGGTTGAGAACATCGTCGTCGGATTGATCGTCCTGGCCGCCGTCGCCATGCTCGCCCGTAAATTATGGCGCATGCGCTGCATCCGCGCCCAAAGAAATGCCGAAGGCAAGGACAAGTGCAAGGCCTGTCCGGGTTGCGGACCAGGCTGAAATGCGAGATAACCTCTGGAAGCAGCGGAGGTCTATATGAGCGAAAAAGCATCCAAGCGGCTGATGCCGTCCGATATCCGGGCCATGAAGGGCAAAACCCCCATCGTCAGCCTATCGCTCTATACGGCGCCGCAAGCGCGCCTGGCCGCCCCCTATTGCGATTTCCTGCTGGTCGGCGATTCCGTCGGCATGGTCCTTTACGGCATGGACAGCACGCTGGGCGTCAGCCTCGACATGATGATCGAGCACGGCAAGGCGGTGCGGCGCGGCGCGCCGGGTTCTTGCGTCATCGTCGACCTGCCCTTCGGAACCTATGAGGCCTCGCCCGAACAGGCCTTTGCCTCGGCGGCGCGCGTCATGGCCGAAACCGGTGCCCATGGCGTCAAGATCGAGGGCGGCGTCGCCATGGCCGCCACCGTCGAATTCCTGGCCCGGCGCGGCATTCCGGTCATGGGTCATGTCGGCCTGCTGCCGCAGGCGGTGAACGTGGCCGGCGGCTTCCGCGCCCATGGCCGCGATTCGTCGGAAGCCAGCCGCATCCATGAAGACGCGCTGGCCATCGACGAGGCCGGGGCCTTCGCCATGGTCATCGAAGGCGTGGTCGAGGAACTGGCCCGGCGCATCACCAAGGAAGTCAACGTCCCCACCATCGGCATCGGCGCCTCGCCGGCCTGCGACGGCCAGATCCTGGTCGCCGACGACGCCGTCGGCCTGTTCGCCGCCTTCAAGCCGCGCTTCGTGAAGCGTTTCGCCGAACTGTCCCCTTCAGTGGAAACAGCCTTCGCCGCCTATCAAAGCGAGGTTCAGGCCAGAACCTTCCCGGCCATGGAACATTGCTTTGGCGTCAAGCAAAGCGCGACGTGAATTTCGACAGCGCCGCGTTGATGTTGGCCTGCGCCATCCAATCGATTCTGGGATGGCGGAAAGGTACCCAATGGAAGCGTTCGCGGAACAGCCGGCCCTCATGCGCGGGTCTAGCGTAATCATACAAAGCCAAAGGGCGCCGGCATTCCTGAACGCAGCCGACATAATCCAAATTGCCGCGCTCGCTTTCGTACAGGCCAAGCAGTTGCCGCTTCAAGTCCATTTCTTCCCGGGTCAGCGCCAGAATCTCGCCGTCGCCATCGGGAAAGCGGTTGGCGATCACGCCTCCGCCCGCGAAATTATATTCGGCGAATTCGATGACCTCGAACTGGCTTCTTAACGAGAAGCCCAAGGCGTTTGCGGCGTCATGGTCCTGATGAGCCCCTTCATAGGCCGGCACCCACAACTGATCCGCCTTCAGCTTCGAGAGCACGGCCCGCAAGCCGTCGAGATGGCCGATCAGGCGGCGGCTGGGAATCTCCAGCGCGGTCTCGATGTCGAAGCCCAGCCGCTCGGCCACTTTCCCGGCTTCTTCTCGCCGCTTCTGGACGCGGTTGGCATAAGTGCTACCTTCCCACGGCCAGCATTCCTGGGGAATGCCGGTGGTCAGGAACAGCACGGAAACCGCCACACCCTGCGCCCTGGCGCGCGCCAGGGCGATGGCGGCCCCCACCAATTCGTCGTCGGGATGCGGCGCCAGCAACAAGACTTTGCCGGAGCCGCTCATTCCCACCCCGCCGCCTTCTTCCAGAACGGCAGCAGATCCAAGGCCAGCACGTCATCCCAATCGGGCAGGGTCGCCTCGGCATGACTTCTGGCCGCCGCCCCGAGCGCCAAGCGGCGTTCCGGCGACAGATGCAACGCTTCGATAGCCGAAGCCCAACCGTCGCCGGAAACCACCAGGCCGCTGACGCCAGGCTCCAGATGGCGCTCTAGCCCCGATCTTTCATTGACCAGTACCGGCAGGCCCGAGGCCAGGGCCTCCATCACCACATTGGCCAAAACCTCCAGCATCGAGGGGAAGGCGAAGATGTCGGCGCTGGCGTAAAGCTTGTTCATCTCGTCAGCCGGAAACGAGCCGGGCAGGCTGGCCCGTTCGCCCAGCATCTTGCGGATAAGGGGAATTTCCTCGCCCTCGCCGGCGGCCAGGAAGTGCAGGTCATGGCCCTTGGCGACCAGCTTCGCCACCGCTTCCACCGCCGTCATCACATTCTTGCCGGCATTGACGCGACCGACGAACAAAACCACCGTCCGCCCTTGCGGAATGCCGAAACGTTCCAAAAGCCAGGTCCGGTCGCGATGCCTGGGGTGGAAGAAGTCCTTGTCGATGCCGCGCCTGAGCATGCCGACATGCTCGCGACCGAATCTTCGCCCCAATTCCAAGAGGGCCTGCGGATCGGAATCCAGGCAGAAACGCGCGGCCTTCTGATGCCGGGCCAGCTTGTGGCGCATGATGGTTTCCTGGCAGCGGTCGAAGTTGAGAACATCCAGCAACAGATGGCGCATCCAGGCGGACGTGAACATCCGCTCGATGGTGCGCCTTGCGTAAAGGCGCGTATAGCCCGGCGTGTCGGTATGGACGGAATTGACCAGGGGAACCGCTTTGCGCTTGCAAACCGACAGCGCCGTCGCCGCCATCGAGAAGAAGGCGTCGGTGGTATGGACGACGTCATAGCCGGGAAGGGCCCGGGCGATGGCGGGATGCCAAGGCGACAGGTCGGTATGGTCGGGAATATTGCCCAGCAGCCAGGAAAGGCGCTCGGTGGAGAAGACCGGGCGATGGCTGATGAAGCGGACATGGTCGGACAAAGTTTCCACGCCCTCATGGGCGTTCTGCACATGCACGGTCATGTCGATGTCGTCGCGCAGGACGGCGGCGCGGGCCAGGCGTTCCCAGCATTTCACATGCCCGCCGGCGGTAGGCCGGCGTTCCAGATCGACCAGCACGCCAATCTTCAAGCGCCGGCCCTTCATCTTTTGCGGATTCCCAGCAGAATGTCGGACATGCCCACCGGCAGGAAGGACAGCAGCCAGACCGCGAAGGCCAGCGGCATGGGAAAGCTGATCCGCCCCTTGTCGAGCGCCAGGCCCAGGCCGATGACCTGCGCCGCCTGCCTGGCGTCCATCAAAAAGGGCATGCGAAACTTGTTGCGGTCGGTCATCGGCGTTCTGACGAAGCCGGGGCAAATGACCGACACCTTGACGCCGTGCGGTTGCATCTTCAGGCGCAATCCTTCGCCCAGCACGCGCTCGGCGGCCTTGCTGGCGCAATAGGCCGGCGACTGGCCGAAGCCGCGAAAGCCGGCCAGCGAGGACATGATGGCGATCTGGCCGCGCCCTCGTTCCTGCATGCGGGGCAAAAGCGGCAGGATGGTGTTCAGGACGCCATCGACATTGGTGGCGAAGACGGCCCGCATCAGCTCCGAGCTTTCCTCCTCTCCCTTGTGCGAGCCCGAAGAAATGCCGGCATTGGCGATGGCCAGATCGATGGGTTTCTGCGCATCGACCGCCAGAATCCAGGCTTCCATGGCCATGCGGTCGGTAACGTCCAGCACCGCCCGCTCGGCCTTGGCGCCGCGCCCCCGGCAATCGGCGGCCACCTGTTCCAGGCGGTCGGGATTACGTCCCGATAAATACAGCGCAATGCCGGGCCGGGCATAGTGAAGCGCCAGGGCCGCCCCCAAGCCGCTGGAGGCCCCGGTGATCAGGATGGTTCTGGGCTCGATCATTGTTCCTTGTCCTCGGCGTTGAGAACGGCGCGCAATCTTGCTTCCAAGGGCAATATGTCGCCCAGCAAGGTCCGCCACAAGAGTTCTGACGCCACGGAATGATATTCGTGAACCAGAATGTTGCGCATCTCGGCCAGCTTCGACCAGGGAATGTCGGCATAGCGGTGCGTGATCTCCTGCGGCAGATGGCGCACCGCCTCGCCCATGATTTCCAGATTCCTGGCCACCGCGTCCTGGGTGCGCTCGTCCTCGCAAAAATCGTCGCGATCCATGCCCTTCACATAGCGGTGGATGCGCTCGATCGCCTCCACGATATCCGCCAGACTGACCCGCCAATCCTTGATTGTCATCAGAAAATCCTAATCGCTTCGCGCAGGATGCGCCCCTTCAGGCGCGGTTTCAGGCTGCTTGGCGTGACGATGTCGGCGGGATGTCCCAGATGCCCTTCCAGCCAACGTTTCAGATCGATCAATTCGAACATGCCGGTGGGGCGCCCCGGCTTGAATTCGACCAACAGGTCGATGTCGGATTTGGGCGAGGCCTCGTCGCGCCCCACCGATCCGAACAGCGACAAGCCCGCCACCCCGAAGCGGGCCAGATCCTCCTGAGATCCTTGCAGGCGTTCCAACACATCGGCCCGGCGGATGGGCTGGCGGCGCTCCATCCGCCTGACCAGGCGGCGCACGGCTTCGGTCTTGTGCGCCGGCACCCAGACGGTCACATCGACCAGTCCGCGCCTTCGCCGCTCTCGATCCTGTTTCGGGCTCATCATTCTGGGATAGCCCATCGCTTAATCGCAGGCAACAGGCGCTTTTCGCTTGCCAGAAGGACCGGGACCGGCCAGAAAAGTGGCATGTCGATCATCAGCATGACCGGATATGCCCGCGCCCAGGGCGCCAGCCCCCAATTCTCGTGGATATGGGAGGCCAAAAGCGTCAACGGCAAGGGGCTGGAAGTTCGCCTGCGCCTGCCGCCGGGCTTCGATTCCCTGGAAATTCCGGCCCGCGAACGGGTGGCCAAAGCCGCCAAGCGGGGCAATATCAATCTGTCCTTGAATGTCTTGCGCCAGGCGCAAGCGGCAACGCCGGCCATCAACCGCGCGCTTCTGGACAGCTATCTGGCCCTGGCCGTCGAGTTGGCCCGCGAACATGGCCTGCCCGCCCCCTCGGCCGAAGGGGTGATGGGGCTGCGGGGCGTCATCGAAAGCAGCGAGGAAGCCACGCTGGACGAGGCCGGGCTTAAGGAGCGCGACGCCCTGCTGCTGTCCTCGCTCGACGAGGCGCTGTTGGGCCTGGGGGCCATGCGCAAGGCCGAGGGAACCCGAATGGCCCAGGTGCTGACCGATGAACTGGCCGAAATCGAGCGCCTGGCCCTGGCCGCCCGCGAAACGGCGGCGCTGCGACCCGAGGCCATCGGAACCCGTTTCAAGGCCCAACTGGATGAATTGCTGGAGTCCCAGCCCCCGCTGGCCGAGGACCGGCTGGCCCAAGAACTGGCGCTGCTGATCGCCAAGGGCGATGTGCGCGAGGAATTGGACCGGCTGGGCGCCCATGTCCAGGCCGCCCGCGAAATGCTGGCCGCCACCGACCCGGTGGGGCGGCGCCTTGATTTTCTCTGCCAGGAATTCAACCGCGAGTCCAACACGCTGTGTTCGAAATCGTCGGACGTCGATTTGACGCGCATCGGGCTTAGCCTGAAGGCCGTCATCGAACAGTTCCGCGAGCAAGTGCAGAACATCGAATAGAGTTCTTGAAATTATCCTTAGCGCTCCTCATCCTTCGAGACGCTTTGCTCCTCAGGATGAGGAGAAACTTTCGCCCTCACCCTGAGGAAGCCGCAGAGCGGCTGTCTCGAAGGGTGGGGGCCGTTGTTGGAGCCATCTTATGAACGACGCCGCCATTCACCGCCGAGGCTTGATGCTGGTCCTGTCCTCGCCCTCGGGGGCGGGCAAGTCGACGATCTCGAAGGCGCTTTTGCAAGCCGAACCGCAGTTGGCGATGTCGGTTTCCGCCACCACCCGCACCCCGCGCCCCGGCGAAGTGGATGGCAAGGATTATCACTTTATCGCGCTCGAGCGCATGAAGGGCATGATCGACCAGGGCGAGTTCCTGGAACATGCCAAGGTCTTCGACAATTACTATGGCACGCCCAGGGCGCCGGTCGAGGCCGCCCTGGCCTCGGGCAAGGATGTGCTGTTCGACATCGATTGGCAGGGCACCCAGCAGGTGGCGGCCAATGCCAGGCCGGATCTGGTCACCGTTTTCGTGCTGCCGCCCTCGGTCGAGGAGTTGGAGCGTCGCCTGCGCGGGCGCGCCCAGGACCCCGAAGAGGTGATCCAGAAACGCATGAGCAAGGCCGCCGACGAGATGAGCCACTGGCCGGAATATGATTACGTCATCGTCAACCGCGATCTGGATGTCAGCATCGCTTCGGTGCGCTCGATCCTGCATGCCGAGCGCTTGAAGCGCGTCCGCCAGGTCGGCATGGCCGATTTCGTCAACAAGCTGCGCGGCGCTTGATATTGGGGATGCGTCGCATTCTGGATCCGCGCCACGCCTGCAATGCAGGCCCAATGATTGTCCGCGAAGCGGAGTGCGCGCGGGAGCACTTGCGCCCAAAGGTAAGGCTGGTCTGCCGAAAGAGGTTTTCGATGATCCGCATAACGCCCAGGCTGGCTATCGACGAGTCCGAAATCGAGGAGCGTTTCGTGCGTTCCAGCGGCCCCGGCGGCCAGAATGTCAATAAATTGGCGACCGCCGTTCAATTGCGCTTCGATGTCAAGAATTCGCCCTCGCTGCCCGACGGCGTCAAGGAACGGCTGGAAAAACTGGCCGGACGGCGGATGACGCAAGACGGCGTGCTGGTCATCAACGCCCAGCGCCACCGCACCCAGGAACGCAATCGCCAAGATGGGCTGGACCGCCTGATCGAACTGATCCAGAAAGCCGTGCCGCCGCCCATCCCGCGCAGGCCTACCAAACCGACCCTGGGCTCGAAAAAGCGGCGGCTGGAATCGAAGAAGCAGCGTTCGGCGATCAAAAGCCTGCGCGGCACACCTTCGGATTGATCACTTTTCCGCCGCTGCCCGTTTCAGCCGGTCGTTGATGGCCAGGCCCAGCCCGTGCTTGGGAATGGGTTGCACGGCGATGGTCTTGATGCCGGGCTCGTCCAAACGGCGCAGATAGGAGAACAGATGCGAAGCCGCCTCGACCAGATCGCCGGTTGGGCTGAGATTCAAGGCATCAGAAGGCGCAGCGGGTCCGAAGGCCAGCAGAACTTCGCCGGGTTCGGCAGCGGGGGCATTCAGGCGCACGGTGGCCCGTGGGGCATAATGGCTTGCCAACTGGCCGGGCGACGAGATAGCCCCGCCCTCGCTGGCAAGCGCCACCGGACCCAGGCATTCTTCAAGCTTTTCCAATGAGATACCGCCCGGGCGCAGCAGCGCCGGCTTGCCCCCGGCCAAGGACAGGACCGTGCTTTCCAGCCCGACCTGGCAAGGCCCGCCATCCAGCACCAATTGCGCCTTTTTGCCCAGACCCTCGGCGACATGGCTGGCGGTGGTGGGGCTTAAGCGGCCCGACGGATTGGCGCTGGGGGCGGCCACCGGCCCGCCGAACCGCCGCAGCAAATCCAGCGCCACCGGATGATTGGGAACGCGCACCGCCACCGTTTCCAGCCCCGCCGTCGCCAACAGCGAAACCGAGCCCTGGGCCGATCTGGGCAGCACCAGCGTCAACGGTCCCGGCCAGAAACGCTTGGCCAAGTCCAAGGCCGTCTCGTCGAAGGAGGCGATCTTCTGGGCCGCCGCAATATCGGCGACATGGGCGATCAGCGGATTGAAGCTGGGCCGGCCCTTGGCCGCGAAAATACGGGCCACCGCTTCATCATTGCCGGCATCGGCGCCCAACCCGTAGACGGTTTCCGTCGGAAAGGCGACCAGACCGCCATCGCGCAAGATGCGCACCGCTTCGTCCAGACTTTCCAGCGATGGCGTCAACAGGCGCGGCACGATTAACGGCCCAATCCCCAGGCCACGAAATCGGGATTGAGGATGCTGTCCTTGCCATAGCGCAAGGGCTGGCCATCCAGCGTTTCCAAGCGTCCGCCCGCACCCAGCAACACCGCATGCCCTGCCGCCGTATCCCATTCGCTGGTGGGGCCGAAACGGGGATAGACATCGGCTGTGCCCTCGGCGATGCGGCAGATTTTTAAGGAACTGCCGGCCTTGACCAGTTGCGCGATCCTGCGCCCGGCCAGATAGGCGTTGATCTTGTCGGGATCGCCATGCGAGCGGCTGGCCACCACCGAAAGCCCGTCATCGGGAACAAGACGGCAGGCAATCGGCATCCAGGGTCCGTCGCCCTCCTTCTTCCAAGCCCCATCGCGCCCGCCGGCGAAAAGCAGATTCAACACCGGCGCCAGAACTACGCCCTGCACGGGAAGGCCGTCCTCGATCAATCCGATATTGACCGTGAACTCGCCCGAGCGTTTCACGAATTCCTTGGTGCCGTCCAAGGGATCGACCAGCCAGAATCGCCTCCCGCTGCGGTCGGCCAGATGGCAGTTGGCCGCCGCTTCCTCGGAGACGATCGGGGTCGTCGGATCCATCTTTTTTAATCGTTCTAAGATTATGGCTTCCGCCGCTTCATCGGCCTCGGTCACCGGCGATTCGTCGGATTTCCGGCGCACGGCGAAATCCTGGGCATAAATCTTTAGAATCGCCTGTCCGGCCAGAACGGCGATGGCGGCTAATTCCTGTAACAAAGACGGGGGCGATTTCCCATCTATCGGGGTATGAGAGGGCATGAACCACTAGGCCTCGTAGGTATGATTCCAAGACGGCACTGTAGCAGGAATCAGGCCCCTTAGCGAGGCGGCAAAGAAAGCGGTCTTAACGCTTTCTCAATGCTTTACAGGCCGCCCGGGGATGGTTTACAGGTCTATTCCCAAAAAGTTTTCCACAGGGGAAGTGACCGTTGGGACGGATCACGATGTACATCTTGCGCCAGATCCTGGTCGGCACCCTGCTGGTGACGGTGGGATTGACCTGTGTGATCTGGCTAAGCCAGTCCTTGCGTCTGGTCGAGCTCATCATTAACAAGGGCCTCTCGATCGGCGGATTCTTGTACCTGACCATGCTTTTGATGCCCAATTTCCTGACCATGATAACGCCCATCGCGTTGTTCGCCGTGCTGTTGTTCACCTATAACCGCCTGGACACGGATCGCGAGATGGTGGTGATGCGCTCGGCCGGCCTAAGCCAGATGGCGCTGGCCCGCCCGGCCCTGCTGGTGGCGGCGCTGTTGACCGCCATCGGATTCTTGATGACGCTGCAATTGGGTCCGGTTTCGGTCAAGACCTTCCGCGAAATGCAATGGGAAATCCGCAACGACATTTCGCGCGTTCTGTTGCAGGAAGGGACGTTCAACAACATCGCCGACGGCGTCACCATCTATGTGCGCTCGCGCACCGGCGAGGGCGAACTTCTGGACGTGCTGGTCCACGACACCCGCAAGAAGGACAAGGACGTCACCATGATGGCCGAACGCGGCGCCCTGGTGCGTTCCGACGGCGGGCCGCGCGTGCTGCTGATCAACGGCAACCGCCAGGAACTGATCCACGACAGCGGCCAACTCTCCTTGCTCTATTTCGACAGCTATACCGTTGAAATGACCAATCTTGAAAACACCGAATCTCGTTTCCGCGACGCCCGCGAGCGTCCGTTGTCGGAATTGTTTTCCGTGACCCCGGCAGAAATCGGCCCCGTCGATTTCGCGCGCTTCAGAGTAGAGGCGCATCAGCGGCTCTCGAGCCCGCTTTATCATCTGGCCTTTGCCTTCGTGGCTTTGGCATGCCTGCTGTCCGGTTCATTTTCGCGTCATGGCATGTCGAAGAAAGTCGGCCTGGCCATCGCCCTGATGGTCGCCGTCGAAGCGGCGCAGCTTGGCGTCGCCGGGCTGGTCGTCAAATCGCTCCGGCTGGCGCCCTTGATCTATGTCGTGCCCGTCGTGCCGGTTGTCCTCAGCCTGCTCGTGCTGTTAAGTCCTCCCGGCCTGTTGCGCATGTTCCGTCTTCAAACCGGCAGGTCTTCGTGATGCGTCCGCTTTTGAAGATATTCTTGATTCTGGCCGCCCTGGCGCTTGGCCTGCCGGGTGGACTTCTGGCCGCCGAGCCCAAGATTCAAACGCCGCGCTTCGACGACGAACAGGTCTATTTCTCTGCCGACGAAGTCAATCAGGACAAGGAGCTGGGCATCATGACCGCCCGCGGCCATGTCGAGATTTCCTATCAGGGACGGGTGTTGCTGGCCGATCAGATCGCCTACAACACGCGCCAGGACATCATCTCGGCCTCGGGCAATGTCAGTCTGCTAGAGCCGTCGGGCGATGTGATTTTCGCCGACTATTTCGAAATTTCCGGCGACATGAAGGAAGCGACGGGCAAGAATCTGCGCATTCTGATGGCCAATCGCACCCGCATGGCGGCGGCGAAAAGCACGCGCGTCGCCGGCGACAAGAACCACATGGAAAAGGCCGTCTATTCCGCCTGCGAGCCCTGCAAGGACGACCCCCAAAAGGCGCCGCTGTGGCAGGTCAAGGCCATGAAGGTCACCAACGACGAGAAGAATCAGACGCTGGAATACCGCGACGCCTGGCTGGAGGTCGCCGGCATCCCCGTCGCCTACACGCCCTATTTCAAACATGCCGATCCCAGGGTCAAGCGGCGCAGCGGCTTCCTTCCCCCGACCTTCGGCGGCTCCAGCCAGTTGGGCGGCGCCGTGACCGTTCCCTATTACTGGGCGATTTCCAACAACGAGGACGCCACCGTCTCGACCATGGTGACCGGCAAGGAAAACGCCGTTCTGATCGGCGAGCACCGCAAGCGCATGAGCAAGGGCAAGTCCGACACCCAGGCCAGTCTGACCGCGGACTCGAAAAGCCGGGTCAAGGGGCATATCAAGGGGACCGGCCTTTACGACATCGACGAAACCTGGCGGGCCGGCTATCAGGTCGAACGGGCCAGCGACGACACCTATCAACGCCGCTACGGTTTTCGCAGCTCCGACCGCTGGCTGGAAACCCATCCCTATGTCGAAGGCTTTGCAGGCCGCAATTACGCCCGGATGGAATCCTATCTCTATCAGGGGCTGAGCGCCAAGGATGACCCCGGCAAGGCCCCCGTCGTGCTGCCGGTGGCTGAACTCCACCGCGTCGGCGATGCCGGCAGCCAAGGCCAATATTGGAGCTTCGACGCCGGAGCCCTGGATATCTACCGGGGCGAGGGCACCGACACAAGGCGCTTGTCGTCTCGCGTCGCCTGGAACCTGCCCTATACCGCTCCCGCAGGCGACGTCTATAAATTGACGGCGGAAGTGCGCGGCGAAGGCTATCACGTCTCCGACTACCAACGTTACGACAAGGAAGAGAATGGCCTGACCGGGCGCGCCGTGCCGCAACTGTCGCTGGACTGGCGCTATCCCTTCGTCCGCAACGGTGAGAAATTCACCGACATCATCGAACCGATCGTCGTCGGCACCGTCAGCCCCAACGGCATGAATCCGGGCCGCATCCCCAACGAAGACAGTCTCGACTTCGAATTTGACGAAACCAACCTGTTCCGTCCGCAACGCTTCACCGGCTTGGACCGCGTCGAAGGCGGACCTCGCGTCGCCTATGGCGTCAAATGGAGCGCTTTTGGACGCAAGCCGGGCGGCATGACCGCCATGCTGGGACAAAGCTACAGGGCGCATGTCGATGAAACCTTCGCCAAGGAATCCGGCCTTCAGGACAATCTGTCCGATTACGTCGGACGCGTCGATTACAGCCCGACCGGCAATCTGAAAATGCTGTACCGTTTCCGTCTCGACAAGGATTCGCTGGAGGCAAGGCGCAACGAGATCGGCGTTCAGGCCGGCCCCAAGGCTTTCAACGTCTCGGCAAATTACATTTTCGTCGATAGGAACAGCGTCTCGGGCTATCCTGATCGTGAACAGTTGAACTTGAACGTCTCGTCAAGGCTGACCCGTTACTGGAGCGCCAACGCCGGAACCGTCTACAATCTTGGCAAGGATATCGAGCCGCTTTCCTACAATACGCAGTTGGTCTACGAGGACGAATGTTTCGCCCTATCCGCCAACTATCTCCATAAATTCACCTATGACCGCGACTATGTCGGCGGCCAGTATTTCCTTTTCCGCTTTACCTTGAAAACGCTTGGCGAATTCCAAGCCAGCGCCGAATAGCGGATGAACGTCATGGGACGAGACAAGAACATGAAGGTCGGAAAGACAGTCAAGACGATGATGGCGGCTGCCCTGCTCATGCTGGGCGGCGCCATGACGGCGAATGTCGCCGCGCAGGAAGGCGAGCGCATCGCCGCCGTCGTCAATGACGATATCGTTTCCATGCGCGACCTGGAAGAGCGCCTGAAAATGGCCATCATCAATTCCAGGGTTGAGAACAGTCCCGAAATGCGCCGGCGTTTCGTGCCGCAGGTGCTGCGCAAGCTGGTCGAGGAGCGGTTGCAGTGGCAGGAGGCCACCCGCCAGGGCGTCAACCTCACCGAGGCGGAAATCGCCAGGACGCTTCGCAATGTTGAAGAGCAGAACCGGCTGCCCCCGGGCGGATTGGAGGCGATGTCGCGGCGAGACGGCATCGACTTCAATTCCCTGCTCAACCAAATCAAGGTCGAACTGGCCTGGTTGAAGCTGATCAGGACCAGATATTCGGGATCGATCCGCATTAGCGACGCCGAAATCGATAGCCAGCTCGCCATCATCAAGTCGAATCTGAACCGCCCGCAATATCTCCTGGCCGAGATCTTTCTAAGCAATGACAGCGCCAGCCAGGAAGAAGAGGTCCGCGCCCTGGCCGACCGCATCGTCTTGCAGACCCGGCAAGGCGCCCCCTTCTCCGCCCTGGCCAGGCAGTTCTCGCAGGCCGCCAGCGCCGCCGTCGGCGGCGACATCGGCTGGATCTATGAAGGCCAGTTGCCCGCCGAAATCGAAGCCACCGTCAAATCGCTGCAGCCCGCTCAAACCAGCAATCCGATCAAGACCTTGACGGGATACCATATCGTTCATCTGCGCAACCGACGCAGCGGCGGCCAACAAGACAAAAGCAATTCGGTTCTCGATCTGGCGCAGATATTCATGCCCATCCCCCAGAACATGCGCCCCGAAGAAGCGCGCATTCAGGCCGGCCTGGTGCAGACGGCAGCTAGCGCCGCCGAGAATTGCGACGACATGGCCAGGCTTGCCAAGGAACTGAACTCGCCGCAGAACCCCCGCGTCGGCAAAGTGTCGGTCGGATCCCTGCCCGCCAATCTGCAAGCCGTGTTGGCCGATCTGCCCGCCGGCAAGGTGACGCCTGTCGTCAAGAATGCCGGCGGCATCGCCGCCTATATGGTCTGTTCGCGCCAAGATGAAAGCGCTATACCGTCGCGAGAGGACATCAGCTCGAGGCTTGAAATGGAACGGCTGGATATCCAAGCCAGGCGCATCATGCGCGACCTTCGGCGCACGGCCATCATCGACGTTCGGATTTAACAATGCCCAAAATGCCGCTCGCGCTGACGATGGGCGAGCCTTCCGGCATCGGCGGCGAAATTGCCCTGCTGGCCTGGATGCAGCGCGAACAGGCCGGCCTTCCCCCCTTCTTTCTCATTGACGTGCCGGAGCGTCTGGAATTCTTGGCCCGGCAATTCGGCTGGCCGGTTCCGATCCGCACCATTGCCGAGCCCAGCCAGGCAATTCTTCATTTCGCGACCGCGCTTCCCGTCCTGCCCTTGGCGTCGGCGGTCGCCAGCCAACCCGGACAGCCCGATCCGGGCAATGCCGCTGCGGTCATCGGCTCCATCGCGCGCGCCGTTGAACTTGCCGCCTCGGGTCAGGCGCTGGCCGTCGTGACCAATCCCATTCACAAGGCGACGCTGGCTGCGGCCGGATTCAAGCATCCCGGACACACCGAATATCTGGCCGAATTGGCCCAAGGCGCCTTGCCGGTCATGATGCTGGCGGCGCCGGGCTTGCGCGTGGTGCCGGTCACCGTGCATATCCCGCTTTGCGACGTGCCGAAGCGGCTGACCGCCGACGCGATCCTGCGTCAGGGCATCATTCTGGCCGAATCATTAAAACGCGATTTCGCCGTGGCCGCCCCACGCATCGCCGTCGCCGGCTTGAATCCCCATGCCGGCGAGGAAGGCGTGCTGGGCACCGAGGAAGAGGCCATCATCCGCCCCGCCATTCAGGCCCTCTGCGCCCAAGGCATCAATGCTTTCGGCCCCCTGCCCGCCGACACGCTGTTTCATGACGAGGCCCGCAAGGGCTATGACGCCGTGCTGTGCATGTATCACGATCAGGCCCTGATTCCCCTGAAGATGCTGGGTTTCTGGGAAGGGGTGAACGCGACGCTGGGCCTTCCCTTCGTGCGCACTTCGCCCGACCACGGAACCGCGCTGTCCCTGGCCGGCAGCGGCAAGGCCGATCCCAGAAGCTTGATGGCCGCGCTTCGCATGGCCGCATTCATGGCGAACGCCCGTGCTGGCGCCGCTTAAGGAAATCGTCACCCGGTATGGCTTGCTGGCTCAGAAATCGCTGGGCCAGCACTTCCTGTTCGACCTCAACCTGACCGGCAAAATCGCTCGCCTGGCCGGCGATCTAACCCAGGGCACGACCATCGAAGTGGGACCGGGACCGGGCGGCCTGACCCGAGCGCTTCTGGAAAACGGTGCCGCCCAGGTCATCGCCATCGAAAAGGACAGGCGCTGCCGCGAGGCGCTGTCCGAAGTCGAGGCCGCCTATCCCGGACGCCTGCAGGTGATCGAGGGCGACGCCTTGAAAATCGAGGCGGCGCATCTGGGCGTGGCGCCCCGGCGCATCGTCGCCAATCTGCCCTATAATGTCGGCACGCCTTTGCTGATCGGCTGGCTCAAATCAATTCGTTCCTTCGAAAGCCTGACCTTGATGTTCCAGAAGGAAGTCGCCGACCGGATGGCTGCTCCCGTGCGCAGCCCGGCCTATGGCCGATTGTCGGCCCTGGTTCAATGGCAGTGCGAGGTCAAGAAACTGTTTGATCTGCCGCCGGCGGCCTTTACGCCGCCCCCCAAAGTGTCTTCCAGCGTCGTGCGCCTGACCCCCAAACCTGTCACGGAACCGGCCGACTTCGCCCTGTTCGAGCGCGTGACGGCAAGCGCCTTCGGGCAAAGGCGCAAGATGCTGCGCTCGAGCCTGAAATCCCTTGGAGACGCCGAAACCCTGTTGACCCAGGCCGGCATCGAGCCTACGGCGCGGGCCGAGGAAATCGGCTATGCTGGATTTGCGGCCCTGGCCAGGGCGCTTCAGGAACGGACGACGACGCCATGACCGCAACCTCCCTCGTTGCAGCGCTTCAGCAACTGATCGGCACCAATCATGTTCTGACCGATCCCGCCGACATGGCCCCCTTTCTGCGCGAAGAACGCGGCACTTACGAAAGCTGGGCTCTGGCGGTGGCGCGCCCGGACACGGTTGAAGACGTCGCCGCCATCGTCAAGGCCTGCGCCCAGGCCAATGTCTCCATCGTCCCCCAGGGCGGCAATACGGGTCTGGTGGGCGGCGCCGTATCCCGTGGCGATCAAATCATCCTCTCCCTGGGCCGCATGAACCGCCTGCGCGCCATCGATCCCGCCAACCGCGCCCTGACCGTCGAGGCCGGCTGCACGCTGGCCCGGATTCAAACGGCGGCCGAGGAAGCCGGGTTGCACTTTCCCCTCAGCATGGCCTCGGAAGGCTCGTGCCAGATCGGCGGCAATCTGTCCACCAATGCCGGCGGCACGGCGGTTCTGCGCTACGGCAACGCCAAGGAATTCGTGCTCGGCCTGGAAGTGGTGCTGGCCGATGGTCAAATCTGGAACGGCCTGAAAGCCCTGCGCAAGGACAATACCGGCTATGACCTGAAACAGCTTTTTCTGGGTTCCGAAGGCACGCTGGGCATCATCACGGCGGCCAGCCTGAAAATGTACGCCAAGCCCAGGGAAACCGTGACCGCGCTGCTGGGCATCGCCTCGCCGGCGGCGGCGCTGCGATTGCTGGCGCGTCTTCAAGACGCATCCGGCGACCAGGTGACCGGCTTCGAGATGATGGCGAGATCCAGCCTTGATTTCGTGCTGCGGCATATTCCCGGCACGCAGGATCCGTTAAGCGCCGCGTATCCCTGGTATCTGTTGGCCGAGATGACGACGTCGCGCGCCGATGCCGGACTTGAAGCCTTGATGGAGCGCGAATTGGCAAGCGCCATCGAGGAGGGTTTGGCCGAGGATGGCGTCATCGCCGCCTCGCTGTCCCAACGCGAGAAGCTGTGGAAGCTGCGCGAATCCATTCCCGAAGCCCAGAAACATGAAGGCGGCAGCCTGAAACACGATATTTCGGTGCCCATCTCGGCCATTCCGGAATTTCTGGACCGCGCCACCCGGGTGGTGGAGGCGCTGATTCCCGGCATCCGCCCCTGCCCCTTCGGCCATGTCGGCGACGGCAATCTGCATTACAACCTGACCCAGCCCATGGGCATGGACAAGCAGGCCTATCTGGCCAACCGCGAGCGTGTTTCCCAAACCGTCCACGACATCGTGCAGAACCTGGGCGGCAGTTTCTCGGCCGAGCATGGGGTGGGGCTTTTGAAACTGCCGGATATGGCGCGTTATAAAAGCGATGTCGAACGTGACCTGTTGAAGCGGCTGAAGCAGGCCATCGACCCCGGACATCTTTTCAATCCCGGCAAGGTCGTCGAATGAAATCCTTTCTTTGCGCATTCGTCGCGGCGGCAAGCTTTCTGACCCTTCCGGCGCTGGCCGGCATGCCGGGCGTGCCGGACGACGGACAGATGGATTTTACCGTCCTGCGCAACGGCAGTCCGATCGGCAATATTCAGTTCAGCTTTGAAAGCCAGGCCTCGCACATCATCGTGCGCATCAGATCGCGTATTCTTTACACGCTGCTGAGCCTTCCCCTTTATCGCTATGAGCATGACTCGACCGAGGTCTGGTCGCAGGGGCGCTTTCAGACCATGTCGTCGAAAACCAATGACGACGGCAAGAACTTGGACCTGGACGTCAAGGCCACCGAGGGCGGCGTGCTGGCGACGCTGAACGGCAAGACCGAGCGTCTGGACCAGGCGACCATGCCAGCCAGCCTGTGGAACCCCGCCACCTACAAGGCCGACGTCCTGGTCGATACTTCGACCGGAAAAAGGCTGGATATCGACGGCGAGGCCAGGGGCGGCTATTTCACACTTTCAGGCGAGTTAAAACGCGAACTGCGCTACGACGAGAGCGGCTTGCTGCAAGGCGTGCGCTTTACCGCCCGCGACGGTTCGGAAATCCGCTATGTCCGGGAGTGAAGGGCGAGATTGAAGCGCCCGGGGGCTCCTGATACAGTTTCTTCCAACGCACCCAGAAAACAGGAAGAATAAGCCATGGCCTATCGCGCCCCCGTCGAGGAAATGCTCTTCGTCATGAATGAAGTAGCCGGCCTGCCGGACATCGCCGCCCTGCCGATTTTCGCCGAGGCGACGCCCGATCTGGTTTCAGCCGTCCTGACCGAGGCCGGAAAACTGGCCAGCGGCGTCCTCGATCCCTTGAACGTAGTCGGCGACCGCCAGGGCTCGCATCTCGAGAACGGCATCGTGCGCACGCCCACCGGCTGGAAGGAAGCCTGGGAACAATACCGCGACGGCGGCTGGTGCACCCTGCCCTTCGATCCCGACTATGGCGGCCAGGGCCTGCCCTGGCTGGTGGCCATCGCCGTGCAGGAAGTGACCGATTCCGCCAACATGGCTTTCGGACTGTGCCCGCTGCTGACCAAGGGCACGGTGGAATTGCTGTCGGCGCACGGCTCGAAGCAACAGAAAGACGTCTATCTGCCCAACCTGATTTCCGGCCAGTGGACGGGAACCATGAATCTGACCGAGCCCGCAGCCGGTTCCGATCTGTCGCAAGTGCGGGCCAAGGCGGTCAATATCGCCGACGGCAGCTATCGCATCTCGGGCCAGAAAATCTTCATCACCTATGGCGACCATGAGATGGCCGAGAACATCGTCCATTTCGTGCTGGCCCGCCTGCCCGATGCGCCGACCGGCGTCAAGGGCATCTCGCTGTTCATCGTGCCCAAATTCCTGCCCAAGGCCGACGGCACGCCCGGCGAACGCAACGACGCCCGCTGCGTGTCGCTGGAACACAAGCTGGGCATCCATGCCAGTCCGACCTGCGTGATGTCGTTCGGCGACCATGACGGCGCCGTCGGTTTCCTGGTCGGCGAGGAAAATCGCGGCCTGGAATATATGTTCACGATGATGAACAACGCCCGTCTGGCCGTGGGGCTGGAAGGAGTGGCCATCGCCGAACGCGCCTATCAGAGGGCCGTCGATTACGCCCGCGAGCGCGTACAAAGCAAACCCCTGGGGGGAACGGCCAAGCCGGGCGCCGCCATCATCGCTCATGCCGATGTCCGGCGCATGCTGATGGATATGCGCAGCAGAACAGAAGCCGCGCGAGCCCTGGCCTATTACGCCGCAGCGGCCATCGACCGCGCCCATCATCAAGACAGCGCGCACGAACGCGCCGAATGGCAAAACGTCGTCGATCTGATGATTCCCGTCGTCAAGGGCTGGTGTTCGGAAACCGGCATCCATGTCGCCAATCAGGGCGTGCAGGTGCATGGCGGCATGGGCTTTATCGAAGAGGCCGGAGCCGCGCAATATCTGCGCGACGCCCGCATCACCGCCATCTATGAAGGCACCAACGGCATCCAGGCCAACGATCTGGTGGGTCGCAAGGTGGGCCGAGACAAGGGCGCTGCGGCCAGGGCCATGATTACCCGCATGTGGACGACCGTGTCGGCGCTGGAAGCCAGCAACAGCCAGACCTGTCATATCCTGCGCGACCGCCTGGCCGAAGGATTGGAAGCTCTGTCGGCGGCCACCGACTGGGTCGCCGAAACCTATGCCGGCGATCCCGTCGCCACCGCCGCCGGTTCCTTCGCCTATCTCAATCTGTGGGGCATCGTCGCCGGCGGCTGGCTGCTGGCACGGGGCGTGTTGGCCGCCGAGGCGCAAAAAAACGGCAATCCGAAATTCCTGCATGCCAAATCATTGACGGCGCGCTTCTTCGCCGAACAATACCTGACCCAGGCCCACGCGCTGAAAACCGCGGCCATGGCCGGCAAGGATGCCGTGATGGGACTTGAGGAGGAGGATTTCTAGAAAACAGATGGCGACAAGGGAAGTTCTGTTCGAATTCATCCGCATGGGCAACTCGGTCAAGGTCACCGCCACCGACACGCCGACCCTGACCGAGATTTCGCTCATCTGCCCGGCCAGAAGCAGCCGCAAGGATATGGAAGCCTTGGCCCTGCGCCGCCTGGACGCCTTCATCGCCAAACAGGCCGATCAGGCCCACGCCCAAGGCTATGAGGGCCAGCCCTGCCCGGCTTGCGGCAAATACACGCTGAAAAGCAGCGCCACCCGCGTCAAATGCGACACCTGCGGGCGGGAAAGGCGATTCTAAAGCCCCCGTAGAAATCGGGCTCTCAATGGTTTCAGTCCCTGTCTTGCCTCGGCCAATTGCGCCAGCAGCCGATCCTTGTCCTTGGGCAGATTGCCGGCCAGGGCCAGCGCGTTCGAGGCATGGTTCGAGCGGAAGATGACGGGGCGCTGCGGATCAAGTCCCGCGATCAGTCGCTCTTGTTCGGCCAGCATGCCGAGATCGTCCTGGAATTCGAACCCGTCGGGATAGGCTTTGGCGAAGTCACTCGCCACGTCCGCCGCCACGCCCAATTGCAGGGTGGACAGGAATTCCGGCGGCGCCGCGTTGACCACGGCGACGCTGCCGTCGATATGGTCCTGCCAATGACGTTGGCCGCCGACGCCCAGCACCAGCGTGGCCGATACTTTGATCCCGGCCTGCCGGGGTTTTCCCAGCGCCTCGACCATCTGGCGCTGGGTGACGCCCTTGGCGATGCGCTTCAAGATGCCGGGCGAACCGCTTTCGATGCCGACATAAACCAGCGACAGTTTGGCCGCTCTCAAGGCCGCCAGATCATCAACGCTTTTGCGCAGCAGATTGCCGGGCAGGGCATAGCAAGACACGCGGTTCAAATCCAAAAAGGCGGATGCCAGCCTCTCCAAGATCGCCAGCAAATGTTCGCCAGGCAGGGCCATCGCGTCGCCATCGGCCAAAAAGACGCGCCTGGCCGTGGGCCAGCTTTGGCCCCAAGCGTCGATTTCGGCAAACACGGTTTCCAGCGGACGGGCGGTGAATGTCTTGGCCCGGTACATCGAGCAGAAGCGGCAGCGGTTCCAACTGCAGCCCAGCGTCGCCTGGATGATAAGATTGTCGCCTTCCGACGGCGGACGCCACAAAGGGTAATCATAATCGAAGCCGACCGGATCCTCGTACATGTCTATTGGCCAAGAACCCGCTTCATGAACGCCGTCATCTCGGCCAGGGATTTTTCAGTGGTGGAGACGCTGCCCTCCATCGTCACGCCGGAAGTGTTGCAGCCGGTCAAATGCTTGATGGTTTCGGAAAAGGGTACGTCCATTTCCCGCCCATCGACCCAGACCAGATGATTGGCGTCGGACTTGCCATAAAAGACCAGCGGACAATTGAGGCGCGACGAGGCCATCGACAGATATTTCGGAGATCGAATCTCGACATTCAGCCAGCCGTGGCGGGCTTGCTCGTAATCGACAAAACGAATCTCTGGCGCCGGCTCCTTGCTGAAACTTTTCTGGCGCTCCATCATCAGGCGCAGGCGCTTGGGCGGCGTCCAATCGTCTTGCAGGCCGAACATGACCAGCGCCGGGCCGCCGGCAAAGGCCTTGTCGGCGATGACGCCATGATCGCCTGATGGGTAAAAGGAACTATGGCCGGCAAAGCGGATATCGCCGGGAACTAATTTCCTGCGCAAGGGTTCCAGCGCCGTATACCAACTGGTCATGCCACCCATCGAGGCGCCGGCGATGAAGATGGCGTCCTTCTTGATGCGGCTGTCCTTGGCCAGGGCTGACAAGGCCGCGAACGCGTCGGCGACCACCGACGGCGTTCCCGCGGGACCGGCCGTGCCCGTGCAGACATTCTGCCAATTCCTGGGGTCGAAACTGTCATAGACCAGCGTGGCGAAACCGGCTTTGCGCGCCGCCTCGATGATTTTTTCCTCGCCATGGCCGCTGGCCGTCCAGCCGCCGCAGCTATGCGCCACCACCAAGGCGGGATGCGGCCCCGAACCCTCCGGCACTTGCAAAATGCCCTTGACCGTGATTTCCGCCCCCGCCTCGCCGCGCAGCAATTGCGGCATCCCGGCATAGGTGCGGGAAGCGAAGTCGAACGGCTCGGCCTTTGCCGCTGGGACAACCGACGCCAGCAGGCAAAAAATCATCACGGATCGAATCATCATTCCTTGCCGGCCTCCACTTCCACCGCCTCGAAGCGGTTGGCCTTGAAATTGGGCGACCAGTGCGCCGAAGGCAAGCCCGCCTTGACCTTCAAATGGGCCAGGAAGGTCTTGGGATCGGGCAAGGCCTCCCACACCGAGGGCAGGAACAGGGCGCGGCGACCGCCGTCCTCGATGATGAGGCCGTCGATGCCGGGCCGCAATTGAGAAAGCAGATCGGCCTCGTCCTTGAAGCTCATCGGCTTGGGCGGCGTCAGCACCGACACCGACAGATCGACATCCTTCCATTCCGATTCGGCCAGCGGCGGAAAGCGCGGATCCTCGAAGGCCGCCTTATAGGCGTTCTCGATCACATCCTGGCCCAAGGGCCGCCAGGCCAGGGGCGAGCCGATGCAGCCGCGCAGATCGCCTTTCTTCTTCAACGTGACGAAGACGGCGCCGGGCCGATCAAAATCCTTGGGCAGACCCGCCAGCGCCGCATCGTCGAAACGATTTCCCGTCAGCCCCTGTTCGATGGATTTCCTTGCCAGATCGATCAGAATCCGCCCCAAACCTTCATCCATTCGCCCCCTCCTCGTAGAATGCCCAGGCGCCATAACCGACCACCCGGTCCTTGGGTCCGGCAGTGTCGCCAGAATTGCGCACATCCAGCGTTTTGACGGCCAGCGACTTGCGCCTGGCCACTTCCAGCAGACCGGCCACCGGCACAGCGCCGCAGGCATGGTCGCCGTCCAGGAAATTCGCATCCAGCCGTTCGATGGCCTTGACCGTCGTGGCGTCGATGCGCTGGGCCGTGTCGTAATCGTGATAATGCGACAGATCGGTACTGACGACGATCAGCGTTTCATCGCCGCCCCAGGCCGCTTCCAACAGATCGGCGACAAGGCCGGGCGACGCGGCCCCCGCCACGATCGGCACCAACGCGAAATCGCCCAGGGCCTCGACCAGAAAGGGCAGATGGACTTCCAAACTATGTTCCGACAGATGCGCCTGATCCAAAAGGCGAACGCCGGGAAGAGCGCCGAGCTTGGCCGCAAGCTCGCGGTCGATGGAAATCAATCGTCCCGGCATGGCATAGGCGCCGGCCGTGCTCAGGGCCAGCCCATTGAAACCCACGCGATGCGAGGGCCCGATCAGCACGACGCGCCTGATCCGCCCCTTCAAGGGCGCCAATTGCGCATAGGCGCTGGCGGCGATGGGGCCGGAATAGATATAGCCGGCATGCGGCGCGATCAAGGCTTTGGGCGCAGCCTCGCTGTCGGCGGCGGCCTTGGACAGATAAGCCTTCACGGCGCGGCCAAGCTCGGCGGCATCGCCTGGATAAAACACTCCCGCTACGGCTGGTGTTCGCACATCGATCATGGCGCACCTTTCCCTTCCCCTTATTATTCTCCTCCAAGAATCAATCTTCAATCTCAGGATGATGACTCTTCGGTCAAACTTGGTTAAAATTAAGTCATGGAAACAATGCCGCTGGATACGGTGCCGGCCCGGCACTGGACGCGCCTTGACGATGGTCGTTTCCGCTGCGACGTCTGCCCCAGGGCCTGCACCCTGAAGCCCGGACAAAGGGGCGTCTGTTTCGTGCGGGCCGCCGATGAAAACGGCATGGTTCTAGCCACTTACGGGCGCTCTTCGGGTTTTTGCATCGATCCCATCGAGAAGAAGCCGCTCAACCACTTCCTGCCCGGCACCCCCATCCTGTCCTTCGGCACGGCGGGCTGCAACCTGACCTGCAAATTCTGCCAGAACTGGGACATTTCAAAGGCCAAGGAGTTCGACAAGCTGACCAGCCGGGCCACCCCGGAACGGATTGCCATGGCCGCTAGGGAAAGCGGCTGCTCGTCGGTGGCCTTTACATATAACGATCCGGTGGTGTTCTTAGAATATGCCGTCGATGCCGCCAAGGCCTGCCACGATCTGGGCATCAAGACGGTGGCGGTGACGGCGGGCTATATCACCGACCAAGCGCGGCCCGACTTTTACCAGCATATGGATGCCGCCAATGTCGATCTGAAAGCCTTCTCGGAGGATTTCTATCACCGCCTGTGCACCGGCCATCTGCAGCCGGTGCTGGACACGTTGAAATGGCTGAAGCGCGAAAGCGGCGTCTGGGTCGAAATCACGACGCTGCTCATTCCCGGCCAGAATGACGGCGACGACGAATTGAAGGCCCTGTCGGGCTGGGTGGCCAAGGAATTGGGGCCCGACGTGCCGTTGCATTTCAGCGCCTTCCATCCCGACTGGAAGATGACCGATCTACCCAACACCCCGCCCGCCACCTTGACCCGGGCCCGCGACTTAGCACTCAGCGAAGGACTGCATTACGTCTATACCGGCAATGTCCACGACCCCAAGGGCGGCAGCACCTGGTGTCCCGGCTGCGGCAAGCTTCTGATCGAACGCGACTGGTATGTGCTGGGCGAATGGAATCTGACCGCGAATGCCGCGTGCAAATTCTGCGGCCACAAGATCGCCGGTCACTTCCAGGCCAAACCCGGCAATTGGGGCGCCAAGCGCATGCAGATCCGGATGTAGATCAGACCTTCTCTATTGCTAAAGCAATGACTTTATTTTGCCCCTCGGCCTTGCGCGCCCTTGCGGGCGCTTGGCCGCCGCCGCAATGGCGGCTGAATCAAACCCCTTCAATCGCCAACGCAATCCCCTGGCCGACGCCGATGCACATGGTGCAAAGGGCGCGCTTTCCACCCGATAGCTGCAATTGCCAAGCCGCCGTGCCGGCCAGACGCGCCCCGGTCATGCCCAAGGGATGGCCAAGCGCGATGGCGCCGCCATTCGGATTGACGCGGTCGTCATCGTCGGCGATGCCCAGATCGCGCATGCAGGCCAAGCCTTGCGCGGCGAAAGCTTCATTCAGTTCGATGACGTCGAAATCGGCAAGGGTCAGCTTCAGGCGGGCCAGCAATTTCTGGGTGGCGGGGACCGGGCCGATGCCCATGATGCGGGCTGGAACGCCTGCCGTCGCCAGGCCCAGCACACGGGCCTTGGGCGTCAGGCCATAGGCCTTTACCGCCGCCTCGCCGGCAATGACCAGAGCCGCAGCGCCGTCATTGACGCCAGACGCATTGCCCGCCGTCACCGATCCGCCCTGGCGGAACGGCGCCTTCAGCTTGGCCAGTTGTTCCAGCGTGGTATCGGGACGCGGATGCTCGTCAACCTCGATCACAGTGTCGCCCTTGCGGCCCTTGATGACCACCGGCACGATCTCGTGCTTGAAGCGCCCGGACGCCATCGCCGCTCCCGCCTTCTGCTGGCTGCGTTGCGCGAAAATATCCTGGTCTTCGCGGCTGATTTTCCATTCCGAGGCGACGTTCTCGGCGGTCTCGGGCATGGAATCGATGCCATACTGCGCCTTGATCAGCGGATTGACGAAACGCCAGCCGATGGTGGTGTCATAGATGGCGGCATCGCGCGACCAGGCGGCATCCGATTTCGGAATCACGAAAGGAGCGCGGCTCATGCTTTCGACGCCGCCGGCGATGGCGATGTCGATCTCGCCCAGCTTGATGGCGCGCGCCGCCGTGCCCACCGCATCCATGCCCGATCCACACAGGCGGTTGATGGTGGCCCCGGCCACGGCATCGGGCAGACCCGACAACAGCACGGCCATGCGGGCGACATTGCGATTATCCTCGCCGGCCTGATTGGCGCAACCCATCAGCAGTTCGTCCAGCCTCGACCAGTCAATGCCCGGATTGCGCTCGATCAGCGCCTTGACCGGAATGGCGGCCAGATCGTCGGTGCGCACCGGCGACAAAACGCCGGCATGGCGGCCGATGGGGGTGCGCACGGCGTCGCAGATGAAGGCTTCCGACATGATCGAATTCTCCTAATTTCCGGAAAAATGGGGGGCGCGCTTGGCCATGAAGGCGGCAACGCCTTCAGCATAATCGGCGCTTTGCGAGGCTTCGCGCTGCAAATCGCGCTCGAGATCAAGCTGCCGATCCAAATCGTTGGCCCAGCTTTCGTTCAAGGCCTTCTTAATCATGCCCAGGATCTTGGTGGGTTGCGAGGCTAGATGCTTGGCCAGCGCATGGGCTTCCGTCATCAGCTTGTCGTCGTCGAGGCATTTCCAGATCATGCCCCAGGCTTGGGCTTGCTCGGCGGAAATTTTCTCGCCCAGCAGCGACAGCGCCATGGCCCGCGGCCCACCGACCAGGCGCGGCAGGAACCAGGTGCCGCCGGAATCGGGAACCAGCCCGATCTTGCAAAAGGCCTGGATGAAGCTGGCGGATCTGGCGGCGAGCACGATGTCGCAGGCCAGGGCCAGATTGGCCCCCGCCCCCGCCGCCACGCCGTTGACGGCGCAAACCACCGGCGCCTCGATCATCTTGATGGCCCGGATCAAACGGTTGTACAGGCGGTCGATGGTGTCGCCCATGTCGGCAGCCCCCGGGCCGGTGCGCATCACGGGATCGCTCAAATCCTGGCCGGCACAAAAGCCGCGCCCGGCCCCGGTCAGCAACACGGCGCGCACGCTTTTGTCCGCCGCCACCTGATGGACGATGGACAGCATCTCGGCATGCATGGTCTCGGTAAAGCTGTTCAGCTTGTCGGGACGGTTCAAGGTGACGGTGGCAACGGCATCGCTGATCGCCAAGGTAACGGCGGGCTGGCTCATAAGGTCTTCTCCAAACACAAAGCGGCCTTATGATACCGGTTTACCGAATTGCCTGTCAAAGACCTGGAAAAGCCCGTCTATTCAAAGCTGACCGTAACTTTGGGATCGCCGGGCAGGCCCTTATAGATGACCGAGGCCCTTCCTCCGGGAATGATGGGTTTCGAACCCAGATAGCCGCCCAAGCTCAACAAATCGCCTTGCTTCAGCTTGATGCCGTCCTTTTTCAAGGCGTTGGCCAACCAGATGGCGGCATTGAGGGGTTGATCCATCAGCACGCTGCCCTTTTCGCGACCGATCTCCTTGCCGTCTGTTTCGTTGACGACGATGACCTCCATCTCGGCCAAGGCCGCCAGCAGGGCCGGGCTGGGTTTGACGGCGATCGGCTCGCCCATCACCCCGCCGCGAAAGGCCGAATTGGTGGCGATCAATTCGGGGCCGGTGATCTTGCCCTCCAGCATCAAGTCGGGCAATTCGATGAAGGGGACGATAAAGTCGATATGTTTGAGGGCCTCGAGCGGGGTTTTGGCCTCGGCCAGGCCGCCATCCTTGACCACGACCATGAAATCGGCTTCGAAGCGCTGCAGGGCGCCGAAGCCCTTGGGCAAGCGGACGCCGTCGCGGAACATCCAGCGGCCATACATGGTGCCCCAGGCGGGACCGGAAACGCCGAAGCGCTTCTGCGCGTCGGGATTGGTAAACACGGCCTTGTAACCGACCGGCGCCCCCATCACCGGCATCAAGGCCTCGGCCAGGCGGTTGCGGGCGCATTCGGCTTCGGCTTCGGTGATTTGCTTTCCAAAGCCTTGGCTTTTCTTGGCCGCTCCGAATTCGGCGGCATAGGCAGCCAGCGCCTCGGGTCCGGGGCATGCGGCCTGGACCGGCAAAGCCAATCCCACGAGTAATCCGAGAAAGATCGCCAGGGTAATTCTTTGCATTTCCCCCTCCCCTGTCATGAATTTTCCATCAGTGCGCGATGAACTTGCATTAATCATCACCCTTTCAAGGAAAGAAGTCAGTGATTATTTCGCCTTGACAGGTGATCGCTTGAGAGATTTCTATATTACCTGTAAATGCATAATAATTATTAGACATATTACAGGTTGTAAGGAGTGCCCGTGATGCTGCAAGTCTTTGCCCTGGATGGAATCACCCCGGTCGTCGATCCAACCAGTTTCCTTCACCCCACCGCCGTCTTGATCGGCGACGTCATCATCGCCGCCAACTGTTATATCGGTCCGGGTGCTTGCCTGCGGGGCGATTTCGGCCGTCTCGTCATCGAGCAGGGATCGAACATCCAAGACAATGTGGTCATCCATACCGATCCGGGTTGGGACACGCTGGTCGAAGAGAACGGCCATATCGGTCACAGCGCCGTTTTGCATTGCTGCTTCGTGCGCAGGAATGCCCTGGTCGGCATCGGCGCCGTGGTGATGGACAAGGCGGAAATCGGCGAGTCGGCCATGGTTGGCGCGAAATCCTTCCTGAAATCGGGCTTTGTGGTGCCGCCCCGCACCCTGGTCACCGGCATTCCGGCCAAGATTGTCGGCGAATTGTCGCCAGAAAGACTTGAACGCAAGATTCAAGGCACGCGGGAATATCAGGAACTGACCCGGCGCTGCAAAGCCAGCCTGCAAGCGACCGAGGCGCTGACCGCCTTGGACGATGGGCGCAAGCGCATGCCGCCCTATAAGCATATCAAGCAGTAGAAAGAGCGGCACCACAAGTTATCGCTTCCCCGAGGGCGGCAACGACCCGATCTTGCTCGTCGGAGGTCATGTCCGGAAACAAGGGCAGCAATATCGTCCGGTCCTGCAGCCACTCCGAGACCGGAAGCGCGTGGCTGCTTGCACGGTAGGGCTGCTCGCGGTGGGCGTTCATGATGCCGCGCCGTGTGGCGATGCCCAAATCGAGCATCCGCTGCATAACCTCCTTCTGGTTCGCCCCATCGGGCAAGGCAACCGCGTAGCTTTGCCAATTGGATCTTGCCCAGGCCGGCTCCGGCGGGGACTGAACACCATGAAGCTCCGCAAGAAGAGTACGATAGCGTTCCGCAAGGGCGCGGCGTCTTTCAAGAATAAAGGGCAGGCGTTTCAACTGTTCCCGCCCAACCGCAGCCTGCAGATCGGTCATACGGTAATTGAACCCCGGCTCTAAATAGGTTTCAAAGACGACCTGTGCCGCGCCATGGCGCACCGTATCGGAAACATCCATGCCGTGCTGGCGCAGACGCCGGAATTTTCGATCCAGTCCGCTATCTTGCGTCGTCAGCATGCCACCTTCTCCGCAGCTGATGATCTTTCGCGGATGAAAGGAAAAGCACGCCACACTGCCCCGAGGACGGCCAATCCACTCCCAGGCGCCATCGATCAGGAACTCCGAGCCAAGGGCACAGGCGGCGTCCTCGACAACGTGCAGATTGTGGCGCTTGGCGATCAGCAGCAGCCGGGTCAAATCGCAGGGCATGCCGATTTGGTGAACAACCAGCAGCGCCTTGGCTCGCGGGTTGATCGACCGCTCGACCAGATCGGCATCCATGCCCTGAGTAGTTCGATCAACATCGACAAAAACTGGAGTCGCCCCACAGGAACGAATAACGTTCGCGGCGGCGATAAAACTGTGGCTGACCGTGACGACTTCGTCGCCGGGGCCTATCCCCAGCCCAACCAGGGCCAGATGCAAGGCAGCCGTACAACTGGAAACGGCGCAAGCGTACGGCGCCTTGACCAGCGCCCCGAACTCGCTTTCAAAGGCTGCAACCTCGCGGCCCTGCGTCAGCCATCCGGACCGCAACACGCGAACGGCGGCGGCCTCTTCTTCAGGCCCCAATAAGGGCCGGGTTATCGGTATGGGCTCCATTTGACTGGCATCCATAGGGTGGTTCCTGACTGCTTGAAGAAGATGATAACCCCTAGCGGGATTGCCTGTAAGTAAGGAATCGTGTAATTAGTGTAAAACTAGGGAGCAAGCGAAGCGACAATGCCAGTTTCTGCCAACGTCAAGCTTGGACGCGGCGTTAAAATCGTTCATCCGGAACTGGTCAATTTGTACGGCTGTTCGATTGGCGATGATTGCATCATTGGCCCCTTTGTCGAAATCCAGGAAGGGGTTGTGATCGGCGCCCGCTGCAAGATTTCATCTCATTCCTTTCTTTGCACCGGCGTCATGATCGAAGACGAAGTGTTCATCGGCCACGGCGTGATGTTCACCAATGACCGTTTCCCCAAGGCCGCCAATCCCAACGGCAGCCTGAAAACGGCAGCCGACTGGAAGCTTGAAACCACACATGTCGGCAAGGGCGCCTCGGTCGGAAGCGGGGCCACGATTTTGCCCGGCGTTACGATAGGCCGGAACGCCCTGGTCGGCGCTGGCGCTGTGGTTACGAAGAACGTACCAGAAAATGCAAGAGTCGCGGGCGTTCCCGCCGAAATTCTGGACCGAGCCGGCGGCGGAGGATACGAAAGCGAAAGGCAGGACGGATGACCATCAATGTTGGCCTGATCGGTTACGGCTATTGGGGACCAAATCTTGCCCGCAATATTCAGGCCACGGACGGGCTGCGGCTGGCGGCCATTGCCGATTGCGATCCCTCATCGCAAGAACGTGCCGCCGCGGCATGGCCGCAGACACAAATCCTTTCCGGAGCCAATGAATTGATTGAAGGCAGGGGCGTTGATGCGATCGTCATCGCCTCTCCTGTCCATCGTCATGCCGAGCACGCGCTTGCCGCCCTAAGGTCGGGTCGGCACGTTCTTGTCGAAAAGCCTATGGTGACGAAGTCAGAGGATGCGCTTCTTCTGATCGAGGAGGCAGACAAGCGCCAGTTGACGCTGATGGTGGATCATACTTTCGTCTACCATGGAGCGATCCGGAAGATTCGCCAGCTTCTTGACCAAGACCACCTTGGTAAACTGCTGTACTACGACTCGGTCCGGATCAATCTGGGCTTGTTCCAAAGCGATGTCGATGTCTTATGGGATCTTGCCGCTCACGACATCTCGATCATGAGCTATTTGATCGGCAAATCGCCATCGACCGTTTCTTGCATCGGTCAACGGCATTTCGAGAACACGCCGACCAACATGGCCTACCTGACCATGCTATTCGAAGATGGGCTGATTGCGCACACTCATGTCAACTGGCTGTCCCCCGTCAAGCTGCGCCGCACCTTGATCGGCGGAGACAGGCGCATGGTGATCTATGACGACCTGGACCCGGACGAGAAGGTGAAGATTTACGACCGCGGCGTCAGCATTCAGACCGCGCCCAGGTTGCCCACGGAAAAAAAAGTGGATTACCGCACAGGCGACATCGCCATACCAGCCCTGGACAGAACCGAAGCGCTGACCCGGGTTGTCTCGCATTTCCGCGATTGCATCAGATCGGGCTGCAAACCCGAGACGGGAGGGCCCGAGGGGCTGGAGGTCGTGAGAATCCTCGAAACCGCTCAGCAATCCCTCACCCGGCAGGGACAATCCGTCCCACTTCTTGGATAACCAACGATGCCCGTTCCTTTCGTCGATTTGAAACTTCACCATTCAACTCTGAAACAGGAAATCTTGGATGCCGTCAGCCGCATTCTGGACAGCGGCACATTCATCCTTGGCCCCGAGGTTGAGGGCTTCGAACAAGATTTCGCAACCTATCTGGGCGTCAAGCACGTCGTCGCCGTCAACAGCGGCACGTCAGCCCTGGAACTCGCCCTGCGCGCCATCGGCATTGGCCCCGGTGACGAAGTGATTACCACGACCATGACTTTTGTGGCGACGGTGACGGCCATCGTCGCCACGGGAGCAAAACCGGTTCTGGCCGATGTGACCCAGAATGAATGGACTCTTGACCCTGATGGATTCGAGAAAGCCATAACCCCGAGAACGAAAGCCGTGATCCCGGTACATCTTCACGGCCGTCCAGCCAACATGCAGGCTATCTCCAGGATTGCCAGGCAGGCCGGAATTGCCGTCATCGAGGACGCTGCGCAAGCGCACGGCGCGACAATCGGCACACAAATGGCGGGTACCCTTGGCGTTATGGGGTGCTTCAGCTTCTATCCGGCCAAGAATCTCGGCGCCTGCGGCGAGGGCGGCGCAATCGCAACCAACGACGATGAACTGGCCGAAAAATTGCGCTTGCTGCGCGACTGGGGACAGAGCCAACGGTACCGCCACGACATGCCCGGTTGCGGCAATTTCCGCATGGATGCGATTCAAGGCGCCATTCTGACCCTAAAGCTGCGGCGGCTTGATGCTTGGCTTGCGGCAAGAAGGCGCCTGGCCGAAAAATATCTTATGGCATTGGATGGAACTGTCGGCTTGCCCCTCAGCCATCCAGGCCACGCCTGGCATGTTTTTTCGATTCGCGCGAAGAATAGGGATAGGTTGCGCCACTTCCTTCAAGACCGGCACATCGCGTCCGGCTGTCACTATCCCATCCCCGCTCATCTTCAACCGATGTTTGCCTCCCTGGCGCTCAAAGCGGGTGATTTTCCTGTATCCGAAAGCCTGGTGGACGAATTCCTTTCCTTGCCCCTTTTCCCGGAAATGACCGACCAGCAATGCGAAACCGTAATCGATGCGATCAAGGCTTACAAATGACAGATCTTCAAGGAAAGTGCGTTCTGGTTACAGGAGGAGCGGGCTTCGTCGGCTCGCACATTGTCGATCTATTGGTCGCTGAGGGATGTGGGCGGATCATCGTCATCGACAATCTGCTGAGAGGACGGCGCGAGAATCTAGACGCTGCCCTGGCCAAAGGCCCCGTCGAACTGATCGAGGGGGACATTTGCGACGAAGCGCTGCTTGATTCCCTGGTTGCACAGTCTGATTACGTCCTGCACCAGGCTGCCCTAAGAATCACCCATTGCGCAGAACTTCCGCGCGCCGGTTTCGACGTCATGGCCAAGGCTTCTTTCAATCTGCTTGAAAGCTGTGTCCGCCACAAAATCAAACGTATCGTCGCCGCTTCCTCGGCATCGGTTTACGGATTGGCCGAAGAATTTCCGACCAACGAGAAGCATCATCCTTACGACAATCGGACCTTTTATGGCGCCGCCAAACTGTTCCTTGAGGGTATGCTGCGCTCGTACAACGACATTGCGGGCCTTCCCTACGTGGCTTTGCGATACTTCAACGTCTATGGCTCTCGCATGGACATTCATGGCAAATATACCGAAGTTCTGGTCCGCTGGATGGATCGCATCAAAGCGGGGCAACCGCCGATCATTTTCGGAGACGGCACGCAGACCATGGATTTCGTCCATGTCAAGGATGTCGCCAGGGCGAACATATTGGCTCTGCGCGCCGAGGTCAGCGACCGGGTCTATAATGTCGGCGTCCAACGGGAGACATCGCTGCTTGATTTGGCCAAAGCCTTGCTGACCGTGATGGGAAGGACCGACCTTTCGATCGAATACGCCCCGCAGCGCAGCGTCAATCCGGTCCCCCGGCGTTTAGCCGATATTGGCGCCGCAGAGCGTGACCTCGGCTATCAGCCCTCGATTTGTCTGGAAGAAGGGCTGCGCGAACTTGTCGGTTGGTGGTGGTCCAGCGGAAGGGCTTGATCAGGGTTTGGCAAAACGGCGGCAGGCGGGGGCGTCAAACAGACCGAAGGGGAGGGCATAATGCCCTGCATAGCCTTTCGCCAGACCTTCTCTCCCCAAGGCCAGAAATGGATCAATCGGCTTTAGCAATTTGCTGACGATCGAATAGGCCGCCTCTCTGGCGCGCCACCCTTTTTTAAAATTGTAGACGCCATTGCTCCTGGCCGCCGACGACTGCCAGTTGAAAATGGCGCCGCCGGCAAGGGACAGATTCTCCAGAATATGCGCCGTCAAGGCGTAATTCGGGTCAAGATGCGCAAATCGGCTGTCCATGCTCATGATGAAAGCGTCGCAGATATTGCGATGCCGCACGCATACGCATCCGGAAATGATTTCTCCCTCGAATTCCGCAACCTCAAGCCAGGCCTTTCCCTTGCCCTCCAACCCGGAAAGCAGGCCTACCAGCAGATTTTCTGGAAGCGGAGAAATGCCCAGCTCCCGGTGGCGTCTGCGGTGAATGGCATGCCAGACATCAAAATCGCCTCTTGCGGCCCGGCGTACCCGAACCCCCTTTCGATGCGAGGCTCGCACATTGTTGCCGACCGTTCCCGAAATATTTAAATGTCCGTCCTTTACGCAATCGGACAACAAAATCCATTGCGTAAAATTTTCAAACACGAGGCCGGCAGGCAGACATCGCTCGTATATCCCAGCGTCATTGGTGAGAAAATTCGTGATCATGGTCAGGATGCTGCAATCTAGCCTATCCGCCAGGTTCGTCGCCTCGTTGAAAAGCGCCTTGAAAACCGCCTCATTGCCTTCCTGACCGGGGCGCAAAAATACGCCGCCCAACGGCCCAGCCTGCGGGACCGAGGTCAGCACGCCTCCAGCTGGTCCAATGAAATGATAAAGCGGCAGTCCTCCAACTGGCCCCATCTCATCCTCGCACAGCAGAAAGTATGGATGATCGGGCCCCAGAGGGGCGATCACCCGCGCCCAATCCGTCGATTGCTGGATAAAAGCGTTCGGGCATGATTCGAAAAAGGCGTCATACCGCGCCAGAAGCGCTTCATCCTTCTGCGTCAGGGCGGCAACGTGAAGCTTCATTTCAGCAAATTCTTGTCAAACATCTTTTCCATGGCGACAAAATAATCGTAGTCCCAGCGCATGCCCTGCCATTCCGTGCAGTCGGCGCAGAATGGATTCTCGGCAAATCGGCGTTCAAGGTGCAGGCGGCGATATTTTTCATATTCGGGTCCATGCCAAATTTCCTTCAGGCTTTTCTCGAAGACATGGCCGATGCGGCTTTGATTGTACCAATCGTCGACGCAATATCTGACCGTTCCATCCTCGGCTATGTTCATGCGCCGCCAAAACTGTTGGCAAGGCCATCTTTCGACCGGCTCGAATGGAGCTTGCTTGCCCGTCATATCAGGCCCCGGTTTTCCCAGCACATGTGTGGCGTCGTAATAGGTCCGAACCAGAACATTATCGACCCTGGGCCCCCAGTACTCCTTGAAAGCGTCGATTTCAGCGTGTGATTCCGGTTGGTCGATGATATTGACCTGAATTTTGGCGGGCGCGCTCAATTCGCTGCGCATGTCCAGAAGCGACTGCACATTCTCGCGCACGCGCGGGAAATGGCCCGTTCCCCTGATTTTTCTATAGGTTTCCTCGTCATGGGCATCGAAACTGATGTTGAAAACATCGATCAGCCGCTCTTCCAGCAGCCGACGGCTCTTTTCCCGGGTCAGCAGCACGCCATTCGTGGTGAGATTGATTAAGGGAATCATCTTTGTCTTGGCGTAGCGCATCATCTCGTCGAACTGCCGGTGCAACAAGGGCTCGCCATCCGTCCCCAAATTCAGGATCGACCAAGGATAAAGCGCCATTTCATCGATGATCCTGGCCCAAACTTCCCGAGGCATGTCCGTAGGGTGATAGCCATCTTTTTGCGAAAAGGCCGGCCAATGACAATGAACGCAGCGCTGATTACAGCGGTTGGTGATGCTGACCACCACCATGGGGGGAAATTCCCGCGTTCTGGACGAATCGAAACCGTATTCCATCCGCACACACCTTGTTTCCTGCCGAGTCTACGCGCTCTGGTCGGCTTTTTGAACCACCATCATGAAATTCAAACCCCGATCGACAGCCAGTTCCTCGTCAAGAAGAAAGGCCGTCATCCACATCGACGTCAAGAACGATGCCCATTTCCGCCGCCGTGAACTTGTGGCCCCCAACCAGCGGGCCAGTTGCCGCCACGCGGCAGTTTTCATGGCGAATGCATAGGTCGCCTTCCAAACCATATTTCCTGGCACGGCCTGGCAATAGGAGGCATGGAGGGTTTCCAGGCCCTGGCGGGCGCACAGATCGCGGTACCAGGTGATCGGCCTATTATTCCAAACCGCCCCTGCCGCGCATATCCTTTCCAGCCACCAGCCGTTGAAATCGTGCGACAGGCCGCTGAAATACAGCCGCCCGCCCGGCTTAAGCAAGCTGGCCAGATGCTTCAGCGCCCCTTCGAGATCTGGGATGTGGTCCACGACGTGAATCATGAAGATGCTGGAGAAACTGCCGTTTGGAAAGATGTCGTCTTCGATGAAGCCCTTTTTTATCGCCCCGTATTTCGATCTTGCGGCGCCAGAAAAAGCGTAGTCCGACGTATTCAGCCCGTAATCGATAAAGAGAACAGGCGCCAGGTGGAGAAGCGATATGACGCCGTCATCCGGACCGATGTCCAAGGAAGGCCCCTTGGGCGGAAAACAGGACAAGGCCTGACGAAACAACCTGCCCTCCGCCAGTTTGAAAAAGAAATATCCCGGCTCGGCAAAGATGGAAAGTTCGCCACGCCCTTCGGCTGGAACGAAAGCCTCCAGATGCTGGGTGAAGTGGGCGCTCAAGCGATATTTTAGGGGCTCGGAGATATTTTTGATTCGTTGTTTGTTGCGCAAGGCGCTCAACCGCATCAGAATGTAGGACAAGGCTATGACCAAGCAGAAGGCGGCAAGATTGAGCCTGTTCAGAAACCAAGACAACGGGCGATCCAGCATCAATCTAGGCCAAAGCAGCACCAAGAAGAGGCGCGACCTGAAAACCAGACAAGACTGGGTCGCAGAATCCTGGCTCCCAGCCTGCAAATCGTAATAACCGCTGCTATTGCGCCAAGACACATAGGGCCTTTCCGGTTCCCGGAAAAGGGACATCATACGACTGATCTCGGCATGGTCCATTTCCCATCTGGGGCGCGGATGGCGCAATGCCTTCAGCAGAGTAAGCAGGGTAAGGCGTTTATTGCTTTCATCTTTGACTGGGCCCGCCCCCATATGGGGCGTGAAATAGGGAAAAGGCAAAATGGCATAGGCATAGATTGCCACCAGCAGCACAGTGCCCACAGTGATCAACAATCCCAGCATGCTATGAAATTCCGAAGCCAAAACAATGGTCTAATAAGACTGGCATCATCTCCCCAGTCTGTTAATCTAGGCCAGACTCACGATCAGGAATTACTTGCCATGGGCATTATACATCCCGGTCCCCCGCCAGGGTTAAGCAATTTCCTTAAGGCAGCCTTAAATTTCACCATTTTCGTCGAGACCGGAACCTTCCACGGCGACACCGCCAATTGGGCTTGCGGGATATTTGACGAAGTCTACTCCATCGAACTGTCGCCCGAATTGCACCGCCGAGCGGCATTGCGCCTTCAGCAACACGGCAATCTGGTGCTGTTGCAAGGCGATACCGGCATCCACCTCGCCAACCTTATCGGACGCTTGAAACAGCCCGCATTGTTCTGGCTGGACGCGCACTGGAGTCTGGGTGAAACCGCCGGTGAAAACGATCCCTGCCCCTTGCTGCGCGAGTTGGACATCATTCTGCGGTCATCCTTGCCCCATATGCTTCTGATCGACGACGCCCGCCTATTTTGCGCTCCCCCTGCCTTGCCGCATCCTGCGTCATCATGGCCGTCTCTTCCCGCTTTGACGAGATACCTCGAGAAACTCGACAGGTCCGAGTTCTTTCTGTTCGAAGATGTCCTGATCGTCCCTCCACCTTCTCAAGCCGAACTGGTTCGCAACTATCTGCAGCTTCAAGACACCCTTCATTCAGAATCCCCCCTGCGCTCTCCGCCGTCCCTGTCTGCCGAAGCGCAGCTTATTTTAAAGGCCGCCGAGACGGCACTAGCCATCGGCAATAGTCTCGAAGCCAGCCAGTTGGCAAAACAGGGACTGGCAGATTTTGATGGCGTGGCGCAATTCGCCTCCCTTATGGGACGGTCGTTACTGGCCGCCGGCGATGCGCAGACGGCCTTGAGCCAGTTGAGACAAGCATGCCGCCTGGCCCCGACTGAGTTCACTTATCATGCCGAGTTGGCGCAAGCGCTTGCACTTCAGGGCTATCAAGATGAAGCGAGGGCAGCCGCCCAATGGGCTTTCGCCGCCGATCCCAACGCGGCCCATGCCGAGGGCCTTGCCCCACTGCTCGCCAATCCTTCGGTCAGGTAATCTTGTAGTTGACGGCCATCTGTGAAAGCAAAGACCTGTAGAATTCCTTGGCCGAGTGGCGCTGCGCGATTTCGCCTTTGAAGTAGTCGGCCAATGCACGGCGATACGCAGGATTTCCTAGGAAGATATCTATTTTCGTATTCATTTCGTCAATGGTCCGAAACATCACCTGTCCACCGTCATCGCCAAAAGCGTCAATAAACTCCGGACGCCAGTCGAACAGACAAAAGCCGCCAGCCGCCAAGCAACTGGCGATCTTGGCCGTATAGCCACTGCCGAAGATTCGATTGACCACATCGACCGTAATCGCCGTTCCGGCATTCAATTTCGGCAAACGCGAAATCATGTCCTGATCTCCCCCCATCGTCATGTTGGGAGGAAGCCGGAACGCAGACACACCCTTTTCAACGACGTTTCCATAGAAAGTGACTGGCCGAGCTATCCCTTCGATAACGCGCAAGCGATCAAGAATGTTTGCCCGATATGAAACGATATAATCGGCCAGGCCCCAGAAACATCCTGAGTCTGGCCCGAGACCAAAAGTCTCTCTCTCCTGAGCGGACAGGCCGGCAATGAATTCGATAAGGCTATTCCAAACCGGTTGGGACAAAGGGCGGTCGGACACGACCTGTCTGTCAAGTTCTGGAAAAAAAGCAAGGCTTTCATAAGGACTGGGCAAGGCATCCACCCTAAGCGTTCCGGTAAAGGCCACACGCTCGTCTTGGCGCACCGAAGCAGCCTCAGCGCGGCCGAAATCGACAAAGGCCTGATAGGCAAAAACCGGTTTGTGCAGGACGCGCCCCGCCGGCAGTATGCCAAGCCCCACCATGGCGTCAATCTGCCCTTTGTCGTAGGCGACATGGAAAAGCAGCGGGTGGTCAAGCGCTGATTTTAGAGATTGCAGTACACCCCGGCTAGTCTCATCCGGACAGCAGGATCTGTTGATGTGAGGAAGCTGCGACGGGAACTGAACGACGCTATCCCAGGTTAGTAGGCAGGGAATGGCAAGAACGTCAAGAAAGACATTGGGCCGAGACTTAGCCGAGCTTATGACCGCATTGAAAAGATAACCGGCATTGGGCGTCGCCACGGCCAACTGCGGCCGGAATGAAAGAAGTTCTGAAATATGCGTTCCAATCTCCTGGGCAGAGCCGTTCAACAGGAGATCGATGTCCAGTTCGAAGAGTTCCAGCCCCAGCCCTTCCATCACCGACCAGGCGAGCTTGGCTGCCTGCAAATCCCTCCCCCAAACCGCAGGGGGGCGGGTTACGGCAATTCTGCGGACATTTGGCGGCAAGGTCATAAGCCAATCCCATCGAACAGGGCCCAACAGATATCTTCAGCCCAGGATCAACATGTTATATGATCAGGGGCCGCTGTTCAAAGGGGGGGAGATGCCCGTTCTTGAAGTCCAAGCCACAGACCGCCGAAAGGCAGGCAGCTTATGGCTGTCGCGCCAAGCCGCCAACGTGACCTCCCAGGACGGCGAAGACGGAATCATCGCCGAAATATTCAACATCATTCAACCGCGACACAAGCTATGCGTCGAATTCGGAGCGCATGACGGCCTTTCCGGCAGCAATAGCTGGCAGTTGATCCAGCGCCTGGGCTGGAATGCCATGCTGATCGAAGCGGACAAGACCCGTTTCGCAGAATTGGCCGCCCGCTACGCCAATCAACCAGGGGTGCGCGCCCTTAACAAGCAGGTCGAATTGGAAGGAGAAAACCGCATCGACAACTTGCTTGGATCGGCGGACCTTCCAACCCCGGACATGATGGTGATCGATGTCGATGGCATGGATTGGCATATCTGGAGTTCGATGGTTTGCCGTCCGCTTGTTGTTGTCGTCGAATTCAATCACACGGTTCCAAACGACGTCTTGTTCATTCAAGACCCCAATCCATCCCTCAACCAGGGATCGTCACTGCGCGCTTTCATTGAGCTTGGCCGCCAGAAAGGCTATGAGCTCGTCGCCACGACTATTACCAACGCCTTTTTCGTGGTCGGCGAGTTGTTTGGCGACTTCAAGATCGATGACAACGGCATCGACTCGATGTACTTCAATGAAGCTTGGTGGAGCTGGATATTCCAGGGATACGACGGCACGCTCTTCCTGGCCGGGAACAACAAACTGATCTGGAAAAACATGCTGACGATTGACCCAGAGGATATTCAGCCGTTACCGCACCACTTAAGGAAAATGGGCGGATGACCATTCAGGCCGTATCTCCGAAAGAGCTTCTGCGCATGGCCGTCGGCGACCTAATGGCGGAACGCACGCGAGACGCGCGTGAAAAAACAGACTTTGTCTTGCAAAACGGCATTGGCTCGGAACTTTGCGAAGCGCTCATCCTAAGCATATTCGTTTTTCTCGCCGAAGGCAGACCTTCAGCGGCCAAAAACATATCAACCTATCTAGGTATGACATGGAACCAATCATTCCTTGATGCTTTGATGCCGCCGCTGGCGCAGGCTTTGGCAGCGACAAGTTTCGTTAAACGTTGGTTCAGGAATGGGGCTATTTTGGAATCAGCAGAATGGATGGGGGCGAACTGGGTTGGTTTTGCTTCTCGCCTCGACAGTCTTCATTCCGACGGTCAAGCGTCAATGCCGTTAGCGTTCAAGCGCGCTGGCGACAGGCCCCTGGCGGTCCTCGGCCTGACCGGCGGTTTGGGAAGTCAGATGTTTCAATACGCCGCCGGCCTGGATTGGGCCAAACGTTCTGGCGCCGAACTGCGCATCGATACCCGCTTCTACCGTGACGTCCAGCGTGAAGACCGCCGGTTCTGGCTGCATCAGTTCAATACCGAACTTGTCGAGGCCTCAGAAGAAGATTTGTCCCGGGTCGATGGGCGCAAGCATATTCAAGACTTGACCCGTCTTGACCTGGAATTTCTTGGCGGGCAAGGCGACGTCTACCTGTCCGGCTTTTGGCCGAGTCACGTCTACTTCGAGGGAGTCTCAAATCTGGTCAGTCGCCATTTCACCTTCCGCAATCCCCATATTGCCCAATACGCAAAGGCGACGGTTGGCGACCTGCGTAAGCATGGACCGGTTGTCGCCGTTCATGTGCGCCGTGGCGACAATACCCTTGCCTATAACCGCAACAGCTATTCTCTGCATCCTCCCACCTATTACCGAATGGCCGCCAAGTCTTTTCCTCCAGATTGCGTTTTCATGGTCTTCAGCGACACGAATCTCGATCTTGAATGGTGCCGCGAGAAATTAAATCTAAAGCAAAATGCCAAGGTCGTGTTTTCAGAGGCGCATTCCTTTCTTTTCGATCTGGCGCTGATGATCGAGTGCGATCACCACATCCTATCCGTCAGTTCATTTGGTTGGTGGGCGGCCTGGCTTGGTTCCAAGACTGGACAAAGGGTCGTCGTTCCGCCCGCCGAACAGGGAACCGGCGTCCTTGGTGCGCATTACCGCCAAGACGAGCGTAGCCCGCCGGAATGGCAAGTTCTTCGTCTCGCGGTATAGGAGCATATCTTGCGGGTTTGTCTTGTCTCGCCGTCCGCACACCGCGTCTACAGGAACATCCGGCGTTCTTCGAAGCGCCAACCAATGCTGGGACCAGCTTATATCGCGGCAGCCCTCAGGAATATGGGGCATCAGGTTTTCTATCTCGATGCGGACGCCCTGGACCTGACCGCCGTTGATGCCAGCAAAGCACTTCTTGCCGAGCGGCCGGATGTCATCGGCATCTCATTTACCACCCCCATGTTTTTTGAGGCGGCCAGCCTGGTAAGCGCCGTCCGCCAGTCCGGCTGGAGTGGCCATATAACGCTTGGCGGTGTCCACGCCACCGCCCTGCCTCAGGAAACGTTGGAGCTATTGAAAGGCGCTGATTCCCTTGTTCGCGGAGAGGGCGAGGATGCCGCCGTCGCCTTGGCAAACCGCCTTGAGGAGGGGTTGCCCTTGGATCAAGTGCCAAGCTTGGTATTCCGTGATCGGAATGGCGTCATTCATTTCTCACAGAAGCAGCCGATTGGGCAAATCCGCAATCTGGACGACTACCCTCTTCCCGCCATCGATCTTTACCCGCTTACGAGATATACCAGCGACATTTGGGGGACGGACGAATTGCAGATGGGCGTGCTCATCACGACGCGCGGCTGCCCTTACACTTGCGAATTCTGCGCCAGCGGCCAAGAAAGCTGGGGGAAATTGCGCTACCATGGACTTGACCGGGTGTTGGAGGAAGTGGAGCGTCTGAAACGGCTTGGCGCCAGGTACCTTGTCTTCAATGACGACACTTTCACCGTCAAACCAAGCCGTTGCCTTGAAATCGCCAGCCGGCTGAAAGCGAACGCTCTCGAGATGCCGTTCATGATTACGGCCAGGACCGACACCGTCAATGATGGATTGCTGGGCGCCTTGGCCGATGCGGGATGCTTTATGGCGACCTACGGCATAGAATCTGGAAACGACAGAATTCTGAAGGAAATCGGCAAGAACACGACGACCGACATGGCGCGACAAGCCGTCGCGGCGACGAAGCGGCATGGCATCCGCACGGTGGGCAATTTCATGTTCGGCCACTATCTTGATGATGCGGCCAGTTGCCAGTCAACCCTAGACCTCGCCAGCGAATTAAGCTGCGACGTATCCCAGTTTTCGATTGCCATCCCCTATCCCGGAACACAGCTTTACGAGCGCGCGAGAATGGAAGGCCGCCTGACGACCGATCCCTTCTACGACAATTTCGGCTATTATGGAAATGTTCCCTGGCGTCACCCCCAGCTAAGCGCCAACCAGCTTCTTGAATTCCAGCAGAAGGCATATTCCAGCCTGCAATAGAAAGCATTATTGAATTACAGCAGTCCTTTCGCTTTCATTTCTTGGCGCATCCGCTCCGCCTCGCGCTCCTGCATGCGCTTGATTGTCTCCTCGTGCACTGAAACAATTCCCTTCAGCGAGGCGATGATTTCGTCTCGAAGGCGCAGGGATTCCTGCACCGAGTGCCACTCACTTGAAGTGACTTGCCTTGCCGTCAGAAGCGGCACCTCAAATAATTTCTCGTCGTATCCTGACTGGACATAGGCCTCAAAGGCGGAAATATATTCGCTGTAAGATACTTTTCTTCCGTTAAGGGTTGGAGTTAGCCTATCCAAACACTGGTTGACGAAGTCCGGCAAGAACCGGTCTCTGTATTTCACAAGCAGATCCGCAGCGCAGTCCGGAAGCGCAAAAATATCGAACAGGCAGCAAAGTTTAATTATGTCATTGTCGCTTGGCGAAATGCCCCACATCGCTTCATAGTCAGCATGCGTGAAATCACGAAAATACAGCGCTTCGCCCCAGATCAATTGACCGCCATGGGATTGAACGGGGGCCGGCGCCGTGAAAGGCATCGGCAGATTGCCCCGTGAATAACGGATCGGATCAAGATCGAACAGCGTGAAACCATGGTTTCTCAAAAGCGTGTCGATATTGGAAAAAACATTGGCCGTCGGGCCAATGTTGCCAACGAATTGCGACTCGACGGAAAGACCAAGCAATCTGCCATCGTCCAGCAGGCGCCTGCTTCCATGCAGCACTTCAATATCGAAACCGTCCGTATCGATTTTAACAAAATTTGGAGGCGGCCTATGCTGATCAAGAAAAAAATCGTCTAGCGACACTGTAAGGTCTGATATCTTGCAAAGTCCGGAACGGTCATAGCGTTCCATTCCGAAGGCATCCAAAAGTCTAAGCGCGCGCATTGTGGCAAGCCGGTCCCAACAGTGGTCGTTCCGAAGCGAGACACCATTCTCGTTCAATTGCTCAACGCGCTTGAAGTCAGAAGAACCGACCTTTGCCGCGGTATAATGATGGCGGCCGCCATGGTTTTCTCTGTTCAGGATTTCCACTTCACCTTCCAGGGGATCAAATCCCCAAACATGCAAAGCATCGCCAAACACGTTCCAACACTCATGTATCCCTCCGCCGACGCCGACATCAGCAAGAACGAATGGCTCCTTTTCAAGCCAGCCACTACGGACAAGAAAGGCTGCAAAGGCAGGATTCTGGACTGCGTTTGAGTTTGTCACCTGTCATCCCTGCGCAGAATTGGGGCAACCTATCAATTCATAGTGGCATATCCCGGCAAACTGTTCCGACGGCAACTGGCGCCAGCAATCTAGCACGGAGACGCCTTTGCCTCCGTTTTTCAACACGCCCGGCTTCAATCCGGCATATTCAGGCCAAGGCACCAAAATGATCAGGACATCCGCTTCTCTTGCGCATTCACTCATAGTGGCCGCCCATACGATGTGCTCGCCCAGCTTTGCCCGGGCCTCGGGAATGGCCAGCGGGTCGTGGGCGATGACCTGACAGGATTTCTCAAGAAGCCTGCGCGCCAGTTCGACGCTGGGCGACGCATCGATAACGCCGGTATCCGGCTTATAGGACATGCCCAGCAACCCGGCAACGCCCCCACGAGGAAGAAGGCGCAATATTTTTGCCGCCAAATGGTCGAGATAGTCGTTGTTCATCTTATCGGTTGCCAGCGCCATTGGCGCTTCCGTTCCCAAGCCGGCCGCCATCTTGGCGAAGGCCACATTGTCACGTGGAAAACATGGGCCGCCAAAACTGACGGCGCCCTTCAAATATTTCCTGCCGATGCGGGTATCCAAGCCAATGGCGCTGGTAATCACATCGACGTCGGCGCCGGAAATGAAGTCGCAAATCCTGGCCAACTGATTGGCAAATGAAATGCGCATGGTGACAAAGCTGTTCACCGATATCTTCGCCAGCTCGGCATTCACGAAGTTCATATGCGCAAAGTGCGGGGGCTTATCGCAGCTTTGACGATAGATCGTCTCTAGCATCGCGCCGGCTTTGGCGTCAGATTCGCCAACCAAAATAAAATCCGGGTTGAGCATATTGTACACGACGCTGCCAAGTGCGATGAACTCCGGATTGTAACAGACACCGAAGTCGGTGCCGCAGCGCTTTCCGGATGCTTCTTCCAGCGCCGGCACCAGCTTCGTTCCCGTATCGCCGGGCATGACCGTGCTGGTGATGACGACAAGGTGGTAGCTTGATTTCTTGGCAATGGCCTGGCCAATCGGCTTGGCGCAGGCCATCACATAATCGAGAAGGAAGATGCCATCGGGGCCGGTCGGCGTGGGAACAATAACGAAGCTGGCGTCCGTCTCGCGCACAGCTTCCTCGACATCCGTCGTTGCGCGTAGCCGCCCCTTTGACGCATCGATCAGCTCCTGAAGACGCGGTTCGACGACTGGCGCCTGGCCGGCATTGATCGAATCGACAAAATCCCGCCTTAAATCAGCGCCAAGAACCTCGAACCCCTTGCTGGCCATGACCGCCGCCAAGGGGGCGCCCAGCTTTCCCAATCCAATCACTGACAACTTCATCGAACGATTTCCTCCATCATGCCAGAGATGCCTTTCCGCCAAAGACATTTTCCAAAAGCTCCAGTTCGCCCAGCCCCCAATCTTGCAGATTGAACGAGAATGAAGGCCCACTTAGCCGCCAGCCATCCGCTTGCCTAGCCGCCGCAAGGGGAGTCAGGACCGGCAATTCTTCATCAGCGGCTGGCCCCTCAATATCCAAAGGAGTCGTGCGAAGCACGGCCATCGGCCACACCAGCCGCTTTTCCCGCGCACTGCCAGAGCCGACGGCGGCCAGAACAAACATCGCATCGACCAGGAATGAATGGCCTTGATACTCCGGCACCCCCCTCCACCCCATCCAGCGTTCTCTGTCCGCCAAAAGAAAATCACCGGCGGCGTTCAGATGCAGCGAGCGGAAGAATAGCCAGGCAGAGCGTCGAACGCGGTATAAATAGGCAGCCTGGCTGAAATCCCTGGCCAACACTTTTCCAAAATGGGGCAGATATCTGAGATTCGACGTCTTTGCCGCAAGCAAGGAATGGAACAACAACGAACAGAACAGCAGAATATGCGTCAGCAAGAACATCAGGCCCGTCGAGATCGGCTCCCCCCAAACCGCAAAACTTTCCTGGAAACGCATAATCGTTTTTCGTTGGGCAAGATCCAGCGTTTCGCGGGCCAGGTGAATGCGGTTGGCCTTTGCCGCCAGAAACGGCGCATCGACGCCCTCGCCGGACATTTCATACACATCCGCCCGGTAAAGCTTTCCGGGGACGAGCCTTCCCCTGAGGACAAAATCGGCTAATTCCGGCGTTGGGTGAACACCCGGCCTGGTGACAAGGATATAATCGGCATTCGATCTTCTGATGCCAACATTCCAAGCAAGATGTTCAAGGTGCGGCAAAGCCAGGGATCGGCCATGCAGATGGTCCAATTTCTCTGGGAAAGAAAAAAGTCTGACCATCAGACCCAGATCCATTTTCCTTAGCGACTGCCGCAAACTGGGCCGCGAAGAGGGGGGGGGCAATTCGACAACGATAATTTCAAGGCAATCGGAACAAGTCCGTGCGAACCGATCCCACGCATTCAGCGTTCCCTTCAAGGCCAGCAACGACTCTTCGTCGGCATTCCGCGATGCCAGAACAAGGGACAGCCTGGGACGGCCAGAGGTCACGGCCTGACGAACCGCGCAAAATCACGCCCGCCAGTCTGCATGTCATGGATCCAAGCATAGGTCTTGGCCAGGCCATCTTTAAGCCGGGTGGACGGCTCCCACCCCAGATGCGAACGAATCAATGTGTTATCGCTGTTCCGCCCCCGAACCCCCTTTGGGGCCGCGAGGTTGTAGCTTCGCTTCAGCTTGAGGCCGGCGATTTCCTCGACAATATCCACAAGCTGATTGATGCTGACCAACTCGGCAGAGCCAAGATTAATCGGATCCAGGATACTGTCGCTCATCATGACGGCTTTGACGCCATGCAGGGCGTCATCAATATACATAAAGCTTCGGGTCTGATGCCCGTCGCCCCAAATCTCAATCTCATGAACCCCACTATCCTTGGCGCGCAGCACCTTGCGGCATATCGCCGCCGGGGCCTTCTCGCGACCGCCGTCGAAGGTTCCCCAGGGACCGTAAACATTATGGAAGCGCACGACGCGCGTTGTTAGCGCGAAATCCTCGGTGAAATGGCGGCACATCCGCTCGCTGAACAGCTTTTCCCAGCCATAGCCATCTTCGGGCATGGCCGGATAGGCGTCGCTTTCCCGAAGCGCCGTCACATGCTCGTCAAGCTGTTTGCCGGCGGCATAAACGCAAGCCGAGGAGGAATAGAAGAAGCGCTTGGCGCCAACTTCCCTGGCCGCCATCAACATATGGGTGTTGATCAGGACCGAAAGCATGCATTCGGCCTTGTGGGTTTCGATGAACCCCATCCCCCCCATGTCGCAAGCAAAATTAAAGACATAGGAGGCTTCCTTGGCGGCGGCCCGGCAGGCGGCCAATTCCTTCAAATCGGCGACCTGATTATCCACATCTGGAAAGCTTTGAAACCAGACATCAAGCGGCTTGATGTCCACACCGCGCAAACGGCGATAGCCTTGAGAACGCAAGTCGGCAAGCAGATGCCCGCCAATGAAGCCGCCGGCACCGGTGACGACGATCAGATCATTCTTATCCATAGCTAAAACGTCCCCTTGGCAATCCACATTCAGCACCGTTCTGGCGCTGCTATCGTAGATATTGTGGCAGCACTGGGATTATAGCTCAAGGGGCATCTTCCCTTGCAAGGCCGGGACGTGCATCATAGGGACATGACTGCGCCCCCTCCCCCCCCCCCAACCATCCAGGAACCCGCCCCCTATTTGTCGCTGGTGGTCACCAGCCGCAACGACAATCATGGCCTCAATATCCAACAGAGGATGCAGACTTTTGTGGATGGCTGGTTCTTTCAGACGGCAAAGTACAACCTACCGTCGGAACTTGTTTTCGTGGAATGGAACCCCCCCGCCGAGCGCCCCCGGCTGATCGATTCCCTGCGCTGGCCTCAAGATCGTGGCCCCTGCCGGCTGCGCCTGATCGAAGTGCCCGAGGAATTGCACAAGCGCTTCGGCTGCGCGGACCGCCTGCCCCTTTATCAGTTCATTGCCAAGAATGCCGGGATCCGGCGCGCCCGCGCTCCCTTTATCCTAACCAGCAACATCGACATCCTTTTTTCCGACGAGTTGTTCGCCTTTCTTGCTGAAAGAAAATTGGAGAAAGGTGTCATCTACCGGAATGAGCGGCTGGACGTCCCCATGGAACTGCCTGACGTCCCGACAGGCGAACTTATGGCTTGGTGCAAAAAGAACGTCATCCGCATCAATGGTGCTTCTTGGACCTTGGACATGCGCGACGGCAATTTGTTCGCCATCACAACAACACCCACTGCCGCCTGGATTGGCTGGGCAAACCAAACAATCATTTATCTTGGAAAAACCGCCCCCAAGCTTGCAAGAGCGGTGGTTCTGGCTTGCCGGCACATGGCCGCGGGGAACCATGATCTCGCCAAATCCATCGTCGGAACCGCATGGCATGGCGTGACAGAGTACTTTCTGGACACAATAAGGAACACCACCCAGGCCATAACCAAGGTCAAACAGGCTGTTCCCGGGCACACCAATGCCTGCGGCGACTTCGAACTTATGGATCGGGATAGCTGGTTTTCCATTCAGGGCTATCCCGAATACGAGGGCTATTCGATGCATATCGACAGCCTGCTTCTTCTGTGCAGCATCGCAAGCGAGCGGGTGCGAGAAGAAATTCTGGAGTATCCGATGGCGCATTATCACATTGAACACAGCGCCGGTTCCGGATTCACGCCGGAAGGGGAACGGCAATTGTTTGAAAGATTGGCTAAACAGGGGATTCCATTTCTGCTTTGGGAAGAAGTGGAAGCAAGCGTCAGGCAATTCAGCGTGCTTGGGGCAAAGGCTTCCTTCAACGACCAGTCTTGGGGACTGGCGCCGTTTTCGCTCAGAGAAACCATCCTTAAGGAAACGGCTTGAACAGCCTGTGGACCAAATCAAGCTTCATGTTGCGAAGAATGGCGGCAACACTCCACCACCCTTTCCCCTCGAGCTTTTGTATCGATGCGTCGAACTGATGCGTCCAGTCCGGCACCTCCGCCAGCAAATGAGGGAATTCAAAAACATTCTCTTCCAAAAATGTTTTCTCGATCCCCGGCGCCAACGAAAAGTCCGAAAAATTCGGCGTGATGTCCTGGGCAATGTGCCAATCGACCAATCTTTCAAGACCCGCCAGGCTGGTTTTCATGATCAGATTGGCAGTGGTCAGACTCCAGCGCAGCCCCTTCCTGACAGACGTTTCCTTGAAATCCAATAGATTGCGCTCGACTCGGGCCCAATTGCCGCCCTTTCTGATCCGCTCATAGGTTGGCCCGACTCCGTCAAGACTGACGCAAATGGAAAGTCTGTTCTTGCGTTCAAGCAAATCCATATGTTTGTCGAGGACGGCCCCGTTGGTATAAAGGTCGAGTTGAACGGCTTCCAATTCCTTCTCGGAAACAACCTTGCGAATGAAGGAAAGCGCCTGCGGTAGAACCAGAGGCTCGCCCCCGATCAGGGACAGGCAAAGCGATTTCTTGAAATGCGGAAGCCATTGCCACAACAGATCGGCGTCAAGGCTCGTCTCGTCAGGACGCTCCGAGGTCTGACCGCACATGATGCAGTTTAAATTGCATCCAACGCCGAAATTGAAATAGAAGCGTATCGGCACATGATCGACCGTGACCGAGCCAAGGTTAAAATTTTCTCTGGCGCGTTGCAGATTGGCTATTTGTTCAGGCGTCGATTCCGGTGGCGGATCGAAAGTCGCATAGACGGCGCCATCATCCTTGAACCGGTAGAATCCGCAGCCCGAGCATCCGGAATCCATAACTCCCCGCACCACTTCGGAGCGGATTTGCGAGATGAAAGCGCCATTCCAGTAATAAAACATGTCTGCAGCTTGGCGGTTGTTCCAGGACAGAACATAGCCGTTGTAATAGCAGCAACAACCGACGCGGCGGTTATACATGATATTGAGTTCGTACCAGGGAACCGGGCACGCAGGGCCCTGGCCTGTCGCTTGCGCGATCAATTTTCGCCGGCCTTCAGCACCGACGCCGGAAATGTCAGCGGGCCAGGCGCCTCATTCAAGGTGAAATAGGCCCAATGATTGACCATCGAGAAGCAGTCTTCCGGCACGGCCTGCTGCAACTCGCTATAATATTGCGGATGCTTGGCAAAGTCTTCCTTCATTTCCCAGTCCGTCGAACGCAGTTCGATCCTGTTGCGCCAGCAGAAATCCAGGATGGGAATGAACTGATCGACAACCGTGTTCAGCCAGAAAATATTTGTCCGCCCCACGGTTTCTGGCGAGGCATAGTATGACTCCATGCCTCTCCAGATGGTCTTTCCCATATAGCCTCGAGGCCCATCCGCATACAGACGATTGTCCGTCACATCATGACAGAACACCACGTGCTCCTTTTGGGCCAGCAAAGGCATGATATGCGACAGAACGCGATCAGCCACAACATAGCCATGAGCGTCCCAAAGCAGCAGAACGCGCTTGGCGGGCGTGATAAGATGTGTAAAGTCAACCTGACAGATGTCGATCAGATATGTCGAGAGGGGGGCAAACCATTCCTCTCCGGTCAAGCTCCGCACTTTCGGGCGGGTCAGGCGGTCCCACTGCTCGCTCAGGCAGAAACTGAACACCTTGGCACCCGGCATGCGATGGGCGGCAAGCGTGAACAGGGTGGTCGAATTTCCCATCCCCCGCCCAAGTTCGATAATCAAATCCGGCTTGAATTCCAGCGTGGCCGCATACCAGGAACACCACTGCGCCAGGGTCAGGTCATTGGGCCAGGCCACGGTGTCCGCCAATGCCCGCAAGGTTCCGGAATCCTCGCTGATGGTGTTGCGCTGATTATAGAACGCCTGGGCGGGAAGACGCATGCTAACCTCTATCCTTTGCGACACGACATCTGTTGCCGCTCATTTGGCAACGGCGAAAAAAGACGCGTAATCAAGTCCAATTTCATTTTTCGCAATAAGTCGGCCGAGCCAAACCAGCCTTTCTCATTTAGAAGATGGATCGCCTCCTCAAGCTTTCCGTTCCAATCCGGCACCTCGCCAAGCAGGTCCGGAAAAGCAAAGATGTTTTCCTTGAAATAAGTGTCTTCGATGCCCGAAAAATTCATGAAATCGACAAAGTTGGGATGGATATCGTGTTCGATATGCCAGCGCACCAATTTGTCGATCGTGGCCAAGCTGCTTTTCATGACGATGTTCGCGGTTACCACCGTCCATTTCAGGTTGCGTCTGGCGGCGGTTTCTTTGAGCGCCAGCAAGTTGTTTTCTACTCGAGACCAGTTGGAGCCGGCACGAATATGCTCGTAGCTGTCGCCGATGCCATCCAGGCTTATGCAGAAGTTGATGTGGGTTTTTGCCGACAGCTCGTCTATGAACTTGTCAAGGTTAAGACCGTTGGTCAGCAGGTCCATGCGGACTGTCGAGAAATCCTGATCCTGAACAATGGCGCGGATAAACTTGATGGCCTGAGGCAGAATCAAAGGTTCGCCACCGATCACGGAAATGGTTTCCGCCTTGACCATATGCGGCTTCCAGGCGAGCAGGCGGTCCGCATCCAGGGTCTGATGGCTGGGGCGCTCGGGCGTCTGGCAACACATGATGCAGTTGATGTTGCAAGATACGCCAAAGTTGAAATAAAAGCGCATCGGCACATGATCGACCTCCAGTTTACCGGCGGCGAAATTTGCCATGGCTCGCTGGCGGTTCTCTAATTGCGCCGGCGACAGGATATCCTGTGGAGAGCCCTGGAATAGCTGGCTCATTTCTTCGTGGCTGCGATACTTGAAAACCACGCACCCTTTGCAGCCGCTGCCCTCGGGGACGTTGTCCACCACTTCGGAACGTACCTTGCGCATGAAGTCGCCGTTCCAATAGCTGAACAGGTCCGGCCAGCGGTCAAGATCGAAGGTGGATGCCGGGCCATTGTAGTAGCAACAACAAGCTAGGCGTCCGTTATACATGACGTTCAGTTCGTACCAAGGCTCGAAGCACATGGGTGACTTTTGCGCTGGCAAGCCGTTCATCGCAAGGATCCTTTTGACAGGTCAGACGAGTCTAGTGTCCTGATTCGTAAGTTCGTGAGATTTGAAATCCGGCGATTTACGAACTTACGAATCAATAGGGACACTAGCAAATATTCGATTTCTAGTGTGGTTTCTGGTTTCGAAGTTCGTGTTGCCGGGGCCGCATAATCGCACGAACTACGAAACCACCACACTAGCACAAGCGCGACCATATAGTTAGAGCCTGCGCGGTTGCGGCGACATCATGGACGCGCAGGATGTGAACCCCCTGCGACGCCCCCCACAGCGCCGCCGCCAGCGAGCCGGGCAGCCGGTCATCGGAAGGGATGCCGCCGCACAGATGGGCGATGAAACTCTTGCGCGACGCCCCCAGCAGCAGCGGGCATCCAAGTTCGTGAAATTTGCGCAGCCCCTTCAACAGGGCCAGGTTGTGATCCAGCGATTTGCCAAAGCCGATGCCGGGATCGATGGCGATCCTGGCCCTGGGAATGCCCTCGGCCTCGCACAGCGCCAGCCGGGCCGCCAGCCAGTCGTAAACCTCGGCCAGACAATCGTCGTAATGGGGTTCGGCCTGCATGCTGCCGGGCTCGCCCTGCATATGCATGATCACGGCGTGGACGCCGGATTCGCGCACGATGCGCCGTGATTCCGGGTCTGACAGGCCGGCAATGTCGTTGACGATGCGGGCACCGGCCTTGATGGCGGCCACCATCACCGAAGGATGCCTTGTATCAATGGAAACCAGGGCGCCACGGCCCGCAAATCCGCGCACCACCGGCACCACGCGCTCGATCTCGACGCTTTCCAGCACCGGTGCCGCTCCCGGGCGCGTCGATTCGCCGCCGATGTCCAGAATCGCCGCCCCTTCCTCCAGCAAACGCCGCCCATGCGCCGCCGCCTGCTCGGGCAGGGGATGGCGTCCGCCATCATGAAAACTGTCGGGGGTGACGTTGACGATGCCCATGAGAAGCGGGCGTTCCAGGGGAACGCCCGCGAAAGAGAAAGGCTGCGCTTGGTCCGCCATCAGGCGCCGGGCAACGGTTCCGGCCCAGCTTCCATGCCCGGCCCGCCGCCGGTCTTGGGACGCGCCGTGGTCGGCACGCTGGAGCGCCGCCCGCCGCCCTCGCTGGGTTTCACATCGTTGGGATCGGGTCGCTGAATGTCGCCGCCGTTCAGCAGCAGCTTCACTTCGTCGCCCGACAGGGATTCATATTCCAGCAGCGCCTTGGCCAGCTTGTGCAGATCGTCCAGATGCTCGCCCAGCAGGCGCTTGGCCGTGGTTTCACCTTCCTCGATCAGGGCCCGCACTTCCTCGTCGATGACCTGGGCGGTGGCTTCCGAGACGTTCTGGGTCTGCGTCACCGAATGGCCCAGGAAGATTTCCTGTTCATTGGCGTTGTAGCGGATGGGCCCCAGCTTGTCGCTCATGCCGAATTCGGTGACCATGGCCCTGGCCAGGCGCGTCGCCTGCATGATGTCGTTGCCGGCCCCGGTCGTCACCTTCTCGGGACCGAAGATCAGTTCCTCGGCCACCCGTCCGCCGAAGGTCATGGCGATGCGCGACTTGAATTCGACCTTGGAATGGCTAAGCCGGTCGCGCTCGGGCAGGCTCATGGTCACGCCAAGCGCGCGTCCGCGCGGAATGATGGTCACCTTGTGCAAAGGATCGCAGTCGGGCATGAAGATATTGACCAGCGCGTGTCCCGCCTCGTGATAGGCGGTCAGTTCCTTTTCCTTGTCGGTCATGACCATCGAGCGGCGCTCGGCGCCCATCATCACCTTGTCCTTGGCGTCTTCCAGCTCAAGCATGGTGACGACGCGCTTGCCGCGCCTGGCCGCCAGCAGCGCCGCCTCGTTGACGAGGTTGGCCAGATCGGCGCCCGAGAAGCCGGGCGTGCCGCGGGCGATGGTCTTGGGCTCGACGTCGGGGGCCAACGGCACCTTCTTCATATGGACTTTCAGAATCTGCTCGCGGCCCAGAATGTCGGGATTGGGCACCACCACCTGACGGTCGAAACGCCCGGGACGCAGCAAGGCCGGATCCAGCACGTCGGGTCGGTTGGTGGCGGCGATCAGGATCACGCCCTCATTGGCGTCGAAACCGTCCATCTCCACCAGCAACTGGTTCAAGGTCTGCTCGCGCTCGTCATTGCCGCCGCCAAGTCCGGCGCCGCGATGACGCCCGACGGCGTCGATTTCATCGATGAAGATGATGCAAGGCGCGTTCTTCTTGCCCTGTTCGAACATGTCGCGCACGCGGGACGCGCCGACGCCGACGAACATTTCGACGAAGTCCGAGCCCGAAATGGTGAAGAAGGGCACATTGGCCTCGCCGGCGATGGCGCGGGCCAGCAAGGTCTTGCCGGTGCCGGGGGGGCCGACCAGCAGCACGCCCTTGGGGATCTTGCCGCCCAGGCGGGTGAATTTCTGCGGATCCTTCAGGAACTCGACGATTTCCTCAAGCTCCTGCTTGGCTTCCTCGATGCCGGCCACGTCCTCGAACGTCACGCGTCCGGTCTTTTCCGTCAGCAAACGGGCGCGCGACTTGCCGAAACCCATGGCCTTGCCGCTGCCAGCCTGCATCTGGCGCATGAAAAAGACCCAAAAGCCGATCAGCAGCAGCATCGGGAACCACGAGATCAGCACGCCCCAGAAGGTGGGCGTGTTCTCGTCCGAGGGGGCGGCGGTGATGCGAACCCCGCTGTCGCGCAGCTTGGCGACCAGGCTGGGATCGTCCGGCGCGTAGGTGTTGAAGCTCCGGCCATCGGCCAGGCGCCCGGTGATGGTCTTGCCTTGGATCAGCACTTCCTTGACCTGATGGCCTTCGACCTCGGCGATGAATTCCGAGAAGGCGAGCGAGTTGTAGCCGGCCTTGTGCGTGGCGGGCTGGAACATGTTGAACAGCATCACCAGAACCAGGGCGATGGCCAACCACAGGGCGATGTTCTTGCTGAAATTCAAGGAAGGAACCCTTTTGTCATTCGTTCGGTTGCGGCTGAACCGCCGTCATTACCAAGAGATAGTCACCCGCGGCCCTAAGACAAGAGCAGATTTGAACCGGTTAAGGAGCGCCTTGGCGCAAAACTCAATTCCGTCAAGGGCTCTGGACCTTGGCGGCTTCGTTTATACCCCAGTCCGGGGACGGCGGAAACACCTCTTGCATCCCGGATGGCCGGCAGGCTGGCCCAGGCCGGAAAGGGAATGGGGACCGATTCGCGAAGCCCGGGGGTCCGTCTTGCCAGTTCCTGGGCTTCGGGACCGCCCAGGGCGCCCAGGAACAGTCCCCGCCCCCTTGCCGTCGCCGCACGCCAGCGCCCATCCCACAGGCAAGATTGGCCGCAAACCAGCCGCAAGGGCGGCGCGCAGGCCGCCGGTTCGCGCACGATCAGGATGCGGCCCTGGCGCAAAAGCAGCCGGCAGCCGGCCAGGGTGCCGCCCCGCCAAGCGCCGCCCGTCATGGACAGGCCCAGCCTTTCCACCTGATCCATGGCGGGGAGATAGGCTTCGCCATTCAGGCAGGCCAGCAGACGGGCCAGGCCGCGATGGCGGATTTCAACCGGTTCGTCCAGCAAGGCGCGCTCGACCCAGGCGAATCCCTGGGAATCGACGATGACATGCCTGGCCAGGCTGGCAGCGGTTTCCGCTTCAAGATGGCGCTTTTGAGCGGCAAGTTTGGCGGCGCTGGCGGCCAGGGCCTCGACGCGCAGGCCCAAATCGGCCAAGACCGGCGCGTTGGCGCGCAGCCGCACCCGTTCGAAGACTTGGTTTTCATTGCTGGGATCGTCGATCCACGCCTGCCCCAAGCCCTGCAAATAGGCTTTCAGATTGGCACGTTTGACGCCCAACAGCGGGCGCAGCAGGCGCACTTGCCTGGCATGGACGATGGAAGCCATGCCGGCCAACCCATCGGCGCCGCTGCCCCTGGCCAGGCGCATGAGCAGGGTTTCGGCCTGATCCTCGATCTGATGGGCCAGCAGCAGATGCAGAACCCCCTTTCGGGCGCACCAATCTTCCAGCAACCGGTAGCGGGCTTGACGCGCCGCCGCCATCAGGCCCTGTTTCGGCTTTTCGCCCTCCCAGGTCAGGATGCGCTGAGCGATGCCCCGCTTCCTCAGCCAATGTCCAACTTGCAGGGCTTCGGCTCGGGAATCGTCGCGCAGTCCGTGATCGACAGTGAGCGCCGTCACCCGCCCGCCTTGCGCCTGCGCCCAGGATTGGGCCAGCAAGGCCAGGGCCAGACTGTCGGAACCGCCGGAAACGGCGACGGCCAGATGCGGCCCGGGCTCGAACGGGCCCAGGGCGGACATATGGCGGCTAAAGACGGTGGAAAGGGTCATCGACGCATTCAGACATCAGCTCTCAGCCGTCAGCAAGAAAAAAGCTGAGGGCTGTTGGCTGTGGACTGAGGGCCGAAGACTGAAAGCCTATTTGCAGCCCAAACGCTGCATTTCACTGGTCGCCTTGCGCTTGGCGGCATCGGCGGTGGCGGCGGATTTGAATTCCTTGAGCAAGCGGTCGTAGCTGGCGCAGGCTTCCTTTTTCTTGCCCAGGGCATCAAGCGACAGGCCCAGCTTCAACAGATTGTCGGAAGCCTTGGCGCTTTTGGGATATTTCAGATAGCCCTCGGCGAAGGTCTCGGCGGCCTTCTGATGGTCGCCGCGCACATAAAAGCTTTCGCCCAGCCAGTATTGGGCGTTGCCGGCCAGGGCGTCATTGGGATTGGCTTTGACAAAAGCGGCGAAAGCCTTCTCGGCCTCGGCATAGTTGCCGCCCTTCAGGGCTGCATAGGCCTTGTCGTACTGTTCTTGCGTATTGCCCGAGGGCGTTGCCGACGCCTGGCCCGAGGGCGGCGGCGGCTTGGCCGCCGAGGATGCCTGCAAGGTGCCGCTTTTGCCGGCCTCGGCACCCGCCGGCGGTTTGAGCACAATGGGCTCCTCGCCCGGCTTGGGGCTGGGATTCTGCATCAGTTCGGGTGGCGGATTGTGCTGCGGCACCGGACCGGCCTGCGGCCCTTCCGAGACCGGCTGCGCCGCCAGCTTCTGCTCGAGTTCCTTGAAGCGCAGATCATTGTCCTTGTTCATGCGTTCCAGACGCTGGTTGGTCTGAAACTGCGTATGGCCCAACTCCTCGAACTTGCCGGTCAGGCGGCGCATCTCGCCTTCGAGACGCTCGAGCCGTTCCTGGATCGAGACGATGGCGTCGCTGGAATCGCCGGCCACGGGCGGCGCCGCCTGCGAAGAAGAAGACGATGAAGAACCGCCGCCGCGATAAACCTGGCGCTGCAGCGTCATCATATCGCGTTCCATGCGATCCAGGCGATCGATGAGCGGGCGGATATCGGATTGAGCCTGGACGGGCAGTACCGCCAGCGCCATCAGGGGAGCGGCAAGCAGCAAAGCGGGCAGCAGACGCATTCAAGAAGTTCCTTCAACGAAACCGGACCAGCGCCCCGGCCGTTTTCGGGCCGGGGCGCATAATCCGAAACAGTCTTACTCGACCACCGTGACTGAACGGCGGTTCTGCGACCAGGCGTCATCGGAAGCGCCCAGCGCCGCCGGACGTTCCTTGCCGAAAGAGACCATCTTCAAGCGGGCGGCGGCAACGCCGCGGGCCTTCAGGAATTCGATCACGGCCTTGGCGCGGCGCTCGCCGAGCGCGAAATTGTATTCGCGGGTGCCGCGCTCGTCGCAATGGCCTTCGATGGTGGCGCGCACCGCCGGATTGCGGCCGAACCAGGCGGCCTGACGGGTCAGGACGGCCTGAGCCTCGGCGTTCAGTTCCGACTTGTCGGTGTCGAAGAAGACGCGGTCGCCAACGCCTTCCTGCGAGAAGGGATTGCCGCCGGGAGCGACGCTGGGAGCGGCGCCGACGCCGCCCGACGAAACGCCCGAGCCCGAGCTGCGGCCGGTGCCGGCGCCCTGGCCGGACATGTCGGTATCGGACGAAGACGAGCAGGCCGCTAGGGCCAAAGCCGAAGCGAGGATGACGGCATAAGTCGAAATGGATTTCATGATGGTTCCCTTCTTCAAGGTGGCGCCGCGACAAAGCAGACTCGGCGGCATTATCGTGTGAGATACAGGATAGTTGTAGACGTCAACCCGTTAAATCTTCGTGTCGCCGCGCCATCGGCTCGAACTTTTGAACCGGAACGCTAGGGCCGCATTGTGGCCGCATCATGGCACAAAAACCAAATGCCCAGCCTGTCTCCGAATCCGGAGACAGAGCCAGGCACTTTGGCAGTAACCCCTAACGTGGAGAGGTCGAGCTTACTCGACCACCGTCACGCCACGGCGATTCTGAGCCCAGGCAGCCTCGTTCGAACCGAGAACGGCCGGACGCTCCTTGCCATAGGAAACCATGCGCACGCGAGCGGCGGCGATGCCCTTGGCCTTGAGATATTCGACGACCGACTTGGCGCGACGCTCACCCAGACCGAAGTTGTATTCGCGGGTGCCGCGCTCGTCGCAATGACCTTCGACGAGGGCCTTGGCATTGGGATACTTCTTCAGCCATTCGGCCTGCTTGTCGAGCTGGCCTTTGGCGTCGGCGCGCAGATCCGACTTGTCGTAGTCGAAGAAAACGCGGTCGCCGACATTGGCGATGAAGTCTTCCTTCGAGCCGGGAGTGGCCTGCTTGACCGTCGTCTGGGCACCCTTACCAGCGCCCGAGTCACCGGTGGTGGGGGCCGTTTCGCAGGCGGTCAGGATGGCAAGAGCCGCAAACAGGCTCAGAACACGCAGCTTCATTGTTTTTACCCCTCAGCGGATACGGGATGGATTGATATGGGTCAACGGATTAACCGGGGCGCCGCCCGCCTTCGGACGAAACCCGTGGGGGGAAAATCGCTATTCCGACCCCATTTGTCAACCGAATTTTTGCCACAATTGCATAAATTCGGGGGTAATCACGGGATTAGAGGCGACCAGGCCGGATCGGAGGCATCCATGGGCGTCACCACCTGACGTTCATTATAGCCGGTCAGGTCGATGGAATAGAGCTTGAAGCTGTCTCCACCCGCCCCCTTGCCCTGCCTTTGGCGGAAGAACATCAGCACGCGCCCATTGGGAGCCCAGGTCGGGGCCTCGACCAGATAACCTTCGGTCAGCAAGCGCTCGCCCGAACCGTCGGGCCGCATGACGCCGATATAGAAAGTGCCGCTTTTCATCTTGGTGAAGGCGATGAGATCGCCGCGCGGAGACCAGACCGGCGTGCCATAACGCCCGTCGCCGAAGGAAATGCGGTGCGGATTCGTGCCGTCGGCGTTCATCACGTAAAGCTGCTGCGTGCCGCCGCGATCCGAGTTGAAGGTGATCTGCGAACCGTCCGGCGAATAGCTGGGCGAGGTGTCGATGGCCGGATGGTCGGTCAAGCGCATTGAGCGGCGCGTGCGCAGATCCATCTCGAAGATTTCCGAATTGCCATCGACGGAAACCGACATCACGACCTTGTTGCCGTCATTCGAGAAGCGCGGCGCATAGGTCATGCCCGGGAAATCGCCCACCACTTCTCTGCGTCCCGTATCGATGTTCAGGATATAGACGCGCGGCGTGTTGCGATAGAAGGACAGATAGGTGATTTCGCGCAGATTTGGCGCGAAGCGCGGCGTCACCACCAGATCCGAGCCGTCGGTCAGGAACTTATGATTCTCGCCGTCCTGATCCATGATGGCCAGGCGCTTGACGCGCCTTGTCATCAGTCCCGATTCGGCGACATAGACGATCTGGGTGTCGAAATAGCCGTCTTCGCCGGTCAGGCGCTTATAGATGGCGTCAGCGACGATATGGGCCACGCGCCGCCAATTGGTGGGCGAGGTGAAATAGGCTTGGCCGACCATTTGCTGTTCGGCATAGACGTCCCACAAGCGGAATTCGGTGCGCAGCCGTCCGTCGGGCTGCACTTCGACCCGGCCCTGAACCAGGGCCTGGGCGTTGATCTGGCGCCAGTCGCCAAAACGGGGCTGCACGGCCAGCGACTCGGCGGACTGGATGAAGGCCCGCTTGTCGATGGGCTTGAAAAGGCCCGAGCGCTCGAGATCGGCGGCGATGACGCGGCTGATATCCTGGCCCAACTGGCCTTCGGAACCTTTCACGCCCTGGAAATCGGTGATGGCCACCGGCAGGGGTTTCACATTGCCCTGGGTGATGTCGATGCGCACCTCGGCCAAGGCCGGTTGCGCCAGGAACATCAAACCAATCACCAACAGCTTGCGGAGCATTGTGCTTTCCTCCCCAGATATAGGGGTGTTTGTGGGCTGGAACCGGGCTTCTGTCAAGCCCCAGGCCCCGTTTAAAGGCTGAATCAGGCAAGATTAGGGCGGACAAAAGACAAGACCGATTTTCCCCAAAGCACCCGCGTGATGGGATGTAGATAGTATTCACATGAAGCGATTTTTTTGCCCGGCACGGTATTTTATCCTTGACGCTCCACACGCAGGCGGATATGGTCTCAACAGCAACCACCCTTATTGCGCCCGAAAAGGATCGCCGTCATGACGCGAAGCCGCAGTGGATTCATGTTTCTGCGGATGGGTTTGGTGTGCCTGCTGCTGATGGGGATGGCGCTTTTTACCGCATCTGCCCGGGCTGAAGGCGACAAACCGCCGAAGCTGAGCAAGGCCGAAAAGGCCTATATCCAACGCATGATCGACTACGGGAAAGAAGAAAAACAATACCCGGACAAGAAGTGGATGTACCAGGGCTGCCGCCTCAATATGAATGGGACGTGGTATCCGTATGATCGCTTCAGTGAGGGCTGGTTGGGCAGAATGGTCCTTACCGGCGACAGCGTCATTTTCGAGAAGATCGGGGAAATCCCCTACGAAATCGTGAGAAGCGAATATGGGCCCGAGGTTCCGCCCGGCGGCGCATTGCCGAGGCGCGAGCGGCATATCTACAAGCTGGATCGTTCCGTTTATCTAGGCGCAAGTTGGCGGAAGGAAAACAACGTCTATGTGGTTATCGCTCATCCACCGACGAGCAATAAACCCTCATGGATGTGGCGGTGTGTCCCCGACTTTGCCATATGTCAGTCCCTGGAAGGGGCAGAGTTAACGTTTGCAGACAAAGACCTCTTTGGATATCAAAGCGGTTGCAATCAATTCAATTTTATCCCTTATACAGATGACTAAAGTTCCGTTGCCTTAACAGAATTGGCAACGTTTACCCAAGGCGGCGCATGGTGCGCCGCCTTTTTTATTGACCAAAGGAGACCTACGATGAGCGAGCAACTGAGAGACGGTCTGTTTGAGAGCCTTAAGACGATCGAGAAGCATAAGGAAAAATTCTACCCCGATAACCACAACAACGCCACCATCGGCGTTGGCTATACGCCGGTGGTGAAAGGCCAGGGCGGCGTTTGGAAAGTGCGACCCGAGCTCGAGGCCGATTTCAAGGCGGCGGGGATTGCGCTGTCCAAAGAACACAAACAGGCCTTCGATGACCTCGCCTATGCCAAGAACAACCCAAGCGCCAAGGATGCCGCGGCGCGGCAGGATGCCGCGGCGCGGCAGGATGCCGCCATGAAGAATCTTGGCGACATCACTGTCGATGAGAAACAAGCCAAGGCCCTGTCCGGCAGATTGATCGACGAAAGCATCCGGCATACCGAAAAGACGCTGGGCAAGGATCGTT
>JACRJC010000074.1 GCA_016215555.1 Rhodospirillales bacterium | reverse complement strand
TTACCCGGACAAGGACGATGGCAAGAACATCCTGAAGGTCGAGGACGGCGAGGAAGGCCGCAAGCGGGGCAGCGGAACCGACGGCGCCGATGCGCCGCTCGATCTGCGCGACGATCAAGCCGATCCCAAGGGTGACGGCGGCCATGATTCAGGAAGCACGCCCTCCGAAGACGCCAGCGCAGACGGCCAAGCTCAACAGTACGGTCAAGGCCAGGCCGGCGACGATGCCGATTCTGATCCGCATCAGGACACGATGCCCCAGCCGACAGAGGAACCGAAGACGGGGGAGGAAAAGCCGGATGGTTTTGACGTAGACAAAATAAACGTGATCGATGACAAGGATCGGGCAAACATCCTTGGAAAGGCAAAAGGGTGGGAAGACACGCCATACGCCCCAGCCGACAGCGAACAGCGGGGACCGAATGCGACGAAGAAAGTCGGCGCCGACTGTTCCGGTTCGATCCATGCCATTTATAAGGAGGCCGGCCTAGGGTATAAGTACAAAAGTTCAAGCGAGTTTGCCGGGGCGGCAAGGCGAGGGGAAATCCCCTTCAAGGAAGTGCCGGCAAAGGACAGCAAGCCCGGCGACATCGTTCTTTGGCCGGGGAAGCATATGACACTAAATCAAGGAAGCGGGATGGGACTTGGGGCCCGGCGACGGGGTGAGGTATTCGGAAGTGTTCCGATAAGCAGCTTCACGCGGGATTTAAAACAAGAGCCGATCTATTTCACGAGAACGCGGTAATGATGGAGCGATGGCGATGAAGGGACTGTGCAGATATCTCCTGGCAACACTTTTCCTGCTCTCTTCTCCTGTCTGTTTGGCGGAAGAAAGCCCCGAGAGCTTCTTGTCGAAAATTTTGGAAGAGGACTTTCAAGGCGATGGTGGCGCGCGCATTCATAAGGGGTATTATTCCGACGGAAAGGGCGAACACGTCGGAGATTGCGGTTGTATCATGTCGCGGGCAATATACTTTTTGCACGAAGACCCGCTTCTTGTCGTTACGAAATGGGAAATCGTCCGCGTTGATGCGAAGCGCAAGAAATCGGCCGACATCGACGTTCGCTTCAGGGTATGCGGCAAGACCGAGGGTGAGCGATGGTCCGCTATGGCGGGCGATGCCCGCAAGGACAGCTACCGCTCGATTGTACCGTTTTCGACAAGCGCCGATGAAATCGTCACCTATCGCCTGGTGAAGAAAAAGGACGGCTGGCGGCTTGTCGATCCGCCGCCACCCGGCGTCGCCAAGGAGCCCATTGTCAAGAAGCTCGAGGAGGAGATTTCCAGCCGTGAGAAGTTCATGGCAAAAAATCCTGACCACAGCCTTCGGCTCGAGACGCTCGAGAATCTTAAAGAGCAATTGGCGGCTCTTAGAAAGGCCAATTGCCAAGGCGAGTAGTGGCGGCGAAACATATTGTCGCCGGCGAGCATGACGATATTCTGCGCTACCGCGATCTGATTTTTCAGATGTCGCAAGACGATCCCAGGCGAGCCCATGCTTTCGCCTGGGCTGGCTGACGGGGCAGAATACGCGTCGCGATGGGCCTAAATATACTGGCCTGAATCGACTTTCATCACTTGGCCGGTGACGAATTTGGCGGCGTCGGACAGAAAGAACATCACGGCGTTGGCCAGATCGTTGGCGGCGGGCAACGCTTTCAGCACGGTTTCGTCCAGCGCCTTCTGGCGGAATTGCTCGTCCAGGGCCTGGGTCATGTCGGTCAGGATCATGCCCGGCGCCACGGCATTGACGGTAACGCCCTTGGCGCCCAATTCGCGGGCCGCCGTCTTGGTCAGGCCGATCAATCCCGCCTTGGCCGCCGTGTAATTGGCTTGGCCGAATTTGCCGCGAATGCCGTTGATCGAGGCGATGTTGACGATGCGGCCATAGCCGGCGGCGCTCATGCCCGGCGCTGCGGCGCGGATCAGATTGAAAGCGCCGGTCAGATTGACGCCGATCACCGCCTGCCAATCGGCGTCGCTCATATTGACGATGCGCTTGTCCCTGGTGATGCCGGCATTGTTGACCAGCAATTCGGGCGGGCGGGGCAGGGCGGCGACGGCGGCGTTGACGCTTTCCGAGTTCGAGACATCGACCTTGTGCACCTGGAAGGGCACGTTTTCGGCGCCGGCGACATCCCAATCGAAGGCGTGAACCTCGGCCCCGGCGGCTTGAAGCGCGTCGGCGATGGCCCGGCCCAAGCCCCTGGCGCCGCCGGTGACGACCGCCAAACGGCCCTCGAAACCGAACCCCTTATAGACGCACGCGGCGGCGGGAAGATTTTGCTGCACTGCCATGGAAGCCCCCTTGACTCACCCCTAAATAGGCATTAGGGTACCGAATTATTGCTTTCCAAGGCTATCCCGAGCCGAAGCCCAAGTCAAGGCGGGCCGGGCGGCCTTGCATCAGGGGAGTGAGACGGCATGGCCCAACAAGCCAAAGTGCGACCTATTACGGCGAACGATCTGGATGTCCTGGTCGCCTTGGACCAGAAGATTACCGGCCATTCAAGGCGCGGCTTCTACGAGAAGCGGCTGAAAGCGATGGCCAGCGATCCCAAATCCTTCATCGCCCTGGCCGCCGAAAGCGACGGCCAGGTCAAGGGCTTCCTGATGGCTTATCTGCTCGACGGCGAATTCGGCGGCTCGGCCCCGGTGGCGGTGATGGATGCCTTGGGCGTCGATTCCCGGGCTCGCGGCGCGGGCTTGGCCAAGGCGCTGATGGGCAGCCTGGACGTCGAGTTGAAGGCCAAGGGGGTCAAGGAATTGCAGACTCAGGCCGCCATCGCCGAACAGAACCTGACGGGCTTCTTCATTGCCGCCGGTTTCCAGCTTGCGCCAAGGTTGACGCTGGAGCGTTCCGTTGCCCTGCCGGTCGATTTCTAAGGAGCCTCCCGCCATGACGCGCCATCAAGTTCCTCCCGTAGCCCCCGAATTGAACCTGTCCGATCCCTCGGGTGACGATTTCGAAGCCCTGTCGCGCGACCGCGTTCCCGTCCGCTCGATGACCGAGGCGGATTTGTCCGCCATCATCGCCATCGACCACAAAATCACCGGGCGCGACCGTTCGGCCTTCTACAAGCGCAAGCTTGCCGAGGTGCTGCGCGAGTCCGGGGTGCGCGTTTCCCTGGTCGCCGAGTTGGAAGGCGGATTCGCCGGCTTCCTGATGGCCCGCGTCGATTACGGCGAGTTCGGGCGCACCGGCGCCACTGCGGTCATCGAAACCATGGGCGTTTCGCCGGCCTTTTCCGGGCGCGATGTCGGCCGCGCGCTGTTGAGCCAGCTTCTGTCCAATCTGTCCTCGCTCAAGGTCGAGCAGGTGACCACTTCGGTCCAATGGGACAATTTCGCGCTTCTCGCCTTCCTGAAGCGTTGCGGCTTCTATCCCTCCCAGCGTCTCTCCTTCTCCCGTCGGGTCGACTGACCCGACCGCTGGATGCGGATAACCTTGAGCGCGGAGGCTTGCCTCCGCGCTCTTTTTTTCCTTAAAGCGCACGATCGTTTTTTCCGAGCCACGTTGTGACTCGGAAAAAATCGTGAATCGTTCGCTAAAACACATTGCTCGTGCAGATTCACGCCTTCAATCGAGGCCGTTAGGGGCTTCGATCTCAGACGATCTGCACGAGTCTCGACCTTGAGTTGAGAGGCAAACCGCGCTACCCTTGCCAAAACGTCCAAGCCAGCCTGACTGGACAAAGCAGGGATCGGGTACTTCATGTCGATTGCCAATCGCGTCGGAGCATTGGTTGTGGCGGCTCTGCTGGCTTTGCTGGCCGTCGATGCCTATGTCCTGCGAGACGTCGTGCTGCCCAGCTATGTCGGCATGGACGAAGCCCGGGCCCGGGACGAGATCAAGCGCGTGCGGGCCGAGCTTGACAATGAGCTGGAACAGCTTGAGCGCCTGGCCACCGATTGGGCGGCCTGGGATGACGCTTACCGTTTCGCCAAGGACCGCAATCAGGAATTCCTGAAATCGAATCTTGAAACCACGGTGATGATCGATCAGCGGCTGGCGCTGATGTGGTATCTCGATCCGGAGGGCAAAACCATCTGGGGGCGCGCGCTCAGTCCGGATCAGCCCGTTGCCAGGCCGCATCCCTCCTTTCCCGGGCTGGGCGGTTTGCCGGTCGACAATCCGCTCATCCGCGTCAAGGAGCCGGATATCGGCGTGAGCGGCTTGATGCAGACCCCCCTGGGGCCGATGGCCGTGGCTTCCCACCCCATCGTCACCAGTCATTTCCAGGGCCCCTTGCGCGGTTTCGTCGTATTCGGGCGGCTGTTGGACGACAGGCATTGGCAAAAAATCGGCGAGCGTTTGGGGGGTGAGGTCAAAGGCAAGGCCGCCGCCCATATCTTGTCTCAAGAATCGCCGCAACATCAGGCCTTGGCTTCGCTCAAGCCTGGTGAAATCGGGCTTTCCGTCATGCCTGACGGCAAGCGCCAATCAGCCCAGGCCATCCTTTACGATCTCGAAGGAAAGCCGGTCATCATGTTGACGACCGAATCCCTCCGGCAGAATTTCGCCCTCGGGCAGGAAACCTTGCACGCGGCCCTGATCGCCCTGGCGGCCAGCGGCATCCTGCTGATGGGGCTGGTCTATCTGCTGCTGCGGTTCTACGTCACCAGGCCGCTGCGTCAATTGGCCATCGACATCAAAAGCCTCGAAGGCGGTCAGGCGCCGGCGGCCGAGATCCCGCCCGCCGCCAGGGGCGAGGTCGCCAAGGTCTCGAAGGAAGTCAGGGGCATGCTGGACCGCATCGCCTATCTGTCGCATATCGACGCCCTGACGGGGCTGCCCAACCGCGCCTATTTCACCGAACGGGCCGGTCATGCCCTGGCGCTGTCGCGCCGCCACGAGATGAAATCCGCCATTCTGTTGCTGGATCTCGACGGCTTCAAGGAAGTGAACGAAATCCTGGGCCACGAGGCCGGCGACCGGTTGCTGGTGGCGGTGGCGGGAAGGTTGCGCACGCTGCTGCGCGAATGCGACACGCTGGCCCGTTTCAGCGGCGACGAATTCCTGATCCTGGCCGAGAATCTGCCCGCCGTGACCGGGGCTGCCGATCTGGCCATCCGCATCCTTCATCTCTTCAAGGAGCCGTTGATTTCCGAGGATATCCGGCATGGGCGGAGTTGCAGCATCGGCATCGCCATCTTTCCCGACGACGCCCAGACGGTCGAGGACTTGCTCAGGATGGCCGACATCGCCATGTACCGCGCCAAATCGTCGGGCGGCAATACCTGGCGCTGCCATGCCGAAAGCTTGGAATGCCGGCGCGAAAAAGGGCCGGAGAATTCTCCGGCCCCTTCCGAAAGCTGACTGATAAAGCAAACTGCAAATCCGACATTGTTTCACCGGTAAGCCGCCATTGCGGCGGCGGCCAAGCTTTGCGAAGCAAGGCGCCCGGCGAGGGACAAGAATCAGTGCAGGCTGTTGTACTTGGCTTGAAGCTGATCCTTCGTCTCGACATGTTTGGGGTCTTGAACGATGGCGTCGGCCGGGCAAACCAACTGGCATTGCGGGCTGTCTTCGGCGCCCACGCATTCCGTGCACTTGGCCGGTTCGATGATGTAAATCGTGTCGCCGGCCGAAATCGCCTTGTTCGGGCAGACGGGCACGCAGGCGTCGCAGCAGGTGCAATCTTCGTTAATCAACAGAGCCATGATTTTGGGTCCTCGAGTTAGTCCGGTTAGGCCGCCTTGGCAACCTGGCCCAGGCGGGCCAGCTTTTCATGGCGGAAGGCGCCCCAGATCGCGGCACCGATAGCGCCTGCATATATCGAATCCGGGTGGCCTTTGACAACTATGTTCATCTTTTCCTCGACCAAAGCCTCGTTCAAAGCGCCGACCAGACCTTCGTCGATTGCAAGGCCGCCGGTCATGACCGCCACGCCGTCCTTGGCGCCGATGGTCTTCAACAGCTTGGCCAGGCGGGTCGCCATGGAAAGATGGATGCCTTTCAAGATGTTAGGGGCGGAGATGCCGCGCGACACCATGTTGATGACGTCGGTCTCGGCCAGCACGGCGCAGATCGACGACACTTTCTCGGGATTATCTGCCTGTTTCGAGAGCGATCCGATCTCGTCCTGGGCAATGCCCAAATAGCGGGCAATATTCTCCAGGAACTGTCCCGAGCCCGAGGCGCACTGGCTGGTCATGCGGTAATTTTCGACCTTGCCGCGCTCATCGACGCGAATCGCGCGACCGTTCAAGGCGCCGACATCCAGAACCGCCCTGGCGTCGGAAGCGAGATAGACGCCGCCCCGGCCATGAGTGGTCATGGAATAGAAATGCCCGGTCGAGAACTTCAAATTCTCGGCGTCGCCGGTGGTGGCGATATAGGCGATGTCGGATTCCTTGACTCCGGCATCGGCCAGAACGCCGTCGAAGATTTCACGGGCCAGCAGCAGCGGATCGCGGGTGCGGATGCGCTCGGCCCGCTTGGCGACCCAGCTTTCACGCCCGTTCTCGTGCTTGAAAACCACGGCCTTGACGGCGCCCGAGCCGATATCGATACCCGCAGTATACAGCGTGCTCATCTTGGGTGTCTCCTTAGCGCTCAGTTGCAGGCGCGGTGCGCGAAAGTCGCCCCGCCCAAGGCCCCGGTATAGATGGAATCGGGGTCGATGTTGATTTTCAGCTTGCCGTAATTCTCTTCGACCAGCTTGTAAAGTTCGCGTACGGCGGCATCGTTCTTGGCCACGCCGCCGGTGAAGGTGAATTCGTCCCGAACCCCGCCGGCGCGAGACAAGATCGACATGGCGCGCAGGATGATGGCGCGGTGCAGGCCGGCCAGAATGTCTTCGCGCTTCTCGCCCAGCGACAGGCGGTCGCGCAATTCGGCGCCGGCGAACACCGTGCAGGTCGAATTGATGCGCGACACCTTGTTGGCCTTCATCGCCATCGGCCCCAATTCATGCAGGCCCATATTCATTTCGTTGGCGATGTAGCCGAGATAGCGTCCGCAACCGGCGGCGCAACGGTCGTTCATCTGGAAATTCTCGACGATGCCCTGATCATCGACCTGAATGCCCTTGGTGTCCTGACCGCCGATGTCCAGCACCGTGCGGGTGCCGGGATACATCATATGGGCGCCCAGGCCGTGGCACAGGATTTCCGAACGGATATGTTCCTTGGGGAAGGGCAGGCGCACGCGGCCATAGCCGGTGCCGACGACATAGGTTTCGTCGAGCGGGATCGACAAAGTGTCGTTCATGGCCGAGGTGATGTTTTCCTTGTTGAGCGTGCTGCCGTCGGCCAGAACGCGGTCGAGCGCCTTCACGAACCATTTGGAAACGTCGTCGTCCGACGACATGCGGTTCTCGATCTCGTTGATCGACTTGTCGTAGATGTTGACCAGCAGATCGAAATTGAGGTCGGCCTTCTTGGCGATGTCCTCGGCCAGCGCCATATAGCGCGAACCGGCGATGTCGCGGAAGAAGTCGGATTTGCGGGCCGCGTTGGGGCCGTAGATGCCGATGGCTTCCTGGCGAAGATTCTTGAACACGGCGTCCAGGGCCTCGCGGATGGCGCTTTCCTTCCCCGCCACGCGGGGGCCGGAAACGAAGCCGTCGCAGGTGGCTTCCAGTTCCGACAACATGTACAGGAACTGTTCCATGCGGAAGGTGCGTTCAAGGTCGCCGATCAGATGCTCGGCGTCCTGGGCCTTGCCATTGCTGGCCAGCTTGCCGCGAAACAGCGTGAAACGGGTGCCGATCTTGGCTTCCTGCTTGGTCACGGCGGCCGCGATGTCGTAGTTCGAGCGCGAGCCCGTGATGCCCCGGCCCAAGACCTTCATATTCTCGTCCATGAGGACGGATTTGGTGGTCGTGGAACCCAAATCGATTCCGATGAAGCAACGCATGCCTTGGTCCTCCTATGCCGCCGACTTAACGCCGCGGCGCTTCTGTTCGATCATCTGGAAATAGCTTTCCAGACGGTTCTTGACGTTGGCCGCCGAGAAGTAGCGCGGATCGACCAGATCGGTCTCGATGAAGGCGCCGGGCTTGCCTGTGCGCTTCTCGACTTCGCGCATCATCATCAACTGGCCGGCCGAGAAGCTGTTGCAGCTCTTGATCGAGTTGGTCAGCAGGCCGTCGGCTTCATAGTCGTTGATGTATTTTTCGAGGATTTCAACGCGCGTCGGCAGATTGCGGTTGGTGTAGCAACCCAGGCAGTATTCAGCCAGGCTTTCCAAGGGGTTGGCAGGATCGTGGCGGAAGCCCATGTCATAGGTGCCGCCGACCTTGGAATAGGAACTGGCGACGACCACCGCACCCTCGTCGTAGAACATCTTCCAGAATTCGCGGAAGTTGGTCCAGTTGGGCGGGCCTTCGACGACGATGCGGTATTTCTGTTCCTTCATCTCGCCTTCCGGCGTGATCGGGCCCATCTTGTTGTCGATGCGGTACTGGATTTCCTTCTTCAGAACCTTGTAATAATCGACCGCTTCCTGCGTGCCGCGGAAGGCCGAGAAGATGGGGCCGACGTAATAGACGGCGCCGAAATAGGCGTCGATGGGCGAGGGCTTGTGCTTGGCGGTTTCGATCACCCAGACCAGATCGTCCTCGGCCTTAGCCGACAGGGCCATCATCTCGCGAAGCCTGTCGATGTCGAACTTGACGCCCGAGATACGCTCGAAGGTGGGGATGACCTCTTCCTTCAACTGCTTGACGATGTAGTCGCGCATATTCATCGTCCAATGCCCGTCGCCCTGATAGGGGACGTGGATCATCACCGTCGGGCACTTGTACTGTTCGCGCAACAGCTCGAACCACTTCATGAAGGTGTAGCAGCCGGTATAGGACAGCAGCAGCACGTCGGGGTCGGGGTAGGGCTTGCCGTTGGGGGCGATGTTGCCCTTGCCCAACTGGCCGATGTCGGCCTTGACATAGGTGCAGACGTCTTCCGAATGGCCGCCCTTTTCGGCTTCCATGATGTAGCCGCCCGTCAGCTTGCGCATGCCGGCCTGAATGGCGTTGATTTCCGGCAGATTGTTCAGCATGCCGAAGCAGCGCACCAGTTCGTTCAGGTTCCCGGGCACGAAGGTGCTGGCCATCTTCTGGCCGGTTTCGAGCTTGCTGGTGATGGCATCGTAGTTTCTGGAGATCATCGCTTTTTGGATGATCATCGATTCTTCTTTGATGACGTTTTTGTCGGCGCTCATGGCGGCCTCCCTAGTTCAATTCCAAAGCTTGATCGAGTCGGCGAAGGTTCCGGCCTGCTCGCGGATGGGCTGCATCTGACCGGAATTCTCGGCGTATTTGAACGAGATCGAGGGTATGCTGTTCTCGGTCACGCGGTGCGACAGCATCGGGCGGTCCAGCAGGGCCGGATCGCAGAAGCTGGGAGCCGCGAAGATAACGCCCTCGGCGGCGCATTGCTTGATGCGGTTGACCAGGAACTTGCCCTTGTCTTCTTCCTTGGGCACGTATTTACAGGCGGTTTCCACCGAATGCTTGATGTAGGTCAGCGCCAGGTTGGCCAGCGGATCGCCGTCCACCGGCACGTCCTCGGTCAGGAAGCGGTTGACCAGCACATAATCGTCTTCGACGATGTAGCAGCCGGCCATTTCGATCGACTTGATGAGGTTCAGAGGCGGCTGCTCGCAGAAAGAACCGTTGAGCGCGATGCGGGAATTGTCTCGCTTGGGGCGGTCTTCCTGATGGGCGGCGGCGGCATAGTCCTTCAGAAGCTGATTATGCTCCTCGACCGGCATCATGATGCCGGCGCGCATGATGACATACAGCTCCCAGGTCGGGAACTTCCAGGGTTCCTTGGCGCGGGCGTCGTACAGACCCCAGATCAGCTTGCGGTTTTCGTTGTAAAGCTTGATCGAATTGCGCAAGGCCTCGTCGGTGATCTTGGTGCCGGTGGTCTCCTCGATGGCTTCCTTCAGTTCCTGAAGCTCGTGGATGTAATAGGTGCCGCCGATCTTCTCTTCGAAATTCTGCGGCGTGTCGAAGAAGCGCGAGACCACGTTCGGAAACATCATCTTCCAGATGCCCGACAGGTTGCGGATGACGTCGCAGACGAAGGGGAACAGCATCATATCGACGAAGTCGAGACGGCCCGTCACGCCCAGTTCGATGGTGGACCTCGGGATGCGGCAGATATAGGACTGATAGTAGGCGTCGCCATGGATGACTTCCATCTGATCGCCGCCGCCCATGATGCCGAGCGGCAGGGCGTTGGCGGCGTGAATCAGTTCCATCGGCACATAGACGGGCATGAAGCCGATGACCTTGCGCCCCGCCTTGGCCGCTTTCCATTCGCGGGCATAGGTGAAGTTCAGGTCTTCGTAAATGGTCTGGCACTTAGTGACGATTTCTTGCGTTCCCATGGTTACTGATCCTCCCAACGGGCGGGACGTTTTAGGGTAAAGGCGGTGAGTCCTTCGACGGCATCCTTGGTTGCCATCAAACCATTCAGATAAAGTTCTTCAACAAAGGCGATGCGTGCGGTCACGCGCGCGATCAGGTCTTGGCGCGCGGCCTGCACGGCAAAGCGCAAGGAGGTGGCCGAATGTTTGGCCAGACTGGCGTCGAAATAGGCCAGGGCGGCAGCTTCGGGATCTTCCGAGGCGCCGTTGGCGAGGCCGAATTGCGCCGCCTCGGCGCCGGTGATCGAACGGCCGGAATAAAGCATGTCCTCGGCGACGGCGCGGGGCATGCGCTCGGGCAGCAGACAGGAGGCGGCGGGCGCGAAGACGGCAAGCTGGATTTCCGGCTGGCCCAGCTTGGCGTCGGGGGTTACGAACATCAGATGGCCGGCCATCGCCACTTCCAATCCGCCGCCCAGGCACTGGCCCTTGACTGCTACCAGGATGGGGACGGGATAGGACACCATCTGCAGCACCAGGGCATGCAGGCTTTTCAGCATCAGGGCGCATTGGTCCGGCATATGCTCGGCCACGCTGGCCCCGAAGCTGAAATGCGGGCCTTCATGTTCCAGCAGCACGGCGCGAAGCCGGGGCTGGGCGGCATGCGCCGCAAGCGCCTTGGACAGGGCGGCGATCATCGCCGCATCGACGATGTTGGCCTTGGGCATGTTGAGCCTGAGACGGAGCAGTTTCCCGTCGCGGTCCAAGGTGATTTTTAAAGGCGTGTCGCTCATTTTCCGGTTACGCCTTCGGCATCAGGCTGTCGACCAGTTCGGCGGTCCAGGGCACGCCGGCGGCCAGGGCCTGGCGCAGGGCCACGAAGTCGATCTCGCGGTTGTCCTTGGGCCCCTCGTTGAAGGCGCGGAAGCCCGTGCGGGCCTCGGTCATCATGTTCAGGCCCAGCCAGTCGCGGCTGTTTTCCTTGTTGGCGTTCCAGGCGTTGATCTTGGGCTTGCGCAATTCGACGATGGTCTTGGTGAAACAGTCGGGGAAGGTGTGCAGGATCATGCCGCACAGCTCATCGACCTTGGCGTCCAAGGCCGTCAGATCGACGATGCCCTTGGACAGGATTTCCTTGCCCTTCTTCAGATCGTCGCCGGTCTTGGGCTCGCCCAGAACGATGCGGCCGAATTCGTCGAGATAGCGGTCGGTGATGACCAGCGGATTGGGCACGTAATTGCCGTCCACCTTCAGGCCGGGCACGACATCCATGATGATGCCGGTGCGATAGGCCTTGTGGGCCGACCAGGGCACGCATAGCGAACCGGAAACCATCGCCTGTTCGCAGCCGATCATGACCGGCAGGAAGTCGGTGGCGCCGCCGATGGGGGCTGAACCGTGCTTGGGACCGGCCTGGCCGAAACGGGCCAGATCCTGGGCCACCGAAAAGTCGCAGGCCATGCCGATTTCCTGGCCGCCGCCGATGCGCATGCCGTTGACGCGGCAAATCACCGGCTTGTCGCAGCCCAGGATCGAGGACACCATGTCGTTGAACAGGCGCATATACTGGCGGTATTCCTGCGGATTGCCGGCGTAATATTCGGCATATTCCTTGGTGTTGCCGCCGGTGCAGAAGGCCCTGTCGCCGGCACCCGTGAAGACCACCGCGCCAACGTCGCGCATATTGCTGGCTTCGCGGAAGGCCAGAATGACGTTCTTGACCATCTCGGTGGTGTAGGAATTGAATTGCTTTTGATTGTCCAGAATGATCCAGGCGTTGTAGAGGCCGGGAACAACCGAACCGTCATGATTCTTGGCCGGGCGCTTCTCGAAAACGACGCCGGGGGTCTTGTTCAAGGGCGCCAGATTGTGGTCCTTGAGTTCGGCCGGAGCGGTGGCTTTGACGATGGCGGCAGTGGTGGCGGTCATGCTTCTGATCCCCTGTTTTCTTATGGCACGAGAATGGCGCGGCGCGTCAGCTTGTGGCTATGCACGGCCTCGAAGATTTCGTTGATCTTGTCCATCGGATGCTGTTCGACGAAGGGCTTCACCTGCACCTTGCCCGACAGCACCATATCCAGCGCCGCCGGATAATTTTCGACCAGACAGCCCCAATTGCCGAGGACGCGGGCATGGAAGGCCATCAGGTTGGAAAGCCGCACTTCCACCTTGTCCATGGTGAAGCCGACCACGCACAGCGTGGCGCCATGCACCAACAGGTTCCAGGCCGTGCCTTGACCGGCGGCGGTGCCCGAACATTCCAGGATGGTCCAGCCCGTGCTGGGCAGGCCCTGTTCCTTGGCGTAGGCGCCGATGATTTTCTTCAAGTCCTTGGCATCGACGTCGCGGACATTGATGGTCTTGGAAGCGCCGTGCTTGGAGATGGCTTCCAGCTTCTTCGCATCGACATCCAGCGCCACCACCGTGGCGCCGAAGGCGGCGGCCATCTGGACGCAATAGCCGCCGACGCCGCCGACGCCGATGACAACGGCCAAGGCGCCCGGCTTGATGTCGGCCTGCAGGACGGCCTGATAGGGGGTGGTGACGGCATCGGCGACCACGGAAATATCGGCCAGTTCCAGCCCGGCATTCGAAAGCCTGCCCAGATCGACCGGGCACAGGCCGTGCGAATGGACGACGATATGGCTGGCGAATCCGCCCTGGATATCGTTGCCGGGCATTTTCTGGGCCCGGCAGATGGTGCCCTTGCCGCTCTTGCACAGATCGCAGATGCCGCAAGGCGTGACGGCGGGAACCAGCACCGGCTTGCCGATCCAATGTTCGGCGCCCTTGCCCGCGGCCCGCACATAGCCGCTGATCTCATGGCCCAGGGCCAGGGGCAGGGGATGGTTCAGGCGCACGCCGTCATAATAATAGCCAAGATCCGTATGGCAGACGCCGCAGCCCGCCACCTCGACGACGACGTCACCGTCTCTGGGCTCGGGCGTGAAGGCTTCCTTGACCATGGGCTGGCCGACTCCGGTCATTAACCAACGAAAGGCGCCGCTCATCTGTTTCCTCTCTCCCATATAAAACCGTGTCATGCGTCCTTGACGGGAGGCTTTGCTCCCCGTAATATTATGCAAAGGCGTACCACAATACCGAATTATCCGTCAAGGCTGGAAACGACAGAAAAGAGACAGGGCAGGCAAGCCGGGAACGCATGGGATAAAACTCAGCCGCCACCCGCGCGATGCGCGGAAATTGATTTGCCGACAATGTCGGCGTGGCGGCGGCTAGGCTTTTTGCAGGACAGCGCAAGGCCGAGGGGCAAAATGAACGACAGGGCAGGGGAGCGAAAGATGCACGAGACAATTCTTCCCGAGGGCTGGCCAAGGCCCAAGGGCTATTCGAACGCCATTCTGGCCGCCAAGGGCCGGGTGCTGTTTCTGGCCGGCCAGGTGGGCTGGGATTCGGTGACCGAGAAATTCGCCTCCGACCAGATCGCGCCGCAATTCGAGCAGGCGCTGAAAAACATCCTGGCCCTGGTCAAGGCCGCCGGGGGCAGGGCGGAAGATATTTGTAAAATAACGTCTTTCTGCTGCGACCGGGAGGCCTATCTGGCCGCCCGCCCCGAGCTTGGCCGGATATGGAAGTCTTTGATCGGCAACCATTATCCTTGCATGAGCATGATTTTTGTGTCCGATCTGCTGGATCACCCCGGCAAGATCGAATTGGAAGCCACCGCCGTCATTCCCGATTAAGGAGAAAAGAGATATGTCTGCACCGAAGTCCGGCTTTAAGTGGGAAGACCCCTTCCTGTTCGAAGATCAGTTGACCGAGGACGAACGGCTGATCCAGGACGCGGCCCATGCCTACTGCCAGGACAAGCTGATGCCGCGCATCATCGAGGCCAACCGGCACGAGAAGTTCGACCGCGCCATCATGAACGAGATGGGCGAGCTGGGCTTCCTGGGCTCGACCCTGCCCGAGAAATACGGCTGCGCCGCCACCAATTACGTGGCCTACGGCCTAGTCGCCCGCGAGGTCGAACGCGTCGATTCGGGCTATCGCTCGGCCATGAGCGTGCAGTCCAGCCTGGTCATGTATCCCATTTACGCCTATGGCTCGGAAGAGCAGCGCATGAAATATCTGCCCAAGCTGGCGACCGGCGAATGGGTGGGCTGTTTCGGCCTGACCGAGCCCGATCACGGTTCCGACCCCGGCAGCATGAAAAGCCGGGCCGCCAAGGTGCAGGGCGGCTATGTGCTGAACGGCTCGAAGATGTGGATCACCAATTCGCCCATCGCCGACGTCTTCGTGGTCTGGGCCAAGCTGGACGGGAAGATTCGCGGTTTCGTGCTGGAAAAGGGCATGAAGGGCCTGTCGGCGCCCAAGATCGAGGGCAAGTTCTCGCTTCGCGCCTCGATCACCGGCGAAATCGTCATGGACAATGTCGAAGTGCCGGAAGACGCCCTGCTGCCCAATGTGGAAGGGCTGAAGGGGCCCTTCGGCTGCTTGAACCGGGCCCGCTACGGCATCGCCTGGGGCGTTCTCGGCGCCGCCGAATTCTGCTGGATGGCGGCCCGCCAATATACGATGGACCGCAAGCAGTTCGGACGCCCCCTGGCCGCCAACCAGCTCATCCAGTGGAAACTGGCCAATATGCAGACAGAAATCACGCTGGGCCTGCAGGCCTGCCTGCGCGTGGGCCGTCTGTTCGACGACAACCGCATGGCGCCCGAGATGATCTCGCTCATCAAGCGCAACAATTGCGGCAAGGCGCTGGACATCGCCCGCGTCGCCCGCGACATGCATGGCGGCAACGGCGTCGCCGACGAATTCCACGTCATCCGCCATGTGATGAATCTCGAAGCCGTCAACACCTACGAGGGCACCCACGACGTCCATGCCCTGATTTTGGGCCGGGCCCAGACCGGGATTCAGGCTTTTTCGGCGGAATAGTGGGGGGTGAGGGATCGTATTTCGCTAAAAAAACAGGCGCATGACATGCGCCTGTTTTTTTTGTTGACATATGCGCTATACACCTATATAAACGTCCTTAGGACGTTTATATAGGTGTATAGCTTTCTTACGATATTAAAGAATCTATTTATCGGACTTGGTTGAGGGAAATAACTTTACTTGTCATACACATCAGTATAAACGTCCTAAGGACGTTTATACTGATGTGTATGGTTTAATATGGCGGAAAAGCTATCTAGCATTCCTCTTCAATCGCATCGCTTGACACGTGCGGGGCTAGCACTTTCGGCTTTGTTAGAAGCGAGTGGTGCGCCCGTCATTACGTCTTGCGACTTGTTCCTTTTGGTTAAGCGTGTATACGAAACACCGCAGGGTTTGTTTCTAAGGAAGCCGGTTCCTGATTTGGATAGTTACCGTGCGTTGGTTCAGAACCTTCAGAAGGCGAAGCGTTTGGCCATCGACCAGGATTACAAGCGTCGCGCTTATCGCGTTTTGCGCTGCTCTGACCGATCAGCGGATGAAGTCTGCTGCCTTGTGGATCCATTTTGCTATATCTCACACTTATCGGCAATGCAACGATATGGCTTAACAAACAGAAGGCCTGAAGCATTGCATCTCTCACGGCCCAAGCGGCAAATTCTTATCCAAAAGATCAAGGAGAAGATGGATGCCGTCAAAGGAGGTGCGCCGGTGGTCCCGATGCGCGTCGTTACTCATCCGCGACAGGTCCGCAAAAGGAAGGTTGAAGTATACCAAACGTCTTATCCCGGCGAATGGATACAGGTAAGGGACTCCTATGCCCGCCTATCCACGATCGGGCAGGTGTTCTTGGAAATGCTGGAAGAGCCTTCTTTATGTGGAGGAATGGCTCATGTTGTCGATATCTGGGTAAGCCATGCGAAGGCTCATCTTGACGACGTTGTGGATGCCGTTAACCGTTCAAGTACGGACATTGCGAAAATTCGTGCAGGATATCTTCTTGAAGAAAGACTGGGATTTAGAGATGCCAGAATCAATGCTTGGCATAAGTTTGCGCAACGAGGAAGTTCCCGCAGGCTCGATCCCGAGAAGGACTATGCGCCGTCATTTTCCGAAACTTGGATGTTGTCGGTAAATGTCTGAAATCACGTTCATTGAGATAGCCGATTGGGTGGGTCGCGCAAGCGCCGACCCGGTCCTTCATTTTGAACGTCAGGCATCGGAAATCATACTGAATGCAATCGGGATGCTTGACGATTTCAAGGACAAGATTTTTCTGAAGGGAGGCGTGTTGATGGGAGTCGTTTACGACAGTCCCCGGCATACATCCGACCTCGATTTCACCATCACTATGCCGCCCGAAAAAGATATCGGATTTCGGCTTAGGGCAGACCTGGACCAGGCGCTGATCCGCTCAGCGGTAGGGCTGGGGTATCCGGATATTGTTTGCCGAACGCAACGCGTCGCCGCCAAGCCCAAAAAGGACAGTCTTGAAAAGGGCAGCTTTCCGGCACTTAGCATGACAATCGCTTATGCAATGCGTGGTTCCGCCGAGGAACGTCACCTTAACCGGAGACGCAGTACGAGGATCGTCGAACTCGATCTCAGCTTTAACGAACCTATTGGAAGCTATCAAATCGTCAAGCTGGGGCAGCATGGGTCGCGCATTCACGCGTATTCGCTGTGTGACCTGATCGCCGAGAAGCTACGTGCGCTGCTTCAACAGACGAGAAGGAATAGGGGGCGCAGACAAGACATCTACGATATTTCCCTTCTGCTGAGGCGATTCCAATTCGACGAAGCAGAGTTGCGGTTTCTTCACAAAACATTCCAGGAAAAATGCCGGGCAAGACAGATAGAGCCTGATGTCAATTCATTATCTGATCCAGATGTCATTAGGCGAGCTGAAGCCGAATGGGGGAGTCTGGCCTTAGAATTGGGCAGCCTACCCCCATTTTTTGATTGCTTCGAGGCGGTGGAGAAATTTTATCGCAGTTTTCCGTGGGGCATTAGCGAGCCCTCTTAAGTCGGCTAACATATTTCTCTCCTGGCCACGACGTCCATGCCCTGATTTTGGGCCGGGCCCAGACCGGGATTCAGGCCTTTTCGGCCTGAAAATCCCTGGTAACCCCTTGATTCTGGCCGGGGAGGGCAACTTCCCCGGCCTTTTCTCTTGTGAAAGGGATTGAAAAGGCATATATAGAGCCCATCGAATTCGTTGGCGTTTTCCCGGCAGTGCCTTCAAGGCTTCCTACCTGACTTCTCCAAGACTGAGTTTGATGTTTTCGCGCATGTCGCGCGGGAGCGACGCCAGCATTGGAGGCAATCATGGCGACTGGTACTGTTAAGTGGTTCAATGGCACCAAGGGTTTCGGCTTCATCCAGCCCGACGAGGGCGGGGCCGATGTTTTCGTGCACATCTCGGCTGTCGAGCGTGCGGGCCTGCGCGGCCTGAACGAAGGTCAGAAGGTTTCCTTCGACCTCGAGCGCGGCAAGACCGGCAAGATGGCAGCGGCCAATCTCAAGGCCGTCTGAGACTAAGCGAGAGGCAGCTTCGGCTGCCTCTTTCGTTTCTGGAGAGTATTATTAATGGCCAAGGAAGACCTGATCGAGTTCGACGGCATCGTCGACGAAGTGCTGCCTGACGCGCATTTTCGGGTGAAACTCGATACCGGCCACGAAGTGATGGCCTATATGTCGGGGCGGATGAAGAAGAACCGCATCCGCATCCTGGCCGGCGACCGCGTGACCGTGGAAATGACCCCCTACGACCTGACCAAGGCCCGCATCAATTTCCGCCACAAGGACGAGAAGGCCCAGGCCCAGGCGGCGCAAACCCGCCGTCCTCCGCCCCGCAAGTGGTGACAGTCATCGGATATTGAGCGAACGAGCCGGGGATTTCCCCGGCTTTTTTGTTGCTTCGCGTTATCTGAACGGATCAATGATCGTTAGCGAGCCAGCGATCTTCTGGCCATGCTGAAAATCTTCCGAATAGAGTGTCGTGCAGCCGGCTTCGATGGCCGTGGCGGCGATTAAGCTGTCAAAGACAGTGAATCCGTAGCGCTCAGCGAATTCCAGAGCGTGGCGAATGCTGTCGCTCGTGATGAGCCGCACATCGGCGGTACTTTCGACAATGCCTAAAACATTCTTGATGGCGGATACGTCCAGGCCGAATTTACGTTTGCAGACATTGGCGGTTTCAAGAAGGACCTGAGTTGATATGACTGGATGGCGGGAAAGCAGGCCAGCCGCGATGTCGCGCTTTCCTGCGTCGTTTCCGATGGCGTACAGAACGACGTTGCTGTCGAGGAAAAACTTAGCCCCGGGCATTCGCGTCCGTGCGGTCGAAGACGAAATCCTTCAGATTGACCGTGATCCCGCCGAGAGCCGTCAGAATTTCGTTTTTCCGCAGGGATTGTTCCGGCGTGAGAGGGGAAAGGGGGGCTCCGCCAGCTTCCTTAAGGTGGGAGACGAATTCCAGCACTTCCGCCTGTTGTTCAGGCGTCAGCCCCATAAGCTCATGCGAAATTTTTTCTGCATATCCCACGATGGTTATCTCCCGCCAACGGCGAACCTGAAAGCGATTATAGCATAAACGTCCTTACTTTGAAGGCATGTTTCCCTCCCAAAAAAATCGGGGAGGCCTTTGGGGGCCTCCCCGTTTCAGTTGGAGGGAGTAATTGGTTTAGCTGTGGATGGTCTCGCCGTGGCAGGCCAGATCCAGGCCTTCGCGCTCGGCTTCTTCCGACACTCTGAGGCCCACGGCCAGGTCGAGGACTTTCAGGATCACGAAGCTGCCGATGGCGGTCCAGGCGACGGTGATGCCGACGCTGATGACCTGGATCAGCACCTGTCCGGCATTGCCGTCGATGAGGCCGCTCTTGCCTTCGCCGCCGATGGCCGACACCGCGAAGACGCCGGTCAGGATGGCGCCCAGCATGCCGCCGACGCCGTGGACGCCGAAGCAATCCAGCGCATCGTCATAGCCGAACATGTGCTTCAGACCCGTCACACCCCACAGGCAGACCACGCCGGCCAGAAGGCCGATGATGAGCGCGCCCCTGAGATCGACGAAGCCGCAGGCCGGGGTAATGGCGACCAGACCGGCCACCGCGCCCGACACCGCGCCCAGCAGGCTGGGCTTGCCCTTCAGCATCCATTCGGCGAAGGTCCAAGACACGGCGGCAGCCGCCGTGGCGAGATGGGTGTTGGCCATGGCGAAACCAGCCGAACCACCGGCGGCCAGAGCCGAACCGGCATTGAAGCCGAACCAACCCACCCACAGCAGCGAGGCGCCGATCATCGACAGCACCAGGTTGTGCGGAGCCAGATGCTCGGTGCCGTAGCCCTTGCGCTTGCCCAGAACCAGGGCGGCGACCAGACCGGCGACGCCGGCATTGATATGCACAACGGTGCCGCCGGCGAAGTCCAGCGTGCCCATGCCCAGCATCAGGCCGCCGGGGCCCCACACCATGTGGGCGACGGGGACATAGACCAGCAGCAGCCAGAACACCATGAAGGCCAGCATCGGGCCGAACTTCATGCGGTCGGCGAAGCCGCCGATGATGAGGGCCGGAGTGATGATGGCGAAGGTGCCCTGGAACATGGCGAACACGGTCTCGGGGATGGTGCCGAACAGCGTGCTGGGATCGACGCCCGCCAGCATGATGCGGCTAAGCCCGCCGAAGAATTGGTTGCCTTCGGTGAAGGTCAGCGAATAGCCGGCCACAAACCACACGATCGACAAAAGGGCGCCGGTCATGAAGTTCTGCATCAGCATGGCCAGAACGTTCTTCTTGCGGACCATGCCGGCATAGAAGAGGGCGAGGCCGGGGATCAGCATCATAAGAACGAGCAGGCTGGAGGTCAGCATCCAGGCGGTGTCGCCGGAATTGAGGACCGGAGCCGCAGCCGCTGCGGCTTCGGTCGTCTCGGCGGCGGCTTCGGCGGCGGGGGCGGTGGCCTCTTCGGCCCAGGCGAGCGCGCTGGTCAACGTGGCCGGGACGGCCAGCGCCAGACGGCTAAGGGTACGGGGCATCTTGAAGTTCATTTTCGATTCTCCTACAGAGCGCTGGCGTCGGACTCGCCGGTGCGGATGCGCACGGCGGACTTGAGATCGAAGACGAAAATCTTGCCGTCGCCGATCTTGCCGGTGTTGGCCGCACCTTGAATGGCCTCGACCACGCGATCGGCCATGTCGTCGTTGACCGCGACTTCGATCTTCACCTTAGGCAGGAAATTCACCATGTACTCGGCGCCACGGTAGATTTCGGTTTGCCCCTTCTGACGTCCGAAGCCCTTCACTTCGCTCACGGTCAGGCCCTGAATGCCCAAAGGCATCAGAGCTTCACGAACCTCGTCGAGCTTGAAGGGTTTGATGATGGCCATTACGAACTTCATCGTTTGGTCCCTCGTTTGCTGCGGCCAAACCCACCAACGGGAACATCCCGGGGTCAGGGCTCGCTCGGTTGCTTTCCAAACCGGCCAGAGGGCTAAACAGTGCCCAAAGGCCGGGGCGATGCCCTTCTTTTTCAAGAGTCGTGCCAGTTGCGGCGAGCCTGGGAAAATCCAATGAAATCATGGGAAATTGGGTTTCCGGGCAGGAAAGACGAGTTGCGCCGCACTGAGTAAATGCACAAAAAATGTGCTGTGATTATAATATGTGCATTCATGAGCGCTGGAATCAGATCAGCCATGCGGCATCTGACCAACTCGGTAAAACGATAATGGTTGCCATTAGGCCGGTCGGGGTTCTTGATGGTTTGGCAAACGGTCGCTAAGGCTGCGGGCCTGCGATTTCAAAGGGGAGGGGAAGATGCGATCCAGATTCCTGTTGTTGTCGGCGGCCTTGCTGCTTGCTTGGTCTTTCCCGCTGGCGGCGGCCGAGCCGATCGGTTTGGTCAAATCGACCGAGGGCAAGGCTTTGGCCCAGCGCGACGGAAAAAGCCTGGCCCTGAAGGCCGGCGACGACATTTTCAAGAACGACCAATTGACCACCGACGCCCAAGGGGCGATGGGGCTGGTGCTTCGGGACGACACAACCCTGTCGATGGGGCCCAATTCCAAGCTGCTGCTTGACGAATTCATCTTCGATCCGGCTGCCGACAAGCTGGGCCTGGGTCTTAAAATGACCAAGGGCACTTTCTCGGTCCTGACCGGACATATCGCCAAATTGTCGCCGGAAAAAACCAATATCCGCACGTCGGTGGCGAATATCGGCATTCGCGGCACGCGCTTCCTGGTCGAAGCCCAGGGAGGCGACGATGAATAAGCATTTCTGGATACCCGTTTTCGCCCTGCTGGCGTTTGGCGCCTGTTCCAGCGACCGGGTGGTGCTGCTGCCCGATCCCGACGGCAAGGTCGGCAAGGTGGAAATCGTCACCACGGGCGGCTCGCAATTGCTGGATCAGGCCAAGACCGTCTCCAGCGTTCGCAGCAAGACATCGGTTCCCAAGGCGCCGGAAGCTATTTCCGACGAGAAGATCAAGGAAGGCTGGGGCCAGGCCCTGGCGGCGATGCCGCCGCCGCCCGAAACCTTCATCTTGTATTTCATGTCGGGAACCTCGGATCTGACCGATGCCTCCGAACAGTCGCTGCCGGGCATCATCTTGCGCATGAAGCAACGGCCCATCTTGCATATCGTGGTGGCGGGCCATGCCGATGCCGTGGGTTCGGACGAAGCCAATATCGTGGTTTCCCGTGATCGGGCTCGTTTGGTGCGCGATCTGCTGGTCAAGGCGGGCGCGCCGCCGGCGGTTTTCGAAGTATCGTCGCACGGCAAGCGCAACCCGCTTGTCAAGACGCGTGATGGTGTCTCGGAACCCCGTAACCGGCGGGTGACGGTGACTCTGCAATAAAGAGGCGCAGCCTATCCGTGCATGCCCGCCATCGGGCAGCCGCCGCATCCGCCGCCGCCGATGCCGCAGGAGGGGGCGGGGGCCGCCGCTGCGCTGGAACCGATGCTGGGGGCCATCAGCGCCTTCCCAACCTTCTTGTCGCCGCATTCGGGGCAGACCAGCTTCTTCTTGGCCGCCTTGGCGTCGTAATCGGCCATATTGTCGAACCAGTCCTCGAACATATGGCCCTTGCTGCAAGACAGGCTGTAGCGGATCATCGAGCGCTCCAAAGTGAAATCGGTTAAGGCGTTATATAAGGAGAAGGCGATGGGCGGCAAGAGGTTGGCTCCCTGGACCGTCGAAGCCAGCGATCTGGAGCTGGACGCCCATCCCAGGCTTAGGGTCTGGCGGCAACGGGTGGGGTTGCCCGATGGCCGCCAGGTCGATGACTTCTGGCGCATCGAAGTGCCCGATTACGCCATGATGGCCGTCTTCACCGCCGATGGCCGCCTGATCCTGGAACGCCATTACCGCCATGGCGTCGGCCAGGTGACCCTGACCCTGCCGGCGGGCGGGCTGGAGGCGGGGGAAGACCCGCTGGAGGCCGCCAAGCGTGAATTGTTGGAAGAAACCGGCCATCGGGCCCCGGATTGGCGCTCGCTGGGCGGCTATGTGCTGGGGGCGAACGGGCATTTCTGTCAGGGCCATCTGTTCCTGGCCAAGGGGGCTGTGCAGGTGGCCACGCCCAATTCCGGCGATCTGGAAGAGACGGAACTGGTCTATTTCACCCGCCAAGAGGCGCTAACCGCCTTGAAAAACGGGGAAATCACCGTCCTGTCCTGCGCCGCCACCCTGGCCTTGGCGCTGTTGGAAACCGACTAAGACCGCTGGATTCCCATCGCCAGCGACAAGGGCAAGTTGGGATTGGCTGGATTGACGGTCAGCTTTTGGCGGGCCGGATCGACCAGCAGATCCATGTCTTCCATCGGAATCGCCCCCAGCAGGGGCTTGTCGCCCAGCACCAAAGCCCCGGTCACGCATTCGCGGCCCAACAGGGAAATGCGCACCGGGCCGACATAATCGACCACATGCGATTTGCCATCGGCGGTCTGCACTTCCCGCTTTTGCAGATGGGACAGTTGTAGCTGGGTGGCGACATGTTCGGGAATGCACAAATGCAAAGCACCGGTATCGACCAGGGCCGTGACATTGATTTCGTCCAATTCCGGGCGGGCCAGATTGCCGAGTCGAAGGTCGGCGTAAACGATTCCCATCGAAAACCTGTCCTTTCTGCCTTGAATCTAACATAAAATGTAACCGCAAGCCCAGACTCTTCCTCTGGCGTTGCCTAACCCGTCTTGCCAGCGTACTTTCCCCCCATGCCGAACCGCCAAGATCTAGCCCCCTATGCCTGCATGGCCAGCGAAAGCCGGGGGCGTCTCTATGCCGAAGCCGAAAGCCGCACGCGCTCGCCCTTCCAGCGCGACCGCGACCGCATCATCCATTCCGCGGCCTTCCGCAGGCTTCAGTACAAGACCCAGGTCTTCGTCTATCATGAAGGCGATAATTTCCGTACCCGCCTGACCCATTCGCTGGAAGTGGCGCAGATCGCCCGCTCGATCAGCCGCCAACTGAAGCTGGACGAGGATCTGGCCGAGGCCCTGGCCCTGGCCCATGATCTCGGCCATCCGCCCTTCGGCCATGCCGGCGAGGATGCGCTGAAGGAAGTCATGCAGCCTTTCGGCGGTTTCGACCACAATGCGCGCAGCCTGCGCGTGGTGACGTTGCTGGAAACCCGCTATCCCGGCTTCGACGGCCTTAATCTGGCCTGGGAGACGCTGGAAGGTCTGGTCAAGCATAACGGTCCGCTGACATCGTCCATGCCCGCCTATATCGGCGAATATCAGCAACGGCACGATCTGGAATTGTCCACCTGGCCCTCGGCCGAGGCGCAGGTGGCGGCCCTGTCCGACGACATCGCCTACAACAATCACGACGTCGAGGACGGTTTGCGGGCCGGTCTGTTCACGGTCGATGATCTGAAGCCGATCTTGGTGGTGGGGCCGATGTTCGACGAGATTTCGAAGCGCCATCCCGGCCTCGACCCCGCTCGCCTGATCCATACCGTGGTCCGCGAACTGATCGGGGCCATGGTCGAAGACCTGGTCGCCGAAACCCAGCGGCGCATCGATGAGGCCAAGCCCAAAAGCGCCGCCGAGGTGCGCGCCCTGGGCCGTCCGCTGGTGGGATTCTCGGCCCAGATGCAACAGGCCGACCGCGAACTTAAGAAATTCCTGTTCGCCCACATGTATCGCCATTACAAGGTCAACCGCATGACCAGCAAGGCGCGTCGCGTGGTGCGCGATCTGTTCACCCTGTTCCTGGCCGAGCCCGAATGCCTGCCCGAAGAATGGCGCATCAAGGCGGGGGCCAAGAATTCCCCCGAAACAGCGCTTCTGGTCTGCGACTATGTGGCCGGCATGACCGACCGCTTCGCGCTGGAAGAGCACCGCCGTCTGTTCGATCTTCAGGTTACGCCATGAGTCACTGCTTCCGTCAGTTCCAAGCCGTCGTCATCGACGCGCTGGCCGGTCTTGTGCCCGGCGATCTCGATCTGTCCCGCATCGCCGTCGAGCCGCCGCGTGATGCCACACATGGCGATATGGCGAGCAACGCCGCCATGGTGCTGGCCAAGCCGGCCAAGACCAATCCCAAGCAATTGGCCGAGCAGTTGGCTGAAAAACTGCGCTCGCATCCCGATATCGCGTCGGTCGAGGTGGCGGGTCCCGGCTTCATCAACTGGCGTCTTTCCGATGCTTTCTGGCGCGGCCAATTGTCGGACATTTTGAAAGCAGGCACCGCCTGGGGCGATTCCGACCTCGGCCAGGGCCAGAAGGTCAATGTGGAATATGTCTCGGCCAATCCGACCGGACCCATGCATATCGGCCATGCCCGTGGCGCCGTGGTCGGCGATGCCTTGGCCGCCGTTCTGGAAAAGGCGGGCCATGACGTGACCCGCGAATATTACATCAACGACGCCGGGGCGCAGGTTGATGTGCTGGCCCGTTCCGTCCATCTGCGCTATCGCGAGGCTTTGGGCGAGAATATCGGCGCCGTTCCCGAAGGCTTGTATCCGGGCGAGTACCTGATCGGGGCAGGGCAGGCACTGGCCAAGGCGCACGGTCCCAAATGGCAGAATGCGCCCGAGGCCGAATGGCTGGCCGCTTTCCGCCTCTTCGCCGTCGATGCCATGCTGGACATGATCCGGGACGATCTGGCGGCGCTGGGCGTCAAACACGCCGTCTTCACCTCGGAACGCGCCATGGTGGAAGAGGGCGCGGTGGATGCGGCGCTGAAAAATCTGGAAGAGCGCGGCCTGATCTATACCGGGGTGCTGGAGCCGCCCAAGGGCAAGACGCCCGAGGATTGGGAACCCAGGCCCCAAACCCTGTTCCGCGCCACTCAATTCGGCGACGATGTCGATCGGCCCTTGAAGAAATCGGACGGGTCTTGGACCTATTTCGCCTCCGACATCGCCTATCACAAGGGCAAGTTCGACCGCGGCTTCCCGATGATGATCGATGTCTGGGGCGCCGATCACGGCGGCTATGTCAAGCGCCTGCAGGCAGTCGTGAAGGCGATTACCGAGGGCAAGGGGTCGCTGGACGTCAAGCTTTGCCAGATGGTCAATCTGCTCAAAAACGGAGAGCCCTACAAGATGAGCAAGCGGGCGGGCACCTTCGTGACGCTGCGCGACCTCATCGACGAAGTGGGCAAGGACGTCGTGCGCTTCATCATGCTGACCCGCAAGAACGATGCCCATCTCGATTTCGACCTCGACAAGGTTCTGGAACAATCCCGCGACAATCCGGTTTTCTATGTCCAGTACGCCCATGCCAGGGCCTGTTCGGTGATGCGCCATGGCGAGGACATGTTCAAAGGCCGCGACCTCTCCGACGCCGCCTTGGCCGGAATCGATCTGTCTTGCCTGCAAGATACCGACGAACTGGCCCTGATCCGCCTGATGGCGGCTTGGCCGCGTCTGATCGAATCGGCCGCCGAGTCGCATGAACCGCACCGCGTCGCCTATTATCTGGCCGATCTGGCGGCGGCCTTCCACGGATTGTGGAATCGCGGAAAAGACGAGGCGGAACTACGTTTTTTGATTGGCGAAAACCCGGATTTGTCCCTGGCGCGTCTGGCCTTGGTGCGCGGGGTGGCTCTTGTGGTAGCCTCGGGTCTTAAGGTATTCGGGGTGGAACCCGTCTTGGAGATGCGCTGATGAGCGACAAACCCGACCGCGAGCGTATGGAGCCCGAACTGGGCCAGGACCTGTTGGATATCCTGCCCGACCATGGAATCGGCAGGGCCGAGCGCGACGCCTTGTCGCCGCGCCCGCTGCCGCGCAAGAAGCGCCGGGGATTTCTGCTGTGGTTCTTGCTGATCTTCCTGGCCTCGGGCGCCGCCTTCGCCACCTGGTGGTGGGCGGTCAAGGAACCCGGCAAACTGTCGGGCGGCGCAACGGCGGAAGTGCCGCTGGTCAAGGCGGACGACCGTTCCTTCAAAAGCAAGCCCAGTTCGCCCGGCGGCATGGATGTGCCAGACCAGGACAAGATGGTCTACAATCGTCTGAACAATCCCGACGAGGCCGCCAAGCAGCCGGTCGAGCGCCTGCTGCCGCCGCCCGAAGCGCCTCAGGCCCCGCCGGCGCCGGTCGCTCCCGTCGCTCCGCCGGGCCTGCCCGACATGCCCAAGGGTCCGGTCGCCGAAACGCCCAAGGCGGTGGCTCCCAGCATTCGCGATACAACTCCGCCCGAGCCGCCTCCTGTCGAGCCGCCGCCGATGGCCGATGACAAGCTTGCCAAGACCGCCGCCAAGCCGCCCAAGATCGCCGCCGAGCCCAAGAAGCCCGCCGTCGAAACCGTCAAGGTGACCGCTTCCACGGGCGGGGCTTGGCTGGTCCAGTTGGGCGCGATCAAGGAAGAATCCGCCGCCGCCAGACAATGGGGGCAAATCCAGAAGGCCAACAGCGATCTCTTGGGCGGCATGAGCCTGGATGTGCAGCGGGCCGATCTGGGGGCCAAGGGCATCTTTTATCGCCTGCGGGCCGGTTCGCTGGACAGCAAGGAAGCCGCCAAAACCCTGTGCCAGCAGTTGGAAGCCCGCAAGCAGGGGTGCATCGTTGTCCACAAATAGGGGCGATCAGCCCAAAGCCGCCATTGTCGGTCTGGCCGGGACAAACCTTGCCGAGGCCGAACGCAAGCTGTTCGCCGAAAGCCTGCCGCTGGGTTTCATCCTGTTTGCCCGTAACATTGAAAACAAAAGCCAAGTCAAAAGCTTGACGGAAGAACTTCGCAAATCGGTTGGACGAAATGCGCCCATTCTGATCGACCAGGAAGGCGGGCGCGTGCAGCGCCTGAAGCCGCCGATCTGGCGTCAGGCGCCGCCGGCCTTGGTCTTTGGCGAACTGGCCGGGCGCAATGCCGAGGCTGCCAAAAGGGCTGTGCGTATGAATGCGCTGCTGATCGGACGCGAACTGGCCGAGTTGGGGATCGATGTCGATTGCGCCCCGGTCATCGATGTGCCGGTGCAGGGCGCCCATGACGTCATCGGGGACCGCGCCTTCGGGCGCTCGCCAGGGCTGGTGGCCGAACTGGGCCGGGCCGCCATCTTGGGATTCCTGGATGCCGGGGTGATCCCGATGATCAAGCATATTCCCGGCCATGGACGGTCGCGGGTCGATAGTCACGAACATCTGCCGGTCGTCGAGGCCGATGTCCAGACGCTGGAGGAAAGCGATTTCATTCCCTTCCGCGAACTGGCCGACGCGCCGATGGCGATGACCGCCCATATCGTCTATACGGCCCTGGATCCCAAACATCCGGCGACCTCGTCGCCGCACATCATTACCCAGTTGATCCGCAACTCGATGGGCTTCAAGGGGTTTCTGGTTTCCGACGATCTGTCGATGAAGGCTCTGTCGGGCAGTTTCGCCGAACGGACCCGTTCCGCCCTGCAGGCGGGATGCGACGCCGTGCTTCACTGCAACGGCAAGATGGAGGAAATGGTCGAGGTGCTGGCCCATGCCGCGCCCCTGTCGAAGGCGGGACAGGACCGTTTGGAGCGCGCCTACGCCATGCTGTCGGTCAGCGACGAAAATGCCAGCGAGGCCGAACTCGGGCGTTTGATGGCCGATGTTTGATATTGGCAATCAGCGCAGAGGAACAATCCTCACCCTGAGGAAGCCGCGGAAGCGGCTGTCTCGAAGGGTGGGGAAGCCTCATCCTTCGAGACGCTTCGCTCCTCAGGATGAGGGCAATGTCAAGGCTGAGGGCAATGTCAGAACCGTGATATTCACCGATGTTTGAGGAGAATTTCCCCCAGATCCTGGCCATTTCGGCCTGGGTCATTCCCGTTCTGCTGGCCGTCACCCTGCACGAGGCGGCGCATGGTTTCGCGGCCTGGAAACTGGGCGACGATACCGCCAAAAGGCTGGGGCGCGTCACCTTCAATCCGCTTCGGCATGTCGATCTCTTTGGCACCGTCATCCTGCCCGGGCTTCTGATCTTCTCGAACGCGCCGGTGCTGTTCGGCTATGCCAAGCCGGTGCCGGTCGATGCTTCGAGACTGCGCAATCCGCGCTTCGGCATGGTGCTGGTCGCCGCCGCCGGGCCCGGCATCAACCTTTCCCTGGCCCTGGCCTCGACCCTGTTCCTGGGCGCGCTGGTCGATCTGGAAGTGGCCGAAAGCTGGGTTCTGCCCCTGCGCTGGCTGGGCGCCAATCTTTATAATTCCATTGAAATCAATGTCCTGCTGGCGCTGTTCAACCTGCTTCCGATCCTGCCCTTGGATGGCGGGCGCATCCTGGCCGGACTTTTGCCCACAGGCCTGGGGATAAGATTCGCATCGACCGAACGCGTTGGCTTATTGATCCTGCTGGGGCTTTTGTTCATCCTGCCGCTTCTCGGCAGCGTGCTGGGCTTCCATATCGACATTCTGGTGCCGCTGGTGGGAGAGCCTGCCGCCTGGCTGGTCGGGCGACTGATGGAATTGACGGGACTTCAATGAGCGAGAACGGCCAATTGTTCGAAGAGGATGGCGAACGCCAGCCCGAGGCTGACGGCACCACCCTTGTGATCGACATCGCCGGCTATGAAGGCCCGATCGATATTCTTTTGAATCTGGCCCGCGAGCAGAAGGTCGATCTGACCCGCATTTCGATTCTGCAACTGGCCGACCAATATCTGGCCTTCATCGCCAAGGTCAGCCACACCCATCTGGAACTGGCCGCCGATTATCTGGTGATGGCGGCCTGGCTGGCCTATCTGAAATCGCGCCTGCTGCTGCCCGAGCCGCCGTCTTCGGGCGAGGAGCCCTCGGCCGCCGACATGGCCGCCGCGCTGACCTACCAGTTGCAGCGTTTGGAAGCGATGCAGGAGGCGGGGCGTCGCCTGATGGCTTTGCCGCGCCTGGGCATCGACGTTTTCAAGCGCGGCGCGCCCGAGGATCTCACGCCCGAGCGCCTGATCGTCTATGATCTCACGCTCTACGAATTGCTGAAGTCCTATTCCGACTTCAAGCGCCGCCAGACCACCTCGACCATGACCATCGAGGCGATGGAGCTTTACGCCATCGAGGAAGCGCTGAAGCGTCTGGAACTGCTGGTCGGCCGGGTGCCGGGCTGGAACACCTTGTTCAGTTTCCTGCCCCGCGATTTGCTGAAGGGCAAGAACGGCATTCTGGCCCGCTCGATCCTGGCCTCGTCCTTCGTCGCCACCTTGGAACTGACCCGCCAGGGCAAGCTGGATATGCGCCAGGAAGGCGTGTTCGAACCCATCTATATCCGTCCGGGCAGCGGCAATTCTTCCGCTCCCCCTAGCTCCGAAGCACCGACATCATGACCGAGAACGAAGACAAAGACCTGGAAACGATCGCCGATCCCGGCCCCGAAGACGAGGGTTTGGACGAGCTTGAGGCCTTGGACGATGACGCCGAGCCGGAAGAAGAAGCGCAAACGCATCTGGAAACGGTGTTCGAGCCCAATATCGAACAGCCCTACGATTCCTTTCGCGCCTTGCGCATCGTCGAAGCCTTGCTCTTCGCTTCCGCCGAGCCTCTGACCATCGAGGCCTTCGCCTCTCGCCTGCCGCCCGAAGCCGATGTGCCCGAACTGCTGGAAACCCTGCGCGCTCAATATTCCAATCGCGGCGTCAATCTGTTCAAGACCGGCGAGACCTATGTGCTGCGCACGGCCCCCGATCTGGGTTCGAGCTTGCGCATCGAGGGCACAGAAACGCGCAGGCTTTCCCGCGCCGCCGTCGAAACTCTGGCCATCATCTCCTACCACCAGCCGGTGACCAGGGCCGAGGTCGAGGAAATTCGCGGCGTCGCCCTGTCCAAGGGCACGTTGGACACGTTGTTCGAAGCCGGTTGGATCAAGCCCAGGGGCCGCAAGAAAGTGCCGGGCCGCCCGGTGATGTGGGTGACCACGCCCGCTTTCCTCGACCATTTCGGTCTGGAAAGCACGGAAGATCTGCCGGGCGTCGAGGAATTGAAGGCCTCGGGCCTGTTGGATTCCAGGCCCATGATGTATGGCGCCTCGGCGCATGATGAGGATGCGGCTCTGCCCAAGGCCGGTCCCACGGTGGCGGTGGAAGGCAGCACAGAGGAAGAAGCCGTCGAGCCGATCACAAGTGACGAAGTGCCCTCACCCAGCGTCGAGCCCGTCGTCGATGCCGAACCCGTCGAAGGTGGCGGCGATGAGGAAGATGATGACGAGGAAGACGACGACGACTTCGACGAAGATGACGACGAAGACGACGAAGATGAGGAGGATGATGAAGAGGACGGCATCGACGATGACGAGCCCGTCCCCTTCAACAATCCGGCCCCCAAAAAGGACGAGGAAGAAGGCTAATACCAGCTTGCAGAATGAATGACTCATTTCGCCGGAGCGATTTTTCGCGGGCAACAGGCGCGGAGCGCGCGGCTGTGTGGTTCACAGTAAGCGGTCCGCAACACATTGCCCGCGAAAAAGCGCTCCGGCCTGCGGTGGGG